>WBUF01000027.1 GCA_008933825.1 Rhodocyclaceae bacterium | reverse complement strand
GGGAGGAAAACCAAACCGACGAATTACGCTACACTTATCCACAGCCGCCTCTATGACAGGCGGCTATAGCCCCTGGGTAAAATTCAACGCGCATCCCTGGGTATTTTTAAACGCGCAGCGACACCCCTACGCCTATCTGCGCGATGTGCTCACACGCCTGCCCTCCGCCAAGGCACGCGATCTCGACTCCCTGCTGCCGAACCTCTGGCACCCTCGCTGATTCTCCTCAGCTTCGCCATATGTTGGTAGGTGTTGTTGGCCGGACGGTTACTTTGAATGCAAGGGCATGGGCGCCGAAAAGCAACGCCGCCTGTTGGCAAAGAATCTGGATGATGCTGATGAGTTTCTAGCTCGCAACCTGGTCGATACGCGCTATGTAACCCGTCTGTTCGCCAACATGCTACGCGAACGGGTGCTGTTTGGTGGCGGTGCGACCGAGGAGGAGCTGACAGACATTCTGCCGGATGACGATGGCACAACACGCTGGAACCGCTACCAGCACGCCCGTGTCCGAACACCTCAAGGACGTCTGGTCGATTTCCTGCGCGGAAAATGGGGCTTGGCCCATGCCAAGGACAGGGAAAAAAGCGACCTGCATCACGCCTTGGATGCCTGCATCATCGCCGCCTGCACGCCGCAAGTCATCCAGCGGGTCAATACCTACTTTTCGGAGGAGGAAAGAGAGCCCGGGCGGCACAGCTTCAAACGCAACGCTGACGGCACCTATACGCATCGCTCCACAAAGAAAGATTTCAGCAAATCGGAAGCGCGAGAACACGGTCTCTACCTGCCAGCACCTTGGGATCGTTTTCGCAACGACCTCCTGAGTGCGCTGGACACCGTGTTCGTTTCTCGTCGTCCCAAGCGTAAGCCTGGAGGAGAACTGCATGATGCCAACCCAAAGGGTATTCGCTATTTGCCTGTCCCGCTCGTTGACTTGAATGAGGGAATGCTGGCAGATGCAATACTGCGGGAGACAGGCGGCAGACGCAGAAACAACTACGAGATGCTGCGCGTAGCCTTAAATGCGGCGCATGGAGTTGCCCCAACCGCATTCTCCCAAGGGTATGAAGTACTTGGTAAAAACGGTCGAATCAAACTAGTGCATATCATTGCCCTTCCCTTGTGGAGCCTGCCTGCCGACTATCTGGAACGGCGCAAGAAAGCTCTCGCCAAGGAGAATAGGCAGAGAACCAAAGAAAAGCTGCCTGCAATCAATGAGTATGTGCAGACGAAATCGCGTGTCCAAGTCGCTGCACGAAAAACCGTACCACTGACGTCGCTCAAGAAGAAAATGCTGACGGAAGGTGAGCTTGGGAGCTTTTTTTATCAACGGAACAAGGAGCTGATCCGGGCGCTCCAAAAGCAGCTTGATGATTTTAGCGATGATCCGAAGAAGGCGTTTGCCGCTCCCTTCCGCCCGCCTCCCTCCAAGTCAGGAAAAACGCGCCCTGTTATCCGCTCCATTCGTTTACCAGAACCGCAAGGCAGCGGAATCCTGGTGAGAGGCGGCATCGCGGGCTTGGGAGAAAGCATCTACACCGAGGTCTACTGGACAGGCGCCAACTACCTGTTCTACCCACACTATGCCGCAAGCAAGGAGGCCATGTTCGGTTTGGAAGAGCCTCCAGCAGGTGCCGAATTTCTGTTCAACCTGCGGATCGACGAACCCATTGAAGTCATTCTTACCAGCGGCGAGGTCGTGCCGGGAGGAAATTTGCCGGGATATTTCGTGGTTTATGAAGGTGATGGTCGAATGCGAATTCGAGCACACGACCGCCCGGGAAAAGCACCCCGAAGAACTGACAAGGCTGATGAAGAAATAGGCGAGCGAGGCATTGAAGACGAACCAGCCAGCGAAGTTGTCAACGTAGACAACTCGCTGCGGCGATTCAGCACCAAAGACATCAAAAAGATTCGCAAATATAAGGTTGATGTTCTGGGCAACTACAGAGAAGTGATTGTAAGTATTCCGCATGGTCTGGCGTAGCGTAATGATCTCCCGTCCCGCCAAGTTGCGGCGGGAACACTTCTCACTCGCCATCGAGCAGGAGGAGACGGCCTTCGTGCCCTTCGAGGACATCGCCGTCATCGTCCTCAACCATCGCGAAATCACGCTGACCCATCCGGTGCTCTCGGCCTGCGCGGAATACGGCATCGGCCTTTACGCCACCGGCAGCAACCACCAGCCGGCGGGCGTGTTCCTGCCCTTCCTGCCCCACTCGCGCACGACGCGCCTGATGCGCAAGCAACTCGATGTCTCGCGGCCGGCGGCGAAACAGGCTTGGGCCAATATCGTCCGCCGCAAGATTGAAAATCAGGCTGCATGCTTGCGGCTGGCGAAGCGCAAGGGCATCGATCGGCTTGAGTCTTATGCCCGACGTGTGCGCTCTGGCGATAGCGAAAACATCGAGGGTCAAGCTGCCGCTTTCTATTTCGTGCAGCTGTACGGCGCCGGTTTCCAGCGCTCAGAAGAGCGCTGGGCGAATGCAGCGCTCGATTACGGCTACGCCGTGCTGCGCGGCGCCATCGCCCGCGGCCTGGTTGCCCACGGCCTTCATCCGACCATCGGCCTCTTCCACGACAGCGAGCAGAACGCCTTCAACCTGGCCGACGACCTGATCGAACCCTTCCGGCCGCTCGTCGATCTGCATGTCTTCAAGCACCCTCCCGCAGTCGAAGGGGAATTGACCCCGACGGACAAGGCGGCGCTGGTCGCCCTGCTCAATGTCGACATGGAAATGCCGCAAGGCCTCATGTCGGCGCTCTCGGCCATCGAGTACGCCGTCGAAAGCCTCGCCCGCCTCTATGAGGAAGGCGACAGCGAACTCCACCTGCCGAGATTGATTGGCCTCCAGCCGCACCGGCTGGAGTGCTGAGACATGGGCGTCGAGACGAGGCGGTTCATGCGACTGCTCGTTTTCTTCGATCTGCCCATGGTGACCAAGGCCGAAAAGCGCGCCTACGTGCAATTCCGCCGCTTCCTGCTCAATGACGGCTACGACATGATCCAGTGGTCGGTTTATGGCCGGCTGCTCAACGGCACCGATGCACAGGAAAAGCATCTCAAACGCCTCGTTGAGAACCTGCCGCCCGAAGGATCGGTGCGCTGCATGACCGTGACGGAGAAGCAGTTCGCGGGCATCCGCCTGCTCGTCGGCATGCCGCTTTTTCAGGAAAAAAAGGTCACGGCCAACCAGATGCTGCTTTTTTGAGGCCGAATCGAGCAAAAAAATCCCCGCCCAAGCCAGGCTGGGCGGGGATTTACGGGATGCCAGATTGTAGCCTTCCGGGGTGAGAGAGGGAGCTACAACGGAAGATACCGAAATGCTGTCAATGTGAACGATTGTAGCCTTCCGGGGTGAGAGAGGGAGCTACAACATCCGTCTGCGATTCTGTCTCGCAAGACTTGATTGTAGCCTTCCGGGGTGAGAGAGGGAGCTACAACGCTGGAGGAATCCATCATCGGTCAGTGTTCGATTGTAGCCTTCCGGGGTGAGAGAGGGAGCTACAACTCTGACGGAATGGCCGTGTGTGCAGTTGAAGATTGTAGCCTTCCGGGGTGAGAGAGGGAGCTACAACCTGCTGCAAGAGGCATAACGTGGAGTTGAGGATTGTAGCCTTCCGGGGTGAGAGAGGGAGCTACAACCGAATGCCTCGTTGCCAGATCGCAGCGGTAGATTGTAGCCTTCCGGGGTGAGAGAGGGAGCTACAACTATTCGGCGCTATGGGTGAATTACAAGCGAGATTGTAGCCTTCCGGGGTGAGAGAGGGAGCTACAACACCTCTGGTGCTATTAAGAGGATGGTCTACGATTGTAGCCTTCCGGGGTGAGAGAGGGAGCTACAACTCCAAGCGCGTAGCTTGTTGCGAATAGCAGGATTGTAGCCTTCCGGGGTGAGAGAGGGAGCTACAACGCACAAGCAGGCGGCCACAAGGGCCGCCTGCTTGTGCGTGTCGCTACCGCGACGTCTATAAACAAGTGTCTCAGCGCCGTCTCACGCTCACTGACTTTTCAGCCGATCCGGTCGACGAACCCCACCATCACCAGCTCGACGCGAGCCGGCCATTGCATGCCAAGCGTTCCGTACATATAATGCGACGTACTGTACATATGGAGTCCGTCATGCACAAGCTTTCGATTACCGCCCTGCGCCAGAAGCTGTTCCAGGTGGCCGACGAGGTGTTGGAGAGCGGCGTGCCCGTGGCGATCGAGCGCCGCGGCAGGACGCTGCTGCTGGTGGCCGAGAACGCCGCCAGGCCGCGCCTGGCCGCGCTCAAGCGCCGCAAGCTCGTCAAGGGCGATGCCGCCGACCTGGGCGAAATGAAAGTGGGCGAATGGCGCGAGCCGAAAAACCTGGGCTGATCCACCTCGACACGCCCATCGTCTGCTGGCTGTACGAGGCCAGGATCGATCTGCTCTCCGAGCCCGCCCGCGCCGCCATCGAGCGCGGGCGCCTGGCCGTTTCGCCCATCGTCGACCTCGAGTTGCAGTACCTGCACGAGATCGGCCGCATCGGCAAAGGGCCGGCGGCGGTGCTCTCGGCCCTCTCTACCGAGATCGGCCTCGCCCTCGACCCGCAACCCCTGGAGAAGATCGTCGGCCGCGCCCGCGACCTCCACTGGACGCGCGACCCCTTCGACCGCCTCATCGTCGCCGCCGCCCTGCTGGCCGGCGGCCGGCTGGTCACCAAGGACGCGCTCATTCGCAAGCACTGCAAGGCAGCGCTGTGGTAGCTGCCCTGATTATGCACATCGACTTTGGCAGCTGACGATCCGAATCATGCGCTATCGGCATGCGCCATGACCGGCGCTTTGCCGGCGGCGCCATAGCGTTAGGGTGGCACCGCTGGCGAAACAAAGTCAGTCTCTCCAACACGGCGCCAACGATCTTCTCAGAATCGACTTTCGGAAATCCCGATTCGGAACGATTATCTTCCCAATTGGACGCAACCAAATTCCCAACTGGCGCACCGGCTGGATAACCGATTCGCCGTCCCGCACAGACTGACTTTCAGCCGATGCGCTCGCTGAACTCCACCATCGTATCGAGCGTGGCCAGGGGCTGGTCCTTGCGGGGGTAGGCGTTCCTCGATGTTCCAGGTGCGGAACGGGTTACAATCCACACAACCCTCCACCGGAGTTCGATCATGAATTTCACCATTGAGTGCGAGCAAGAAGCCGATGACCGCTGGATCGCCGAGGTTCCGCAGCTGCCCGGCGCGTTGAGCTACGGCAGCACGGCGGAGGAAGCCATGGCGAAGGCGGAAGCGCTTGCCCTCCGCGCCATGGCAGAGCGACTCGAACATGGCGAATCGCGTCCGGTCGAAATCAGCATTTCCATTCCCCTCGCCGCATGAGTCAATGGCCGGCCATCAAGGCGAAGCGTCTGCTTGCCGCCTTGTTTGGCATCGGATGGAAACTCAAGCGCCAGTCCGGTTCGCACCGCACCCTTAGCCGCGACGGCTGGCCGGACGTCGTCTTCGCCTTTCATGACGGCGAGGAAATCGGGCCAAGAATGCTCTCCCGCATCGCCAAACACACCGGCATAACCCCGGAAGACCTGTAGCCGTTTCCCTGCGACTGACTCTTAGCTGATCCGCTCGATGAACCCCGCCATCGCCTCGAGCGTGGCCTGGGGCTGGTCCTTGTGGGGGGAGTGGCGGCAGTCGGCGAGCATGAGGACTTCGACTTCGCCTTTCGCCTGCTTGCGGATGGCTTCGACCTGCGCCGGCGTGCCGTATTCGTCGTCCTCGCCCTGAATGGCTGACACCGGGCAGGTCACGTGCGGCAGGTATTCCTCGATGTTCCAGGCGCGAAAGTCGGGATGCAGCCAGATGTCGTTCCAGCCCCAGAACGTCTTCACCGGATCGCGGTGGTATTTGCCGAGCTTCTGCGCGAGGTCGGTGGTCTCGAAGGTGACCTTGGCCTGGGCGATGCTGGCGATCGACAGGTCCTCGACGAAGACGTGCGGCGCCATGAGGATGAGACCGGCGACCGGCCGCCCCGCCCCGCCGGCGTGGATCAGCGCGATGGAACCGCCGTCGGAATGGCCGACCAGCACCGGTTTTTCAATTTGCAGCTTGTCGAGCAGCTCGGGCAGCGCGATCAGCGCCTCGTCGTGCATGTAGCGCACGGTGAAGGGTTCGGCCAGCAGGTCGGATTCGCCGTAGCCGTGGCGCGAGTAGACGAGCGTGCGGCAGCCGGTGGCGGCGGCGACTTTCGCCGGGAAGTCGCGCCACATTGCCACCGAGCCGAGGCCCTCGTGCAGGAAGACCAGCGTCGGCCGGTTCACCTGGTGGGCGGGGATGAGGCGGTATTCGAGGTTGTGGCCGGCGGCCTGGACGAAACCGGATTGCATGCCTTGATAAAACCCTTAACCACAGAGACACAGAGGCACAGAGGAAAACCATATGAACGAATGATTCATCTTGTTTCTCAGTGTCTCTGTGCCTCTGTGGTTCATGGTTTGGACTTTAAACCCCCAGGAAGCGGTGCATCAGCTCTTCGTTGTCGGACAGCTCGCTCGACGTGCCGGCGAAAACGACGCGGCCCTTGACGATCACCACGCTGCGGTGGGCGAGCGCCATCACGGCACCGTAGTTCTTGTCGACGATCACCGTGGCGATGCCGGAGGCGCGGATGCTGCGGATGATGTTCCAGATCTCCCGGGCGATGAGTGGGGCGAGGCCCTCGGTCGCTTCGTCGAGGATGAGCAGGTCGGGGTTGGTCATCAGCGCGCGGCCGATGGTGAGCATCTGCTGCTCGCCGCCGGAGAGCTGCGCGCCGCCGTTGTCGATGCGCTCGGCCAGCCGCGGGAAGGTGGCCATGACGCGCTCGAAATCCCACTCGCGGCGACCGTCGACGCCGGCGCGCGCCGCCATGACCAGGTTCTCGCGCACCGTGAGGTTGGGGAAGATGCCGCGTCCCTCGGGCACGTAGGCGATGCCGGCGCGGGCGATGGCGTGTGGCGCCGCCTGGGTCATCTCCTTGCCACGCACGCGCACCGCGCCCTCTTTCGGCCGCACCAGGCCGAGCATGGATTTGAGCAGCGTGGTCTTGCCCATGCCGTTGCGGCCCATGAGGCCGATGCATTCGCCGCGCGCGACGTGGAAGTCGACGCCGTGCAGGATGTGGCTGACGCCGTAGAAGCTGTGCAGGCCGCTGGCCTCCAATAACAGTTCAGCCATGGAGGTTGTCCTCCCCGCCGAGGTAGGCGAGCTGCACGGCCGGGCTGTTGCGCACCGCTTCGGGCGTGCCGGATTCGATCACCTCGCCGTTCACCATCACCGTCAGCCTGTGCGCGACGGCGAAAACGGCGTCCATGTCGTGCTCGATGAGCATGATGGCATGGCCTTCGCTGAGTTTCCTGATGAGCTCGACCATGCGGTGGGATTCGTGCGGGCCCATGCCGGCGAGCGGCTCGTCGAGCAGCAGCAGGCGCGGCTGCGTCGCCAGGCACATGGCGATCTCGAGCTGGCGCTGCTCGCCGTGCGAAAGCGTGGCGGCGACGCGGTCGCGGCGATGGGCAAGGCCGGCCGCCTCCATGGCCGCCTCGGCCTGGCGGTTGATGTCGGCGAAGCCGAGCGCGTTGCCGAACACGCGCCAGGGGCGCGGCGCGCGCGACTGCGCCGCCAGGCGGCAATTCTCGAACACCGTGAACGGCAGGAAGATGTTGGTCTTCTGGTAGCTGCGGCCGACGCCGAGGCGCGAGATGCGGTCGGACTTGAGGCCGGCGATGTCGCGCCCCTCCAGTTGCACGCTGCCGGAGCTCGGCGGCAGGTCGCCGGAGAGCAGGTTGGTGAGGGTCGACTTGCCGGCGCCGTTGGGGCCGATCACGGCGTGCACCTCGCCGACGCGCAGCTCGAGCGAGACCTTGCTCACGGCGACGAGGCCGCCGAAGCGCCTGGTCAGCTCTTGCGTGCGCAGGATGGGCTCAGCCATGCTCCTCCTCCGCCTGCGCAGCCTCGTCCTTGCGGCCGAATTTCTGCAGCAGGCCGGCCAGGCCCTGCGGCAGGTACATCGCCACCAGGATGATGAACAGACCCATGGCCAGCTGCCAGTGCTTGGCCCAGGCGCCGAACCAGGCCTGGTTGGAAAAGGCTTCCTGCAGCAGCACGAAGGCGAAGGCGCCGAGCACCGGGCCGTAGAGCGTGCCCATGCCGCCGAGGATGACCATCATCATCACCGCGCCGGACTGGTGCCAGGAGAGTATCTCCGGGTTGACGAAGCCGAACTGCACGGCGGCGAGGTAGCCGGAGAGGCCGCCCAGCGCGCCGGCCAGCACGTAGCTCGCCAGCTTGTAGCGGAAGACGGGAAAGCCGAGCGCCTGCATGCGATGCTCGTTCACCTTGATGCCGACCAGCGCCCGGCCGAAGGTCGAACCGAGCACGCGCGCCAGCAGCAGATAGACGGCGACCATCAGAACCAGCACCAGCCAGTAGAAATGCTCGGTCTTGTCGAGGTTGGCGAGGGCGAAGTCGCCGAGCTTCAGCTCGGGCTTGTTGTAGATGTAGATGCCGTCGGAGCCGCCGCCGAGCTTGGTGTCGTGGAAGACGAAGAACAGCATCTGGGCGAAGGCCAGGGTCACCATGATGAAGAAGATGCCCCTGGTGCGCAGCACCAGCAGGCCGGTCAGGAAGGCGAACAGCGCGCACACCGCCATCGCCGCCGGCAGCGACCACCACAGGCTGGCCGCCTCGTACTTCGGCCCGAGCAGGGCCAGCGCATAGCCGGCCAGGCCGAAATAGGCGGCGTGGCCGAAACTCACCAGGCCGGTGAAGCCGATCAGCAGATCCAGGCTCATGGCGAAGATGGCGAGGATCATCACCTTGACGACGAGCTGCACGTAGAAGGTGCCGCCGACCAGGGGAAATGCCGCCAGCAGCAGCGCACAGGCAAGCAGGGCGAATTGCCGAGTTCTCGCCGGCGCCACCTCAGGCCCTCCCGAACAGGCCGGCTGGCCGCCACACCAGCACGATGGCCATCAAAAGATAGACGATCATGCCGGCCACTTCCGGCAACAGCACCTGGCCGAAGGTGTCGGCCAGGCCGATCATGAGGGAGGCGACCATGGCGCCCTTCACCGAGCCGATGCCGCCGATCACCACCACGACGAAGCAGATGATCAGCACCTGCCCGCCCATGTTGGGGAACACCGAGGAGAGCGGCGCATTGATCATGCCGGCGAAGGCCGCCAGCGCCACGCCGATGGCGAACACCAGGGTGTAGATGAACTTGATGTTGATGCCGAGCGACTGCACCATGTCGCGGTTGCTGGCGCCGGCGCGGATCATCATGCCGAGCCGGGTCTTCTGGATCAGCAGGTAGAGACCGAGCGCCAGCAGCAGGCAGACGGCGGAGATGAACAGGCGGTACACCGGATAGGACAAGTTCTCGGTGAGCGGGATCGAGGCGTTGAGCAGCGCCGGCACCGGCACGCCATGCACGTCGTCGCCCCAGAGGATGCTGCGCATCTCCTCGAAGACCAGGATCAGGCCGTAGGTGAGCAGCACCTGGAAGAGGTGGTCGCGCTCATAGAGCCGGCGAATCAGCAGCCACTCCAGCGCCATGCCGAAGACGACGGTGAGCGGCACGGCGACGAGGATGGCCGCAACGAGGCTGCCCGTCAGGCCGGCCAGCGACCAGGCGAGGTAGGCGCCGAGCATGTAGAAGCTGCCGTGGGCCAGGTTGATGATGCCCATGATGCCGAAGATCAGCGTCAGCCCCGAGGCGACGAGGAACAGCAGCAGGCCGTATTGCAGGCCGTTGAGCAGCTGGATCAGGAAGAAGGCGAAATCCATGGTGCGGACGCAAAAACGGCGGCAGACACCTGCCGCCGTCTGTTGCCGAAGTTATCTTACGCCTTGCAGCCCTTGGCCGGGTCGGCCAGCGCCTTCCAGGCCACGCCCTGCACCAGGTTCTGCTTGCCGACGACCTTGCGCAGGTACATGTCCTGCACGGGGTTGTGCGCCTTGGACAGGGTCCACGCGCCGCGCGGGCTGTCGATCTTGGCGCTCTCCATGGCCTTGATCATGCCGGCCTTGTTCGAGATGTTGCCCTTGACGGCGTCGAGGCCGGCCGCCAGAAGCTGGCCGGCATCGTAGCCCTGCACCGCATACACGTCCGGCTGCAGTTTGTAGGTCTTGGCATAGGCCAGGCGGAAGGCGTTGTCCTTCTTGGTGTTCAGGCTGTCGGCGTAGTGCAGCGTGGTCTCGACACCCTCGGCCGCATCGCCGACGGCTTCCAGCACGCCGTCGGTGAGGAAGCCCGAGCCGTAGAGGGGGATCTTGCCCTTGAGGCCGGCCGCGGCATAGTCCTTGAGGAACTTGGCGGCACCGCCGCCGGCGAAGAAGGACACCACTGCGTCCGGCTTGATGCTGGCGATCTCGGTGAGCAAGGCCTGGAACTCGACCTGCGGGAAGGGGGTGTACAGCTCCTTGATGAGCTTGCCGCCCTCCTTCTCGAAACCTTCCTTGAAACCCTGCATCATCTGCTCCCCGGCCGCATACTTCCAGGTGATGAAGACGGCGTTCTTGTGGCCTTTCGCCTTCAGCACCTTGCCGAGGGCGTGGGTGGTCTGCCAGTTGGAGAATGAAGTGCGGAAGATGTTGGGCGCGCACAGCGGCCCGGTAACCTCGTCGGCGCCGGCGTTCGGGTTGATCCACAGCGTGCCGGTTTCTCGGATCACCTTGGCCATGCCCATGGCGACGCCGGAATGCACCGTGCCGATGACGACATCGACCTTGTCGCGCTGGACCAGCTTGTTGGCATTCTCCGGAGCCTTTGCCGGGTTCGACTCGTCGTCCACGACGATGTACTCGATCTCGCGCCCGCCCAGCTTGCCGCCGCGCTCCTCCACCGCCAGCTTGAAGCCGTTGGTGATGGCCACGCCGAGCGCGGCGTAGGTGCCGGTGTAGGGCAGCATCAGCCCGACCTTGATCTTGCCCGCCTGGGCCATCGCGGCGCCCAGGGGCGCCAGGGTGCCGACGGCGGTGGCCCCCGCCACCGCAGCCGTGCTCTTGAGAAACTCGCGGCGATCGAAACCTTTTTCGTTGCTGCTCATGCTTGTCTCCTCCAGGTCAGTCAATTTATTGGTAGCGATGCCATGCCCCTCTTGCGGACATGGTTCAGCCGTGCCAGTCTAGCCCGGCCTGGTGAAATCCATGTCATGGGTTTGTCAAATCTTTGTCAAATCAGGTCCAGCAGCACCCGCGTGCCGCCCTCGGCGCGCAGCTCGATGCTGATGCGCCAGCCGGCCTGCTCGCAGATGCGCTTGACGATGGCCAGTCCCAGGCCGAAGCCATCCCCCGCACCGCGCACGTCGCCGCGGCGGAAGCGGCGAAAGAGTTCCGGCAGCTGTTCCGGCGCCATGCCGCGGCCGGTGTCGGTGATCTCGACGGTGCCGCCGCGGGTGCGCAGCGCCACCGTGCCGCGCTCGGTATAGCTCACCGCGTTGGCCAGCAGATTGGAGAGCACCACGTGGAGCGCCCGGCGCGGCACGCGCAGTGGCAGGCTATCCGGGGCGTCGACCAGCAAAGTCAGTCCCTTCGCCACGGCGCGTTCGCGCACGCCCTCGGCCACTTCCTCGACGCACTCGCGCAGGTCCACCTCTCCGCGGATGCCGTCGGCCTCCTCGCGCGCCATCAGCAGGAAGGCGTTCACCAGCTCGGCCAGGCGCGCGGCGGCGGAATCGATCTTCTCCAGCCGCTCGCGCGCCTTGGGCGACAGGTCCCGGTCTTCCAGCATCAGTTCGCAGCCGGTCTGGATGGAGGTGAGCGGCGTGCGCAGCTCGTGGCTGACGTCGGCGGTGAAGGCGCGCTCGCGCTCCAGCAGCCGCGCCATGCGCGCATGGTAGGCATCGAAGGCGGCAGCCAGCTCGGCCACCTCTCGCTCGGGGTAGAAGCGCTCGAGCCCGCTCTCGCCGCTGCGGCTGTCCAGTTGGCGCACGCGCCGCGCCAGGTCCACCACGTGGCGCGTCAGCCAGCCCGAGGCCCACAGCCCGATGAGGGCCGTGACCAGGGCGGTGAAGGCGGCGCCCAGCACCAGCGCGACGGTGAAGGCGCGCGCCCTTTCCTCGTGCAGCGAGACCGAATAGGCGATGTAGAAGCGCATGCTGCCGATCTCGCGCACCTCGACGCGGTAACGGTTGGCACCGCTGGTGACGTCGTGAAAGCCCGGATCGAGGTGGCGCAACTCCTCCGGCAGCTGGCGCCGCTCATCTGCGCCGCGCGTGGCGTAGCCATGCACCAGCCAGCTCGCGCGGAACCACTTGCGCAGGGACAGCGCCTGCGTGTCGGGCCGAACGTCGAAGCGCTGCAGCTCGCGATAGGGCGGGCCGTCGAGGTCGCCGACCCGCTCGTACTGCTGCAGCAGGCCCTCCATCTCGTCGGAGACGATCTGGTCGATCAGCTGCGCCTCCTGCTGGCGGTTGAGCTGCAGGATGGCGACGGCGTGGATCAGCACCAGCACCGCGCCGACCAGGGCGAAGGTGAAGGCGAACTTGAGGCGAAGGCTATGCCTGACCGACATCGACCGATGCGAAGCGGTAGCCGACGCCATGCACCGTCTCGATCGGCGAATGGCCGCGTGCATCGGTCAGCGCCCGGCGCAGCATGTGCATGTGGCTGCGCAGCGAGTCGCTCTGCGGATGCTCGTCGCCCCACAGCGCCTGCTCCAGCTCGGTGCGGGCGTACACGCGGTTCGGCTCGGTCATCATCATCTCCAGCAGGCGCAGGCACTTGCGCGAGAGGTGCACCGGCCGGCCGTCCACGGCAACGGCCAGGCTGGCGGTGTCGAACTCGATCGCGCCGGAGACGAGCTTGCGATCGATGACGCGGCCGCGACGGCGCAACACCAGCGCCTTCAGCCGCGCCTCGACCTCGCGCAGGGCGAAGGGCTTGACGAGATAGTCGTCGGCGCCGCAGTCGAATGCAGCCAGCTTGTCGTCGAGCACGTCGCGCGCAGTGAGGATCAGCACCGGCACGTCCTGGCGCGCCTCGCGGCGCAGCTTCTGGCACAGGCGCAGGCCGTCCATGCCGGGCAGGCCGAGGTCGAGCACGATGGCATCGAAATCGCCGGAAGTGGCCAGGTGCATGCCGCTGACGCCGTCGCGCGCCATGTCGACCGTGTTGCCGCGGCTCTCGAGGAACTCGTAGAGGTTGGTGGCGATGTCGAGGTCGTCCTCGACGATCAGGACGCGCATGAACGGGTCAACTTCTTAGTTTGAAGCGCTGGATCTTGCCGGTGGCGGTCTTCGGCAGCTCGGCGACGAACTCCAGCCAGCGCGGATACTTGTAGGGCGCCAGCTTGTCCTTGACGTGCTGCTTGAGCCGCTCGCCCAGCGCCTCGGAAGCCTCGAAGCCGGGCTTGAGCACGACGAAGGCCTTCGGCTTGACGAGCTCGTCGGTGTCGGCATGCGCCACCACCGCCGCTTCCAGCACCGCCTCGTGGGTCATCAGCGCCGTTTCCACCTCGAAGGGCGAGACGTAGATGCCGGAGACTTTGAGCATGTCGTCGGAACGGCCGCAGTAGTGGTAGTAGCCGTCGGCGTCGCGCGTGTACTTGTCGCCGCTCCTCGTCCACTCGCCCATGAAGGTGTGGCGCGACTTCTCGCGCTGGTTCCAGTACATGACGGCGGCGGACGGCCCGCTGATCTGCAGCTCGCCGATCTCGCCGTCCGCCACGGGCTGACCATCCTCGCCGATCAGGCGGATGCCGTAGCCGGGCACCGCCTTGCCGGTGGTGCCGTAGCGTACCTCGCCGGGGCGGTTGGAAAGAAAGATGTGCAGCATCTCGGTGGAGCCGATGCCGTCGAGGATCTCGACGCCGAAGTGCCCGGTCCAGCGCTTGCCGATGTCGGCCGGCAGCGCCTCGCCGGCGGAAGTGCACACGCGCAGGCGCAGCGCCTCCTTCTTCGGCAGCTCGGGGCTGACGAGCAGCGCGGCGTAGAGCGTCGGCACGCCGTAGAAGATCGACGGCTTGTGTTCCGTCAGGCGCTTGAACACGGCCTGCGGCGTCGGCCGCTCGGCCATCAGCACGGCGGTGGCGCCAACCGACATCGGGAAGGTCATGCCGTTGCCCAAGCCGTAGGCGAAGAACAGCTTGGCCGCCGAGAACACCAGGTCGTCCTCGCGGATGCCGAGCACCGGCCGGGCGTACAGCTCGGCGGTCTGGATCAGGTGAGAGTGCAGGTGCACCGTGCCCTTGGGCGAGCCGGTGGAGCCGGAGGAGTACAGCCAGAAACACATGTCGTCGCAGGTGGTCGGCGCCGGCTCGAATTGGGCGGAGGCCTTGGCCATCAGCTCGGAGAACGCCAGCTTGCCCTTGGCGTCCCTGCCGGAGACGATGATGTGCTTCAGGTGCTTGTGCTTGCCGACGATGCCCTCGAACTGCGGCCACAGCGCCTCTGAGACGACCAGTGCGCAGGCGCGCGAATCGCCCAGCATGAAGTCGTAGTCGCCGGCGGTCAGCAGGGTGTTGGCGGCGATCGGCACGACGCCGGCCTGGATGCTGCCGAGAAACGCCACCGGAAAATCGATGGTATCGAGCAGGCACAACAAGACACGGCTCTCGGCCTCGATGCCGAGGCCGGCCAGCACGTTGCCGAAGCGGTTCACCCGCCCGGCCAGTTCATCGTAGGTGGTGCTGCCGGCGTCGTCGATGAAGACGGTCTTGCCGCCGCGGCCGGCCTGCAGGTTGCGCTGGATCAGGTCCCAGGCGGCGTTGTAGTCGCGCGGCACGGCGACACGCGGCGGCGAAAAGCTGTGGTCGGCAGTGGAAAGTTGCGGCATGTTCTCCTCCTTTTTTTGTAGTTCGGCCTCCAGGCCGACGGCCAGGTCGGGCCGGAGCCGGACCTCTATTTGGTGAATTCTATCGCGCCGCCCGGCAACAGGTAGAGCACGATAGCCTTGCCGCCGCTGACGGTCGGGTGATGCGCGTGGCCGGCCGGATAGACCAGCCAACCCTGGCCAACGCCATCGAATTGCGCACCGGCGTCGAGCGGCATGATCATGTCGATCTCGCCATTCGGATGGCGATGGTGTGGGCCCTTGATGCTGTCCATCACCACCACGTCGACGCTGAAGCCGTGGATGGCCTCGCACGGCTTGATGACGCGACCGAACTTGATGCCGCCCGCCTCCCGGTCGCACATCCAGCCGGCGGCGATGGCCTCCTGGCAGGCTTGGACGATGCGTCCAAATTCGGCGCCCCCAGCCGGAAACTCGGCGTTCAACCTGGCCTGGAGTTGATCGTCAAGCGGCCGACCCGCAATGCGCGAGGTAATGCCAGCCATCAGGTCGGTGAATTCCTCGATGGTGATATTTCCCATTTCAGCTTGTCTCCCGAAAAGAGATTGCAGTATAGTGCGTAAAATAAATCCGGCATATTTAGATGAAAACCGTCGGATTCACGATTACAGGCTCAGTATAATTCATGACGCCACCACCACGAGGGTTATAGTGCATTGCGCCGTGCTAATATGCGAATATCAAACAAGCCTTTGATATACAAAGGGTGAGCAATGAACGCCGAGCCAACCGCAGCCCCCGATGAGGACGTCAGCTATCTTCAGCAGCTAGGCGCCCGCGTGCGCGACGCCCGCACCCGCCTCGGCCTGTCGCGCAAGGCACTGGCCGGCAAGTCCGAGGTATCCGAGCGTTATCTTGCCCAGCTCGAGAGCGGACAGGGCAATATTTCCATCCTGCTGCTGCGCCAGGTGGCGGGAGCACTCGAGACTCCGCTCACCGAGCTGCTGAGCGAGCGGGAAGGCCATCCGATCGAACTGACCCTGCTGATCCAGTACCTGGAGAAGCTCTCGCCCAAGAAGCTCCTTCAGGCCAAGGCCATCCTCTCCAGCGCCTTCGGCGAGCAGGATCCGCTCACGCGGCGCAACCGCATCGCCCTCATCGGCCTGCGCGGCGCGGGCAAATCGACCCTGGGCCGCCCTCTGGCCGAGCATCTCGGCGTGCCTTTCGTCGAACTGAACGAGGAAATCCGGCGCGAAGCCGGCGTGCCGATGGGCGAAATCTTCTCGCTCTACGGCGACAACGCCTACCGCCGACTCGAGCGGCGCTGTCTGGAGCGCGTGCTGGAGCGATACGATCGCGCCGTGATCTCCACCGGCGGCGGTCTCGTCACCGAAGCCGCCACCTACGAACTGCTGCGCAACGCCTGTTACACCGTCTGGGTCAAGGCTTCGCCCGAGGAGCACATGCAGCGCGTCATCGCCCAGGGCGACCTGCGCCCCATGCAGGGACGCGAGGAGGCGATGGCCGATCTGCGGCGCATCCTTGCGGAAAGGAACGAACTTTACGGCCTGGCCGATGCGGTTATTGACACCTCAAATAAAACTATTGACGCAAGTCAAGAAGAGTTGCAGAATATGTACAATATTTCGATTTAAAGCTTCTGTCTGCACTTTAGTTCATCAGTGCAGCCGGGGGCTGACAACCCGACGGAGGCACAGAGATGATCACCTACGATACCGACCCATCCCGCTACGCCCACTGGCGACTGGCTTTTGAAGGCCCCATCGCCACCCTCACCCTGGACATCCAGGAAGACCGCGGCATCAAGCCCGGCTACAAGCTCAAGCTCAACTCCTACGACCTCGGCGTCGACATGGAACTGCACGACGCCGTGCAGCGCATCCGCTTCGAGCATCCCGAGGTGAAGTGCGTCGTCATCACCAGCGGCAAGTCGCGCATGTTCTGCTCCGGCGCCAACATCTACATGCTGGGCCTGTCGACCCACGCCTGGAAGGTGAACTTCTGCAAGTTCACCAACGAGACGCGCAACGGCCTCGAGGATTCCAGCGCGCACTCCGGCCTGAAGTTCCTCGCCGCGCTGAACGGCGCCACCGCCGGCGGGGGCTACGAGTTGGCCCTGGCCTGCGACGAGATCGCCATGATCGACGACCGCTCCACCGCGGTCAGCCTGCCCGAGGTGCCGCTGCTGGGCGTGCTGCCCGGCACCGGCGGCCTGACGCGGCTGGTCGACAAGCGCCGGATGCGCCGCGACCTCGCCGACGTGTTCTGCACCACCTCGGAAGGCGTGCGCGCCGAGCGCGCCAGGGAATGGAAGCTGGTCGACCACATCGCCAAGCCGCAGCAGTTCGAGGAGCTGGTCAAGGCGCGCGCCGCCGAACTGGCCAAGCTGTCCGACCGCCCCGGCGGCCCGGGCATCAGCCTCACCCCGCTCCAGCGCAAGGACGACGAGCAGGGCTACCATTACAACCACGTCGACGTCGCCATCGACCGCACCGCCCGCAGCGCGACGCTCACCGTCACCGCGCCGATGGGCCGCCAGCCCGACGAGCTGGAGGATATCCTCACCCAGGGCGCGCGCTGGTGGCCGCTCGCCATGGCACGCGAGCTGGACGACGCCATCCTCATGCTGCGCACCAACGACCTCGACGTCGGCCTCTGGCAGATCAGGACGCGCGGCGACATCAGTGCCGTGCTGGAAGCCGACGCCACGATGGCGAAGTTCAGGGACAACTGGTTCGTGCGCGAGACCATCGGCATGCTGCGCCGCTGTCTGCGCCGCCTCGACGTCTCCTCGCGCTCGCAGTTCGCCGTGCTCGACGAGGGCTCCTGCTTCGGCGGCCTCTTCTTCGAGCTGGCGCTCGCCGCCGACCGCAGCTTCATGCTGAAGATCGAGGACGACTTCGCGCGCGCGCCGAAGGTCGCCCTGTCGGAAGCCAATTTCGGCCTCTATCCGATGAACAACGGCCTGTCGCGCCTCGCCACCCGCTTCGCGGGCGAGCAGGCGCCGGTGGAGGCCGCCCGCGCCACCCTCGGCAAGTCGCTGGAAGCCGACCAGGCCACCGCGCTCGGCCTCGTCACCTTCACGCCGGACGAACTCGACTGGGACGAGGAACTGCGCATCGCCATCGAGGAGCGCACCGCGCTGTCGCCGGACGCGCTGACCGGCATGGAGGCGTCCTTGCGCTTCGCCGGCGGCGAAACCATGGACACGCGCATCTTCGGCCGCCTCACCGCCTGGCAGAACTGGATCTTCAACCGCCCGAACGCCGTCGGCGAGGCCGGTGCGCTGAAGGTCTACGGCACGGGCGCCAAAGCGAAATTCAACTGGGAACGCGTATAAATACACGGAGAGACAACATGAGCATCGATTACAGCCAGAAAATCCCCAACAACGTCGACCTCGCCTCGAACAAGACCCTGCAGCGCGCGCTGGAGCACTGGCAGCCGGCCTACCTCGACTGGTGGAACGAGATGGGGCCGGACAAGACCACCACGGCCGAGGTCTACCTGCGCACCGCAATCAGCGTCGATCCTTCGGGCTGGGCGCACTTCGACTACGTGCGCATGCCCGACTACCGCTGGGGCATCTTCCTCGCGCCGCAGGAAGCCGGCCGCGTGGTGAACTTCGGCGAGCACAAGGGCCAGGCGGCCTGGCAGGAAGTGCCGGGCGAGTACCGCTCGACGCTCCGGCGCATCATCGTCACCCAGGGCGACACCGAGCCGGCCTCGGTCGAGCAGCAGCGCCACCTCGGCATGACCTGCCCCTCGCTCTACGACATGCGCAACCTGTTCCAGGTGAACGTCGAGGAAGGCCGTCACCTGTGGGCGATGGTCTACCTGCTGCACGCCCACTTCGGCCGCGACGGCCGCGAGGAAGGCGAGGCGCTGCTCGAGCGCCGCTCGGGCGACGCCGACAACCCGCGCATCCTCACCGCCTTCAACGAGAAGACGCCGGACTGGCTGTCCTTCTTCATGTTCACCTTCATCACCGACCGCGACGGCAAGTTCCAGCTCGCCGCCCTGGCCGAATCCGGCTTCGACCCGCTCTCGCGCACCTGCCGCTTCATGCTCACCGAGGAGGCGCACCACCTCTTCGTCGGCGAGTCCGGCATCAGCCGCATCATCCAGCGCACCTGCGAAGTCATGGCCCAGCACAAGACCGACGACCCGGCCAAGCTGCGCGCCATGGGCGTCATCGACCTGCCGACGCTGCAGAAGTACCTCAACTTCCACTACAGCGTCACCAGCGACCTCTACGGCGCGGAAATTTCATCCAATGCCGCCTCCTTCTACACCAACGGCCTCAAGGGCCGCTACGAGGAGACCAAGCTAGGCGACGACCACCGGCTGGATTCCGCCGAATACCCGGTGATGGAAGTCGTCGGCGACAGGATCATCACGAAACATGTGCCGGCGCTCACCGCGCTCAACGAGCGCCTGCGCGACGACTGGGTGAAGGACGTGCAGGGCGGCATCGACCGCTGGAACAAGGTGCCGGAAAAGCTCGGCATCCCCTTCCGCTTCGCGCTGCCGCACAAGGGCTTCCACCGCAAGATCGGCATCTTCGGCGAACTGCACTTGAGCCCCGAGGGCAAGGTGATCTCGGAAGCCGAGTGGACGCACAAGCACCGCGACTGGCTGCCCACCGAGGAGGACCGCGCCTTCGTGCAGTCGCTGATGGGCCGCGTCGCCGAGCCCGGCAAGTTCGCCAACTGGATCAGTCCGCCGGCGCGCGGCATCAACAACCAGCCGGTAGACTTCGAGTACGTGAGATTCAACTGAAGAAAATGCCTACCACCAAGGCACCAAGAGCACCAAGGTACACCAAGTTATCTTGGTGCCGCTTGGTGTCCTTGGTGTCTTGGTGGTGAAAGGTTTTGCCCTTATGAGCACCGCCGAACTCGTCAAGCAGCACCTCATCGACCCGGGCATCTGCATTCGCTGCAACACCTGCGAGGAGACCTGCCCGGTCAAGGCCATCACCCACGATTCGCGCAACTACGTGGTGAAGGCCGAGGTGTGCAACGACTGCCGCGCCTGCGTGCCGCCCTGCCCCACCGGCGCCATCGACAACTGGTTCCCCATCGCGCCGGGCAAGCCCTACACCCTGGAGGAGCAATACGCCTGGGACGAACTGCCGGCCGCGGCGCCGGTAGCGACCGCCGTCGGCGAACCGGATGACGTCGCGCGCCTCACCTCGGCAGCCACCGCCGGCCAGGGCGGCCCGGTGGCCGCGCCGTGGTCGGCCGAGAAGCCGGCGGTGAACCTCTACAACGAGCGCGGCCCGATCACCGCCACCGTCTCCGGCAATTTCCGCCTCACCGGCGAGGGCGCCAGCGCCGACATCCGCCACATCGTGCTCGACTTCGGCGGCGTGCATTTCCCGCTGCTCGAAGGCCAGAACATCGGCATCGTCCCGCCCGGCACCGACGCGCAGGGGCGGCCGCACCACGTGCGCCTGTATTCGGTGGCCAGCCCGCGCGACGGCGAGCGCCCCGGCTACCACAACTGCGCGCTGACGGTGAAGCGCGTCACCGAGGACCACGAGAAGAAGCCGGTGAAGGGCGTCTGCTCGAACTACCTGTGCGACCTGAAGAAGGGCGACAAGGTGCAGGTGATCGGCCCCTTCGGCGCCAACTTCCTGATGCCCAACCATCCCGGCAGCTCGCTCATGATGATCTGCACCGGCACCGGCTCGGCGCCGATGCGCGCCATGACCGAGCGGCGGCGCCGGCGCATCGACCTCAAGGAAGGCGGCAGCCTGATGCTGTTCTTCGGCGCCCGCGCGCCGGACGAGCTGCCCTACTTCGGCCCGCTGATGAAGCTGCCGAAGGAATTCATCGACATCAACTTCGCCTTCTCGCGCGTGCCCGGCCAACCCAAGCAGTACGTGCAGGACCGCATCCGCGAGCGCCACGACGACGTCTGGCGCCGGCTCAACGACGCGGACTGCTACATCTACCTGTGCGGCCTGAAGGGCATGGAGAAAGGCGTCGACGAAGCATTCCGCGACGTCTGCCGCCGGCACGGCGGCGACTGGGACAAGCTGCTGCCGCAGCTACGGGAAAAGAGCCGGTATCACGTCGAGACGTACTGAGCGGGACACGTCATCCCCGCGAAAGCGGGAATCCAGAAAAGTCAGTCCCTGCGATACGGCGGCATCGCGTTCTCGGCAAACGGAATCACGCGCCAGCCATTTCCAGCAAGACGTCCCGAAACGTGCAGAAACTTTGCGAGGTATTTCGCGATGGCTCCATGTGGGCCGCGACCGCACGGGCGGCCTCGACCTTGCGCAACCCGCCGGTGAAATAACCCGTCCTCTGTAACACGCGCTCGAATGCCTCCCAAGTGCCGCCAGCTATATCGTCAGGGTTGCGGTAGCTCGCCTTTGATGGGACCGTAGCGGACACTTTCGGGTAAGCCGCACACACTGCATGCCAGTCGCCGAAATACCAGGCCTCAAGCTCTTCAATGGCAAGCCGGTTGGCAACCACATAGGAGGATTTACCTTTTGCTGCCGTACGTGTCAGCAGCCCAGCTTCCTTGGCAACTTTCTCAAGGCGCTGTTTGAGTCTGACGCAACTATCGTCATCGCGGTCGACGACCACAACAATGCGGCAATTGTCGCGAAACCATGCGTCACTCTTACACCGCCGGCCGTAGCCACGGAGGCGCTCCGGCAATCGCAGCAGCAATTCATCCTTGCACTGATGCGCATAAACCTCGAAGGAAAGATCACCGAGAATCTTCGACAGAAGCAGGCGGAGCGCGGCTTCCATCGAGGGTTCCTCGACAAGCAACTCGACATGCTCGACCGTCATTTGGCCTTCCCCCGCCTTGCGGGTGCGCCGGACCGCACAAGCGGGTCTCCAACGCCGAACCGCCCTTCCATCCAGAGATGTCCGAGAGAAGCGCCCGTTTCCATGAATTCCGGCACGCCTGAGATATCGGCTGCACGCACCGCCTGCGTATAGCCCTGTTCATCACGATAGAGGACGCGCACTTCTTCCGCGGCCAACGCATTCACGAAAAACGGCGAATGCGTCGTGACCAGCAACTGGGACCGCTCGGACGCGGCGCGACACTCCTCCGCCAGTTCGGGCAGCAAGCGCGGGTGCAGAAAATTCTCCGGCTCCTCGATGCCGACGAACGGTGGCGGTGCGGGATCGTACAAAAGCACGAGATACGCAAGCATCTTAAGCGTTCCATCGGAAGCAAATTTCGCCAGCACCGGATTATCGAAAGGCGCATCCTTGATCTGCAAAAGCAAGCGTCCGTCGGGCATGGCTTCGGCGAGAACCCGTTCGACCCGGGGCACTCGGGCACGTAACACACTGAAAATATGTTCGAGCCGATCCGGATGCTGTTCGGCCAGGTATTGGATGACATTTGCGACATTGTCCCCCGTGCGAGACAGCCCCTCCTGCGGCCCAGCCTCGGGCTGTCCGCGCGTCTCGTCGACAGAGAAGTAGGAGACGTACCAACTGGTGATGAAATCACGAAGAGCCGCCACACGCGGGTGTTCGGCAAACTGTCCGAGCGCATTGACGGCGATCAGGTCCGACGACTTCAAGGGAATATCCACGCGGGAATCCTGCTCGTCCGGCAATTCCCCACTGATGGCTTTGCCATGCCCTTCCCTGTAGTCCAGGAAACGGAACGGCTTCCCATAACTGCCTCTTCGCCATTGCAGCCACTCTTCCATCACGACAGGAGCGCCCTTGCGCTCATCCACGGCAAGGTGATAGGTAATGACCGGATAACTAGGTTCCTTGTACTTAATCTCGATCACGACTGGCCCCTCGCCGCCGCGAGTCTTCAGTTCCTTCGCGCGCCCGCGGCGATCCCAGGCCCGGCGCAGACCGGACTCGAAGCACTCCGACAGAAAGGCAAAAACGTCAAAAACGGTGGACTTGCCGCTGCCATTGGGCCCGAGCAGCGCCGTCATCGGCGTGATGTTCTTGAACTCAACGTGTCTGAGCGCACGGTAATTTTCCACGCGCAGATATTCGATACGGGCTTTATGCCCCTGATTTTCTGTTGTCATTACACGCCCCTCATTCATTCCACCGGCCAGAGTTTACATTGTCAGTTCCAAAGCCGCCTACATGAATCCAATCTCCCTTTCTGTGCTATCCGAAGTAGCTACGATTTGCTTGGGAGGGGCGTCAACGCCCCGATCATTGCGGTCATAGGCCGCTCCACAGGAAAGTCAGTCCCCGCGACACGGCGACCTTGCGTCGGGGAGTGGTTACCCGCCCGCCTTCACCTCGACCACCACCTTCCCGGTGGCGTGGCCGGCCTCGACATGGGCCAGCGCCTCGCGTGCCTGCTCGAGCGGAAACACCCTGTCGATGACCGGCTTGACGCTGCCTGCCGCGAGCAGCCGGCCGATTTCTTCCAGCTGTTCGCCGCTCGGGTGCATGAACAGGTATTCGTAGCGCACGCCGTGCCGCTTCGCCAGGCGCAGGGTCTTGCGGTTGAGGAAGTCGAGCAGCACGCCGAGGAGCGGATTCAGGCCGAATTCGCGCACCAGCCGGCCGTCCGGCTTGCCGGCGATGCTCACCAGCACGCCGCCACGCCTGAGCACGGCGAAGGAACGGTGCCGGATGTCGCCGGCCTGCGTGTCGAAGACCAGGTCCTGGCCGCTGACGACATCCTCGAAGCGCTGCGCCTGGTAGTCGATGACGATGTCGGCGCCGAGGCTGCGCACCAGTTCGGCATTGCGCGCGCCGGCGGTGGTGGCGACCGTCGCGCCGGCGTGGCGGGCAAGCTGGATGGCGAACGTGCCCACCCCGCCCGAGCCGGCGTGGATCAGCACTTTCTGCCCGGCCGTCAAACCGCCGATCTCGAACAGCGCCTGCCAGGCGGTGAGGCCGGCCAGCGGCACCGCGGCCGCCTCGGTGTGGCTGAGGTTCGCCGGCTTCAGGGCCGCATCCGCCTCGGCCACCACGGCGAGCTCGGCGAAGGCGCCGATGCGCCGCTTGTCCATGCGCGCGAACACCGCGTCGCCGGGCGCAAAGCGCGTCACGCCGTCGCCGACCGCCTGCACCGTGCCGGAGAGGTCGTTGCCGAGGATGAGCGGAAAACCGAAGGGAACGATCAGCTTCAGCATGCCGTCGCGGATCTTGAAGTCGACCGGGTTGACGCTGGCGGCATGCACCTCCACCAGCAGCTCGCCCGGCCCCGCCTGCGGCGCCGGCAGCTCGCCCAGTTCGAGAACGTCGTTGCCACCGTAGCGGCGGATGAAGGCGGCTTTCATCCGGCGAGCAGGAATTCGCGCACCACCGCCACCTGCGCTTCATCCAGGAACATCGGCGCGTGGCCAACGCCGGGGATCTCGGCGATGGTGGCCTTGGGGCCGCGCGCGCCCATCTCCAGGCAGGTTTCGTGGCTGAGCAGATCGGATTCCGCCCCGCGCACCACCAGGGTCGGGCAGCGGATGGCGTCGTAGAGCGGCCAGAGGAGCACGTCCTCGTCGTTCATCGCCGCCCGGAAGGGCTCGGCGATGCCGGGGTCGTAGACGAACTCATAGCCGCCGCCGGCCTTCTGCCGCGTGACGTGCTCGGTGAGGTGCTTCCATTGTGCGTCGGTCAGTTTCCCGAAAGTCGCGCTGACCAGGCGCACGTACTGCTCGGCCTCCTTGAGACTGGCGAACTGCGGCGCCAGGCCGACGTATTCGCCGATGCGTTTCACCGCCACGGCGCTGATCACCGGGCCGACGTCGTTCAGCACCAGGCGGGAAATCGGCGTCTCGGCCTGGGCGGCGAGCGCCATGCCGATCATGCCGCCCATCGAGGTGCCGACCCAGTGCACCTCGTCCACGCAGAGGCGCGCGATCAGCGTCACCATGTCGGCGGCGTACTGCTGCACCTGGTAGTGGTCCTTGATGCGCAGCCAGTTGCTGCGGCCGCGGCCGACGACGTCGGGGCAGACGACGCGGTAATGCCCGGTCAGCGACTTCGCCAGGACGTCGAAGTCGCGCGCATTGCGCGTGAGGCCGTGCACGCAGACCAGCACGCGCGGGTTGTGCGGATCGCCCCACTCGACGTAGGCCATGCGGTGCAGGCCCCCGGGGCTGAGGCACTGGACGGTGTGTTGGCGCATTTCGCTCATAGGCATCTCCTTGGCTGGAGAGTTTATCGTTAAACTCGGCGCCATGGCTTTCACCCGTCGTCGCCTGCTCTCCGCCGCCCTCGCCGCCTGCGCCGCGCCGCTGTTCGCACAGCAGGCGCCGGGGCTGCTGCCCGCGTCGAAGGGCCGGCGCGTGGTCGTCGTCGGCGGCGGCTGGGGCGGCCTCGCAGCGGCACGCCACCTGCGCGCCCTGGCGCCGGAACTGGAGGTGGTGCTGCTGGAGCGCAACCCGTCCTTCTTCTCCCTGCCATTGTCGAACCAGTGGCTGGCCGGGCTGGTGGACGGGAAGCTGCTGGCGCACGATTGCCGCGCCGCCGCGCTAACTTTCGGCTACACCTTCCTGCAGGCCGAGGTGACGGCCATCGACCGCGAGCGACGCCGCGTGCACACCGCCACCGGCACGCTCGACTACGACTGGCTGGTGCTGGCCGTCGGTATCCGTCACGACTGGGCGGCCTGGTTCGGCGACGACCGCCGCACCATCGACGAGGCGCGCACGCGCTTTGCCTGCGCCTGGACGCCGGGCGGCGAACTCGTCGCGCTGAAGGCGCGGCTGGACAACTTCAGGCGCGGCGACCTGGTCATGACCGTTCCCTCCCCGCCTTTCCGCTGCCAGCTCGCCCCCTACGAGCGGGCGCTGGTGATCGCGCATCTGTTCAAGACCCGCGCCGTCCCGGCCAGACTGACTTTGCTCGACCCCAACCCGCCGCCGCAACGCTTCGCAGAAGTGTTCGAGGCGCATTACCGCGACCAGATTGCCGTGCTGCCGCATGCGCGCATCAGGTCGGTCGACCCGTTCGCGAAGACGATCGCCACCGAGTTCGACGACATCCGCTTCGACGACGCCCTCCTCATGCCGCCGCAGCAGGCCGGCGAACTGGCCTGGCAGGCGGGGCTCATCGGACACGACAAGGACGGAAAGCCCGGCGGCTGGGCGGCACAGGATCCGCTGCGCCTGCACGCCGCCGGCGACACGCGCGTCTTCCTGGTCGGCGACCTGATCGGCCCGGCTTCGCCGCTGTTCGGCCACTACCCGAAGAGCGGGCATCTGGCGGCGCGCCTGGGCCGCATCGCCGCACGGGAAATCGCCGCCCGCGCACGCGGCAGCCTGCCCGATGCGACCTTGCCGGAAAGCAGCTGTTTCGTGATGAGCGCGCTGGCGCCGCCGGAATCGCTGCGCGTCGACACGCGGTACCGCCTGCGCGGCGACGGCCTCATCGTGCAGGCGACGAAGCAGCATGCCGACCCCAACCCGCGAGGGGAAGACGCCGACTGGGCGAAGGGGATGTTCCGGGAATTGTTCGGCTAGTGCCGCGCCCAGACCTTCGTCTTGCCGTCCGGCAGCACCAGCAGGGTATTGAAGAACTCGCGGCGCGGGATGCGCTCGCCGCTGTTCGGGTCCAGGATGGTGCAGCCGCGCTCGCAGTTGGCGTCGGCGCCGGTCGGCTCGAAGCCCGGCGCGCCCATCGGCAGGCCGGGTACGGCCAGCCCGCGCGCCCTGGGCTTCTCCTTGAGCAAATCCTTGATGTCGCCGGCCGGCACATGGCCCTCGACGAAATAGTCCGCCACGCGCGCGGTCATGCGCGACGCGGCATCCGCCGGCACCTTGAAGCGGCGCTTGACGGCCGCGATGTCCTCGGCCTCTTTCACGGTGACCCTGAAGCCGTTCTGGCGCAGGTGCTCGGCCCACTCGAGACAGGCGAGACAGACCTTCGGCACGTACAATTCCACCGGCGGCAGGGTTTCGGCCGCCGCAGGCAGGGCCGCCAGCGCGGCGAGCAGGACGATTATCTTCATGCGCGCATTCTCTTCGAAACTCAGCGGCCGTGCCAGTAGCGGCGGCGCATCACACGCTCGAAAGTCAGTCGCCACGGCACGGCGAAATCGACCGTGACGGCGCCGTCGCGGTCTGTGCGGGCTAGCCGCATCCCGGATTCCTCGTAGCGCCGCCACACTGTCTCGTGCGGATGACGGAAGCGGTTGCGGTAGCCAACCGGAAAGATCGCCGTCCGAGCCCCCACCGCGGCGAGAAATTCCGGCGACGAGGAGCTGCGGCTGCCGTGGTGCGGCGCCAGCAGGACATCGGCCTTCAGGCGCCCGCCATGCCGCCGGACGAGCGCCTGCTCGGCAGCGGCCTCGATGTCGCCCGTCAGCAGCGCGCTGCCGTGGGAAGACGTCAGCTTCAGCACGCAGCTCATGTCGTTGCTCTTGCGCATCGCCGCGTAGCCGGCCGCCTCCGGATGCAGCAGTTCGAAGCGCACGCCGTCCCATTCCCAGGCCTCGCCGTCCGTGCAGGGGCGGTGACCCGGCGCTTCGCGGAAAGGATGCGCCGCCGGCAGTGAACTCATCGTCCAGCCGAGGGGCAGCGCGTCGACGAGCGACAGCGCACCGCCGGCATGGTCCTTGTCCTCGTGGGAGAGGACCAGGCCGTCGAGGCGGCGCACGCCGCTCGCGCGCAGGAAGGGAACCAGGATACGGTTGCCGCTGTTGGCGTCGGTCGAGTACTGCGCGCCGGTGTCATAGACGAGATCGTGGTGCGCCGTCTGCACATGCACGGCAAGGCCCTGGCCGACGTCGAGCACGGTCAGGCGCAGCTCGCCTGCGGCCGGCCGCAGCGGTTCGACCAGCACCAGCGGCAGCATGAGGAAGACGCCGTTCCAGCGCGCCGGAAAGCCGCGCGGCATGAGCAGCCAGGCGCAGCCGAGGACGCCCAGCGCCACCGCCCAGGCCGGCGGCGCGGCCTGCTGCCACATCGCAAAGGGCAGGTCCGCCAGCCACTCGACGAAGGCCATCAGCCATGCAACGATCTGCTGCGCCAGCAGCAGGAGCGCATCGAGGGGCAGCACGGCGGCGGCGAGCGCCAGCGGCGTGACGACCAGGCTGACGACGGGAATCGCCAGCCCATTGGCAAGCGGCGAGACGAGCGAGAACTGCTGGAACAGCGCCAGCAGCGCCGGAACCAGGCCAAGCGTCACCGCCCATTGCGCGCGCGCCCATTCGGCCAGCCAGTGCCCCGTCGCCAGCCGCCCCGTGCCGACGTGGAACAGCAGCGCCACTGCGCCGAAGGACAGCCAGAAGCCGGCGGCGAGCACCGCCCAGGGATCGGCGAGCAGCACCAGCAGGAGCGCCAGCGCCAGCACGCGGCTGCCGGCGGCGGCGCGCCCCAGCCACAGCGCCAGCGCCACCACCGATAGCATGTAGAGCGTGCGCTGCGCCGGCACGCCGAATCCGGCGAGAAGGCAATACGCGAAAGCCGCCGACCAGCCGGCCGCGGCAGCGGCCTTCTGCGCCGGCAGGCGCAGCATCAGCGCGGGCCGGCGGCGCCAGAAAAAATTGGCCAGCCAGGCGCCGAGCGCAGCCACCATCGTGACGTGCAGGCCGGAAATGCTCATCAGGTGAGAAATGCCGGTGCGCGCGAAGAGCGACCACTGGCCGCCGTCGATGGCGCGCTGGTCGCCCACTGCCAGCGCCACCAGCACGCCGGCGTAGTCCCGCCCCTGCAGGACGCGCTGAAAGCGCTCGCGAACGCGTTCGCGCAGCCGCTCGACGGCATAGGCAGGCCGCCAGACGAAGGCCTCGAGGCGCCGGTTGTCGCCGGCGGGGCGCACATAGCCGGTGGCGCGGATGCCGCGCTCGAAGAGCCAGGCTTCGTAGTCGAAGCCGTGCGGATTGAGGTTGCCGTGCGGCTGCTTCAGCCGCACGGTAAGCTGCCAGCGCTCCCCGGCATGCAGCGACGGCAGCAGATGGCGCGCGTCGTCTTCCTCCGGCCGCACGCCGGCATACCAGGCGAGCAAGATGCGGGAAGGCAGCGCCGCGCCGGCGCGTTCCACCTCGAAGACGAAGCGTGCGCCGTTCTCGTACGGCTCCGGCAGGCCGGCGATGACGCCCGTCACGAGGACATCGCGGCCCTCGTTTTCCGCCGGCAGGCGATCCGCCAGCCGCCACTGCGCCAGCAGCGCCGCCCAGAGGAAGCCGGCAAGCAAAGCCGCCAGGAGCGCGGCCAACTGCGCCGCCCGCGGGCGGGCGCGCCGGTTCGGGCGCCAGGCGGCAAAAGTCAGTCCCGCCAGGACGGCGCCCTGCAACGCCAGCGTGTCCCATGCCGGCAGCGCGCCTTGCTGCTGCAGCAGCCAGACGCCGAGGGCGAAGCAGAGTATGCCCATGCGCATGGAACGCGATTGTACGGGCTACAATTCGTTACGCATGCGCAAACGCCTTCGCAAAATCCTGCCCGACCATGAGGCGATCCGCGCCAACCGCTGGCTGGCGCCGTTCGGCAACACGCTGCTGCATCCGCGCCTGTGGCACCTGAACCGCCACTCGGCGGCCGGCGGCGTGGCGGCGGGTCTGTTCTGCGGGCTGATCCCCGGCCCCTTCCAGATGCTCGGCGCCGCCATCTGCGCGGTGGTGTTTCGCGTCAACCTGCCGCTGGCGCTGCTCACGACGCTCTACACCAACCCGCTCACCATCGTGCCGCTCTACGTGCTCGCCTACGGGCTCGGGCGCCTGGTGCTGGGCGGCGGCGCGGAATTCGTCGCACCGCCCGAGTGGGGCATGCAGGGCGTTTGGGCTTGGACGCAGGCGCTGGCGGACTGGATGGTGCACCTGGGCAAGCCGCTGGCGCTGGGCCTGCTGCTGCTCGCCTCGGCGCTGGCGGCCGGCGGCTATTTCGGCGTGCGCATCGCCTGGCGCTACTACCTGGTGTGGGCCTGGCGCAAGCGGCGCCTCGGCCAAAGCCCGGACTAGCCGAGCCGGCCGTCGTCGAGCAGCAGCGTGCGCTGCGCCTTCGCGGCAAGCTGCGGATCGTGGGTGACGATGACGAAGCTGGTGCGGTGGCTTTCGTTGAGCGCCAGCATGAGGTCGAAGACGGCGCTGGCGGTGTGGCGGTCGAGGTTGCCGGTCGGCTCGTCGGCGAGCACGCAGGCCGGCTGCGTCACCAGGGCGCGCGCCACGGCGGCGCGCTGGCGCTCGCCGCCGGAGAGTTCGCCCGGCGTGTGCGCCAGTCGATGGCCGAGGCCGACTTCCTTCAGCATCTGCGCCGCCCGTGCCTCGGCCTCGGCGCGCGGCAGGCGCCGGATCAGGAGCGGCATGGCAACGTTCTCCAGCGCGGAGAATTCCGGCAGCAGGTGGTGGAACTGGTAGATGAAGCCGAGCGACTCGTTTCTCAGCCGGCCGCGCTCGGCCTCGTCCACTTTCGTCAGCTCGCGCCCGAGCAGGCTGACCGTGCCTGCCGTGGGCGCATCCAGCCCGCCGAGCAGATGCAGCAGCGTGCTCTTGCCCGATCCCGAGGCGCCGACAATGGCGACACGCTCGCCGCGCGCGATGTCGAGGTCGACGCCGGCGAGCACCGGCACCGCGACCTTGCCCTGGACGTAGGTCTTCTGCAGGCCGCGACAGGAGAGGGCAAGCTCACTCATACCGCAAGGCTTCCGCAGGATTCACGCGCGAGGCGCGCCAGCTCGGATACAGCGTCGCCAGCAAGGTCAGCGCGAAGGACACGGCAGCGATGATGCCGACATCGCGCCACTGCAGGTCGGAGGGCAGCTCGGAGATGTAATACACCTCCTTGGCGAGGAACTGCGTGTTGAACAGCCGCTCGATGGCCGGCACCACGACATCGATGTTGAGCGCCAGCGCGACGCCGCCGGCCAGCCCCAGCGCCAGGCCTATTGTGCCGATCAAGGCGCCCTGCACGATGAACACCTGCATGATGCTGCCCGGGCTCGCCCCCAGCGTGCGCAGGATGGCGATGTCGGACTCCTTGTCGGTGACCGCCATCACCAGCGTGGACACGATGTTGAAGGCGGCCACCGCGACGATCAGCAGCAGGATGATGAACATGACGTTCTTCTCGATCTGCACGGCGCGGAAGAAGTTGGCGTGGCTGCGCGTCCAGTCGGCGATGAAAACGTCGCCCTCGACCAGGGTGAGCAGCTCGCGCGCCACGCGCGGCGCGGCAAAAAGATCGTCGAGCTTGAGGCGTACGCCCGAGACGCGGTCCTCCATGCGGTAGAGCGCCTGCGCATCGGCGAGGTGGATCAGCGCCAGGCCGGAGTCGTACTCGTACATGCCGGCTTCGAACAGGCCCACCACCTTGAACTGCTTCAGGCGCGGCAGGATCGCCGCCGGCGTCACCAGGCCCTGCGGCGCGATCAGCGTCACCTTGTCGCCGATGAAGACGCGCAGCGCGCGCGCGAGTTCCGCGCCGAGGATGATGCCGAATTCGCCGGGCTTGAGCAGCTGCATCGAGCCGCTGCGCATGTGGCGGTTGAAATCCGCTACCTGCTCCTCGGCGTCCGGCAGGATGCCGCGTACCAGCGTGCCGCGCACCGTCTGGTCGAAGGACAGCATGCCCTGCGCCGCGACGTAGGGCGCCGCCGCCCGCACCGACTGGTGCTTCAGGGCCTGGTCGGCCACCTGCTGCCAGGCCGCCAGCTCGCCCTCGGGGCCGGAGACCTGCACGTGCGAGGCGACGCCGAGGATGCGCGTGCGCAGCTCCTTCTGGAAGCCGTTCATCACCGACAGCACGACGATCAGCGCGGCGACGCCCAGCGCGATGCCGCACATCGAGATCAGCGAGATGAAGGAGATGAAATGGTTGCGCCGCTTGGCGCGCGTGTAGCGCAGGCCGATGAAGAGTTCAAACTGCATGCGCTATGTTAACATTTCGCGGATGCTGCTTCACATCGTCGTTCCCGGCCTGCTCTGGCCGAAGGATTCCGTCGGAGAGATTACGCGCGGCCTCGAACTGCCCGCCCTGCACGCCCTCCTCGGCCGCGGCCGTCGCGCGCGCGGCCCGGCGCTCTCGCCGGAACGCTGGCTGTGCGGAGCTTTCGGCGTGGCGGGCGACGAACGGCGAGAATTGCCCATTGGCGCGCTGCGCTGGCTGGGCGAAGGCCGCGACCCCGGCGCCGACGCCTGGCTCTGCGCCGATCCGGTGCACCTGCGCTTTTCGCGCAACACCCTGGTCGTCGATGCGGCCGGCCCGGACCTCGCCGCCGACGAGGCGGCGCAGCTCGCCGCCGCGCTCAACGAACACCTCGCCGACTTCGGCGAATTCCTCGCACCGCATCCGCGCCGCTGGTACCTGCGCGCAAAGGCCGCCCCGCGCATCGCCACCCATCCGCCCGCGGCGGTCGCCGGCCGCACGCTCGAACCCTTCCTGCCGCAGGGCGAGGACGCCCGCGACTGGCGGCGCCTGATCAACGAGGCGCAGGTGATCCTGCACAACCATGCGGTGAATGCGGCGCGCGAAGCGGCCGGCCGGCCGACGGCGAACAGCCTGTGGC
>WBUF01000026.1 GCA_008933825.1 Rhodocyclaceae bacterium | reverse complement strand
GGTCATGGGCGGGTTCCTTGCTTTACGCGGCGGCGCGACGGCGGAATCGGCCGAACCAGCGCTGCGGCGGCTGGCCGGCGCGGGCGTCGATGATGCCGAGCACGGCCAGGCCGGCGAATTCAACAATGTCTTCGGCGGCGCGCACGCGGCGGTCGGTCATTTCCATGAGGAGGGCGGCGCCCACGCCGAGCAGGGTGCCGAGGAAGATGGCGAGCACCAGGTTGAGCAGGATCTTCGGGCTGGACGGGTCGATCGGTTCGGCGGCCGGGTTGAGCAGCACGACGTTGGTCTGGCTGACCTGGCTTTCGAGGTTGGTCTGGGTCAGGCGCTGGGTGACCAGGTCAAAGGCGCGCTGGGCGCTTTCGACTTCGCGCTGCAGCACGCTGAGTTCGTCGCGCTGCTGCTTGAGTTCGAGCACGCGGGTTTTCTGGGCTTCGAGCGCGGTGCGGATGTCGCTTTCCTTTTGCAGGTTGACTCGGTTGGCGGTGCCGATGCTGCCGGCCACGCGGCGCGTCTCGGCGTCGACTTTGTCGCGCAGGGCGTCGACCTCGGCCTGCAGGCGCTGGTATTGCGGGTGGTTGCGGCCGAGCTGGCCGGCGAGTTCTTCGAGCTTGGCTTCCTGGCGGGCCAGGTCGGCCTTGAGGCCCTGCACGAGGGGGTTTTGCATGACTTCGGGCAGGCTGGCGGCGTCGCCGCGCGCCTGGGTCTGCCGCGAGCCGCTCTCGACGCGCTGGCCCTGGGCGATGACGAGCTGGGTGGAGAGTTCGGCCAGACGGGCGTTTTCGACGTCGAGCCGTTCGTCGACGGCGACGATGCCTTTCTCGCGCTGGTAGGCGGAGAGCCTGGCCTGGGCGGCTTCGAGCTGGTCGCGCAGCTGTTTCGAGCGGGCGTCGAACCAGGCGGCGTATTGCTTGGCGGGCTCGGCGCGCAGGTCGATGTTGGCTTCGATGTAGGCCTGGGCGAAGGCGTTGGCGACGACCTGGGCGAATTTCGCGTCGGTGGCGGTGTAGCTGATGGAGATGACGTTGCTCTCGCGCGAGGGCTTGACGTCGAGCTTTTTCTTGAGCAGTTCGGCGAGCCAGGATTCGATGCTGCCGCGCCCTTCGGTGTCGTCCTGCCATTGCTCGCGCGCGGTGGGGTTTTCGTCGAGCTTGAGCATCTTGATGACGCGGTAGGCGACCTTGTTGCTCTGGATGATGTCGATCTGGGTGGCCATGTAGCCGGGGCTGATCAGGCCGGGCAGGACGGTGCCCATGATCGGGTCGGGCGACTTGACGTCGACCACCACGGCGGTGCCGGCGGTGTATTGCGAGGGCAGCAGCAGGCTGACGATCAGGGTGGTGGCCACCGTGGCGGCCAGCGTGTAGAGCACCACCCGCCAGCGCGCCAGCAGGATGAGCAGAAATTGCTGGAAGTTCATCGGGGCTCCTTAAAACAGGCTTTCCTGGACGTAGATGACGTCCTCGGGCTGGATCTTGTCGGCGAGCGCCGGCTCGATTTCGCTGACTTTGCCCTCGGTGTCCTTGCGGTGCACGCGCAGCCCGCGCACGGTGCCGCGCAGGGTCGGGCCGCCGCCCTGGGCGAGGGCCTGCATCACGGTCATGTCGCGCTCGACGCGGAAGGCGCCGGGGCGCTGCACTTCGCCGTAGATGTAGAACATCGGGGCGCGATGCACGTAGATGGTGTCGCCGGGCTGCACGAGGATGTCCTTGTCGGCGTCGCCGCGCTGGAAGATGGCGGGCACGTCGATCTGCAGGCGCACCGGCTGGCCCTGGCGCACGCCGGCCAGGGTGACGGTGTCGTCGCCCTGCGCGGTCATGCCGCCGGCCTGGGCGAGGACGTCGGAGAGCCGGCTGTTGGCGGTGTCGAGCGGGAAGCGGCCGGGACGGTTGACCTGGCCGAGCACGGAGACCTGGTTGCTGCGGCTTTGCACGACGAGGACGTTGACCTGCGGCTGCAGCACGAAGCCGCCTTCGCGCAGCATGTCGGCGATCTTCTTCTCGGCGGACGGCACCGAGAGGCCGCCCACCGGCACGGCGCCGACCAGCGGGAAGGTGACGGCGCCGCCTTCGGATACCCGCGTCTCGGTGGTCAGGTCGGGGTTCTGGAAGACGGTGATCTTGACGATGTCGCCGGCGCCCAGGGTGGTTTCGCGTCCCTGGGCGGCGGCCGGGCCGGCGGCGAGCAGGCCGGCGAGAAGGAGGATGAGTCCGGTGGCGCGCATGCTGTCTCCGTGTGCGTGGTGGCGATGGGTTTACTTGAGCCCGGCGAGGCCTTTGTCGATGTGCTTGTCGCCGCCGGCGGATTTGTCCGCCGGGGCCGGCGCAGGGGCTGCGGCGGCCGGCGCGGGGGCGGCCTCGGGCGGGCCGAAGTCGCCGAGGTATTCGATCCTGGCCTTGGCCCTGAGCGATTTGAGCTCGGCGCCGGCGAGTTCGACGCGCTTGCGGTTTTGCAGGAATTGCTCGATGAAGGGGGTGGCGGCCTTTTCGTCGAGCGGGGCCTTTTGCGAGCCGACGACATGCACGGCGATGGCGCCGTTCGGGCCGGTGAGGAGCGCGACCTGGCCGTCCTTGAGGGCGTGGTACCTGGGCAGCAGTTCCATCGGCAGCTGCTCGGCGGGCCGCACGCCGGCATTGGCGGCGTAGGGGACCTTGTTCGCCTTGAGCCAGTCGACGACCTCGGCGAAGGATTTGCTCTTGCCGATGGCGTCTTGCAGGGCCGGCAGCTGCTCGGCGCCGGCGCGGATGGCGAGTTCCTGCAGGTTGAAGATGCGCCGCTCGGCAAACAGCTCGGGGTGGCCGGCGTAGAAGGACTTGATTTCGTCGGCGCCGGGCTTGGCGGCGTTGCCCATCACCTGCTCGGCGTAGGCGCGGGCGAGGATCTCGCGGCGCGCGGCTTCGAGGGCCTGCATCACCTTCGGGTCGCGGTCGAGCTTTTTCTCGGCGGCCTGCTGGACGAAGAGTTCCTGCTCGACGAGCTTGTCGAGCACCTGGCGGCCGGCCTGCCTGGCCTGCTCGGGCGGGACGTTGCCGGCGCGCGAGAGGGCCTGGTTGATCTGGTGGACGGAGATTTCGGCCTTGTTCACCCGGGCGGCGATCTGGGTGGCGGTTTTCTTGCCGTCGTCCTTGCCGCAGGCGGCGAGCAGGAATAGGGCGGCGAGGGGGGCGGCAACGGCGAGGGCGGTGCGTGCGCTGGGTTTCATGGCGTGTCGACGGTGTTCGTTGCGGGAGGCTGGATTATGCGCCCTGGACGGCGCTTATGATAAACAAATCGCGGGCAGGCGTCGGCCTGTCCGCGATGTTGTGTCGCAGCGGCCCGTCGGCCGGGCCGCCGGTGCCGTCAGGTCGAGCGCCTGCGCACCATCGCGCCGATCATGGCGATGCCGGCAAAGAACATCAGCCATTGGCCAGGTTCGGGGACGGCGGCGGTAAGGTCGATCGAGTAAGTCGTGGCGTGGACCGCCGTGCCCGTGACGGCCAGGGAGTAGGCGCCGACGGGCAGTGTGCCGCCGTACAGGGCATATTGCACGCCGTAGCCGCCGGGCGTGAGGATGACCGACCAGGGAATCGCCATGCCGCCCGGGCCGTAAAGGGTGGCGCTCAGGCCGGAGATCATCCCGGTAAAGGGCGTGAACACGCTGGTGAGCAGGCCGACGAAGCTGTTGCTGCCGCCGGAGAGGGTGAAATTCCATGCGTCGCTGATGCTGGCGCCGGCGGCGAACGAGCCGCTGGCCCCGGAATAGCTGCCCAGGGTGGTCAGGTCGCCGATGCTGTAGGTGGTCGCCGAGGCATTGCCCGCCGTGAGCCCGAGGGCCAAGGCGGCAATGGCGAGGATGCGGCTTGTGCGCTGTACGAGCCTGTTGAGTACCATGGTGCGCCCCCTTCTCTGACCTGTTGTTTGTGGGATGGATGAATTATGCGAGCTTTTCGTTCCGTTTGAAATAGCTCATCCGGACTATGCCGTAATGCCGTTTCTACGACTTTGGTGATACGCGCGGTGCGAATGCCGGCGCCGGGCGAGGCCCGTGCGTTCAGAAGGTGAATTGCGCGCCGAGATAGGCGCCGCTGGCCTTGTAGTCGAAGGCGTTGTCGTTGGAGTCGCGCAGGTCGCGGCGCAGGCTGGCGGTGAGGCGCAGGAAGCGCCAGGGGTCCCACATGCCGGTGAGGGCGGCGCTGCGCTGGGCGTCCTTGCGGTGGTAGTTGATCAGCGGATTGATGTCGCCGACGAAGTCGCGCGTGCTGCGCTCGAGGCTGAGGATGAGGCCGGTCTTCTCCGTGGGGCGCCAGGACGGGGCGATGCTGATCGAGTCGGTGACGGTGTAGTTGGTGACGAAGTCGTGATAGGCCGAGAGTTCGCGCCGCACGGTGAGGTTGAGCGCGGTCTTGCCGCTGATGGCCCAGTCCCAGGAGAGGCGGCCGTTGACGCCGCGGTAGTCGCGCTGCGGGGCGAGCGGGTGGTCGCGCTCGGCGCGGCCGACGTAGCCGCGCAGGGTGGACTTGCCGCCGACCTGCCAGACGCCGCGCAGTTCGGCGTTGCGCAGGCGGTAGCGGGCGGCGGGGCTGACGGGATAGTCGCCGTCGGTCTCGCGCAGGACGAAGCCGATCTCGTTGTTGCCGCCGCTGCGGTAGAGGACGCCGGCCTCGGCGATCTCGGCGGTGTTGTCGTTGGGACGGCGCAGCAGGGTGTCGTTCACGGATTCGATGCGGGAGCGGCGCGCGGTGAGGTACCAGTCGGCGTGCAGCCACCAGCGGGCATTCAGGCCGGTGTCGGTCTGGTTGCGTATGTTGCGGGTGGGCGAGCGCCAGTCGCCGAAATCGGTGAGCTGCTGGGTGCGCTCGCGGTAGAGCTCGCCCGAGAGGCGGTTGCCGAGCTGCCACTTGAGGCGCGCGGTGTAGTCGAGCCGGTCGTGGTCGAGGAAGTCGTAGCGGTCGTAGCGGATCTGGCGGGCGCGCGCTTCGAGCAGGAGGTTCTGGCGGCCGATCGGCTTGTCGAAGCGCAGGGTGAGGCCGGTGCTGCGAATGGTGTCGCCGCGCGCGCTGCTGCCGGCAAAGGCGAGCAGGTTGAAGTTGTCCGGCACCCGAAAGACGTTGTCGTCGCGGTTGATGTCGGCTGAAACGATGGCAGTGAATACCTCGCCTTCGCCGGCCAGGGCGGGGGTTGCAGCCGGCAGCACGGCGCCGCACAGCAGGAGGAGGGCATGCCCGGCCGGCAGCGCCGCCCGGCATCGCCGTGCGATGGGGCAGCTCATGGGTGGCGGATTGTAGCAGGGATGCATGCCGTCCGTATGACGGCATCGGCGGCTAGCGGTCGCGGGCCAGCCGCACGGCAGGGCGGATGGCGGCGCTTGCAGTGGGGGCGGAGTGGTGTTTGCCGGCGGCCTGCACGCGGTTGGTGACATTGAGCTTGCGCAGGATCTTCTGCACGTGGTTCTTGACGGTGTAGGGGCTGATGTCGAGGATCTGGCCGATTTCCTGGTTGGTCTTGCCGGCGCGGATCCAGTGCATGATCTCGGCCTCGCGCGTGCTGAGCAGGTGCGCCTCGGCGAGCGAGAGGCTGGCGAGGCGCTCGGTGTGGGCGATGCGCTGCAGGGCGGCGCACAGGTGCGGCACCAGCAGCTCGAGCCGGTGGGCGCGCAGCGGGGGCGCTTCGCACAGCCCGCCGAGGAAGACGAAGAAGGCGCCGATGCCGTGCTCGTGGTCGAGCAGGCCGTGGGCGGAGCAGCCGGACAGGCCGCTGCGGCAGAGTTCGGCGGCGAGGGCGCCGGACGATCCGCCCGCGCCGTGGGGCGCTTCGAGCACCAGCGGGGCGTGGCCGTCCAGGCGCCAGGCGGTGACCAGCCTGGCGAGAAGGTTGTCGAGGCCGGCCTTGCCGCCGTCCGCGTCCGGGTATTCGGAGAAGCGCTCGATCCGGTAGTTCTCGCGCGTCAGGTCGCCCGTGGCGCACAGCACGGTCGCGTGCGGCAGGAAGACCTGCAGCTCGCCGCGGCTCCAGAGAAAGAACTGGTAGCGGCGCTGGATCGCCAGCGCGCTCTCGACCAGGCGGCAGTAGTCGCCGTAGTCGATCTCACCGTTTTTGTACATCATGTCGCGTCCCCGTGTTCTCGGTTCAGATATCCAGGTTCGCCGTCCGGCACGAGTCGCACTGTATTACTTTTGTCATATTTATAAACTCCGCTGATCTGGCGGTCGCCGCCAGCTTATGCTATCGTGTTAGGCGAAATTTATCAGGCCGCGTGATTTATTTCCGTGAATTAATGCACGGCGGTTGGTATATTTTTTTCGGTCGGCGATGTCGCGGCCGGCCATTCCGGCGCAGGCCGGAGTCCGCTGCGGCTGCCGGAACGGGCGCCGACTTTGCGATGTGTGGAGATTCGATGGGGGATGGCGAATGCTGGCGGTGCTAGGACGGCAGCAGAACCTGCTGCGCACCCGGCTGACGCTGGTGTCCCTGCTGGGGATACTGCTGGAGCCGGCGCTGCTGCTCGGTTCGCTGGCGGCCGTCGCGGCCTATCACGAGGAGGCCTTTTCGGCGCCTTACGTGATTCTGGCGCTGATCGTGTTTTCGCTCAGCTTTCCGGGCACTTCGCGCCTGAACGACCGCTACCGCCGCATCGTGCGCGGGGTGGTCATCGACTGGGTGCTGCTGGCGGGCCTGCTGCTGCTGCTCGGCTACGCCAGCGGCTATCTGGCGGCCTTCCGCGAGGAGGTGGTGCTGGGCTGGCTGGCTGCCGCGCCGCTGTCGCTGATCGTCGCGCACGCCGCGGCCAAGCTGCTGGTGCCGCGCGTCCTGGCCTCGCAGGATTACCAGAAGACGGCGGTGGTGGCGGGCATCAACGGGACGGGGCTGCGCCTGGCGCAGCAGTTCCGCGAGCAGGCGTACCTGGGCACGCGGCTGGTCGGTTTTTTCGACGACCGCAGCCGGCAGCGCCTGGGCGAGCTGTCGGCCGGACACGACCTGCTCGGGCGGCTGGGCGAGCTGGCCGTCTACGTCAAGCAGCACCGCATCGACGCCATCTACATCAGCCTGCCGATGGCGTCCCAGCCGCGCATCGTGGCGCTGCTCGACGACCTGCGCGACACCACCGCCTCGGTCTACTTCGCGCCGGACATCTTTCTCACCGATCTGATCCAGGGGCGCGTCGACGACGTCGGCGGCATGCCGGTGGTGGCGATCTGCGATTCGCCCTTCAGCGGGGTGAGCGGGCTCGTCAAGCGCACGAGCGACATCGTGCTCTCGCTGTTGATCCTGCTGCTGGTCTCGCCGCTCATGCTGGCCATCGCCGCCGGGGTGAAGCTGTCCTCGCCCGGGCCGGTGCTGTTCCGCCAGCGCCGCTACGGGGTGGACGGCAAGGAGATCGTGGTCTACAAGTTCCGCTCGATGACGGTGTGCGAGGACGGCGCGCAGATCGCCCAGGCGACGAAGAACGACAGCCGGGTGACGCGGCTGGGGGCTTTCCTGAGGAAGAGCTCGCTCGACGAGCTGCCGCAGTTCGTCAACGTGCTGCAGGGGCGCATGAGCATCGTCGGGCCGCGCCCGCACGCGGTGGCGCACAACGAGCTCTATCGCAAGCTGATCAAGGGCTACATGGTGCGCCACAAGGTCAAGCCGGGCATCACCGGCCTGGCCCAGGTCAGCGGCTACCGCGGCGAGACGGAAACCGTCGAGAAGATGCAGAAGCGCATCGAGTACGACCTGGAGTACCTGCGCCAGTGGTCGCTCGGCCTCGACCTGTGGATCATCTTCAAGACGGTGCTGGTGGTGCTGAGGGACCGCAATGCCTACTGAGCGCGCCTGGCGGCTGCTGCGCCCGTGCTGCTTCGCCCTGGCGCTGCTGGCGGTGGCGGGGCACTTTTCCTTCGGCGCGACGCCGGCGGCGGTCGGCCTGCTTGCGCCGCCGCTCGACAAGGCCGCGCACATGCTGTATTTCGGCGCCCTCGCCGCGCTGCTGAGCGCCGGCTGGCGCGGCACGCGCCCGCTCGCCGCCTTTCTGGTCGCCTGCTGCGTGGGCGCCGCCGACGAGGTGTTCCAGATGTTCCTGCCGGGCCGCCATCCCGACGGGGCGGATCTCGCTGCGGGCATGGCGGGCGCCCTGGTCGGCGCCTTCGCCGTGCGGCAGCTGTTCGCGGGCAAGCCGTGAGGTGCGCGGCGGCGCTGCTGCTGTTCGCCTGCGCCGCCGCGCAGGCCGCGGGGCAGGCTTCGCCGTATCGCCTCGCCGGCGGCGCGCAGGCCTATCGCCTAGCTGCGCAGCCGGATGCGCTGCCGGGCCGGCCGCATGCGGGGCTGCTGGCCGCCGCGGCGCGCCGCCACGGGCTGGATCCGGCGCTGCTGCATGCGCTGGTGACGGTCGAGTCGGGCTACGACGCGCGGGCGCGCTCGCCAAAGGGCGCGCTCGGCCTGATGCAGCTGATGCCGGAGACGGCGCGGCGCTACGGCAGCCGCGATCCGCTCGATCCGGCGCAGAACGTCGCCGCCGGCACGGCCTATCTGCGCGACCTGCTGGCGCTGTTCGACGGCGAGCTGCCGCTGGCGCTGGCCGCCTACAACGCCGGCGAGGCGGCCGTGCTGCGCCATGGCCGGCGCATTCCGCCTTTCGCGGAAACGCGCGACTACGTGCCGAAGGTGCTGGCGCACTACGCGCAGCTGCGCCGCGAGGCGGAGGCGGCCAGCCCCTATCGCCTGGCCGGCGACTGGCGCGCACGGCTGCCGCGCAACTGATCTGCCGCCTGCCGTAGTCCGAACGGATCATTCCGCTTACTCCGTTTGGATGATGTGCCGGGTTTTCCTCCTTTCCATAATTGCCTCGTCGCAGCTGCGACTCAATATCCAGGAGGACACCCATGAAAACACGCAAGTTGCTCGCTTGTCTCTGCGGCGCGGCATCGTTCGCCGCCGCCGCGCCGTCGATGGCCTACACCGTCAAGGTGGATGAGTTTCGCGTCTCGAAGGGGACCAATCCGGGCATGTTCCTCGATGCCTTCGACGACGGCAATCCGCCGCCGAACAATCCGATGTACACGCCGGCGACGCCCTTCGCCTATATCGTCGGTCCTGCCGGCGCCACGGTCGGGCCGGAAAGCGGCGGCAGGCTCCTGCTCGACGGCACCGGGGCGCAATTGGGTTACACGCCGACGGGGCTTCCCCGCTTGGTGCAAACGGTCTTGCTCAATACCAATACCTCCAACAGCGACAACCCGGCCGATCCTTCCTACAACTACGGCCTCAAGAAATGGCACGACTTCACGGTCAGCGGTCAGTTCGATTTCTATTCGCCCGCGCCGGGCGAGTCGTATGGCATCCGCGTCGGCGACTCCGGCATCGGCCTGGACGACCGGCTGATGCTGGCGGTCATCAATTCCGGCGGCGCGTCCGCCATCGGTTTTTTCGATCAGGATTACGCCGCCCATACGCAGAGTTTTGTCGGAGGGCTCGCGCCCGTGGCGCTTCCGTCGGGCGGCTTTGACCAGATCCGCCTGATGCTTGCCCATGCGGCCAATTCCTCCGATGTTGCCGCCAGCTGGGTTTTGCTTTCGGGCGGCAGTGTCGTCGGCGGAGGTGCCTGGGGGGCGACCGGCGCGATTTTCTCCAACGAGAATTTCGCTCGCGCGGAATTTTTGGCTGCGGCGCCGGTGCCTGAGCCCGGCACGTGGGCGATGCTGCTCGCCGGGCTGACGGCACTGGGGGCGATGGGAAGGCGTCGCAGCCGCGGCTGAGAAGCCGGCTTGCCGGGCGCGCATGGGCGGTCCGCCCGGACTAGGCCGGTCGGACTATTGCGCTGCCATTTGGAATGAATATCATGGCGTGAAACCGCAGGCCACGGCTCGGCCTGCGGCAAAGTCCTACAACAACAAGGGGTAAAGACATGGCTCTCGGCAAGACGATGCGCGCCGCCGCATTTCTCCTCGCCTGCGCCGCGGCGGGCGCCGCGCAGGCGGATACGGTCAACATGAGCGGGTTTCTCGGCGGGCGCAAGGCCGCCGCGGACATCGACCTTCCCCGAAACATCACTCCCTATGCCGGCGAGTTCACCGGCACCTGGAACGGCAATTCGTTCTCGGCGATGTGCGTGGATGTCATGCATAACATGACGTTCGGCACGACCTGGACGAACTATAGCGCCGTGACGCCGGCAGCCTACGGCTTTTCGTCGGCGCAGGTGGGCCTGTTCAACCGGCTCTATACGAACTACTACGCCAGTTCGCACGCCTCGAACGAGAACGCCGCTGCCTTCCAGATCGCCGTCTGGGAGATCACTTACGACGGCAACGGCGCGCTCGACGTCGATGCCGGCAGCTTCGAACTCGGCAGCGGCGGCAACGCCACCGCGCGCAGCACGGCCATGGGCTGGCTGTCCGGCCTGGCGGCGCAGTCCGCCGGCGCCTGGAGCTTCACGGTACTCGACAGCACGGGCGTGGCCGGCGGCCAAAATGCCACGCAGGACCTGCTGGTCGCCATCCCGGTGCCGGAGCCGGCCACTTACGCGCTGATGCTGGCCGGATTCGGCCTGATGGGCCTGGCCTCGCGCCGGCGTTTGTCCTGAAGGGAGCGCCTCATGAACAGGAATGGCACGAGAGCGATTGTTCTGGCCGCCCTGATGGCGGCCGCGGGGGCGGCGCAGGCCGCGCCCGTGTTCAGCGACGATTTCAATGCGAATGCAACCGCCCTGAATGCAGTGCCTGCGGGCTGGACGGTCTCCGGCGGCGGCACGGTGGACATTGTCGGCAACGGCTTCCACGATTTCATTCCGGGAAGCGGTGCGTTCATCGACCTCGATGGTTCGACTTCGAACGCCGGCCTGCTCTCGCGCAGCTTCGCGCTGCTGGGCGGAACCGGCTATGTCGCCAGTTTCCAGCTGGCGGGCAACCATCGGAACACTGCGGCCGAATCGGTGAGGGTGGCATTCGGTTCCGTTTCGGCGAGTTATAGCCTGTCGCAGAACGATGGCTGGACCGGCTTTTCGCTGTTTTTCACGCCGTCGTCGAGCGGGATTTTTTCGATCGACTTCCAGAATGCGGGCGGCGACAACGTCGGCATGCTGCTCGATAACGTGAGCGTTGCGGCGGTGCCCGAGCCCGGGTCCTGGGCCTTGCTGGCTGCCGGATTGGGCCTGATGGGCCTGGCCTCGCGCCGGCGTTTGTCCCGGCCACACCGTCACCGTTACTGATCCTGCCAACCCGGGGCAAAGCCCCCGGCCCGCCAAATCGGGCGATACCGCTAGAATGTTGCGGTATCGCTCTTTTCTTTGTGCATGAACGCGTTCCTGACCCCTTCGCCCGAGAACGATCGGCAGCGCGCCGCCGATGCCGGGGAGCCGATCCGCAGCGAGCCGCTGTCGCGCTCCGCGCGACTGCTCGCCGCTGCCTATCTGGCGGCGGCGCTGCTATATCTGGGCTGGCGTCCGTTCACTTTCAACGGCGACGCCCTGCTGTTTTCTTCCGTGGTGTACGCCGCCGAGCTGTTCGGCTTCGGACTGACGCTGCTGCACCTGTTCATGACCGGGCGACTGACGTTTCGCGAGCCGCCGCCGGCAATGGCCGGGCTCGCCGTCGATGTGTTCGTGCCGACCATCAACGAGCCGGCCGAACTGGTGCGCCGCACGCTGCTGGCGGCCGTGCGCATGGATTATCCGCATCAGACCTGGCTGCTCGACGACGGCAACCGGCCGGAGATGCGCGCGCTGGCCGACGAGCTGGGATGCCGTTATCTGGCGCGCTCGGAGAACACCGATGCCAAGGCCGGCAACCTGAACAACGCGCTGCGCCATGCCCGCGGCGAGTTCGTCGCCTTCTTCGATGCCGACCATGCGCCGCGGCGCGATTTCCTGACGCGCACCCTGGGCTATTTCCGGGACGCGGACACGGCTTTCGTGCAGACGCCGCAGGATTTCTTCAATCTCGATTCGTACGAGCACCGCCAGGCGGACAAGGGGCGGCGCGTCTGGATGGAGCAGTCCTTCTTCTGGCGTGTCATCCAGCGCGGCAAGGATTTCTGGAATGCGGCGTTCTTCTGCGGCAGCTGCGCGGTGATGCGCCGGAGTGCGCTCGACGGCATCGGCGGGGTGGCCATCGGCTCGGTGACCGAGGACTTGCTCACCTCGCTGCGCCTGCACAAGAAGGGCTGGCGCTCGGTGTACCACGCCGAGTCGCTCGCTTTCGGCGTGGCCCCCGCCGGCGCGGCGCAGTACCTGAAACAGCGCCTGCGCTGGGCGCAGGGTGCGATGCAGGTGTGGCGCAGCGAGGGGGTGCTGTTCGCCCGCGGACTCACCGGGCCGCAGCGGCTGTGCTATCTGGCCACGGTCTGCGCTTACCTCGACGGCTGGCAGAAGCTGGTGTTCTACCTGGCGCCGGTGTTCGTCCTGCTCACCGGGATCATGCCGCTGACCGAGCTGGATGCCGGGTTCTTCGCGCGCTTCGTGCCGTATTACCTGCTGACTTTCCTGGTCTTCGAGGAGATGGGCCGCGGCTACGGGCGCGCGCTGCTCATCGAGCAGTACAACATGGCGCGCTTCGCCGCCTTCCTGATGGCGAGCTTCGGTTATTTCCGCAAGAAGGTGCGCTTTGCCGTCACCGACAAGGCGCTCGGCGCCGACAAGCGCAGCCTGCTGCCGCTGGCGCCGCAGCTGGCGGTGTTCGGCCTGAACTTCCTCGCCGTGCCGGCGGCGCTGGCGATCCATGCGCGCGTGCCCGTGCTGCCCGATGCGGCGCTGGCGGCGAACATCGTCTGGGCGCTGGTCAATTCCGGCCTGGCGGCGATTTTGCTGCGGTTTCACCGCGGACGCTCGCGCTTCCAGCGGCGCGAGTACCGCTTTCCGGTGCCGTTGCCGGCGCGCCTGACGACGGCGGGCGAGCCGGCAGCCTTCGGTACCATCGACGATATTTCCGGCGAAGGCTTTTCGTTCTACGGCCGCGTCGGCGACGTGCTCCGGCCGGGCGGGGCGTTGCGCGTGGACATTTTCATGCCGACGACGGTGCTTGCCGTGGAGGCGACCGTGCGGTCGCTGCGGCACGGCGGCACGGAGGATGCGCGCTACGTGAAGGCAGTCGGCTGCAGCTTCAGCTGGCGCGATCGGGACGAGCAGGACCAGCTGACGGTGTTCCTCTACGGCTCGGATGCGCAGTGGAAGATCAACCGCTTCGACGAGCGCGCGCCGACGCCGTTGCAGCGCCTGCTGCGCTGGCTGAGCGGCAGGCCGCCCGAGAAGCCCGCTGCGGTGCCGCGCTGGGCGCCGGCCATCGTCCGGACGGCGGACGCGCCGGTCATGGCCATCATCTCGATCGGTGCTGCCGAACGCCACCTGATTGCGCTCAGGCCGGTGCCGGCGGGGGTGCCGCTGGCCCTGAGCGCGTATACCCGGCGCGGGGTGACCCGATTGGGCAGCGTGGCCGAATTGCGCGAAACCATTGCCACGCCGACCCAACCCATGCATCATTATGTCCTGCGCGGAAACATCCGCAACGCAACAAGGGACCAATGAGATCGATCCGACGGAAGCCGCAACTTTCCCTCCTCGCCGCCGGCCTCGCTTTCTCTTCCTTTTCCGCCCATTCCGACAATACCGCGCTGGCCGGCGCCGAAATCGGCGCCCAGGGCAGCCGCCACGCTTACGTCGGCACCGTCGTCCTGCCGCAGTCCGCCGCGCCCTGGCGCGCGCGCCTGTGGGTCGACGAGACGCGCTACGAATACGACAAGAACGGCGCCAGGGTGCATGCGCGCGCCCGCGGCGCGGAGGCGGCGGTCGGCGTGGGGGGCGCCAGCGGCGCCGACTGGTGGGCGGCCTATCTGGGCCCGCGTTACGAGCATACGGAGTTGTCGCCGGACGATCGCGCCAACGATAGCCGGGGCAGCCATCTGCGGGCGAAGCTGCAGGCGGAGACCGAGCGCGGCCTCGGCGCCTGGCGCGTGAATGCCGGCGCCGCCTATGTCTTCGGTGCCGACAAGTATTGGCTGCGCGGACGCCTGCTGCATCCCCTGGCGCCGCGCACCCTGCTCGGCGTCGAGCTGCTGCGCCATGGCGGGCCCGATTACACGGCGACGCAAATGGGCGGGCTGTATGCCCTGCCGCTCGGCGGCCGTTCTGCGGCCCTGATCAAGGGCGGCCTGCGCCACGATGAAGGCAGCGGCACCGGCGGTTATGCCGGCGTCGAGCTGTCGCTTCCTTACTGAGGAAAACTTAAAAGTCAGCTGCGGCGCGACGGCGCGCAGCGAATGCCAGCAGGAAACCGGCAAGGAGCAGGGCCCAGGTTTGCGGCTCGGGCACCGGCATCAGGTGGACGCTGACATTGTCGAGCCCCCAGCTTTCGTCCCAATAGCCGCCACCTTCGCGATTTACCCAGAACGGCTGCAGTCCCTCGCCAAAAAAGGCCAGCTGCAGGTTGCTCGCGCCGTGGGCGAAGGTGAAGGAGAAGTGGTAGACGGAGTCCATGACTTCCGAGGTGCCGTATTTCGGCGACTCGGGCAGCCAGTTGTCGAATCGGTAGCCGAGCGAGTAGGTTTCGGCGGCACCGGTCATCGGCGCATACACGCTTTGCCCGGAAACGCAGGCCGAGCCGCAGTAGGACTGGCCGGCCCCGCCATTGCTGAAGCTCTCGCGCAGGAGCTGGCTGCCGTCGGCCCTGAAGCCGAAGAAGTCCTTGCCGAATTCGTCGGATTCTCCGTCCCACGAGCGCAGCAGGTAGAGGTCGAACTCCACCTGGACGAAGGCGTGGGGCGCCAGATCGTTCAGCGACAGCGTCACGGTTTCGTTTACAAATTCGCCCAGGAAGCGGCGCCAGCCGTCGTAGTCCGGATTCGGTGCCGACTGGATGGTGCCGGCCGACCAGCCGTAAGGCGCCGGGGCGCCGACGTCCCACTGGAAGTCGTGCGAGTAGGCCAGGGTCGAGCCTTGCGCCGGTGCGGCCAGGATCAATGCGGCAGCCGAGAGCAGCAAAGCAGCAAAGCGAATGTTGCGAATGATGCGGATGATCATTGTTGTCGTGATGCGAGCCAAACTAACGGCTTGATTATAGGTCGGATCGTGATTTGTGCAATAGCCCGAAGGAGCTATGCCCGGGGAGGGGCGGGCAAGTCGGCGGGCATGCTCCGTGACGCACGGGCATCGGATGGATTGCGCAATAGGCCGTGCGGACTATGGCGCGAGAAAGCGGCCCGGCGATAGAATTCCTGCGACACATCCCCGCCGAATCGACGCTGTTTCAGCGAAGGCAAAATCGAGAACATGGGCGTGCGCAACTCGGCGGAGGATGGGCATGCGTACATCTTTCGGCCGGCGGCCGAAGCGGGGGAAAAGCGATGAAAGCGATGATACTTGCGGCCGGCAAGGGAACGCGCGTGCGGCCGCTGACGCACGACCTGCCGAAGGCGATGATTCCCATCCTCGGCAAGCCGGTGATGGAATACCTGATCGAGCACCTGCAGCGCCACGGCGTGACCGAGATCATGATCAACACCAGCCACCAGGCGGAGCGCATCGAGCAGTATTTCGGCGACGGCCGCCGCTTCGGGGTGAACATCGGCTACTCCTTCGAGGGCCACGTCAGCAGGGGCGAGATCGTGCCGTTCGCGCTGGGTTCGGCCGGCGGCATGAAGCACATCCAGGAGTTCGGCGGCTTCTTCGACGAGACCACGGTGGTGATTTGCGGAGACGCCATCATCGACCTCGATCTGAGCGCGGCGGTGGCCGAGCACCGGCGGCGCGGCGCGCTCGCCAGCGTGGTCACGCGCGAAGTGCCCTGGGCGGAGACGCCCAACTACGGCGTGGTGGTAAGCGACGCAGCCGGGCGCGTGCGCTCCTTCCAGGAAAAGCCGGCGGTGGCCGAGGCCAAGTCCAACTGGATCAGCACCGGAATCTACATCTTCGAGCCGGCAGTGCTCGAACTCATTCCGCCCAACCGCATTTACGACATCGGCGGCGACCTCTTCCCGCGCCTGGTGGCGGAGGGGCTGCCCTTCTACGCCCAGCGCCATGCCTTCCACTGGATCGACATCGGCCGGGTGGCCGACTACTGGCAGGCGGTGCAGCGGGTGATGCGCCACGAGGTGCCGGGCATCCGCATCCCGGGGCGCGAAGTGCGCCCGGACGTGTGGGTGGGCCTCAACGTGCGGGTCGATTGGGAGACGGTCAACCTGCGCGGACCGGTGTATCTCGCTTCCGGCACCCACGTCGAGAGCGGCTGCGAGATTCATGGGCCGAGCTGGATCGGCCACGGTTGCCACATCCAGCGCGGGGCGCGCATCGTCCGCAGCATCGTCTTCGAGCACACGCGCATCGAGCGCGAGGCGCTGTTCCACGAGCAGATCGTCTCGGGCAACTACTGCGTGAATGCCGACGGGGTGATGCAGCTGCGCAGCCTCGATGCGATCATGCCGTGGAGCGACGCGCGCGAGCGCGCGCCGCTTGCCTGCTGAAGCGCGAGGCGGCGGCTGGCCGCCTGATGATTCCGCCCCTGCAGCACCTTTGACCTGCATCAAGGGCCGACGCCCCCCATCCAAGTAGTTTCGTCCTTCTCATTTTTTTCTTTTCGATTCATAGGGGTGGGGCAAATGGCAGCTGTCATGCCGGCGCCGGCGGCGAGCCGGCTTCTGATGTCGGGCAACGAGGCCGTGGCGCGCGCGGTGTGGGAGGCGGGGACCAAGGTCTGCGCCGGTTATCCGGGCACGCCGGCGACCGAGATGCTGGAGGCGCTGTCCGCCTATCCGGATCTGTATACCGAGTGGTCGGTGAACGAGAAGGTGTCGCTGGAAGTGGCCATCGGCGCTTCCATGATGGGCGCGCGCGCCTTCTGCGCCATGAAGCACGTCGGCCTCAACGTCGCCGCCGATCCGCTCATGACCCTGACGCTGACCGGCGTCGAGGGCGGCCTGGTGATCGCCGTGGCCGACGACGTCGGCATGTCTTCCTCGCAGAACGAGCAGGATTCGCGCTTCTGGGGCCGCTTTGCCCACGTGCCCATGCTCGAGCCGTCCGACTCGCAGGAGGCCTGCGACATGGCGCGCTATGCCTTCGAGCTCTCCGAGGAATACCAGGTGCCGGTGATCCTGCGCCTGACCTCGCGCATCTGCCACGTCAAGGGCCTCGTCAAGGTGGGCGAGCGCTTCGCGCACCAGCCGAAGGGCTTCTCCAAGAACGCCGAACGCTGGGTGATGGTGCCCGGCCACGCCAAGCGGCGCATCCCGCTGATGCTCGCCCGCGAGCAAGAGCTGAAGCGCTTCTCCGACCGGACGCCGCTCAATGTGCTCGAGCCCGGCAGCGATCGCCGCGTGGCGTTCGTCACCAGCGGCCCGGCCTACATGCACGTGCGCGAATCCTTTCCCGATGCGCCGGTGCTCAAGCTCGGCCTGTCGTATCCCTGGCCCCTGGAGAAGGTGGCGCAACTGGCGGAGATGGCCGACACGCTGGTGGTGGTCGAGGAAACCGAGCCGTTGCTGGAGAACGAACTGAAGGCCGCCGGCTTTGCCGCCCACGGCAAGGATTTCCTGCCGCGCATGGGCGAGCTCGCCCCCGAGGTGGTGAAGCCCGCCGTCGCGCGCCTGCTCAGGAAGGAGGCGTCGCCCGCGCCGGAGTCGGCGACGCCGCTGCCGCCGCTCTTTCCGCGGCCGCCGACCCTGTGCGCCTCCTGTCCGCACATGGGGGTGTACTACACGCTGTCGCAGTTGAAGAACCTGACCATCTCCGGCGACATCGGCTGCTACACGCTGGGCGCCGGGCACCCGTGGAACTCGCTCGACTCGACCATCTGCATGGGCGCCTCGATGGGCATCGCGCTGGGCATGGACAAGGGACGCGGCGAGGCGGACAAGAACAAGAAGGTGCTCGCCGTCATCGGCGACTCGACCTTCATGCACATGGGCATGCAGGGCCTGCTCGACATCACCTGGAACCGCGGCAACGTCACCGTGCTGCTGCTCGACAACGGCACGGTGGGCATGACCGGCGGCCAGAACACGCCGGCCAACGGCCGCGACATCCGCGGCCAGGGCGCGCCGCGCATCGACTTCCGCAAGCTGATCGAGGCGCTCGGCGTGAAACCGGAACGCATCCACGAGGTCGATCCCTACCAGCTGCCGGTGCTGTTCAAGACGGTGCGCGAGGAAGTCAAGATCGACGACGTCTCGGTCATCATCACCAACCGCCCCTGCGTGCTGATCGAGGAGTTCAAGCCGTTCAAGCCCTATGTCGTGCAGGAGGACAAGTGCACCGGCTGCGGCAACTGCGTCGAGGTCGGCTGCCCGGCCATCCACGTCACGCGCCGCGACCGGGTGCTGAAGCCATCGGGCAAGGAGGTCGATCTCGCCTTCACGCGCATCGACAGCGTCGCCTGCACCGGCTGCGGGCTGTGCGTGCAGCCCTGCGCACCCGAGGCGATCGTGCATTACGAGCCGGTCATGCCGCGCATCGTCGTTCAGCCCGTCTGAGGTCATCATGCCGAACATCACGAACATTCTCGTCTGCGGCATCGGCGGCCAGGGCGTCATGACGGCCACCGAGATCCTGTCCGAGGCGGCCATCGCCGAGGGCCACGACGTGAAGAAGACCGAGGTCGCCGGCATGTCTCAACGCGGCGGCGTGGTCACCTCGCACCTGCGCTTCGGCCCGAAGGTGCTCTCGCCGCAGATTGCGCCGGGCACGGCCGACGTGCTGCTCGGCTTCGAGGCCGCCGAGGCGCTGCGCTGGGCGCACTACCTCAAGCCCGGGGCCCTGGCGCTGGTGAACGATGCGCGCCTGGTGCCGCCGGTGGTCGAGCTGGGTCTGTTCAAGTACCCGGACGACCCGATCGGCGAGATGAAGGCGCGCGGCGTGCGCACGGTGTCCTTCGACGCCGCCACCCTCGCGCGCGACCTGGGCGACCTGCGACTGGGCAACACCGTCATGCTGGGGGCCATCGCCGACCAGCTGCCGTTCTCGGCCGAGGTGCTGCTCGACTGCATCGTCAAGCGCTTCGCGCGCAAAGGCGAGCAGGTGGTCGAAGCGAACCGCAGGGCCTTCGCCGCCGGCCGCGCCGCCGCGCAGGCGGCGGCTCCGGCGACCGCCTAGCCGGTATTCCCGCGAAGGCGGGAATCCATCGTAAAATAGCCTCGTTCCGCGGAGCCTCCGGGCTCCGCATTTCTTTCCGACTGCCATGACCGCCAAAATTCTCGACGGCAACGCACTATCCGCGAAACTCCGCGAATCCCTTCGCCATCGCGCGGCCGAGCTCGCAGCACAGGGGTTCAAGCCCGGCCTGGCCGTGATCCTGGTCGGCGAGAACCCGGCCTCCCAGGTCTACGTGCGCAACAAGATCAAGGCCTGCGAGGCGGTCGGCGTGCATTCCGAGAAGTACGAGTTCCCCGCCGACGCGCCGCCGGAGAAGGTGATGGACAAGATCGCCGCGCTGAATGCCGATCCGAAGATCCACGGCATCCTGGTGCAGCTGCCGCTGCCCGCCCAGTTCGACGAGGACGAGGTGCTCGAGGCGATCTCTGCCGAGAAGGACGTCGACGGCTTCCACGCCGAGAACGTCGGCCTGCTGGCGCAGGGCAACCCGCGCTTCATCTCCTGCACGCCCTACGGCGTCATGGAGATGCTCAGCGCCGAGGGCATCTCGCTGCGCGGCAAGGAGGCGGTGGTGGTCGGCCGCAGCAACATCGTCGGCAAGCCGATGACGCTGCTGCTCATCGCCGCCAGCGCCACGGTCACCGTCTGCCATTCGCAGACGAAGGACCTGGCCTTCCACACCCGCCGTGCCGACGTGCTCGTCGCCGCGGTGGGCAAGCCGAAGATGATCACCGGCGACATGGTCAAGCCGGGCGCGGTGGTCATCGACGTCGGCATCAACCGCCTGCAAGAGGGACCAGATGCGGGAAAACTCTGCGGCGACGTGGATTTCGAGTCGGCGAAGGAAGTTGCCTCGCTGATCACCCCGGTGCCGGGCGGCGTGGGCCCGATGACCATCACCATGCTGCTCGCCAACACCATCGAGAGCGCCGACCGCGCTGCATGCAAACAGGGAGAATGAACATGACCAAGCACCCGCTCGTGGGTATCGTCATGGGCTCGGATTCCGACTGGCCCGTCATGAAGGTCTGCGCCGAGACGCTGAAGCGCTTCGGCGTGCCCTATGAAGCGAAAGTCCTCTCGGCGCACCGCACTCCGGACGCCGCGCTCGACTACGCGAGCATGGCGGACGACCGCGGCCTCAAGGTGCTGATCGGCGCCGCCGGCGGCGCGGCCCACCTCGCCGGCGTGCTGGCGGCGAAAACCGAACTGCCGGTGCTCGCCGTGCCGATGCCCTCCAAGCACCTGCAGGGCCTCGATTCGCTGCTCTCCATGGTGCAGATGCCCGGCGGCATTCCGGTGGCCACCTTCGCCGTCGGCGAGGCCGGCGCCACCAACGCGGCCCTCTTCGCCGTCGCCATGCTGGCGCTGTCCGACAAGGAACTGGCGAAGAAGCTGGCCGACTTCCGCGTGCGCCAGACCGAGCAGGTGCTGGCGAAGACGCTGCCGGAAGTCTGAGCGTTACGCGGGCGCCGTGCTGCGCGGACTGACTTTTATCCGGCACGGCCGATGACGACTGAAATCGAACGCGCCGTCGCGCTCCTCAGGCGCGGCGAGCTGGTCGCCTTTCCCACCGAAACCGTCTACGGCCTCGGCGCCGACGCCGCCAGCGCGGCGGCCGTGGCGAAGATCTTTGCCGCCAAGGGCCGTCCGGCCGACCATCCGCTGATCGTGCATCTGCCCTCGGCCGCGCACCTCGCGCACTGGGCGCGCGAGGTGCCGGTCGAAGCTGAACGACTCGCCGCCGCCTTCTGGCCCGGTCCGCTCACCCTGATCCTCAAGCGCCAGCCGCAAGTGCCCGACGCCGTCACCGGCGGCCAGGATACCGTCGGCCTGCGTGTGCCGAATCATCCGCTGGCGCTGGAGCTGCTCACGGCTTTCGATGGCGGCATCGCCGCACCTTCCGCCAACCGCTTCGGCCGCATCAGCCCGACCACCGCCGCCCACGTGCGCGAGGAACTCGGCGAGCGCGTGCCGCTGGTGCTCGACGGCGGCGCCTGCCCGGTGGGCATCGAGTCGACCATCCTCGATCTCTCGCGCGGTGCGCCCGTCCTGCTGCGACCCGGCGCCATCGGCGCGGCGGACATCGCCCGCGTGCTCGGGCGCGCGCCGGAGACGGCACCGCTGGCCGGGGCGCCGCGCGGAAATGGGAGTGAAACGCCCCGCGTTTCGGGTTCGCTGGATGCCCACTACGCGCCGCGCACGCCGCTGCAACTGGTGTCCTCCGACGGCCTGCTCTTCGCCTTGCGCAATGCCCTCGTCGCCGGAGAGAAGGTCGCCGTGCTGGCGCCGACGGCGCAGGCCATCAGCCACGACCTCGTCACCTGGAAGCAGTCGCCGGCCGAGCCGGCCGGCTTCGCCCACGACCTCTACGCCAGCCTGCGCGCGCTGGACGCCCTCGGTTGCGTGCGCCTCCTCGTCCAGCAGCCGCCGGCGGGCGAGGCCTGGCTGGCGGTGAACGACCGCCTGCGCCGCGCCGCCGCCGGCTCCGGCGAGGACGACGAGACCTGAGCCCCTCTCTCCGCTAGCGGGGTCGGGGTGAGGGCTGAGGTGGCAACCTCCCCCCAAAACCGGCTATAATCCGCCCCTCTTTCGGGCCGGTAGCTCAGCTGGGAGAGCGTCGCGTTCGCAATGCGAAGGTCGGGAGTTCGATCCTCCTCCGGTCCACCAGATAAAAGGCCAACCCTCGGGTTGGCCATTTCACGTCTGCCGCCGTCCTGCGCAGACTGACTTTTCCCCGCAGCTACTGATTCTCTTCCGGCAGCAGGCCGGCGAGCATGGCGATCATTTCGGGGTCGAGGTCGTAGCCCGGGGTCTGGTCGGGGTTGATGCTGATGGAGAGGTCGGCGGCCATGCGCCGCAGAACCCAGGCGAACTCGACCAGCATGCCGCCGCCGTAGCCGGGGAAGTGGGCGAGGAAGTCGCCCGCCCGTCCCGGCTCCGAGAACAGCACCAGCACGCGCTGGCCGGCGTCGAGTTCGAGCACCAACGGATCGGCCAGGGTGGAGGACTGGAAGCCGGCGATCTGCCGCTTGTCGTCGCGCACCGGCATGAACACCTGCTCGTCGATCAGGCGGCGGGCGAAATCCTCGGGCTCCAGCCTGCCCTCGTGGAATTCCAGCAGCAGTGCTTCGAGCGGGTTGCGCGGCGCGTCGGCTTCGCTCATGAACGCCGGGCCTTCCGCGCGCCGTGCCGCAGCGGCTGACTTTTCATTTGGACAGGGCGAGTTCGTCGGCGAGCGGCTTCGCCGGCATGTGGAAGGCGACCGGGCCGTCGGCGAGCCCGTCGACGAACTGGCGCACGAAGGGGTCGGACGAGGTGCGGATTGCTTCTGGCGTACCCCGGGCGACGACGCGGCCGTCCGAGATGAAGTAGGCGTAATCGACCACCTTGAGCGACTCGGCGACATCGTAGGTGACGACGATGGAGGTGACGCCGAGGGCGTCGTTCAGGCCGCGGATCAGGTTGCCGATCTGGGTGAGCGAGATCGGGTCGAGGCCGGAGAAGGGCTCGTCGTACATGATCAGCATCGGATCCATGGCGATGGCGCGCGACAGCGCAACGCGGCGCGCCATGCCGCCGGAGAGCTCGCTCGGCATGAGCGGCCAGGCGCCGCGCAGGCCGACCGAGTGCAGCTTCATCAGCACCATGTCGTGTACCAGCTCGTCGGGCAGGTCGGTGCGCTCGCGCATCGGGAAGGCGATGTTCTCGAAGGTCGACAGGTCGGTGAACAGCCCGCCCTGCTGGAACATCATGCCCATCTTGCGCCGCATCTCGTAGAGCGCGTCGGTGTCCAGCTCGTGGATGATCCGGCCGTCGACCTTGACGTGGCCGGCGGCGGGGCGCAGCTGGCCGCCGATCAGCCGGAGCAGGGTGGTCTTGCCGCAGCCGCTGGCGCCGAGGATGGCGACGATCTTGCCGCGCGGCACGGCGAGGTCGAGGCCTTTCAGCACGTCGAGGTCGTTGTAGGAGAACTTCAGGCCGGTGATTTCGATCAGGGCGTCGGTCTGGGCGGTCATTTCCATTCCTTTTCAGCGAACGTACCCCAGTCGGCGCAGGCCGTCAAACAGCTTGCCGGCGAGCGCAGTCTGGCCGTCGGCGTTGGGGTGCAGCGGGTCGAGCTTGAACTCCGGATTGGACAGCACGGCGGGGATCGCCTCCTCGAGCAGCGGCATCTGCAGTTCCTGGGCCAGCTCGGCATAGAAGGGCGGCGCGGCGAGGCGCTGGAACACCGCTCCGGCGACGCTGGGTTTGGGCGTGGCGATCAGCACCGGCAGGGCATGGGCGCCGCGGGCGAGGGCGACGATGCGCGCCAGGTCGCCGCGCGTCTGCGCCTCGGGCAGCTTGCGCAGCATGTCGTTGCCGCCCAGGGCGACCAGCACCAGCTTCGGCGCATGGGCGTCGAGCAGCGCCGGCAGCCGTGCCAGGGCATCGCCGGCGGTATCGCCGCTGACGCCGCCATTGACGACTTTCCAGCCGGTGCGCGCCGCCAGCTGCGCCGGCCAGGCCTGCTCCGGCGCGAGACCGTAGCCGGCGGTGATGCTGTCGCCCAGCGCCAGCACCGCGCTGCCGGGCGCGAGCGGCTCGGCCTTCTTTCCGCTGCAAGCAGCGAGCAGTGCGGCGAACAGCACCGGGAGAAGCGCGCGCTTCATGCCGAACGGGCCTTGCGCTTCACCGCCGCTGGCAGCACTTGCGCCAGGTAGCGACCGGTGTGGCTGCCGGAGATCTGGGCGACGTGCTCGGGCGGTCCTTCGGCGACGAGGCGTCCGCCGCCCTCGCCGCCCTCCGGGCCGAGGTCGACCAGCCAGTCGGCGGTCTTGACGACGTCGAGGTTGTGCTCGATGACGACGATGGTGTTGCCGTGGTCGCGCAGGCGGGCGAGCACCTTGAGCAGCATCTCGATGTCCTGGAAGTGCAGGCCGGTGGTCGGCTCGTCGAGGATGTAGAGGGTGCGGCCGGTGTCGCGCTTGGAGAGCTCCAGCGCGAGTTTCACGCGCTGCGCCTCGCCGCCGGAGAGCGTCACGGCCGACTGGCCGAGCTCGATGTAGCCGAGGCCGACGTCGAGCAGGGTCTCGAGCTTCCTCGCCACCACCGGCACGGCGCCGAAGAAGCCGTGCGCCTGCTCGACCGTCATGCGCAGCACGTCGTGGATGGTCTTGCCCTTGTAGCGGATCTCCAGCGTCTCGCGGTTGTAGCGCTTGCCGTGGCAGACGTCGCAGGGCACGAAGATGTCCGGCAGGAAGTGCATTTCCACCTTGATCAGGCCGTCGCCCTGGCAGGCCTCGCAGCGGCCGCCCTTGACGTTGAAGGAGAAGCGCCCCGGCCCGTAGCCGCGGTTGCGCGATTCGGGCACGCCGGCGAAGAGCTCGCGGATCGGCGTCAAGAGGCCGGTGTAGGTGGCCGGGTTGGAGCGCGGCGTGCGGCCGATCGGCGACTGGTCGACGCTGATCACCTTGTCGAAGAACTCCAGGCCCTCGATGGCATCAAACGGCGCCGGCTCGGCGCTCGAGCCGTAGAGGTGGCGCGCGGCGGCGGCGTAGAGCGTGTCGTTGATGAGCGTCGACTTGCCCGAGCCGGAGACGCCGGTGATGCAGGTGAAGAGGCCCACCGGCAGACCGACCGAGACCTCCCTCAGGTTGTTGCCGCGCGCGTTGACGATGCGCAACTGCCGCGCCGGATCGGGCGCGCGGCGCTTCGACGGCAGCGCGATGCTGCGCCGGCCCGAGAGGTAGGCGCCGGTGAGCGAATCGATGTTCGCCGCGATCTGCTGCGGCGTGCCCTCGGCGACGATGCGTCCGCCGTGCTCGCCGGCGCCGGGGCCCATGTCCACCACGTGGTCTGCGGCGTGGATGGCCTCCTCGTCATGCTCGACGACGATCACCGTATTGCCGAGGTCGCGCAGCTCGGCCAGCGTGGCCAGCAGGCGCGCGTTGTCGCGCTGATGCAGGCCGATCGAGGGTTCGTCGAGCACGTACATCACGCCGGTGAGACCGGAGCCGATCTGGCTGGCCAGGCGGATGCGCTGCGCCTCGCCGCCGGAGAGCGTCTCCGCCGAGCGGTCGAGCGAGAGGTAGTCGAGGCCGACGTTGATGAGGAAGGTCAGCCGCGCGGTGATCTCGCGCACGATCTTCTCCGCCACCTGGGCGCGCTGGCCTTCGAGGGCCAGTAGGTTGAAGAAGTCGCGCGCGGCGATCAGCGGCAGGGCGTTCACCTGCGGCAGGTTGCGGCCGCCGATGAGGACGTGGCGCGCTTCGCTGCGCAGGCGCGTGCCCGCGCATTCCGGGCAGGGCCGCGTGTTGAGGTATTTCGCCAGCTCCTCGCGCACGGCGACCGAGCCGGTCTCCTTGTAGCGGCGCTCGAGGTTGTGGACGATGCCCTCGAAGGCGTGCTCCTTGATGCTCGCGCGGCCGGACTCCGAGAGGTAGCGGAAGGCGACCTTCTCGCGCCCCGAGCCGTAGAGCACGATCTGGCGGTGCTCCTCGGCCAGCGCCTCGAAGGGCTGCTCGATGTCGAAGCCGTAGTGCGCGGCCAGGCTGGCGAGCAGCTGGTAATAGAACTGGTTGCGCCGGTCCCATCCGCGGATGGCGCCGGAGGCGAGCGACAGGTGCGGGTAGGCGACGACGCGCGCCGGGTCGAAGAAGCTGATCTGGCCGAGGCCGTCGCACTTCGGGCAGGCGCCCATCGGGTTGTTGAAGGAGAACAGCCGCGGCTCCAGCTCCTGCAGGGCGTAGCTGCACACCGGGCAGGCGAAGCGCGCCGAGAAGAGGTGCTCGGTGCCGGAATCCATCTCCACGGCGACGGCGCGGCCGTCGGCATGGGTGAGCGCCGTCTCGAAGGATTCGGCCAGGCGCTGGCGCGCGTCCATGCGCACCTTGAGGCGGTCCACCACCACGTCGATCGTGTGCTTGCTGTTCCTGGCGAGCTTGGGCAGGGCGTCGATGTCGTGCACCTGGCCGTCGACGCGCAGGCGCACGAAGCCCTGGGCGCGCAGCTCGGTGAACAGATCGGCCTGCTCGCCCTTGCGGCCGGCCACCACCGGGGCGAGGATCATCAGCTTCGTGTCCTCCGGCAGGGCCAGCACGTGGTCCACCATCTGCGAGACGGATTGCGCGGCGAGCGGCTGGCCGTGCTCGGGGCAGTGCGGCTGGCCGGCGCGGGCGAAGAGCAGGCGCAGGTAGTCGTGGATCTCGGTGACGGTGCCGACGGTCGAGCGCGGGTTGTGGCTGGTGGCCTTCTGCTCGATGGCGATGGCCGGCGAGAGGCCCTCGATGAGGTCGACGTCGGGCTTCTCCATCAGCTGCAGGAACTGCCGCGCGTAGGCCGAGAGCGACTCGACGTAGCGGCGCTGGCCCTCGGCGTAGAGCGTGTCGAAGGCGAGGGAGGACTTGCCGGAACCGGACAGCCCGGTGATTACGGTCAACCTGTTGCGCGGCAGGTCGAGGTTCAGGTTCTTCAGGTTGTGCGTCCGCGCGCCGCGGATGCGGATCTCGTCCATGAGAACAGGACCTGGCAAGGTGAAAAGGGCAATCTGCTAATATACGCAACTTCGCAGTCCCAAGCCAAGCCTCATTTGATGTCGCCTTCCTCCCCCGACCGCATGACCCGGCAGGAGCTTCGCGCCGGCCTGTCGCTGGCGTCGATTTTCGCCCTGCGCATGCTGGGCCTGTTCCTCATCCTGCCGGTGTTCGCCGTGGCTGCGCGCCAGTTGCCGGGCGGCGACAACCTGACCCTGGTCGGTATCGCCCTGGGCGCCTACGGCCTGACCCAGGCGGCGCTGCAGATTCCCTTCGGCATGGCCTCCGACCGCTACGGCCGCAAGCGGGTGATCGTCCTCGGCCTGCTGATCTTCGCTGCCGGCAGCTTCGTTGCCGCCGCGGCCCCCGACATCTGGTGGACCATCGCCGGCCGCTGCCTGCAGGGCGCCGGCGCCATCTCGGCGGCGGTGACGGCGCTGGCCGCCGATCTCACGCGCGAGCAGCACCGCACCAAGGTGATGGCGCTGATCGGCTCCAGCATTGGCCTGATGTTCGCCCTGTCGCTGGTGGCGGCGCCGGCACTGAACGCCGTCATCGGGCTCTCCGGCCTGTTCGTCCTCACCGGCCTCCTGGCGCTGGCGGCGATCTGGCTCGTCGCGAAGGTCGTGCCCGAGCCGCCGCCGGCCGAGCACCACGAGCTGGAGCCGGTCGGCTTCATGGACGTCCTGCTCGACCCGCAGCTGGCGCGCCTGAACTTCGGCATCCTGGCCCTGCACTTCATCCAGATGGCGATGTTCGTCGTGGTGCCTGGCGCCCTCGTCGCTTCGGGCGGCCTGGCGGTCGCCGATCACTGGAAGGTCTATCTGCCGGTGGTGCTGGCCAGCTTCGTGCTGATGCTGCCGCCGATCTTCTATGCCGAGCGGCGCGCCCGCATCAAGCCGGTGTTCGTCGGCTCGGTGCTCGTGCTCGTGCTGGCGCAGGGCGGCTTTCTCTACGGCAGCGGTCTGTTCAACGCCCTGGTGGCGAACCTCGTGGTGTTTTTCGTCGTCTTCAACATCCTCGAGGCGACGCTGCCTTCGCTGGTCTCGCGCATCGCCCCGCCCCAGGCCAAGGGCACGGCGCTGGGCATCTACAACACGACGCAGTCGTTCGGCCTGTTCCTCGGCGGCGCGGCCGGCGGCGTGCTGGCCAAGCACTACGGCCCCGCGGGGGTGTTCGGCGTCGGCATCGTCCTGGCATTGCTGTGGCTGGCAATCGCGGTTACGATGCGAGCGCCGGCGGTGGTGGCGCTGCGCGAGTTCTTCGTACAGCCGCACGTGGACATCGAGAGGCTGCGCGAGCAGCTCGCCGGACTGCCCGGCGTGCGCGAGGCGGTGGTGGAGCCGGAGAAGCGCATCGCCTACTTGAAGGTCAATCTGGAACGTTGGGACGAACGGCGCGTGCGCCAGCTAATCGGAGGGGAGGCATAAATGGCATCGGTGAACAAAGTGATCCTGGTCGGCAACCTGGGCGCGGACCCGGAAACGCGCTACCTGCCCAGCGGCGAGGCGGTGGCCAATCTGCGCATCGCCACTACGGATACGTGGAAGGACAAGGATGGCAACAAGCAGGAAACCACGGAGTGGCATCGCGTTTCCTTCTTCGGCCGCCAGGCCGAGGTGTGCGGCCAGTATCTGAAGAAGGGCAGCCAGGTCTACATCGAGGGTTCGATCCGCACGCGCAAGTGGCAGGACAAGGATGGCCAGGACCGTTACAGCACCGAGATCCGCGGCGATCGCATGCAGATGCTCGGTCGGCGCGAAGGCATGGGGGATGCGCCGCCGCGCGAGCGCGAGGCGGCCTCCGCGCCGTCCGGCGGCGCGAAGAAGGCGCCGGCCTCCGGCTTCGAAGGCATGGACGACGACATTCCGTTCTGACCCGGCACCGGGGCGCCGCGTGTCCGACCGGCTGCGCAAGCTGAGACAGAAGCGTCTGCGGGAATACTCGCTGCGCGACCTGCTCACCGTCGGCCTGCCTGCGCTGGCGCTGCTGGCCGGCGGCTTCTGGCTTGCGGCGCAGTTCGTCAAGCCGGCGCCGCCGAAACACCTCTACATCTCCTCGGGCGCGCCGGGCGGTTCGTATCAGCTCTACGTCGAGCGCTATCGCCAGGTGCTGGCGGGAAGCGGCGTCGAGTTGCGCGAGCAGCCTTCGGCCGGCTCCATGGAGAACCTGAAGCGCCTGCTCGACGAGCAGGACGACACCGAAATCGCACTCGTGCAGAGCGGCACTGCCAACGGGATCAACGTCGACACGCTGTTCTCGCTGGGCTACCTGTACCACGAGCCGCTCTGGATTTTCTATCGCGCCGGGCGGGAGCTCGACCGCCTGACCCAGCTCAGGGGCCGGCGCATCGCCATCGGCGCCGAGGGCAGCGGCACGCGCAAGCTGGCGCTGCAGCTGCTGGAGGCCAACGGCGTCGCACCGAAGGAGGCCGCGCTGCTGCCGCTCGGCGGCCTGGCGGCCGTCGAGGCCCTGCGGAAGCGCAAGGTGGATGCGGTGTTCCTGGTCGGCGCCGAGCGCTCGGCGGCGGTCTGGCCTTTGCTCTACGAGGACGGCGTGCGCCTGATGAGCCTGGCCCATGCCGAGGCCTATGCGCGGCTGTTTCCGCATCTTGCCCGACTGACGCTGCCGCAGGGGGCCATCGACATGGTGCGCAACATCCCGCCGCGCGACGTGGCGTTGGTCTCGCCGATGGCCACGCTGGTGGCGCACGAGTCGACGCATCCGGCGCTGGTCCAGCTCCTGCTTCAGGCGGCGCAGGAGGTGCACAGCGAGGCGGGCATCTTCCAGCGTCCGGGCGAATTTCCCCGTGCCGGCCAGGCTGACTTTCCGCTCTCGCCCGATGCCGAGCGCTTCTACAAGTCGGGCAAGCCCTTCCTGCAGCGCTACCTGCCGTTCTGGGCGGCCAACCTGATCGACCGCATGGTGGTCATGCTGGTGCCGGTGTTCGCCCTGCTCATTCCCATCCTGAAGTTTGCGCCCGGCCTCTACAGCTGGCGCGTGCGCTCGCGCATCTACCGCCGCTACGGCGAGCTGAAGTTCCTCGAGGCCGAGGTGGAGGCGAACCCCGAGCGGCACAGCCGGGAGGAGTGGCTGGAGAAGCTCGACCGCATCGAGGACGACGTGCATCACATTCCGACGCCGCTGGCTTTCACCGACATGCTGTATACGCTGCGGGCGCACCTCGACCTGGTGCGCGCCACCATCCTGCGGCGGACGCCGCGAGGGAAAGCTAAAGAGACCTGATCTTCGCCAGCAGGGCGCTGGTGGACCGCTCGTGGCGGAAGGGAATCGAGTGCACCCGGCCGCCGCGCGCCTGCACGAGGTCGGCGCCGACGATGCGTTCCGGCGTCCAGTCGCCGCCTTTCACCAGTACCTCGGGCCGCACGGTGCGGATGAGTTCCAGCGGCGTGTCCTCGTCGAACCACGTCACCAGCGAGACGCTGTCCAGCGCCGCCAGCACCGCCATGCGGTCCTCGAGACCGTTCACCGGCCGGTCGCCGCCCTTGCCGAGGCGCCGCACCGAGGCATCCGTGTTCACGCCGACGACGAGGCTGGCGCCGAGCGCCCGCGCCTGCGCCAGGTAGGTGACGTGGCCGCGATGCAGGATGTCGAAGCAGCCGTTGGTGAACACCAGCGGCCGGGGCAGGGCGGCCAGCCGCTCGGCCAGCCTGCCCGGCGGGCAGAGCTTGGCCTCGAAGGCGGGCGCGGCGTGGCTCACTTCGCCTCGGGCTTTTGCCTGGCGTCCTCCGGCGGGCGGTTGTCGAGCCGCTGCGCGTCCTTGAACTCGATGTACTCGAAGACGCGCACGACCTTCTTCACGCCGGCGGTGGTGCGGGCGATCTCGACGGCGTCGTCGGCCTCCTTGCGCGTGACCAGGCCGAGCAGGTATGCCGCGCCGGCCTCGGTCACCACCTTGACATGGTTGGCCTGGAACTTGTTCGCGTCGATGAAGCGCGCCTTTACCTTGGAGGTGATGTAGGTGTCGTTGCTGCGCGCGCTGAAGCTGCTGATGGCGCCGACGACAAGCTCGTTGATGACGCCCTTGACGTTCACGACGCCGGCGACGGCCTTCTCCAGCTCCTCCCGGATGCCGGCGTCCGGCACTTCGCCGGTGAGCAGCACCTTGTGGTTGTAGCTGGTGACGTTGACATGCACCTTGTCGCCGAACTTCTCGTTGATGCGGTTCAGCGACCGGATCTCGATGGCCTCGTCGGCGAGGTAGGTCTCGCCGGCGCGCCGGTCGACAATCATCAGCGCGCCGGCGCCGACGCCGGTGGCGACCGCCGGCACGCAGCCTTGCAGGACCGACAGGGCGAGCGAGGCCAGCACGGTGGCAATCAGCAGTTTTTTCATGCATCCTCTCCTAGCAACATGCAATCGATGCCGTCGCACAGGCAGTGCAGCACCAGCAGGTGCACTTCCTGGATGCGGGCGGTGCGGTCGGACGGCACGCAGATGTGCACGTCCGTATCGGCGAGCAGCGCGCCGATGGCGCCGCCCCCCTTTCCGGTCAGCGCCACCACGCGCGCTTCTCTTTCGTGGGCGGCGCGGATCGCCTCGGCGACATTCGGCGAATTGCCGCTGGTCGAGATCGCCAGCAGGACGTCGTGCGGCTGCGCCAGGGCGCGCACCTGCTTGGCGAAGACCTGCTCGAAGGCGTAGTCGTTGGCGATCGAGGTGAGCGTCGAGCTGTCGGTGGTGAGCGCCACGGCGGCAAGCGGCGGACGCTCCTTTTCGAAGCGGTTGAGCAGTTCGGCGGCGAAGTGCTGCGCGTCGGCGGCCGAGCCGCCGTTGCCGCAGGCCATGACCTTGCCGCCGGCGAGCAGGCACGAGGTCATCGTTTCCACCGCCTGGGCGACCGGTGCGGCGAGCGCCTCCGCAGCGGCCAGCTTGGTGTTGGCGCTATCCTCGAACTGGCGGGAAATGCGGGCGGGCAGATTCATAGGGATCGTGCGCCGGATTCTAGCATGGCGCGGAAAGCCACCCGGCGTCGTCAGAGCACGACATGCACCTCGACGAGGATGCGTCGCCACGGGTCTCGGTGCCGGCTCAGCCTGGCGATCCGCGCCGCCACCTTGCCGCCGCGGTCCATCTCCGCCGCGACGGCGCGGTTTTCGGCGCGCGGCAGGTAGCCCAGCTTGCGGCCGCGCCATTCCACGCGCACGGCATGGACGTCGCGCGGGTTGTCCGGCTCGCGCACCAGCACGAGGGCGTCGCCGGCCTTCATTTCGTCCCACAGCTCGCGGCCGGCGTAGAACTGGAAGCCGGCCAGCGGCGAGCTTTGCACCAGCACCATGATGGATTCGGCCGCAGCCGGTGCGGCAAGCGGCAGAGCCAGCGCCAGCAGCAGGCTACACCGCGTCAAAGGCATTGCGGATCCAGTCGATGTGCGTGCCGTCGAGCAGCACCGCGTCGAAGCGGCAGGCCGGCCAGGGCTTGCCGGCGAGGTAGTGGTTGGCGGCAAGCATGAGGCGGCGCTGCTTGGCCGGCGTGATGCTGGCGGCCGCGCCGCCGAAGCCGGCGTGCGTGCGTAGGCGCACCTCGACGAAGACCAGCGTGGCGCCGTCGCGGCAGACGAGGTCGATCTCGCCGCCGCGGCAGCGGTAGTTGCGCGCCAGGATTTTCAGGCCCTGGCGCGCAAGATGCCGCGCGGCCTGTTCTTCGGCCAGGGCGCCGGACGCGGTCACGGCTTGCACCCGGGCGCAGGCCGCACGACAATGGGGTCACTCGAACCAATCGTGGCAAGACAATGAGGCATCGCGACGCGGGAGTCGGTCTGAAGACATCGGCATTATATGTGGTGGCCACGCCGATGGGAAACCTGGGGGACATATCGGCGCGCGCGCTCGAGGTGCTGCGCGGCGCCGACGCCGTTGCCTGCGAGGACACGCGCCACACGCGCCGGCTGCTCGACCACTTCGGCATCCGCGCCGAGACCTTTTCGCTGCACGAGCACAACGAGGCGGCGGCCGCCGACATGCTGGTCCGCCTGCTGCGCGAGGGGCGCACGCTGGCGCTGGTGTCCGACGCCGGCACGCCGGCCGTCTCCGACCCCGGCGCGCGCGCTGTGGCGGCGGTGCGCGCGGCCGGTTTCGACGTCATCCCCGTGCCGGGACCGAACGCCGCCATTGCCGCGCTGTCCGCCTCCGGCCTCACCGATCCGCATTTCCTCTTCTACGGCTTCCTGCCGGCGAAGGAGATGGCGCGGCGCAAGGCCATTGCCGAACTGAAGCCGCTGCCCTGCGCCCTGGTCTTCCACGAGGCGCCGCACCGCATCGAGGAAACCGTCGCCGACCTGGCGGCGGTGCTCGAGTCGCAGCGCACCCTGGTCATCGCGCGCGAACTGACCAAGCTGTACGAGTCCATCGCCAGCCTGCCGCTGGCGGAAGCGCCGGCCTGGCTGGCGGCGGACGCGGACCGCCGCCGCGGCGAGTTCGTGCTGGCTGTCTCGGCGCCGCCGCCGGCCGAGGGCGTGCCGGCCGAGGC
>WBUF01000092.1 GCA_008933825.1 Rhodocyclaceae bacterium | reverse complement strand
CGGACCTCTCGCCGATCCCGACCGTCGGCGTGCCGGAGGAGGTGAAGCCCGTCATCCGCGCCTTCAACGACATGATGGCGCGGCTCGAGCAGAACCTGCAGGCGCAGCAGCGCTTCATCGGCGATGCCGCCCACCAGATGCGCACCCCGCTCACCGGACTGAAGATGCAGACCGAACTGGCGCTGCGCGAGTCCGACACGGAGCAGATGCGCGCTTCGCTGCGCCAGATCGCCGAGAGCGCCGACCGCGCCGCGCGCATGGTGAACCAGCTGCTGGCCCTGGCGCGCGCCGAGGCGAGTTCGGAAAAAACCCACGCCATCGAGCGCGTCGATATCGAGGCGCTGGCGCGCGAAGCCACGCTCGAGTGGGTACCCGCCGCCATGGTCAAGAAGATCGACCTCGGCTTCGAGGGCACCGGCTGGCCGCTGCAGGTGAATGGCAATCCGCTGCTGCTGCGCGAGCTGATCGTGAACCTGATCGACAACGCCGTGAAATACACTCCGGAAGGCGGCCGTGTCACGGTGCGCACGTGTGCGACGGAATTCGCCGTGTTCGAAGTCGAGGACGACGGGCCGGGCGTTGCCGAGGCCGACCGCGAGCTCATTTTCGAGCGCTTCTACCGCGTGCTCGGCAACGAGGCGCCGGGCAGCGGCCTCGGCCTGGCCATCGTGCGCGAGATCGCCGAGCTGCATCGCGGCAGCGTGCAGCTGAAGGCCAGCCCGTCCGGTCGCGGCACGCTGGCGCAGGCGGTGTTCCCGCGCCGCCGCTTCACCGTCTCGGCGCTGCTGGCGCAGCAGCCGGAGAAATTCCAGCCGACCTTGTGATCAGCAAGCGGGCGGCAGGCCGCTCAGCACGCACAGCTCGCGCTTGACCCAGGCCAGCAGGATCCAGACCCAGAACAGCAGAAAAAAGGCGACGAAAGGCAGGTGCTTGTCGATGATCACCTTCGGGGTGATCCAGCGGCAGACCTTGATCACCGGGCTGGTGATGACGAGGAACAGCTTGTAGACGAAATTGGTGTGGCGTCGCCCGCCCGCCAGCAGGGCCAGCACGCCCTGGCCGATCAGGGCCAGCAGGCCCACCTCGACCAATGCGCGCAGGACGGAAACAAGGAACAGATCGATCTGAGTCATGGTATTGTCTTGGCCTTCCGATTCGAGGTGCTGCAATGGATTTTGAACACTTCCGCCATTATGCCCGCGGCTGGCTGCTGCATTTCTTCGGCCAGGAAGAAAAAGCTTTCAACGAATATGCCGCTGCCTATCGCTTGCGGCCGAACAATGCCAAGGCGGCCTGTAACCTAGCCTTCATCGCCGCGCGCAGGAAGCAGTACGACGTCGCCGACAAATGGTTCATCGAAGCGCTGAGCCTGATGCCGGGCGACGCCGGCATGCACTTCAACCATGGCTACGTACTGGAGCAAGCCGGCCGGCCGGACGATGCCGTCGCCGCCTTCGGCGAAGCCGTGCGCCTGAATCCCGCCCTCGACCTCGCCTGGTACGGCCTCGGCATGGCGCGGGCCCGCCTGGGCGAGCATGCCGAGGCCGCCGCCGCCTTCGCCAAGGCCGCCGAGCTGCAGCCGATGAACGGCGAGGCCTTCTACCAGTGGGCCATGGCCTGCCACCATGCCAACCAGCCAGACCAGGTCACCGTGATCGCCAAGCGCCTGGCCAGCTTCGAGCCGAAGCGCGCGATGAAGCTGATCAAGGATGCCGAACGACCGGACCTGCGCCATCTGGTGCCTGCCGAGGTGCAGGAGTTCTTCGAAACCCACCGTTCGTAATCCTGCTCTTTTTTTGAGGACTCCCGGAGCCCTCAAAAAAAGAGCCCGCCTTCCGGCGGGCTCAACAAGGGGGTTCCCCCCCTCCTCCTCGTAGTTCTTAGCGACCGGACGTGTCGATATCGCCCGCCAGGTTCGGGTAGCGGACGTGGTCGACCAGTTCCTGCACTTCCTTCGACGGCGCCGGGGAAATCAGCGTGCCGACGATCACGCCGATGAAGCCGGCGGGAATGCCGAAGATACCCGAAGAAATCGGGGTGATGTCCCACCAGAGCGGGGCATTCACGCCGAAGAACGGATAGGTCAGGTACATGTAGTAGCCGCAGACGAACAGGCCAGCCGACATGCCGAGGATGGCGCCGAGCTTGTTGGCCCGCTTCCAGAACACGCCTGCCACCAGCGCCGGAAAGAAGCCCGAGGCCGCCAGCGAGAACGCCGCGCCGACCAGGAACAGGATGTTGCCCGGCTTGAGCGAGGTGACGTAGGCAGCGAGCAGGGCGACCACCAGCAGCAGGCCCTTCGACACGGCGATGCGGCGCACCGTCGGTGCGTTCGGGTCGATCATCTTGTAGTAGAGATCGTGCGAGAGCGCGTTGGCGATGGTCAGCAGCAGGCCGTCGGCGGTGGAGAGGGCCGCAGCCAGACCGCCGGCCGCGACGAGGCCCGAGATCACGTAGGGCAGGCCGGCGATTTCCGGCGTGGCCAGCACGATCAGGTCGCCGCCGATGGTGAGCTCCGCCAGCTGCACGATGCCGTCCTTGTTGAAGTCGGTGACCGCCATCAGCGTCTTGTCCACCGCTGCCCAGTTGGCCACCCAGCCTGGCAAGGCCGAGAACTGCGAGCCGATAACGTTGCTGTACACCTCGTATTTCACGAGGATGGCCAGCGCCGGCGCGGTGAAGTAGAGCAGGAAGATGAAGAACAGCGACCAGCCCACCGAGATGCGCGCCTCCTTGACCGACGGCGTCGTGTAGTAGCGCATCAGGATGTGCGGCAGGGCGGCCGTGCCGACCATCAGGCAGAGCACCAGGGCGAGGAAGTTCTTGCGCGCCTTGTTCTGCGCGGCCTCGTCCTTGCCCGGGAAGGGATCGGCGTGGGCCTTGACCGCAGCGGTCTTGGCGGCGGCACCGGTCTTCTCGGCGGTCCAGGCCTTCTTGGCGGCTGCCGGGTCGGCCGGGAAGTCCTTGAGGGCCTTCTCGGCGGCTTCGACAGCCTTGACGTCGGGCGCGGCGGCGCCCTTCAGCTCGGCTACCTTGGCGGTCACCTTGGCCTTTTCCTCGGCGAGGAAGGCTGCGCCGCCGGTCTCCAGGCCCTTCAGCTTGGCGTCGGCCGCGGCGACCTTGTCGCGGAAGATCTGGCGCACCGAGTCCTCGGCGGCGCCCTTCGGCGTGCTCTTGTCGTTGAACTCCTTCTCCAGCGCCGTCACCTTCGGCAGGGCCGTGGTGTAGGCGGAGATCTGCGGGATGGGGATGCCGGTGTGCTTCACCGACAGCCAGACCACCGGGATCATGTAGGCCACGATCAGGATGATGTACTGGGCCACCTGGGTCCAGGTCACCGCCTTCATGCCGCCGAGGAAGGAGCACACCAGGATGCCAGCGAGGCCGACGAACACGCCGACGCCGAACTCCAGTCCGGTGAAGCGGCTGGTGATGATGCCGACGCCGTAGATCTGCGCGATCACATAGGTGAACGAACAGGTGATGGCGACGATGATGCCGATGAAGCGCGGGATGTTGCCGCCGTAGCGGGCACCGAGGAAGTCCGGAATCGTGAACTGGCCGAACTTGCGCAGGTAGGGTGCGAGGAACAGCGCCACCAGGCAGTAGCCGCCGGTCCAGCCCATGACGAAGGCGAGGCCGTCGAAGCCGGCGTGGTAGAGGGTGCCGGCCATGCCGATGAAGCTGGCGGCGGACATCCAGTCGGCGCCGGTCGCCATGCCGTTGAAGAGCGCCGGCACGCGTCGTCCCGCCACATAGTATTCCGCGACCTCCGCCGTCTTCGACATGAAGCCGATGCCGGCGTAGAGCAGGATGGTGGCGAAGAGGAACATGTAGCCGAGCACCTTGTTCGGCACGCCGAGCTGCTCGAGGATGCCGACGATGATGACGAAGGTGATGAAGCCGCCCGTGTAGAAGGTGTAGTACTTCTTCAGGTTGGCGTAGAACTGGGATTGGGTTACCTGGGACATATCAGTCTTCCTCCCCTTCCTGGACGCCGTACTCGTTGTCCAGCTTGTTCATGGTCTTGGCGTAGAACACGATGATGATCACGTAGATCGCCAGCGAGCCCTGCGCGGCCAAATAGAAGCCGAGCGGCCCGATGAAGGTGATGCTGTTCAGTTCACGCGAAAACCAGCCCGTGACGAACGTGAAGACGAACCAGATCACGAACAGGATGCTCGTGATTTTCAGGTTTCGACTCCAGTACTCCTTGTGCTTTTCGGTAAGTTGCATGGAAGCGACTCCTCCTTTTTTGACAAGCGCCGCAGACATTGCCCGCTCGGGGCGGGCAGTTGCTGCGGCCGTTTTCGGTGCGCCCGGGGTTTCCCCTCTTGCACGCACCGCTCTCCTCACCCAGAAGTCGTTGACCAGAAATCTCCGGGTAGCCTGCATTATCGTCGGGAAAAACTGACAGATTGCTTACAGGAAGTCAGTTGGTTGGAAGATGTGCTTGCAGTGATGTATTGATGGT
>WBUF01000091.1 GCA_008933825.1 Rhodocyclaceae bacterium | reverse complement strand
GACAACGTGACGATCACGGTAAAGCTGATTGCCCCGATTGCCATGGAAGAGGGCCTGCGCTTTGCCATCCGCGAAGGCGGCCGCACCGTCGGCGCCGGCGTCGTGGCCAAGGTGATCGAGTAAGAAAGCGTGAACGAGAGGCGCCCCGTGCGGGCGCCTCGCAGTCTCTGCCGCAGGGGCATAGCTCAATTGGCAGAGCGTCGGTCTCCAAAACCGAAGGTTGGGGGTTCGAGACCCTCTGCCCCTGCCAAAAGAACTCAAGGCGAAATTAATGGCCGACAAACTCAAGTTCGCGCTGGCGCTGGTGCTGGTGGCCGCAGGCGTGGCGGGCTTTTACCTGCTCGGCGAAGTGGCGCTGATCTTGCGCATATTGTCCGTGCTGGCCGGTGTGCTCGCGGGTATCGCGGTGGCTTGGTTTACCGAGCCCGGGCGGCGATTTTTCCTCTTCGGACAGGAAGCCTGGGCAGAGACCAAGAAGGTGGCCTGGCCTACCCGCAAGGAAACCGTGCAGACCACCGGCGTCGTATTCGCTTTCGTGGTGGTCATGGCGATTTTCCTATGGCTGACTGACAAGAGCCTGGAATGGGTTCTTTACGACCTGATCCTCGGATGGAAAAAATCATGACCAAGCGCTGGTACGTCGTGCATGCCTACTCGGGCTTCGAAAAGTCCGTGCAGCGCGCCCTGGCTGAGCGCATCAAGCGCGCAGGCATGGAAGAGAAATTCGGCCAGATACTGGTTCCGGTCGAAGAAGTGGTCGAGATGAAGTCTGGCCAGAAGAGCATCTCCGAACGCAAATTCTTTCCCGGCTATGTGCTGGTGGAAATGGAGATGGACGACGACAGCTGGCACTTGGTCAAGAACACCGCCAAGGTGACTGGCTTCGTTGGTGGCACGGCGACCAAGCCGACGCCGATTTCCGAGAAAGAAGTCGCCAAGATCATGCAGCAGATGCAGGAAGGCGTCGAGAAGCCGAAGCCCAAGGTCCTATACGAGGTCGGCGAGATGGTGCGTGTCAAGGAGGGCCCCTTCACCGACTTCAACGGCACGGTCGAGGATATCAACTACGAGAAGAGCAAGTTGCGCGTGGCGGTGACCATTTTCGGTCGCTCGACGCCGGTGGAACTGGAGTTCTCGCAGGTCGAGAAAGCATAAGGCAGTACGGGGCCGGCCCCGCCAAACCGGAAAGAGGAGCGCCAGTAGTCCAAACGAACGCGCGTTACCACTCACTTAACAGGAGCCATCATGGCCAAGAAGATCGTCGGCTTCATCAAGCTGCAAGTGCCGGCGGGCAAGGCGAATCCCTCGCCCCCGATCGGCCCCGCGCTGGGTCAGCGCGGCCTCAACATCATGGAATTCTGCAAGGCCTTCAACGCCCAGACCCAGGGCATGGAGCCGGGCCTGCCGATTCCCGTGGTGATCACCGCCTATGCGGACAAGAGCTTTACCTTCGTGATGAAGACGCCGCCGGCGTCGGTGCTCATCAAGAAGGCCGCCAAGATCGAGAAGGGGTCTGCCAAGCCGCACACCGACAAGGTGGGCAAGCTGACCCGCGCCCAGGTCGAGGAAATCGCCAAAGCCAAGATGAAGGACCTTACCGCCGCTGACCTGGAAGCCGCCATGCGCACCGTCGCAGGCAGTGCCCGCAGCATGGGCGTCACCGTGGAGGGCATGTAACATGACCAAACTCTCCAAGCGCACCACGGCGCTGCGCGCCAAGGTCGATCGCAACAAGACCTACCCTGTTGGCGAGGCACTTGCCCTCGTCAAGGAATGCGCCACCGCGAAATTCGACGAATCCGTCGATGTCGCCGTAAACCTTGGCGTGGATGCCAAGAAATCCGACCAACTGGTGCGTGGCTCCGTCGTGCTGCCTGCCGGCACCGGCAAGAAGATGCGCATCGCCGTCTTCGCCCAGGGTGACAAGGCCCAGGCTGCCAAGGATGCCGGTGCGGACATCGTCGGCTTCGACGATCTGGCTGCGCAGGTCAAGGAAGGCAAGATGGATTTCGACGTGGTTATCGCCACACCCGACGCCATGAAGGTCGTCGGCGCACTGGGCCAGATACTCGGGCCGCGCGGCCTCATGCCGAACCCGAAGGTCGGCACGGTGACCATGGATGTTGCCGGCGCCGTGAAGAATGCGAAGGCGGGCCAGGTCCAGTACCGCACCGACAAGGCCGGCATCATTCAATGCACCATCGGCCGCGCTTCATTCTCGGTCGAGCAGTTGCAGCAGAACATGGCCGCGCTGATTGATGCCCTGAACAAGGCCAAGCCGGCCACCAGCAAGGGCCAATATCTGAAAAAAATCTCCGTTTCCAGCACCATGGGGGCGGGGGTGCGCGTCGACCAGGCCAGCCTGTCCGCGCAGCAGTAAGAGAGGAAACAAGCCCCGCCATGGCGGGGCAAGAACTTTGGGCTGTGGCAAAGGCGAAAGCCGATGCCACGGATCGTCAAAGACCGCTGGCGCCCGCAAGGGCTTAATCGCAGCGGAGCAGAAGCCGGGCAGGGTTTGACCGATCCCTGATTCCTGACATCTGATCCCTGAACCGGCGCAGACGGTGCACCCAGACAGGATTTTCGTCCGCCGCCTGACCGCAGCGGGCCGCACTCCTGATCCAGGTCGCCGTGGGTGCGGCGGAGCGGTTTCCGCCGCGTGTTGACTTGAAAGGAGAAAGGACCTCATGGGTCTCAATCTTGAAAGCAAGAAAGCCATCGTGGCGGAGGTGTCGGCACAGGTAGCCAATGCCCAGACTATGGTCGTGGCCGAGTACCGCGGCATCGAGGTGGGCGACCTTACCCAGTTGCGTGCGAATGCCCGCCGGTCTGGCGTCTATCTGCGTGTGCTGAGAAATACCTTGGCACGTCGCGCGGTCGAGGGTACGCCGTTTTCGGTGCTGGCCAACCAGATGACCGGCCCGTTGATCTACGGCATTTCCGCCGATCCGGTGGCTGCGGCAAAGGTGCTGAATGATTTTGCCAAGGGCAACGAGAAGTTGGTGCTCAGGGCCGGTGCGTATGCCGGAAAAGCCCTGGACAAAGCGGGTGTTCAGGCGTTGGCTTCGATTCCGAGCCGCGATGAATTGCTCGCCAAACTGCTTGGCGTCATGAAAGCCCCAGTGGCCGGGTTCGCCGTCGCACTCGGCGCGCTCGCAAAGCAGCGCGAAGCGACTGCAGTCTGAACTATTCCTTACCACATTCGATTCTGGAGTTAACTGAACATGGCTATCAGCAAAGAAGACATCCTCGAAGCCGTCGGCAACATGACGGTGATGGACCTGAACGACCTGGTCAAGGCGTTCGAAGAGAAGTTTGGCGTTTCCGCTGCCGCGATGGCGGTTGCCGCCCCCGGCGCCGGTGGCGGTGCTGCCGCGCCGGCCGCTGAAGAGCAGACCGAGTTCACCGTGATGCTTGCCGCTGCCGGCGACAAGAAGGTCGAGGTGATCAAGGTCGTCCGTGCGGTGACCGGTCTTGGCCTGAAAGAGGCCAAGGATCTGGTTGACGGTGCACCTAAACCGGTCAAGGAAGCCATTCCCAAGGCTGATGCGGAAGCGATCAAAAAGCAGTTGGAAGATGCCGGCGCGAAAGCCGAGATCAAGTAAGGCTGCGTTGGCAGGCTGGGCTGGCGGTTTGGGCCGCCAGCCCTTTGCCTTTACGGAAGTTGCCAGTTTCCAGTTGCCAGTTGCCCGGAAATGGCCGTTTGCAGTACCGCAGCAACTGACAACTGAAAATTGATTTCTCACCCCCGGAGCCGATATGACGTACTCCTATACCGAGAAAAAACGCATCCGCAAGAGCTTCGCCAAGCGTGCGAGCGTGCTCGATGTCCCCTTCCTGCTGGCCACCCAGCTTGAATCCTATCTGGCCTTCCTGCAGACGGACATCCCGCCCGCGCAGCGTCGCAATCAGGGCTTGCAGGCCGCCTTTACTTCGATCTTCCCGATCGCTAGCCACAGCGGCAACGCCCGCCTGGAATTCGTTTACTACGCGCTGGGCGAGCCTGCCTTCGATGTCAAGGAATGCCAGCAGCGCGGCCTGACCTTCGCCAGTCCGCTGCGCGCACGTGTCCGCCTGGTCATCATGGACCGCGAAGCGGCCAAGGAGACCATCAAGGAAGTGAAAGAGCAGGAGGTGTATATGGGCGAGATTCCGCTCATGACCACCACCGGTTCCTTTGTCATCAATGGCACTGAGCGCGTCATCGTTTCACAGTTGCACCGCTCCCCGGGTGTGTTCTTCGAGCACGACCGCGGCAAGACCCACTCGTCGGGCAAGCTGCTGTTCTCGGCGCGCATCATTCCCTACCGGGGCTCCTGGCTCGATTTCGAGTTCGATCCGAAGGACTACCTCTATTTTCGCGTCGACCGACGCCGCAAGATGCCCGTCACGATCCTGCTCAAGGCCATCGGCCTTACGCCAGAGCAGATCCTCGCCACCTTCTTCGAGTACGACGCCTTTCATCTGTCCAAGAAGGGCATCCAATTCGAGGTGGT
>WBUF01000025.1 GCA_008933825.1 Rhodocyclaceae bacterium | reverse complement strand
GCGGCGCGCTGTCGCGCACGCGCGCGGCGGCCTCGGCGAGCAGCGGCAGGCCGAACCGGCGCGCCAGCGGGCGGGCGATTTCCTGAGCCTGGTTGAAACCGCGTTCCCGCATGCGCTGCGCGGAAAGAGGAAGGGGAACGATGCAATCGATTCCGGCCGGTTTGGCGCGGGCGGCGAGCATCCCGGCCAGCCAACCGGCCGAGGGCAGGCGATGCCGGTACTTCAGTTCCCGCACGATGTGCTCGACCGGGAAGGCGTAGCGGAAGACGGCGAGGGTGGCGTCGAAATACGGTGGCGCTGCCTGACAGGCGCCGCAGACGGCGCCCTGCGCTGCGGGCAGGGCGCAGACCGGACAGAGCGAACCGTCCAGATAGGGCAGGTCGGCCTCGCAGGCGCCGCACAGCAGGCGCTCGCCGCTGGCCTGGCCGCAGGAAATGCAGTCCTGCGGCAGCAGACGGGCAAGCGCCCGAATTGTCGTTTGACAAATTGACAAGCCCCACCCCATGAACGATCATCCCCGCTCCGATTCTAGCCGATGCCTTTCCCCGTTATGCAGATTGCCGCCGCCGGGTGCGTGAGCAAGGACTCACCCAAACCGAAGTCCTGGACTGTCGCCAAAGTCCAGGCACTGTTCGACCTGCCTTTCAACGACCTGCTCTACCAGGCCCAGCAGGTGCACCGCGCCCATTTCGACGCCAACAGCGTGCAGCGTTCGACCCTGCTGTCGGTGAAGACTGGTGGTTGCTCGGAGGACTGCGGCTACTGCTCGCAGGCGGCACGCCATCATACCGGGCTGGAAAAGGAATCCCTGCTGGAGATCGACGAGGTCGTCGCCGCCGCCCAGGCCGCCAAGGAGAAGGGCGCCAGCCGCTTCTGCATGGGCGCCGCCTGGCGCGGGCCGAAGGACAAAGACCTCGATCAGGTCAGTGAGATGATCCGCGCCGTCAAGGCGCTTGGCCTGGAGACCTGCGTGACCCTGGGCATGTTGAAGGATGGCCAGGCCGAGAAGCTGAAGGACGCCGGCCTCGATTACTACAACCACAATCTCGACACCGCGCCGGAGTTCTACGGCAACATCGTTACCACCCACAGCCAGGCCGACCGCTTCGACACGCTGAACAAGGTGCGCGCGGCCGGCATCCACGTCTGCTGCGGCGGCATCGTCGGCATGGGCGAGACGCGCGCCGGCCGCGCCGGCCTGATCGCCGAACTGGCCAACTTGGACCCGCCGCCGGAGTCCGTGCCGATCAACAACCTGGTGCCGGTGCCGGGCACGCCGCTGGCGTCGGCCTCCCCGATCGATCCCTTCGAGTTCGTGCGCACCATCGCCGCCGCGCGCATCAGCATGCCGAACAGTCTCGTGCGCCTCTCCGCCGGCCGCCAGGAGATGAGCGACGAACTGCAGGCGCTGTGCTTCCTCGCCGGCGCCAATTCCATCTTCTACGGCGACAAGCTGCTCACCACCGGCAATCCCGAGGCCGGTCGCGATGAGAAGCTCTTCGAGCGGTTGGGGCTGAACGCCGTCTGATGCGGACTCACTTTTCCAGGGCGGCGGCTTCCTACGACGAAGCCGCCGTGCTGGCGCAAGAAGTCAGTCTGCGCATGACGGCGCGGCTCGATTTCGTGAAGATTTCCCCTGCACGCCTCGCCGACATCGGCTGCGCCACCGGCGACGGCATCCGCGCCCTGCAGACGCGCTATCCGCAAGCCCTGCCCATGGCGATCGACTACGCGCCGGCCATGCTCGCCGAGGTGAAGCGGCATGTTCCTCTGATGGACCGGCTGCGTCGCCGCGCGCCGCGCTGCGTCGCCGCCGACGTGCGGGCGCTGCCGCTCGAGAGCGGCACGCTGGACCTCGCCTGGTCGAACCTGGTGCTGCACTGGCTCGACGATCCCCTGCCGGCCTTGCGCGAGTTGCACCGTGTGCTGGAGGTGGGCGGCCTGCTGATGTTCAGCGCGCTCGGGCCGGACACGCTTCACGAACTGCGCGCCGCCGGCGCGACGACGCTGCGGCGCTTCCACGACATGCACGATCTTGGCGACATGCTGCTGGCGGCCGGCTTCGCCGATCCGGTGATGGAAATGGAGAAGATCACCCTCGCCTACGCCAGCCCGCGCGGCCTGCTGCGCGACCAGCGCCGGCTCGGCGTGCGCGACGGCCTGCTCGGTCCGTTGGGTTTCCGCGACGGGCGGCGCGTCTTCCGCGCCTGGGAGAATGCGCGACGCGATGGCCGCCTGCCGGCGACCTTCGAGATCGTCTACGGCCATGCCTGGAAGGCCACGCCGAAGAACACGGCCGACGGCCGCGCCATCATTCAGTTCAGGAAATGAAAAGAGCCAAGCAGCGCTGCATCAAGCCGCGCAACCCGGTCGCCATCCAGCCGCTGCTGAAGAAGGGCGGCGCTCATCAGCTGCGCGGCAAGAAAGCCCACCGCGCGAAGCAGAAGGCGCGCTTTCTGCGCGATCAGCGCGATCTCGAGTAGGCCGCCAGCTGGCGCCGCCTTTCCTTCGCCAGCCGCAGGGCGCGGAAACCGAGCAGCGCGCCGAGCAGCACGGCGTAGAGCAGCGGCAGCGTGACGTCCTTTTTCACCAGCCACCAGTAGTGCGCGACGCCGATGAGGGCGATGGCGTAGACGCTGCGGTGCAGCTGCGTCCAGCGCCGTCCGCCGAGGCGCTTCACCATCGCCGCGTTCGAGGTCGCCGCCAGCGGGATCAGCAGCAGGAAGGCGGTGAAACCGGTGGTGATGAAGGGGCGCTTGGCGATGTCCCTGACGATCGAAGCCCAGTCGAAGAACTGGTCGAGCCAGAGGTACGTCAGGAAATGGAGCAGGGCGTAGAAGAAGGCGTACAGCCCGAGCATGCGCCGCAGCCGGATCAGCCAGTGCCAGCCGGTGAGGTGCCTGAGCGGCGTCACCGCCAGCGTGATCAGCAGGAAGTTCAGGGTCCACTTACCGAGGTGGCGCGTGATCAACTCGATCGGGTTGGCGCCGAGTGCGTCGGACCAGCCCAGCCAGCCGAGCTGCGCCAGCGGCACGAGGCAGAGGGCGAAGAGCGCGGCCTTGAGGGCGCTGAGCTGCTGCGGATTCGGTTGCATCAATAATGTTTTCGCAGATCCATGCCGGCGTAGAGCGGCGCCACCTGCTCGGCGTAGCCGTTGAAGGGCAGGGTCTTGCGCTTGAAGAACTCGCCGATGCGGCGCTCCTTCTCCTGGCTCCAGCGCGGGTGGCTGACCTCCGGATTGACGTTGGCGTAGAAGCCGTACTCCTCGGGCTGGGCGAGGTTCCAGGTCGTCTTCGGCTCCTTGTCGGTGAGGCGTATCCTGACGATCGACTTGCCGCTCTTGAAGCCGTATTTCCACGGCACGACGAGGCGCAGCGGCGCGCCGTTCTGGTTGGGCAGTGCCTCGCCGTAGAGGCCGACCGCCAGGATGGTCAGCGGATGCAGCGCCTCGTCGAGGCGCAGGCCTTCGGTGTAGGGCCATTCGAGGTAGGAAAAGCGCAGCCCGGGCATGGTGGCCGGGTCCGTGTGGGTGACGAACTCGACGTACTTCGCACTGCCGAGCGGCTCGACCTGCTTCAGCAGGGCATGCAGGGGAAAGCCGACCCAAGGAATCACCATCGACCAGCCCTCGACGCAGCGCAGGCGGTAGATGCGTTCCTCCAGCGGGGCGATCCTGAGGATGTCCTCGATGGCGAAGGTGCGCGGCTTGTGTGCCAGGCCCTCGATGGTGACCGTCCACGGCCGCGTCTTCATGGCGCCGGCGCGTTCCGCCGGCTGACTTTTGCCGCCGAAGCCGAACTCGACGAAATTGTTGTAGCTGGCGATGTCGCGCAGGCTGTTCGGCGGCTCCAGCGTGCTGAAGGCGCTCTTCTGCAGGCCGGGAAAGGCCTCGCGCGCCCAAGTCTCGGCCGGCAGGCCGGCGGCCAAGGCCAAGGCGCCGGCAGCCTTGATGAAGGCGCGACGCCGCCCAAACAGCGAGCGCGGCGTGATCTCGGAAGGGGCGATGTCGTCCGGTCGCTTGATCAGCATGCCGAGTAGACAGGCGCCGGCGGCAAAAGCTTACGGAATCAGCTGCTGACAGACGGTCGTGGCGACGCGCAGCAGTTCCGGCTTGCCCATGTCGCCGTAAAGGACATGGCCGAAGCGCCCGTCCAGCCAATTGACACATCGACGTCGCTCTCGCGCGCATACCGGAAGGCGGTCTCGCGGCGGCCTGCGCGTCGCGCCGGTTGCACAGGGCCAAGCGCTGGTCACGCGCGTTCTGGTACATGAACAGCCAGCGAGCAGGCCGGATGCGGGGAGGCCTGCCTGTTGGGACATTGTCATGGCTCCCGTCGGGGTTGGGGATCGACCCGGATAAATAGCCAACGCCCCAGGCTTATTCCGGTCGGAAGAAAAAAGGGTGGCCGCCGCCCCCTTGCAGCAAAAATACCGAAAGCGATCAGCGCAGGCCGGCGACGTAATCGGCGATGGCCTTGATTTCCGCGCTGGACATTGTGGCGGCAATGGCGCGCATCATCTTGTTCGGATCGTTGGCGCGGGAGCTGTCGCGGAAAGCTATCAATTGCGCCTCAGTGTATTCGGAGAACTGGCCGCCGATGCGCGGGTACTGGGCGGGGATGCCGGCACCGGCCGGGCCATGGCAGGCGGCGCAGGCGGGCAGGCCGCGTGCTGCATCGCCGGCGCGATACAGCTTTTGCGCCGCTTCGATGGCCCGGGCCTTCGCCTGCTCGCTCTTCTGCGCCTGGCTGGCGTACCAGGCTGCGACGTTCTTCATGTCTTGGTCGCTGAGCGCGGCGACCATGCCGCCCATGATTGGATTGCTGCGTTCGGCCGGCTTGCCGCCGTCGGTCTTGAAGTTCTTCAATTGCTTGTAGAGGTAATCGGCGTGCTGTCCCGCGAGCTTGGGATTCGCGGCGACGGCGCTATTGCCGTCGGGGCCGTGGCAGGCGGCGCAGATTTGCGCGGCGATCTGCTGGCCCTTTGCGGCGTCCGCCTTGGCAGCGGTCGTTCCGGCGGTAGCGGGCTTGTCGGCGGCCTGAACCGCCGCGGCAATGACAAGCGCCAGCGACAGCGCGATGAAACGAAGAATCATGAATGCGACTCCTGAAGGTCTGTGCCGGAAAAACTGTTATTCTATATCAGCTTACCTCATTGCTCGGCCTCCTCTCCTTTCTCCTGTTTCCGGCAGCACTCCTATGTCTCTGTTCGCCAATGCGGTTTTTGAGATCTCCGCGGAAAAGCTAAGCGACCTGCCGCCACCGTCAGGCGCGGAAATCGCTTTTGCGGGCAGGTCGAACGCTGGCAAGTCGAGCGCCATCAATACTCTCGCCGGCAAGACCCGGCTGGCCTTCGTCAGCAAGACGCCGGGACGGACGCAACTTATCAATTTCTTTCGCCTGCGCAATGGCGCCTTCCTCGTCGATCTGCCTGGCTACGGCTATGCCGACGTGCCGGAGAAGATGCGCCGCCACTGGCGTGGCGTGCTGGCGGCCTATCTGACTCGACGGTCGAGCATCTGCGGCCTGGTGCTGATCATGGATGCGCGCCGGCCGCTGACCGATCTGGATCGGCAAATGCTCGAGTGGTTCGGCCCGACCGGCAAGCCGATCCATGTCCTGCTGACGAAGGCCGACAAACTGACCCGCAACGAGGCCGCCGCGGCTTTGCGATCCGCCCGGGATGAACTGGCGCCCTGGTCGGACCAGGTCAGCGTACAGCTTTTTTCGAGTTTGAAGAAAACCGGCGTGGACGAGGCGGAAGCCGCCATCGGCCGCTGGCTGGGGCATGTCGAGAAGGGCGCGCAAAAAGAAACCTGATTACCAATGAACCTCAGCCAACTTTACGAGCCGGTATGGCATAGGCGGCGTTTGTGCGGCGGCGGTGGCCAGCCGAGCGAGCATGCTCGCCAAGTCGAAGCGCCGGTTGAAGCGATAGCAGTACTCGGCCAGATAGCGCGGCAGGTGTTTCTCGCGGATCGCATGATAAGTGCCGTGGATCGCATTCTTCACATTGCCCAGCATGGTATCGACCCAGGTAAGCGCCAGCCTGCGCCGGGCGATGCCGGGGCCGCTCATCACCGTCGGGCTGTGCGTGCAGCCGGCCTGATTGACCGCGGCAAAGCAGGCCAGGCCGTCCGAATGCACCGTCGTGCCGGCACAGAGCTTGGCCCGGCTCCAGCGGGCGATCTCCTTCGAGCGGAAGCCCTTGACGCGATTGAAACTCATGCGGCGCGGGCGGCCTGCCGCATCGGTTTCCACCGCCGCCACGAAAGGCGTCTTGCCGCGCGTGCCGCGCCCGCGCTTGCCGCCCCGGCGCCGGCCGCCCCAGTAGGCATCGTCCAATTGCACCAGACCCTTGAGTTGCCGGCCGGCGTCGCGCTCCAGCATCGCCTGCATGAGCTTGTGCTTCATCAGCCAGGCGCTGTTCTGGGAGATGCCCAGCTGGCGCGACAATTCCAGGGAGGACACCCCGTTCTTCGCCTGGGTGATCAGATGCATGGCCAGAAACCAGACGGAAAGCGGCAGCTTGGAGCCGGCGAAGATCGTGCCGGCGGTCACCGAGGTCTGCCGGCGGCAGCCGTTGCACTGGATCAGCCGTCTGCCCTTGAGCGCACAGTAGGCCGTCTGCCCGCACTCGGGGCAGACGAAGCCTCGCGGCCAGCGCCAGGCAAAGAGCGCCCGCTCGCATTGTTCCGCCGTTCCGTACCTGTCCATGAATTCGCGCAAACCCATGCCCCGCTGAAATTGCACCTTGCTCTTCGGCATCGCTTATCTCCTTGGAAAATCAAGCGATGCCAGTATGCGTACCCCACTGGCTCACTGGCTGAGCCTTATTGGTAATCAGGAAAAGAAATGCCCCCGGCTAAAGGGGAGTAAAACCGGGGGCAGAAACGCCTTAACTGGATTAAGGCACCCGCTCAGGGAGGTGAAGCGGGAGACGGTTCAACACCATCTGGCGTTTCTGAGCGAAAATCATCCGCGGAAGTTCCGTTCATTGCGAATTAAATGTTTTTCTCATAAATCAACCATGAGCTTATCGGGCATATTTCCATCCACCCGCATGCGACGCATGCGGCATGACGATTTTTCGCGCCGGCTGATGCGGGAGACGCGCCTGATGGCCGACGACCTGATCTACCCCGCGTTCGTCCTGGAGGGCAAGGGCATTTCAGAACCGGTGGGTTCCATGCCGGGTGTATTTCGCCATTCTCTCGATCGCCTGCTGAAAGTCGCGGAAGAAGCGTCGCAATTCGGCATACCGGCCCTGGCGCTGTTCCCGGTGATCGACCAATCCTTGAAATCGCCCGGCGCGGAAGAGGCCTACAACCCCGGCGGCCTCGTGCCGCGAGTCGTGCGGACGCTGAAGAAGGAATATCCCGAACTCGGGGTGATTACCGACATCGCCCTCGACCCCTATACCAGCCATGGCCAGGATGGTCTCATCGACGAGGTGGGCTATGTGCTGAACGACGAGACGCTCGGAGTGCTGGCGAAACAGGCGCTAACCCATGCGCAGGCCGGCGTCGACGTGGTGGCGCCCTCGGACATGATGGACGGTCGCATTGGGCGCATTCGCGCCGAATTGGATGCCCATCGGCAGATTCACACGCGCATCCTCGCCTACTCGGCCAAATATGCATCGAGTTTCTACGGGCCCTTCCGCGATGCCGTCGGTTCCGCAGGCAACCTGGGCAAGGGCAACAAGCACACCTACCAGATGGACCCGGCCAACAGCGACGAGTCGCTGCGTGAGGTCGGCCTCGACATCGCCGAGGGTGCCGACATGGTGATGGTCAAGCCGGGCCTGCCCTATCTCGACATCGTGCGGCGGGTGAAGGACACCTTCAAGGTGCCGACCTGCGTGTACCAGGTGAGCGGCGAGTACGCCATGCTGAAGGCCGCCGGCCAGAACGGCTGGATCGACGAGAAAGCCTGCGCGCTGGAGGCGCTGCTGTCGATGAAACGCGCCGGGGCGGACGCCATCCTGACCTACTTCGCCCTCGATGCGGCGAAGTGGCTGAGGAAGGACTGAACGGCTCAGACCGGCCTGGAGAGGCAGCCGGCCAGCAGCATCGGCCACTGCTGCGACCACTGCGCCATCGGTTCGCGCGCGAACCCGCTCCTGACGAAGGACTGCCAGCGGCCGAGGACGAAACTCAGGCAGAGATTGGCCGCTGCCGCGGCGTCTTCCCCCTGCAGCAGTTCCTGGCTGGTCGCCGCGATGCGCAGGGCCTGTTTGAGTGAGGCTTCGACGCGATCCAGCAACTGGTTGATGCGCGCCTGCAGGCGATCGTCCTCGTGCACCAGGGCGTCGCCGATCAATACCCGCGTCAGGCCGCGGTTCTTCTGGGCGAATCCCAGCAGCAGGGCCACCATCAGTTCCGCCTGCCGGACGCCGGACGGCTCCTCGGCGCCGATCTTGTTGATCACCGAGAACAGGCCGGTCTCGATGAACTCGATCAGCCCCTCGTACATCTGCGCCTTGCTGGCGAAATGGCGATAGAGCGCCGCCTCGGAGACATCCAGTTTTTTGGCCAGCAGCGCGGTGGTGATCTTCTCCCCCTTCGGATCCTGCAGCATCTCGGCGATGGTCTGCAGGATCTGCAGCTTGCGTTCCCCGGCTCTGGCGGCCATGGCGTTCCCCCGTTATCCCAGCGCGCCGAGACGGCGCGGCAGTTCGAGCACCGATTTTATCCTGAGGTCGACCCAGGCGGGGCGGCGCGCCTCGCGGCTGATCCAGACGGTGCGCATGCCGAGCCGTCTGGCGGTCTTCAGGTTTTCCGCCGAGTCCTCGATCAGGACGCAATCCGTCGCCGCCAGTCCGTGGTCGCCCAGCAGGCGGAGAAATCCATGTATTCCGGGTTTGGGGCGGAAGCGCATGCGCTCGATCGAGCAGAGGCCGTCGAAGGCCTGGCGCACGCCCATGACGTCGAGCACCGCTTCGGCGTACTGCCGGGGAGCATTGGAGAAGACGATCTTCCTGCCGGGCAGGCGCCACAGCATTCGGCGCAGCGCCCGATCATAGACCACCATGCCGGGCAGGTCGTCGAAGCGATGGGTGTGCTGGAGGAAATGGTGCGGATCGGCGCCGTGATGCCGCATCAGGCCGATCAGGGTGGCGCCGTAGCGGCGCCAATAGCTCTCGCGCAGGGCCGAGGCCGCCGCCTCGCCCAGCCCGGCCTGGCGGGCCACGTAGGCCGTCATGGCGCGGTTGATGTGCGGGAAGATGTGCGTGTCGGCGTCGTGCAGCGTGTTGTCGAGATCGAACAGCCAGACCCGCCGGCGCGCCGCCGTCACTTGCTCTTGATCATGGTGCCGACGCCGTGGTCGGTGAGGATTTCCAGCAGCAGGGCATGCTCGACGCGGCCGTCGATGATGTGCACGTTCCTTACCCCGCTGCGGGCGGCATCCAGGGCCGAAGCGATCTTCGGCAGCATGCCGCCGGAAAGCGTGCCGTCGGCCACCAGGTCGTCGATCTGCTTGGGGGTGAGGCCGGTGAGGAGCTTGCCGTTCTGGTCGAGCACCCCGGGGGTGTTGGTGAGCAGCACCAGCTTTTCCGCCTTGAGGATTTCCGCCAGCTTTCCCGCCACCACGTCGGCGTTGATGTTGTAGGACTCCCCGTCCTCGCCGACGCCGATCGGAGCGATGACGGGGATGAAATCCCCGGAGTCGAGGAAGGCGATCAGGCTCGGGTCGATGCAGGTGATGTCGCCCACCTGGCCGATGTCGAGCAGGTCGGAAGGATTGTCCTTGTCTGGCATCAGCAGTTTCCTGGCGCGGATGAAACTGCCGTCCTTCCCGGTGAGCCCCACCGCCTTGCCGCCGTGCTGGTTGATCAGGGCGACGATCTCCTTGTTGACCTGCCCTCCCAGCACCATCTCGACGAGAGCCATGGTTTCGGGATCGGTCACGCGCATGCCCTGGATGAACTGTCCCTGCTTTCCGACGCGCCTGAGCAGGTCGTCGATCTGCGGACCGCCGCCATGCACCACGACAGGGTTCATGCCGACCAACTTGAGCAGCACCACGTCCCGAGCGAAGCAGTTCTTGAGCTGCTCGTCGGTCATGGCGTTGCCGCCGTACTTGACGACGATGGTCTTGTCCTGGAAGCGGCGGATATAGGGCAAGGCAGCGGCAAGGACGCCGGCTTCGATCGCCGGCGAGAGGATATGGTCGGTCATGATGTCGGTTTTCCGGATAAGCCGGAATTCTAAGCCCAATAAAAAAAAGCGGGAAGCCGATGCTTCCCGCTCACAACCGGCCCAGGGAGGAGGGAGGGGGCCGGATCGGGGATTAGTCGATGGCCAGCCGTTTTGCGGCGGCGGCGGCCTTCTTCGGCAGCGTCAATTCCAGCACGCCGTCGTTGAACTTGGCCGAGGATTTCGATTCGTCGATGTCCTGGCCGAGCTGGAAGCTGCGCGAGACCTTGCCGAAATAGCGCTCGGTACGCAGCACGCGCTCGCCTTCCTTGACCTCCTTCTCCTGCTTGCGCTCGGCGCTGATCGAGACGATCGAGCCGTCGATGTTCACGTGGATGTCTTCCTTGCGGATGCCGGGCAATTCGGCGTGCACTTTGTAGGCATCGCCCTGCTCCTTGACGTCGATCTTGATGGAGGGAACGTCGGCGGCATTGCCGAAATCCACAGGGCGAACAAAGAAGCCGCGGAAAAAATCATCGAAGGGGTCTGAACCGGAACGCACGATATTGGCCATGATGTCTCCTTTCAAGAGGGAACAATTAAACTCATGCCTCCAATATTGGGCAGCCTGCTGCCGTTTCAAGAGGCATCTTGCATGGGTATTAATCCAAGCAGTTCAAGCGCTTGCGCCAGGAGGCCGGTTTGCACCGGTTGTAATGGGGCGTTTGTGTGCGGGAACGAGGCCGGCTGGGAGCGCTGCTGGTGCGCCGACCTGCCGCCACTGACTTTGCCGCCCTTAGCCGGCACGGGTTGCTACTGTCCGGACTGTCTGGAAAAGCTGCTCGCGGGAGCTGCTGTCAAACCGCCCGGCGCAAGTACGGCAGCATGAGTATGGCGTCGCGATTGCTCCAGGAGAACACGGCACCGGTCGCCTCCTGCCAGGGCAGCCAGCGGTAGCCGAGGTGCTCGCCGGGCGCGACCGTGACGGCCTCTGCAGTCGGCAATTGCAAGCTGAACACATGCTCGGTGTTGTGCGTCACCCCGGGCGGGTAGCGATATCGCCATTCCGGAAAGATTTCGTAACGATTGACTAGGCGCCAGTCGATCAGATCGTCGCCCAAGGCCGAAATGCCGGTTTCCTCTGCCAGTTCGCGCAGCGCCGTCATACGTAACAGTTCCCCATCCTCCTGGCTGCCGGTGACCGACTGCCAGAAACCCGGATGGGTTGCCCGCTCGAGGAGGAGCACATCGAGTTCGGGGGTATGCACCAGGACAAGCACGGAAACCGGTTTCTTCACCCGACATCCGGCAGAAAAGAGAGGCCGTCGGCGTGCGCGTCTACCAGCACCCAGAAAGGCACCCGCGCATCGCGCCACGCATCGGCCGCTTCGGCGAATACCTGTAATGCAATTGCGAAATCCTCGCCGAGCCTGGCATGGAAATCGTCGCAGTGCTCGATCAGGATGAGATAGCCGGCTGCCGGCAGCCAGGAAAGGTCGCCGAGGCAGTCGGCGAGTCCATCCCAGTTGCGTCCAAACCAGTCGGGAAAGACGAGCGCCGTTGCAAGGCGCTCGATCAGTTCCGTTTTGTTGCCTGCCGTGCCCAGATCGATGCGTACGGTTGCGAACCCGGCTGCTTCGGCAGTGGCGTGCAGTTCGCGCATGATCAGGCTGGATGCGCGGAAAACCCCGCTGCGTGATGTGTCGCGCAATAGCCGATCGAGCCGTGCGCGGTTCATTCTTGGATCTTTCGGAAAGAGCGGTAATGATCGGCGGTGTAATAGTACTCGCCGGAGGTGCGCACGTCTCCCGTAGTACCCCGTCCGGCGACAATCCTGCGTGCGCCCCTGTCGCGGGCTTCCGGGGTGCGCACGGTATATTCGAAATAATGGGCCCTGGGCTTCACTGGCAGGAGGCGCTCATGGTTGCCGAATATGGCTCCGTCCCTGCGATAAGGGAAGGGGCCGCCGCGCTTGATCAGTGTCAGCGTGATGCGCGCATCTGGCGGCAGTTCGGCAGCCGGTACTTGCTGCAATGATGGCGCCGGCGCATGTGCATGTGTCTGCGCGTCGCTTCTTGCATGAGGGCAGGCCAACAACAGCAGAATCAAACCGAGTGCTGATTGGACTTTCCCGATCATGGGGAATCATTATCCCGCAATCTGCCGGCTCATGGGCGCACCGGTTGTATGCCTGAACTTCTGGATTGGCTGAGTTTGCAGTCAACGGAGCGGCACGGCGGGTGTAACGATGCTGTCGTTCCTGGGAGCGATCGTATTACGGCCGAACAGGCAATTTCTTTAGAAGAAGAGGCGGTTCTTCACGCGGACTGACCGAATCAGTCGGGCTTGGCGGGTTCCGCCTGGCGCAAGCGGATGTGTAACTCGCGCAACTGCTTGTCGTCGATTGGTCCGGGCGCGCTGGTGAGCAGGCACTGGGCGCGCTGTGTCTTGGGGAAGGCAATCACGTCGCGGATAGACTCCGCTCCGGTCATCATGGTGACGATGCGGTCCAGGCCAAAGGCCAGGCCGCCGTGCGGCGGCGCGCCGTATTTGAGCGCATCGAGCAGGAAGCCGAACTTCTGCTCAGCCTCCTCGGCGCCGATGGCCAGGGCGCGGAAGACCTTGGACTGGATTTCCTCACGGTGGATACGCACCGATCCGCCGCCGATCTCCCAGCCGTTGAGGGCCAGGTCGTAGGCCTTGGCCAGACATCGGCCGGGGTCGCTGTCGATGAAGTTCTCGTGGCCGTCCTTGGGCGAGGTGAAGGGATGGTGCAGGGCCACCCAGCGCTTTTCTTCCTCGTCGTATTCGAACATCGGGAAGTCGACTACCCACAGCGGCCGCCAGCCGGTTTCCATATAGCCGGCCTCGGCGCCCTTCTCGTGGCCGATCTTGACGCGCAGCGCGCCCAGGGCGTCATTTACGATCTTGGCCCGGTCGGCGCCGAAGAACACCAGGTCGCCGTCGGCGGCGCCGGTGCGCTCGAGAATCCGGGCGACGATGTCGGCGGGCAGGAATTTCAGAATCGGCGATTGCAGGCCCTCGATGCCCCTGGCCTTCTCGTTTACCTTGATGTAGGCCAGGCCCTTGGCGCCGTAGATGGCGACGAAGGCGGCGTAATCGTCGATCTCCTTGCGCGTGAAGCTGCCGCCGCCGGGGATTCGCAGGGCCGCCACGCGGCCGTCGGCCAGTTCGGCCGCGGCACGGAAGACCTTGAAGTCCACCGTCTTCATAAGGTCGGTGAGCTCCGTAAACTCCAGCTTGACGCGCATGTCCGGCTTGTCCGAGCCGTAGCGCGCCATCGCTTCGGCATGGCTGAGGCGCGGGAAGGGGTTGGGCAGGTCGACGCCCAGCGCTTCCTTGAAGACGGTGCGGATCAGTTCCTCCATGATGGCGGTGATCTCGGTCTCGCTGAGGAAGGAGGTTTCGATATCCACCTGGGTGAATTCGGGCTGCCGGTCGGCGCGCAGGTCCTCGTCGCGGAAGCACTTGGTGATCTGGTAATAGCGGTCGAAGCCGGCCACCATGAGCAGCTGCTTGAATAGCTGCGGTGATTGCGGCAGGGCGAAGAACTGGCCGGCATGCACGCGCGAGGGCACTAGGTAGTCGCGTGCGCCCTCGGGCGTCGACTTGGTCAGCATCGGCGTCTCGATGTCGATGAAGCCCTGCGCATCGAGGAAACGGCGGAAGGCCATCGCCACCTTGTAGCGCAGCATCATGTTCTTCTGCATCTGTGGGCGGCGCAGGTCGATCACGCGGTGTGTCAGCCGCACGTTCTCCGAAAGGTTGTCCTCGTCGAGCTGGAAGGGCGGCGTGGCGGCGTGGTTGAGAATCTCGATGTCCTGGGCCAGCACCTCGATTTCGCCGCTGGTGAGGTTGGGGTTGGCGGTGCCGGTCGGCCGGCGGCGCACGAGGCCGGTGACCTTCAGTACGAACTCGCTGCGGATGCGCTCGGCAGAGGCGAAAGTCTCCTTGCGGTCGGGGTCGCACACCACCTGGACCAGGCCTTCGCGGTCGCGCAGGTCGATGAAAATGACGCCGCCGTGGTCGCGGCGGCGGTGCGCCCAGCCGCAGAGGGTGACGGTTTGATCGAGGTGGGCGGCATTGACGAGGCCGCAGTAGTGAGTACGCATTTCAAATTGCCCAGGAAAAAAGCCGCGATGGCGGCGCGTTATTGATTCTGTGCCCGCCCTGCGGGATTGCGCATGGGGGGCGACACGACCCCCATCGAGATGATGTACTTGAGTGCCTCATCCACGCTCATTTCGAGTTCGATGACGTCCTTGCGCGGCAGCATCAGAAAGAAACCGGAAGTCGGGTTGGGGGTGGTCGGAACGAAAACGCTGACATAGTCTCCCCTCAGGTGGGTGAGCACATCGCCGCCGGGCTGGCCGGTCAGGAAGGCGATCGTCCAGGCGCCCTCGCGCGGGTACTGTACCAGCAGCGCCTTGCGGAAGGCTTCGCCGCTCGATGAAAACAGGGTGTCGGATACTTGCTTGACGCTGTAATAGACCGACTTGACTACCGGTATGCGCGACAGGACGCCTTCCCAGAAGCGCAACAGGCGCTGCCCGATGATGTTGGCCGTGACCAGTCCGGTTAGGAATACCACCAGCAGCGTGGCGATGACGCCAATTCCCGGCACATAAAAACCCAACAGACGTTCCGGGTTGAGCGCAGCGGGCAACAGCAGGAGTGTCTGATCCATGGTGCGGACGATGAGCGCCAGCACCCAAGCGGTGATCGCCAGGGGAACCCAGATCAACAGCCCCGTGATGAAGTATTTTTTCATCCGTTGCCGGCGCAGGCGCAGCCATTGCAGTTCGGTACCGGCCCGCTTTCCTGCTTTGGCTCCGCCTGGGCTGCGCAACCCTTGAAGTCGGTTGCATACCAGCCGCTGCCCTTGAGTTGAAAACCGGCGGCGGTAAGCATCTTCCCGAAGGACTCTTTGCCACACTCGGGACAGATTGTCAGGGGAGTATCATTCAGTTTCTGCAGAAATTCCTTTTGGAATCCACAGGTGCCGCAGCGATATTCATAGATCGGCATGGCAGCCTCCAAAAACGTGAAATTATAGCTTAACCAATTGCGCCGAAAGCTAAAATCATGCCCATCAGCCAAGAAATGAAGATATTGTCGCTGCTGCGAAATTCAAGCTGGCAGGATCAGAACAGCCCAAGGTAATGCTGGGTCAGAGTCTTGCCCCAGAACAAGGCAATGACGCCGGCGGCGGCAAGATAGGGCCCGAAAGGGATGGGTATGTTGCGGCCGTGTCGTGCATAGACGATGAGTCCGACGCCTACCAGCGCGCCGACCAGCGAGGAAGCGAGTATGGTCAGGGGAAGCATTTGCCATCCCAGCCAGGCACCGATGGCGGCCAGCAGCTTGAAGTCGCCATGGCCCATGCCCTCCTTGCCGGTGGCGAGTTTGAAGGACCAGTACACAATCCATAACGACAAGTAGCCTGCAGCGGCGCCTACGACGGCACTCTTGATGTCTGCGTATGTGCCATCGAGATTGAGCAGGAGGCCTCCCCACAGCAGGGGTAATGTGATGCTGTCGGGCAGAAGCTGGGTATCGAAATCGATGAAAGACAGCGTGAGCATTCCCCAGATGAACAGCAGTGCGCCCATGCCGGCCCAGCTCGTGCCGAAGCGCCAGATCGCATATCCGGACAGAAGACCGGACAAGGCCTCGACGATCGGGTAGCGCGGACTGATGCGCGTCCTGCAGGCACTGCAGCGACCGCGCAGCGCAAGGTAGCTGAGTATCGGGATGTTCTCGAATGCGGATATCCCGTGTCCGCAATGCGGGCAGCGTGAGCGCGGCATGGCGAGGGTCAGTTTTTCCGCCAGAGGGTGCGGCTCGCCACGGAGTTCAGCGCACTCCGCCATCCAGCTTCGCTCCATCATCTTGGGCAGGCGATGGATGACAACATTGATGAAGCTGCCGACCATCAGACCAAGAATCGCGGCCAAGGCGGTCATTGCCACCGGCTCACCGAGATGGCTCATGTCGGTTTCAGCAACCCGAGCCGCCCGATACGACTGGCCATGCCATCAAACAACGGCACCCAGCTTGAAGATCGGCAGATACATGGCGACCACCATGCCACCGATCAATGTACCCAGCACCACCATGATCATGGGTTCCATCAGGCTGGACATGGCCTCAACGGCATCGTCAACTTCCGCTTCGAAAAAATCGGCAACCTTGCTCAGCATTTGATCGAGTTGTCCAGACTCCTCGCCGATGGATACCATCTGGATCACCATGTTTGGGAAAACATTGACGTTCTGCATGGCTACGGTCAGGCTGGTGCCCGTGCTGACCTCGGACTGAATCTGCCTGGTGGCCGTCTTATAAACGTAATTTCCTGAAGCCCCGCCGACGGAATCCAGTGCCTCAACGAGCGGCACGCCGGCAGCGAACATGGTTGACAGGGTGCGCGCCCAGCGGGCCATGGTGGCTTTGCGGATGATGTCTCCGAAAATCGGCAAGCGCAGAAACAGCCGATCCATGACTATCTGCATTTTTTCCGAGCGCTTCCACATGTAAAAAAAACCGTAGAGTCCGCCCCCGAGTATTCCGAAAATTATGTACCAGTTCGCCACCATGAAGTCAGACATGGCGATGACCATGAGGGTGGGCGCCGGCAAGTCGGCACCGAAGCTCGTGAACACTTGCTTGAAAGACGGGATCACGAAAATCATGATAACTGCCGTGATGACGATCGCTACCACGATCACGGCAATTGGATAAAACAGCGCCGACTTGATCTTGCTCTTGATGGCGAGGATCTTCTCTTTGTATGTCGCTAGGCGATCCAAGAGCGAATCCAGAATGCCGGCCGCTTCGCCTGCTGCGACCAGGTTGCAGAACAAGGCGTCAAAGTAGAGCGGATACTTCCGAAACGCCTGGTTCAATGAAGATCCGGTTTCCACATCGGCCTTAACGTCCATGAGCAGCTTGGCGACCGCCTGGTTCGATGCTCCCTTTCCAACGATATCGAAGGCCTGCAGTAGGGGAACCCCGGCCTTCATCATGGTTGCCAACTGGCGGGTAAAGAGCGTGATGTCCTTTTCGGTGATCTTGCCCCCCCGCTTGAAGGTCTGTTTCTTGACCTTGGTTACCAGGACGCCCTGCCGTCGAAGTGTTGCGTGAACCAGCGCTTCACCACCCGCACGCATTTCGCCCCGCATGATCTTGCCGGATTTGTCCTTGCCTTCCCAGGCAAAGGAGTACTCTTTCACACCCGAATCTTTCTTTGCCGTTCTTGTCGCGGTTGCCATCTCGTTCCCCTTATTCGTTTGTCGTTGCGAGGACTTCCTCGAGGGAGGTCAGGCCCTGCTTGACCTTGAGCAGCCCTGACTGTCGCAGATCCTTGATGCCTTCCCGTTGTGCCTGCTCGGCGATGTCGATCGAATTGCCGTTGGTCATGATGATGCGCTGGATTTCCTCGGATATGGGCATCACCTGATAGATGCCGACGCGCCCCTTGTATCCGCTGCCTTTGCATTTCTCGCAACCGTTGGGACCGTGCAATTGCCAGCTGCCATCGATTTCATGTTCAAGAAAGCCGGCTTGAATGAGTGCTTCGAGGGGAATGGAGACCGGTTTTTTGCAGGCACAGAGCCGGCGCGCCAGCCGTTGGGCGGTAATCATGATGACACTCGACGCAATGTTAAAAGGCGCGATACCCATGTTTTTCATGCGCTCGAGGGTGGTGGGTGCGTCGTTGGTGTGCAGCGTTGACAAGACCAGATGTCCGGTCTGGGCGGCCTTGATGGCGATTTCTGCCGTTTCTAGGTCGCGAATCTCGCCGACCATGATGATGTCGGGATCCTGCCTTAGAAAGGCCTTGAGCGCGACTGCGAAGTTCAATCCCGCCTTGTCATTGACGTTGACCTGGTTGATTCCCGGCAGATTGATTTCGGCCGGATCCTCCGCGGTCGATATGTTGATGCCCGGCTTGTTGAGCAGGTTGAGACAGGTGTAGAGCGAAACGGTCTTGCCGCTCCCTGTCGGCCCGGTGACCAGGATCATGCCGTAGGGGCGCTCGATGGCGTGCATCAGGGCTTCGCGCTGCTCGGGCTCATAGCCCAGCGCGTCGATACCGAGCATGGCGCTGGATGGGTCGAGAATACGCATCACGATTTTTTCGCCGTGCAGAGTTGGCAACGTGCTGACCCGGAAATCGATGGCGCGGGTTTTCGATAGTACAAGTTTCATGCGGCCGTCCTGAGGCACGCGCTTCTCGGAGATATCCAGACGAGAAATCACCTTGATGCGGGAGGCGATTTTTTCCTTGATGACGAGGGGCGGTTGGGTAATTTCACGCAGAACGCCGTCGGTGCGGAAACGGATGCGGTAATACTTTTCATAGGGCTCGAAGTGAATGTCCGAGGCGCTCTCGTTGATTGCATCTAGCAATATCTTCTGGATGAAGCGAACTACCGGGGCATCATCCACTTCTACCGCCCCTGATTCAGTGCTGGAGGCATCCTCGCTTTTCTCGGCGAGTTCAAGATCAAGATCGTCGCCAGCAAGCTCGTTCAGCTTGGTTTCCGCCGATTCGGACAATCGATGAACAACAGGCGCAAGTTTGTTTGCCTCGACCACCACGGGATCGACAGCGAGCCCAGTCTGGAAACGTATCTCGTCCAGTGCGCGCAGATTGGTCGGGTCGGCCAGCGCGACGGCAATGCGGTTGCCGCGTTTGATCAGTGGAACGACCTGATGCGCCTGGATCAGTTTTTTATCGATGATGTCCGGGGGGAAATGGCTTTCATCGAATGCGTTGAGATCGAGCAGGGGGTAACCGAACGTTTCAGCAGCGAAGGCGGCGACATCTCTTGCGTTCAGTCGACCACCGGTAACAAGTTGATTCACAAAACCGTTTCCGGAGCTTGCCCCTTGTGAGGCAAAAGTCTCGGCCTCCGCTTCCTTGAGGCGGTTTTGCTGAACCAGGGCTCTTGCCAAGCCGCTGAGGGATGTTTGGAGCGATGCAGCCATCAGTTCCCGGAATTGTCTGGAATTCCAGCCGAGTGTCTTCGACGATGATGCCCTTCCAACCAGGTTTTGTAAAGACTATCAGTCGGTTGGAGAAGATTGTTGAACTGTTGGTTTTGTCGGGAATTGACGACGATGGCCGAGGTGACTTATCAAGCCGTCCGGCCGAGCAATACCTCCAGAACAAAGCGACTGCCTATGTAAGCCAATAAAAGCGTGGCAAAGCCCGCCAGCGTCCAGCGCAGCGCCTTGCGACCGCGCCAACCCCAGACATGCCGGCCGGTCAGCAGGATAGCGAAAATCAACCACGACAGGACTGAAAAGAGCGTCTTGTGATTGAACTCCAATGCCTTCCCGAACAGGGCTTCGGTGAATGCGATTCCGGAGATCAGGGTCAAGGTCAGAAGAAGAAAACCGACAGTGATGAGTTTGAACAGCAGCGATTCCATCGTCAGCAAGGGAGGCAGGCTTGCCAGAGGTCGCGTCAATTCACCGCGATGCAGGCGTCGCTCGGCAATAGCCATGATGATGGCATGCAGCGCAGCCAGGGTAAACAGGCTGTAAGCCACCATGGCGATGAAAAAGTGAAGGCGGAACATTGCGGAGGCGACATTGGACAAGAGGTGCTGGCCGGGGAACAGGGCGGGCAACAGCGCACAAATGCCCGCCAAGGGCAGGGCTAGCGGTTGCAGTCCCTCAAGGCGGGCATGGAAGCTTTCCACCCAGTAGATCAGCACGGCGAGCCATAGCATAAGGGAGAGTGCCGCGGAAAATCCGAATCGCATCAACCCTTCGTCGAATAGCGTGCCGTATAGCAGGTAGCCGTGCAGCAGCAGGGCTGCGGCGAGCATGAGCCTTTCCCATAGGCGTATGCCTGCCGGTGTTTGGTAGACAACCTGGACCCAGCGGGTACGCCAGAAATGGAAGCCCAGAAAGGCATACAGTGAGGCGGGCAGCAGATGCGGTAAAATTCCTTGCATATCGCAAGTTTATCCCCTTCCTGGAGCAACCGGAACACCATGCTGGACAACCTCACGCAACGCCTTTCCCGCGTCGTCAAGACCCTGCGCGGTCAGGCGCGTCTGACGGAAGACAATATCTCGGATGCCTTGCGCGAAGTGAGGATGGCGTTGCTGGAAGCGGATGTCGCGCTGCCGGTCGTGAAGGATTTTGTAGCCCGCATAAGGGAGCGGGCCATTGGGCAGGAGGTAATTGGCAGCCTGACGCCCGGCCAGGCCTTGGTGGGGGTTGTGCATCGTGAGTTGACCGTACTGATGGGAGGGGCGCATAGCAGCCTCGATCTCACCGTACAACCTCCGGCAGTCATCCTGATGGCGGGACTGCAGGGCGCCGGCAAGACTACGACAACAGGAAAACTGGGCAAGTTTCTGCGGGAACGCATGAAAAAAAAGGTCCTTGCCGTCAGCGCCGACGTATACCGTCCGGCAGCGATCCGGCAACTTAAGCTTGTTGCCGAGCAGGCAGGAATCGATTTCTTTCCGACACGGGATGGCGACAGGCCCGCAGCTATTGCGGCATCCTCGCTCGATTTCGCCAGGAAGCATTATTATGATGTGGTGCTTTTCGATACGGCAGGCCGGCTCGCCATCGACGAAGCCATGATGAAGGAGGTCGCAGAACTGCATGCTGTGCTGCGTCCAGTGGAGACATTGTTCGTGGTCGACGCCATGCTTGGCCAGGATGCTGTGAATACGGCGCGCGCCTTCAACGAAGCCCTCCCGCTGACCGGAGTCATTCTTACGAAACTGGACGGCGACTCGCGGGGGGGCGCGGCGCTTTCCGTTCGCCATGTTACTGGCAAGCCACTCAAATTCGCCGGCGTCGGCGAGAAACTTGCCGGCCTGGAAGAGTTCCATCCGGAACGGATGGCCTCACGCATTCTTGGCATGGGCGATGTGCTCGGCTTGATTGAAGAAGCGCAACGCGGCGTCGATCAGGAGAAGGCAAGGGAATTCGCGCAGAAACTGAAGACCGGCAAGGGCTTCGATTTGAACGACTTCAAGGAACAGATCGGTCAGATGCGCATGATGGGGGGCATTTCCGGGCTTCTCGACAAGTTGCCGGCCCAGTTCGCCCAGGCCGTCCAGCAGGCTGGTTCGCAGGGCGAGGACAAGGCCGTGCGTCGCCTTGAGGGGATAATCAATTCCATGACGCCGCAGGAGCGGGCAAAACCGGAACTGATCAAGGCGTCACGCAAGAGGCGCATCGCCGCTGGTGCGGGTGTTCAGGTGCAGGAAGTCAACCGGCTGCTCAATCAGTTCGAGCAAACCCAGAAAATGATGAAACAGTTTTCCAAGGGTGGGCTGCAGAAGATGATGCGCAGCATGAAGGGCATGCTGCCTGGGTTGCGCTAGGGATTGGTTGCCGCCTTTGGCCGGTAGTCCCAATGCCTTTCCCACGCCGCACGAACAGCATCTGGATATTCGGGGCGTCCAAGGCTGCCGTTGTATCGCCCCAAGGCTCGGAACAGATCGCCTTTTTCGATATCCAGGTAATGCTTCAGGATGGTGCAACCATAACGCAAGTTCATGCGCAGATGGAAAAGGTTGTCATTCCTGTCGCCGATCTGCCGTACCCAGAAAGGCATCACTTGCATGTAGCCGCGGGCGCCGGCGGAAGAAATGGCGTATTTCTTGAAACCGCTCTCGACCTGGATCAGGCCGAGCACCAACTGCGGGTCCAACCCGGCACGCTTGGCTTCATAGTGGGCCGCACGGAGAAATTCGAGCCGGCTCTCCTGGTTCGGCATGCGTTTGGCAAGGCGTACTGACATTTCCTCGAGCCAATTGGCCGCTTCGACCGGATTCTGAAATGAACTGGTTGGCGGCCTGCGGTCGGAAATTGCTGCGTGCAGCGCAGCCCGGACACTAGCTGCCAACGGCTCGTATTTCTGCGCACCGGCGAATGCTGTGTTGGCGACGCAGAGGAACAGCAGGAGCTCCCACCCTCGCTTCACGCGCTGCGCCGCTCTCGAATGTATTCGCGGATATCGGCTAAGGGCACTTTGACCGCCGCAGTATCGCGGCGGCCCTGATATTCGACGACTCCCTCCTTGAGCCCGCGCTCGCCGATGGTTACCCGGTGAGGAATGCCAATCAGCTCGATATCGGCGAACATTACACCTGGGCGCTCGTCCCGGTCGTCCATGAGCACATCCAGGCCAGTGGCCAGGAATTCCTTGTACAGCCTGTTGGCGGCGTCTTGCACGGACTGACTTTTACGGTAGCCAACCGGCGCTATGGCGAGCTCGAAGGGAGCGATGGCGCACGGAAAAATGATGCCGCGCTCGTCGTGGTTCTGCTCGATGGCGGCTCCGACGATTCGGGTGACGCCGATGCCATAGCAGCCCATTTCCATGATCTTCGGCTGGCCGGATTCATCCAGGAAGGTCGCTTTCATCGCCTCGGAGTATTTGGTGCGCAACTGGAAGATGTGCCCCACTTCAATGCCGCGGCAGATAGAAAGAAACCCCTTGCCATCCGGGCTCGGATCTCCTTCCACGACATTGCGGATGTCGAAAACGTAATCGGGCTCGCGCAAGTCGCGCCCCCAATTCACGCCGGTCAGGTGGAACCCGGCTGCATTGGCGCCGCAGACGAAGTCGCTCATCTGGGCTACTGCGCGGTCTGCGATGATGGGGATATCCTTCGTCATCCCCACCGGCCCGATATAGCCTGGCCGACATCCCATGTGGCGCTCCACTTCCTCGTCGCTGGCGAACCGGAAGGGATTTAGGAAAGGCAGCTTGGCAGTCTTGACCTCGTTGAGGGTATGGTCGCCCCTCAGCAGCAGAAGAAAGAACTGCTCGTCATGCATGACGGCAATCGCTTTGACGGTCTTGGCCAGAGGCAATCTGAGCAGGGTCGCCACGTCCTCGCAACGGGTCTTGCCGGGGGTGGCGACCTTTTTCATCTGCTCGGTATGGCCATCGCGTGGCGAAGCAGGAGCGAGGCCTTCCGCCAACTCGACATTCGCGGCATAGTCCGAATCCGGACAGAAGGCGATGGCGTCCTCTCCGGAATCAGCCAGGACATGGAATTCATGCGATCCGGTCCCGCCAATGGAACCCGTATCGGCTGCGACCGCACGAAAGCGCAGCCCAAGGCGCGTGAATATGCGGGAATAGGTGTCGTGCATGTTCCGGTATTCGCGCTGCAAGTCTTCGTAATTGGCATGAAAGGAGTAACCATCTTTCATGAGGAATTCACGACCCCGCATGACGCCAAAGCGGGGCCGGATTTCATCACGAAACTTGGTCTGTATCTGATAAAGATGCAAAGGAAGCTGGCGGTAACTTTTGATTTCGCGCCTTGCAGCATCGGTAATCACTTCCTCGTGCGTCGGGCCGATGACGAAATTGCGTTGGTGCCGGTCTTTGAACCGTAGCAGTTCCGGCCCGTACTGTTCCCAGCGCCCCGTTTCCTGCCATAGTTCGGCTGGTATCACCGCCGGCATCAGGAGCTCGATGGCGCCGGCGCGATTCATCTCCTCGCGGATGATTTGCTCCACCTTGCGCAGTATGCGCAAGCCCAGGGGCATCCAGGTGTACACCCCACCAGCCACCCGCTTGATCAGGCCGGCCCGCAGCATGAGCTTGTGGCTGACAATTTCTGCGTCGGAAGGAGCCTCCTTGAGGGTGGCGAGAAAGAATTGTGTGGCACGCATGTTTTCGGTCTGGGCAAAAAAATGAATATTACAGCAGTACGCAAATCACGAAGGCGCTGCCAGGCGACTTTCAATCGGCGGAAAATTATGAAAAAATGAAAGTAATTCAATACTTGATGAGTAGGCAACATGCTCGATCGTGAAGGCTATCGCCCAAACGTCGGCATCGTTCTGGTCAATGGCAGGAACGAGGTATTCTGGGGCAAGCGCATTCGGGAACACTCCTGGCAGTTTCCGCAGGGCGGAATCAAGCATGGCGAATCGCCCGAGCAGGCGATGTACCGCGAGCTCAAGGAGGAGGTCGGTTTGCGGCAGGAGCATGTCAGGATTCTCGGACGTACGCGGGATTGGCTGCGCTATGATGTGCCGAAGCAGTGGATTCGGCGCGAATGGCGCAACACCTACCGCGGCCAGAAGCAAATTTGGTTCTTGCTTCGCCTGACCGGGCGGGATTCCGACGTCTCGTTGCGCGCAAGCGATCATCCCGAATTCGACGCCTGGCGTTGGAGCAGCTACTGGGTACCGCTCGATGCTGTCATCGAATTCAAGCGAAGCGTCTATCAACAAGCGCTGATCGAGCTATCACGCTTCGTCTTTCGCCATCCGTCGGACAGGTTGCCCAAGTGGCCTGTGGCGGTGAATTCAGCGCAGCCCTGATCAATTCCGCGAGCAGTTATACAGGCGCTTAATGGCGGAATCCGTAGGTTCCATTTTCTCTTCATGCTCTTTGTGTCGAGAATGAAAGCAGCCTCATCGAGGAGGCTCATTTCGCGGCCATGGCCGCTCGTACCCAAAGGAGGAGAGTCATGATTCGTGAAGAATACAAGCCGTTGCATGAATTCAGGCTTGGCAAGTGTGCCAGCTACTATCAGGCAGAACAGCTGACCTTGCGGCGCACCGCGCTTGATTCGCCTGCTTTGGAGGCAATGACCGATTTAAGGCATGTCCAGGTCATAACGATTGGACCGGATGCATCGTTTGCTGCGGTTGGCATGGCCATGATGCGAAACGTTGTGCGATCCCTGCTGGTGGCCGACGAACGGCGGTGCGTACTGGGCATCATAACTTCCTCCGATATACTGGGAGAAAAGCCGATGCAGGTAGTGCGCGAACGCGGCATTCGCCACGAGGAAATCGCCGTACGAGACATCATGACGCCTTGGGACCGCCTTGAGGTTCTTGGCATGAAAGATGTGCTTACGGCAGAGGTAGGGCATGTCGTGGCAACCCTTAAGCGGGCCGGGCGGCAGCATGCCCTGGTTGTCGAGGCAGATACCAACGGCCGTCATATGATCAGGGGCATATTCTCTGCATCGCAGATAGCCCGCCAACTGGAGATGACGATTGACACGACCCAGATTGCTTCCACCTTCGCGGAGATCGAGGCAGTCATTGCCCACTGATTCAATACGGTGCCGGCGTACCGTCTTCACAAGTCGCCTGTTTCTTGGGTGGGCTGCTAGGGGGGCGGGCTTGCCTGTCACCGCGCTTTTCCTTGCCGCTTTGGGCGGCATTTCCCTGGCCGAATCCGTTTCCGCACAAGGGTTCCATGGGGACAAGAAGTATGGCGAATACTACGAAGAGGAAAAGAAGTGGGTCGAGGAGGATGTAAGTCCGCCCGCGTATCCAAGAAACGAGAATTTCATCGAGTTCGATGCCGGTGCTGCAACCCGGAACCGGTACTTTATTGACGGCACGACACTGAGCGTAGGCAGGGATGGAGTGGTTAGATACGCCATCGTGATCAAAGCCGAGGGCGGGGCGTCCAACGTGAGTTACGAGGGCATCCGCTGCGAAAGCAGGGAACGCAAGTTGTACGCGATCGGCCGCAGCGATACTGTCTGGGCCCCGTCGCGCTCGCAAAGCTGGCAAGCGATTCGACCGGGCAGTTATCAGGCAATTCTTTCCAGGGAGTACTTCTGCCCCAACAGGGCAATCATTCTCAGGGCGGAAGAGGGCGTGGCTGCCCTCAACAGAGGCGGACATCCTGATGCGAGATAACGGATTGCGCGTGGATACTATTGCCGATGGACTGATAAGCGAGTTCGACAAGGCGCTGCGCACTCTTTGTCTCCCCGTAAGTACCGCTCGTGTCACACCCGGCTGCGAACTCTCCGAAGCGGAGATGCCTGACAGCGAGCGGCAAAATAGTGCTGGCCTGATGAGGGTAGACCATTGCGGGGAGGTGTGTGCGCAGGCTCTTTACAGAGGTCAGGCACTGGTCTGCCGGAGCAATTCGATTCGTGCGGCGCTTGATCGTGCTGCCAGGGAGGAGGGCGATCACCTTGCGTGGACGGAGCGCCGTCTCATTGAGCTAGGTGGGCGCAAGAGCATCTTAAATCCGCTGTGGTATGCCGCTTCATTTTCCATAGGGCTGGTCGCCGGCAAGTTCGGAGACGTTTGGAGCCTAGGATTCCTGGCAGAAACGGAGAGGCAAGTAGGGTTGCATCTGTTTGGTCATCTGAAGAGGCTGCCTGAGCGCGACCGGAAATCATGGGCCATCATCAATCAGATGAGGACGGACGAAATCGATCATGCCCATCTGGCCGAGCGCCTTGGCGCCAAGGATTTGCCCGAAGCGGTTAAGGTGGCCATGCGGTTCGCTTCCGGCGTGATGACACACACCGCCTATTGGGTCTGATTACGCCTCCTGAATCACCCAGTCATGGGTAATCTCCGCCGTCTTGCCTAGCATGATTGAAGCGGAACAATACTTTTCAGCCGACAATCTGATGGCCCGCGCGACCGCTTCGGGTTTCAGCCCCTTGCCCTTGATCTTGAAGTGGAAATGGATTCGCGTGAATATTTTCGGATCGGTATTCGCGCGCTCAGCTTTCAGCGTAACCTCGCAGGCAGAAATCTCCTGGTGGGCCTTTTTCAGGATAAGAACTACATCGTAGGCGGTGCAACCGCCAGTTCCGGCAAGCAGCAATTCCATTGGGCGTGGGGCAAGGTTGTGTCCTCCTCCTTCCAGCGCACCATCCATCATTGCCATGTGTCCGCTGCCGGTTCGTGCAGCGAACGACATACCGCTTTCACCCATCCACTGGACTGTGCATTCCATGATTGCAATTCGGCTTGTTCAACTTCCAGATATTATGAAATGAGATCTGTATGTCACGGTGGCTCGGCACAATCAATTACTTATTGACCGCATGGCGCGATGCAGTAGATTGGCATGTAATAACAAGATAATCTCATAACATAAAAATTCACGATCAACACTTTGTAAAGATTGATTAATAATACTCATTATTAATCAATCGATTGTAAATCATCTACCAAAATTATCAATCCATAAGAAATTATTAATGTGCGGCGCACAAAATATCTTGCAACGCACAATATGTTCTGCAATACTGAAACAGTTCGAGTGCTGGATGATCCAAGATGGTTTGGCACTCAGGAATTGTCTCCTCCACCCTCCTCCTTTGGTGTGGATTTAGCGCGACCCGATGCGGGTCGCGTTTTTTTTCATGGTCTCCTGCATGGCTTCCCGTATCCAATAGCCTGGCTCAGTCTAGATTGGGCACAACCAGATCACCACATGGTTTGACACATAACGTTGAACTGCAATAGAATAACAAGCTTTCCGCATTTCGCAGCAAAAAGCTGTAGAGGTTATGCCATGAAAACGTTTTCAGCCAAACAGCATGAGGTCGAGCGAGACTGGTTTGTCATAGATGCGACGGACAAGGTTCTAGGTCGGCTTGCAACCGAAATCGCTCGCCGACTGCGAGGCAAGCACAAACCCGTATATACCCCCCACGTCGACACCGGCGACTTCATCGTTGTAGTCAATGCCGAAAAGTTGCGTGTGACTGGAGCTAAGGCCGGGCAGAAGGTGTATTACCGGCATTCCGGATACCCGGGCGGCATCTACGAGGACACATTCACGAAGCTGCAGCAACGTGCGCCTGCACGCGTGCTCGAAAAGGCCGTCAAAGGCATGCTGCCGAAAGGTCCGCTTGGTTACTCCATGATCAAGAAACTGAAGGTTTATGCTGGCGGCAGTCATCCGCATGCTGCCCAGCAACCTAAGACGCTGGAGATTTAAGAATGGCTGTGAATTACTATTACGGTACCGGTCGACGCAAGACTGCGGTTGCCCGTGTATTTATGAAAGCCGGCAGCGGCAAGTTTGTCGTAAATGAGAAACCGGTTGACGAGTTCTTTTCCCGCGAGACGGGACGCATGGTCGTGCGGCAACCGCTGGAGCTGACTCAGCATGCTGGCACATTCGACATTCTGGTCAATGTGTGCGGTGGAGGTGAGTCAGGCCAGGCTGGTGCTGTGCGGCATGGCATTACCCGGGCATTGATTGAGTATGATTCGGCACTGAAGCCCATCCTGTCGAAGGCTGGCTTCGTTACCCGAGATGCGCGCGAGGTTGAGCGCAAAAAGGTGGGATTGCACAAGGCCCGTCGCCGCAAACAGTTCTCCAAGCGTTAATCGACGCTGGAGCGATTCGAAAGCCGCCGACAGGCGGCTTTTTCGTTGGTGCGCCCAGCAGGGCCACTTACTTGGAGGTGAAAGCCCTCTACTCGTCCGACAAGGGGATGAGTTAGCTGAACGGCAAGGCAACATTGCCTGGCATGGAATCCGTGCATTACCATCACTCTTTCCGGGGTGGGAGAACTTGATGATTAAGGTCGGCATAGTCGGTGGGACTGGCTATACAGGGGTGGAGCTGCTGCGCCTTCTCGCGCAACATCCGCAAGTCAAATTGAAGGCCATCACTTCACGAGGAGAGGCCGGCAGCGCGGTGGCTGACATGTTTCCCAGCCTGCGCGGACGCGTATCCCTGGACTTTGTGGCACCCGATGCGACGTCTTTGAATGGCTGTGATTTGGTATTCTTCGCTACGCCGAACGGCATTGCCATGGGCCAGGCGCGGGCTCTGCTTGAAGCGGGTGTTCGCGTAATTGACCTGGCGGCGGATTTCCGAATCAAGGATGTTACCGAATGGGAAAAATGGTACGGCATGAAGCATGCCGCTCCCGAGCTGATAGCAGAAACGGTTTATGGACTGCCAGAATCTAACAGGGAAGAAATCAGGTCCGCTCGTCTCGTAGCGAACCCGGGTTGTTACCCGACAGCAGTTCAGTTGGGCTTCCTGCCCCTGGTCGAAGCTGGATTGGTCGATACCGACAATCTGATTGCCGATGCGAAATCGGGAGTATCCGGTGCTGGCCGAAAGACGGAAGTGCATACGCTCTTCTCTGAAGCCTCGGATAACTTCAAGGCGTATGGTGTCGCCGGCCATAGGCATTTGCCTGAGATACGTCAGGGGCTGTCTATTGCGGCGGACAAGCCGATCAGCCTGACCTTCGTGCCACATCTTACTCCCATGATCCGCGGCATCCATGCCACGTTGTATGCCCGGATATCAAGAGAAGCGGATTTTCAGGCTGTGTACGAAACGCGTTACAAGAACGAACCATTCGTCGACGTACTGCCCTTTGCCAGCCATCCTGAAACGCGTTCGGTACGCGCTGCAAATACTTGCAGGATTGCTCTGCATAGACCACAGGGCGGCAACATCCTGGTGGTTCTTTCCGTGATTGACAATCTGGTCAAGGGCGCAGCAGGACAGGCTGTGCAAAACATGAACATCATGTTCGGAATTGACGAGTGCGCCGGGCTTACGCAGATTCCCGTATTGCCATAACACTGCGCCGACTGCGCAGCCGTTTCGGTATTTCCGCACCCAAGGTCGCGGTTCGCACTCACATCCCGTGGTATTGGCGCGCACTGGCGACCATTTCTGTTCTATCCATTTCCATCGCCTTGGCCGGCTGGATATATGATGCAGGACGAAAAATTGCCGGGTTCGACAGGCGTGAGACAGAGCAGGAAATAACCACCTTGCGCGCACGGGTTGATCTATTGCAGGAAGAGGCTGCCAAACTGCGTTCATTGGCCAGTGCCGGGGAAAGCAATGTGCGGATCGAGCGCACGGCACAGGAACAACTGATCCGCCAAGTTAAGGCACTTGAACAAGTAAATGGCAGGCTCAAAGAAGAGTTGGCCTTCTTCGAAAACCTGGCATCTGCCGATGGAAAGGAGGCAGCCTTTACCATCAATCGCCTGCATGTTGAAGCGAACGGGACTCAAGGGCAGTACCGTTATCGGCTGTTGGTGGCAGCGCAAGGCGGTAAAAAAGATCGCGAGTTTCGTGGCAGCGTTCAATTGTTGATCAACCTGCGCCAGGCGGGCAAAGATGCTATGATGGTCTTGCCCGAGCAGAATGATCCCGCTCGGCAAAGATTCGATCTGAAATTCAAGTATTTCCAGCGCGTGGATGGCTCCTTTCAAGTACCCCCGGGGGCCCAAGTCACAAGTGTCGAGGCGCGTCTGATTCAGGATGGAGCAACGCGCGCGACTCAGACTGTTATGCTATAAAAGGAGGAATGCATGTTTCTCAAAAAGGACAAAGCATCCAGTAAGCTTCAGAGTCGAATCGACAGCCTGATCGGGGCTGGAACGAAAATTGAGGGCGACGTAACTTTCGTCGGCGGATTGCGTGTCGATGGCGAAGTTAAGGGGAATGTTCGATCGACCGGCGACGGGGGTGGCACGCTCGTCCTGAGCGAGCATGCCCGCATAGAGGGAGAAATCCACGTTTCCCATTTAGTTATTAACGGAACGATCATCGGACCGGTCTATTCGAGCGAGTTTCTTGAACTCCAACCGCGTGCGCGCGTCACAGGTGATGTTCAGTACAATAGTCTGGAAATGCACTTGGGAGCTATCGTTCAGGGCAGGTTGGTGCATCAGGGCGGTACGGGCAAGACGGTTGAGCTCAAACTGGCGTCAAGCAATTGATTCCGAATTGACTTCGCAACCGACCAGCTTTATGTAATTTCAGATATTAATTGATTCGGGAGCTTCCAATGAATGCTGTAACTGAAATATCACCGCTCGTCTTTACGGACAATGCCGCCAACAAGGTGCGCGAACTGATCGAGGAGGAAGGCAACGCCGACCTCAAATTGCGTGTCTTCGTAACAGGTGGCGGTTGCTCAGGCTTTCAGTATGGATTCACCTTCGACGAGGTCCAGAATGAAGATGACACCGTTATGCAGAAGAACGGCGTCACTCTGCTAATAGACCCGATGAGCTATCAGTATTTGGTTGGAGCGGAAATCGATTACACCGAAGGGTTGGAAGGGTCGCAATTCGTCATTAAGAACCCGAATGCAACCTCGACATGCGGCTGCGGCTCTTCATTTAATGTGTAGGACACGAACGCGTTGAACGGAAAGGGGGCCTGTGCCCCCTTTTTTGTCATCGCGGGTAAATGGCGCCCAGAACGCGCGGCGCCTTCGCCCCGGTGACTGCAGGCATATTTCCCGCCAGGCCATGCAAAGCTTGTCTTGCAAGCCAAGCGAATGCCATGGCTTCAACCCAGTCTGGACCAATACCAAACCGATCGCTCGTCAGAACAGCGGTATTTGGCAAGAGTACCCTGAGTCGCTTCAGCAGCGAATGATTGTGTGCACCACCGCCACAAATGACAAGTTCGTCTGGCTTGCCGCACCAACGCGTGACGGCGGTAGCCGCGGATACCGCTGTGAGTTCTAGGAGCGTGGCCTGAACATCTTCCGCAGACGCGAAGCCATGCAGCTTCGATTCCAGCCAGCCCAGGTTGAATTGTTCGCGACCGCAACTCTTTGGGGGATCTGCAGTGAAAAACGGATGGGTCAGCAAGACGCCAAGCAAGTGCTGGATAGGCTTGCCGCTGGCGGCCCAAGCGCCGCCAGCATCGTAGGCTTGTCCTCTGTTTCGCTGCGCCCATGCGTCGAGCAGCATGTTCCCGGGGCCGGTATCGAAACCGGCTGTAATGCCGTCGGGACGCAAATCGGTGATGTTTGCTATGCCGCCAAGATTTAGAACGACGCGGTGTTTATCGGGAACGCGAAATATGGCTTCGTGAAAGGCGGGAACAAGCGGGGCCCCCTGTCCGCCGGCAGCCATGTCCCTGCTGCGGAAATCGGCGACAACACAGATATTACTGAGTTCGGCCAGCAGTGCAGGGTTACCCAACTGAAGCGTGTAGCCATTCAGCGGATTGTGACGGACGGTTTGACCATGGCAACCGATAGCCCTGACCGAGGCAGCCTTCGTTTCTGCCTTCTCGATCAATCCGGCCACAGCCTTGTGATAGAGCCGGGCAAGTTCATTGCCGAGCAATGCGGCGCAATGCAACTCGTTGGGCCCCTCGAACTGCAAGGCCATCAGCCGTTCCCTAAGGTCCTGTTGGAAGGGAACGTAGTGAGTTGCGGTAAGAAGACATGAATGAGCGCTGAAGTCGGCAAGCACGGCGTCTATGCCATCCAGACTGGTGCCTGACATCAGCCCGACGAAGAGCTCGCTGTCGGTTATTCTCCGGGATTGGCCGGAATTCATCCAGCTTTGCCTCGAACAAGATGATGGCTAGTCGAGCAATGCGAGGCTCATGCCGCGGATATGATCGAGACGGAAAAAGAGTGGCTCGGCGCGTCGCCTGAATTCTGCCATATATTCTGGCGTCAGAGGAGGTGCGTTCGGTAGCGCGAGGGATAACGGATTCTGGTGGATATTATTGATGCGGAACTCGTAATGGAGGTGCGGGCCGGTCGCCCAGCCGGTTTTGCCGACATAGCCAATCACGTCTCCTTGACTGACTCGCATACCCTTGCGCAGACTTTGGGCGAAACCGTTTAGATGGGCATAGTGTGTGGTGAAACGCCCCTGATGCCGAATGACTACCAAATTGCCATACCCACCATGCTTCCCAGCGAAATCAACGATTCCGTCACCTGTGGCCTTTACCCTGGTACCGATCGGGGCACCATAATCAACGCCTTTGTGGGCCCGCCAAATCTGATGGATCGGATGAAGCCGTGAATGGGAAAAGCCCGAAGTTACCCGTGAAAACTCGAGGGGCGAACGCAGGAAGGCCTTGCGGATGTTCTTGCCGTCGGCAGTGTAATAGCCTTGGCCGTGCTCGTTCTCGAACCAAATCGCGCTGAAAGCTTTCCCATCGTTGATGAATTCCGCAGCCAGAATACGGCCGCTGCGCACTGGATGCCCTTGGCTGAAGAGCATCTCATACACGATGCTGAAGCGGTCTCCCTTGCGCAGATCGCGGTGGAAGTCGATGTCACCGCCGAATATATCGGCCATCTGGATTGCGACGCTATCGGGCAAACCGATGCTGTCGGTGGCTGCAAAGAGCGAGGTGCGGATTTCGCCAGACTTCATCAAGATACGCGGCGAGAGTGCAAAGGCCCGTTCGTCTGAGTACAGTTGCCCATCGCGCCTTTCGACAACAAGGGATTGGTCATTTGGACCGTTCAAAGGGAACGAGAGGGCGAGCAGTTCGCCCGACTCGCTGGTTCGTGCCGTAACGAGCTTGCCGGGGCGTAGCTGGCGGAATATCGGCTGGGTTCCCGGTTGCTGGCGCAGATAGGAAAAGGCGTGTTCGTCCTGCACGCCCAAGCGGGCAAGCAGCGCGGCTACCGTATCGCCGCGCTGAATGCGTTCTTCGCGAACGAAAAATGCGTTATCGGCAGCCTCGGTGGTGCCGGACGCAGTGCGAAGCTGCTCGACGACGACGCGCTGATGCTCCAGAATTTCTGCGCTGTCCGGGGCTGTGCCGAATGCCGCTACCATACCGAAAAGTGATATGCCAGCCACGACGGCCCCGGCTCGGAGGTGACGAGACCTGTAGTTACGCATGGTTTGAAGTTGCGCTAGAATTCGCGTCTTTTCGTTATACATAGAGTACATACAGGCAGGCGCGTAGAACAAGGTTCGCGCGAGTGTAGCAAAAATCCGGCGCAGGCCCAACTCTGAGCAACCCATATCATGACGGACATTCAGCAAGCCCTTTCTCTCGTCAAGCGAGGCGCCAATGAGCTCTTGATTGAAGTCGAACTGATCGAAAAGCTCAAGTCAGGTCGCCCGCTCCGAGTCAAGGCCGGCTTTGATCCCACCGCTCCGGACTTACATCTCGGTCATACCGTCCTGATAAACAAGCTGCGCCACTTTCAGGAACTTGGTCACCATGTGATGTTCCTTATCGGGGACTTCACGGGAATGATCGGCGATCCGACCGGCCGCAATGCCACCCGCCCCCCGCTATCTCGCGAACAGATCCTGGAGAATGCCAAGACTTATCGGGAGCAGGTGTTCAAGATACTCGACCCGGACAAGACGGAAGTTTGCTTCAATTCGACTTGGTTCGAGCCGATCGGCGCGGCCGGAATGATCAAGCTGGCCGCCCAGCATACCGTGGCCCGCATGCTGGAGCGCGATGATTTCGCCAAACGCTATGCGAGCGGCCAGCCCATCGCCATTCATGAATTCCTCTACCCGCTTTGCCAGGGATACGATTCCGTGGCGATGCGTGCCGATATCGAGTTGGGCGGTACCGATCAGAAGTTCAACCTGCTGGTCGGCCGCGAACTGCAGAAGCATTATGGACAGTCGCCGCAATGCATTCTGACCATGCCCCTCCTGGAGGGCTTGGACGGCGTCAACAAGATGTCGAAGTCCTACGGCAACTACGTCGGCATCGACGAGCCGCCGAAGGAGATCTTCGGCAAGCTGATGTCGGTTTCGGACGATCTCATGTGGCGCTATTATGAGTTGCTCTCTTTCCGCTCCAATGAGGAGATCGCACGCTTCAAGGAGGAGGTGGCGGGAGGCCGCAATCCACGCGACGTGAAGGTTATGCTTGCGCAGGAAATTGTCCAACGCTTCCATTCGCGCCAGGCTGCCGAAGATGCCCTGGCGGATTTCGAGGCACGCTTCAGGCAGGGGGCAATTCCGGAGGATGTCGAGGACGTCAGCATTCCCTGCGGTGCGGAAGGCCTGGGCATTGCGCTGGTACTCAAGCAGGCCGGGCTGACCGGTAGTACTTCTGAAGCCTTGCGCATGATCGAGCAAGGCGGCGTACGGCTCGACGGCGAGAAGGTCAGTGATCGGGCACTGGTTCTCAAGCCTGGCGTGACCGTCGTGCTGCAGGTCGGCAAGCGTAAATTCGCACGCGTTTCTCTCTCGTAAACAGGCCTTGTTTGGTGCTGTTACCAGAGCGCCGAAAATAATTCAGTAAAAGTCTTGACCCGCATTTTTCGATCTGTATAATGCGCGGCTCTCGTTGCTCTGCAACATCGTTCTTTAACAACTTAAACAGCCGATAGGTGTGGGTGCTTGGCTGGTTGGTCGCTGGGGTTTAGGCTCTGGTGGATTGATTGGTACTGAGTGCTCATACTGAGTTCAAGGAAGTTTCAGCTTG
>WBUF01000001.1 GCA_008933825.1 Rhodocyclaceae bacterium | reverse complement strand
GAACTATGGGGATTTCGCCGCGCGTTCGACCAGCGCCGCGAAATCCCCATAGTTCAGATCGCGGCCGCCGAAGCGGAGCGCCGCCTTGCCAGGCGAGAGCCCGGCATTGTGGTCAATCCACTGCGTGATCGGCATCATCTCAGGCGTCGCCGACCTCGAGCACCACCGCCATCGCCGTGTCGCCGGCGGCGCAGCCGGTGAACAGGCCCCAGCCGCCGCCGCGCAAGGCCAGTTCCTCGATCAATTCGATGATGGCGCGCGTGCCCATCGGCGCCTGCGGGTGGCCCCAGACCAGCGAGCAGCCGTAGTTGTTCATGTGCTTCAGGTCGGCGCCGGTCTCGCGCGCGAAGAAGAGGTCGTTGATGGCGAAGGGGTTGTGCGTCTTGATCGCCGCCAGGTCCTTGATGGCCTTGCCGGCCTGGGCGAGGGCCTGCTTCGCCGCCGGCAAGGTGGCCTCGGGCATGTAGGCGAGCGCGGCGCGGGCGAGGCCGAAGCCGTGCAGGCGCACGGCGATCTTCGGGTCGCGCGACAGTTCGCGCGCCTTCGCCGCCGTCGTCACGACGAGGCCGGCGTTGCCGTCGGCCGGGTGCGTCTGGCCGCCGAAGGTGACCGTGCCGCCCTCCATGACGGGCTTCAGTTTGGCCAGGCCTTCCGCCGTCGAATGGTTGATGCCCTCGTCGCCGTCGAGTGTGCCGACGGTCTTCCTGAAATTCGGCGCGGGCACCTCGAAGGGCAGGGTCATGAAGCGCTTGAGGAAGGCCGCGCCGTCGGCGAGCGCCTGGCGGTACTGTTCCTCGCGGCGCAGTACCACCTCGTGCTGCTCGGCCGTGCCGATGCCGTGCTTCTTCGCCACGTTTTCGGCCGTCTGCAGCATGGAATGGCGGCCGAGCGGATCGCAGCCGAAGTTCTCCATCACCCAGTCTTCGGCGACGCCGGTGCCGCCCGGGCCCTTCGGGTTCGGGTAGTAGAGGTGCGGACCGTTGGAGGTGCGATCGCAGTTGATGACCAGCGCCGTGCTGGCGAGACTGACTTCTATCTCCTGCACGGCGGCGAGCAGGGTGCGCACGCCGGTGGCGCAGGCCTGCATCAGGGTCGGGCCGCCGGCCTGGCCGGCGCCGACGAGGCCGGTCAGCCAGGGCAGGCCGTAGAAGGAATGCTTCTGCGGCACGGAAAAGCCGAGCGCGCCGTAGTCGAAGACCTTCGGGTCGATATTGCGCTTCGCCAGTTCGTTCTTCGCCACATGGGCGGCGAACTCGATGCTGTGCAGGTTGGCGAAGCTGCCCTGCCAGCGCGCGAAAGGCGTGCTCCAGTAGGCGCCGTAGGGGATTTCTGCCTTGTAAGTCATCAGGATTCCTTGTCGAGTCCGGTGGCGGCGATGAAGCAGCGCTTGGCTTCGCCGAGGTGGTCGCGCATGGCCGCCGCGGCGGCTTCGCCGTCGCCGGCGGCGAGCGCCTCGGCGATGCGCCGCAGCCCCTTGATGACGATGCCGCGCACCTTGGCGTCGCCCAGCGTCAGGGCGCGGATGCGCATCATGTGGTCGGCGTATTGCTCGATGGCCTTCACCATGCGGCGGTTCGGCACCAGGTCCTTCCAGGCGTTGCGGAAGCGGATGTTGGCCTCGCGGAAGGCGTCGGCGTCCTTGGCCCGGTAGGCGGCTTCGGCGTCGGCGAGCGCCTCGTCGATGGTCGCGCGCACGGAAGGATCGGTCGTCAGTTCGGCGACGCGACTCACCGCCGCCGGCTCGAGCAGGAAGCGCACCTCGTAGATGTCGTCCACGTCCTGGAGCGTGAGCGCCGGCACGACGAAGCTGCGGCCGTCGGAGGCGAGCAGGCCTTCGCTGGCCAGCCGCGTCAGCGCTTCGCGCACCGGCGTGCGCGAGACGCCCAGCTTTTCCGCCAGCTGCACTTCCTGCAGCGGTTGGCCGGAGACGATGGTGCCGTCGCGCAGGTGGCCGCGCAGGGTTTGATAGACCTGGTCGCCGAGGGCGAGGGGGCGTTGCAGCGGCTTGATGGACGTGACCACGGACGGCCCTCCGTTACGGATGTACTGCGGATACTGTATACACGCTGATTGGGCGTGTAAAGGTGAAGCAAAGTGCCGTTGCTGCAGCATGCCGGGACCGTCTCGCTAGATCCGGCAGCCGAGCCGGTAGCCTTCCTGGATGGCCTGGTCGAGGCCGCGCGGCACCGTGGCGTCGCCGCCGCCGTGCAGCTCGTCGATCATCCACTGGAATTCATGGAACAGGTCGTGATTGGCCTTGCGCGGGCTGGAGACGATGACGCTGTCGGCCGGGATGAACTTCTCCTCGTCCTTGGCCGTCTTCACGGTGGCGCCTTCCTTGCTCACCTTGATCAGCTGCGCGGACGTCACCGACTGGATGCCGAGTTCATCCACCCAGGCGGTGTGGCGCCACTTGAAGGTCGGCATGATGTCGCCGCCGATGCGTTTCTCCTTCTCGACGACGGTGACCTCGTGCCCGGCCTTGGCGAGGAACTCGGAGATGGTCAGGCCGATCATGCCGCCGCCGATCATCACCACGCGCTTGCCGGGCTTGACGCGGCCGTGGGCGACTTCCAGCGCGTCGACCAGCAGCTCGGATCCCTCGAGATACTGGAACACCGCCATGTCGGTGCGCGCACCGGCGGCGACGATGCAGACGTCGAAATCGTGCAGCACGCTGCGCATGAACTTGGCGTTGGCCTCGGTGTTCAGCCGAATCTCGACGCCCAGCTTCTTGGCCATCACGCCGTAGTAGTCGATGACGCTCTGCAGGTCGGCGGGACGGGCCAGGTCGTTGGCGGCGTAGGCGGCGAGGTTGCCGCCGATCCTGTCGGCCTTGTCGACCACGGTGACGGCGTGGCCGCGCTGGCGCGCCGTGATGGCCGCCTCCATGCCGGCGGGACCGGCGCCGACGACCATGATGCGTTTCGGCTCGGCGGCCTTCGTGATGTGGTATTCCGGCTCGAACTCGTGGCCGAGCATCGGGTTCATGGTGCAGGTGTAGGGCAGGTCGCGGAACAGGCGGGATAAACAGTTCAAGGAACCGATGCAGGGACGCACTTCCTCCATGCGGTCCTCGGCGGCCTTGTGGATCAGTTCCGGATCGGCCAGCAGCGGGCGGCAGACCTCCCAGTAATCGAAGACGCCGTCGCGGATGCACTCGTCGGCCATGGCCGGATCGGGCAGGCGGTTGCCGAAGGCCACCAGTACGCCGGGGAACATCTTCTTGGCCTTGGCCGAGAGGTAGTTCCAGTAGCCCGGCGGCACGTCACGGCCGAAGGAGGATTCCGGCGCCTCCTGCCAGCCGACGGTGACGGAGATCATCTCGACGCCGCAATCCACCGCCTGCTGCATCAGCTCGAAGGACTCGTCCTCGGTGTTGCCGCCCCAGCGGTCCATCAGCTCGGCGCCGTTCAGGCGCACCGAGAGCGGATTGTCGGGCGTGGCCTGCTTGATGGCGTCGATCAGCTCGCGCATGAAGCGGCCGCGATTCTGCACCGAGCCGCCGTACTCGTCGCTGCGCTGGTTGGTGAAGGGCGAGTTGAAGTTGGCCAGCAGGTAGCCCATGAAGCTGGTGATCTCGGTGCCGTCGAAGCCGGCGCGGATGGCGCGCTTCGCCGCGTCGGCGTGCTGCTTCACGATGGCCCTGATCTCGTCCTTGCTCAGCTCGCGCGGCGGGCGGAAGTGGGGCAGGGTCTGCGGCACCACCGAGGGCTGCACGCAATAGCCGAGATCGATGCCGCCGTAGCGGCCGGCATGGAGGATCTGCTGCATGGCGACCGCGCCGGCGTCGTGGATGTAGCGGGCGATGGTCTCGAACTGCGGCAGGAACTTGTCGTCGTGGATGGCGACCTGGCGGAAGTAGGCCTTGCCCTCGCCGAGCGGATCCGGATAGGCGCCCTGGTTGGTGATCAGCCCGCAGCCGGTGGCGGCGATGACGCGCACCCGCGCCAGTTCGCGCGGCGTGATGCTGCCGTCACGGCCGTTGTAGTTGGAGACACAGCAGGCGCCGTATTTGACCAGGTTCCTGGTCTTGAACTTGCCGATCTGGCCGGGCCGGAAGAGGTGCTTGAGCTTGAGTTCGCCGGGTCGGGTCATGCCGGATCCTCCTTATGGATACTGTATACATTGCGTCTGGGCGAGTCAATGCACGGAGGCAGGGAAATCAGAAAAGGCCCGCCGAAGCGGGCCGGGGGTCGATCAGCCCTTCGGCTTGGCCAGCACCTGCTCGGCCCACTTCTCGTCGAAGAGGGCGCCCTCGGCGACGAGCTGGCGGTACTTGATGAAATCGATCAGATCCTTGCCGGTGACCTTCTTGGCGTCGAAGGCGTTGAAGCCGAGCCAGGCCTCGTGGTTCATGTTGGCGGCCAGCCAGTGGCGGTTGGCGAGCTTCATCTGGTCCCAGAAGAACTTCTTCTTGGCGCGGATGCCGTCGATGGATTTCATCAGACACAGGGGGAAGAGGTTGGCGAACTTCCACACCAGGCGGTTCACCTCGGCATCGAGCAGTTCGAAGTCGGTCTTGCACTCGGCCATCAGCGCCTTGCCGGCGGCGACCTTGTCGGCGGCGACGGGTTCGCCGTAGACGATCTCGCCGTCATCGACATAGGTGTCGGTGCGCACCAGGGGGTTGCGCACCCACTTGCCGTCCTTCTTCAGCACCGGCACGACCTTGGTGACCAGGTTCTTCGCCTTCATCTTGTAGGCGCTCCAGGTCTCGCAGGAGATGCAGTTGTACATGGCGTCTTCCATGTTCAGCATCCAGGGCAGGAAGTCGGTGGAGCCGCCGTCCGGCGCCGAGCCGTGCTTGGGGCCGGCCTGGCCGAACACGGCGAGGTCGGAGGTGACGGTCAGGTCGGTGGCCATGCCGATCTCCTGGCCGCCGGCGACGCGCATGCCGTTCACGCGGCAGATCACCGGCTTCTTGCAGTTGAGGATGCCGTCGACCATGGCGTTGAAGAGGTCCATGTACTCGCCGTATTCGTTCGGCCGCCTGGAATAGTAGGCCGAGTACTCGGCGGTGTTGCCGCCGGTGCAGAAGGCCTTGTCGCCGACGGCGGCGAACACCACGGCGACGATCTTGCGGTCGCTCGAGGCCTTCTGGAAGCCGGCGATGACGCCCTTCACCATCTCGGTGGTGTAGGAGTTGTACTGCGACGGGTTGTTGAGCCAGATCCAGGCCGAGTAGAGGCCGTCGACCCTGGCGCCCTTGTCGTCGACGATGGGACGCTCCTCGTAGATCACCGTCGGCGCGTCCTTGCCGAAGTGGGAGTTGTCGAAGAGCTGGTGGTCCTTCAGCTCGTTGTCGCGGCGCAGCCATTCGAGTGCCATGTTTTTCTCCTGAGAATTAATAAAGCGAACCACCAAGACACCAAGGACACCAAGATGCACCAAGAAAGCAGGATGGCAACATCCTGGAAGGGCTTTGCTTGGTGGCCCTTGGTGTACTTTGAGTCTTGGTGGTGAAGGTTTTCATCAAAAGTCGGGGGTGAGCACGACGCGCTTCTTCAGCTTGCCGTGGTGGGCTTCGTCGAAGACCTGTTCGATCTGGCTCATCGGCCGCGTCTCGACGAAGGGGCCGAGGGCGATGCGGCCGTCGACGCACATGTCGAGCACCTGCGGGTAGGCCGCGGGCGGGCAGCCCCAGGTGCCGATCAGCTCGGCGTCGAAGGCCATCAGCTTCGACAGCATGTAGGAGGTCTCGTCGGTGCCGTAGCCGACGATGACCAGCATGCCGACGAAGGAGAGCAGGGACAGCGCCAGCTCCTGGCCGGGCTTGGTTCCGGTGACTTCGAAGATCTTCCAGCCGTAGTTGGAGGGGACGCCCTTTTCCTTGCAGATGGCCTTGAAGAGTTCCTTCACTTCCTTGGCGCTCTTGCCCTTCGGGTTGATGGTGGCATCCGCCCCATAGCCCTTCATGAATTCCAGCTTTTCGTCGTTGATGTCGATGCCGATCACCGCCTTGGCGCCGAAGCCCTTGGCGGTCTGCGTCATGAAGCTGCCGACGCCGCCGGCGGCGCCGATGACGATGACCCGATCGCCGGGCTGGAGATTGGCGCGCTTGGCCGCCTGGTAGGGCGTGGTGACGGCGTCGGCCACGACGGAAAGATGTTCGAGCGGGATGTTGCCGCGGCCATGTACCACACAGAGGTCCTTGGCCGGCACCGGGATGTGGCTGGAGTAGCCGCCGTAGATGCCCATCGAGTTGCCCGGCATCTTCTGGGCGAGGCAGCGGTTGCCGCGGCCGGACTTGCAGATCTCGCAGTTGTTGCAGGGGAGCACTGCCGGGACGATGACTTCCTTGCCGATCATCAGCGGCTCGTCGCCGGCGACGACCACGCCGGAAATCTCGTGGCCGAGGGAGAGCGGCGGTTTTTGCACCGTCGGCACGCCCATGTAGAAGTAGGAGAGATCAGTGTGGCAGACGCCGCAGCCGCGGATCTCGACGAGCGCCTCGCCGGGGCCGAGCGCCGGCATCGGGATCTCCGTGCGCAGGAGCTTGCCCGGCTCGGCCATCTGCCAGGTTTGGATGGTTTTCGGGATCATTTTGTCTCCAGGTCGTATTACTTGTTCTGCCACATCGGCTTGCGTTTCTCCATGAAGGAGTTCAGGCCTTCGACGGCGTCGGCGGTGGCCATCAGGTCCTTCAGGTAGATCTGCTCGACGGTAAACAGCGCCTCGAAGAAGGGTTTGCCGGCCGCCTCGCGCACCGCCTTCTTGGTGTACATCAGCGCCACGCGCGAGAGGTTGAGGAACTGGCCGAGGAAGGCCTGCGTGTCCTGGGCGAAGCTGGCGCGCGGGAAGACGCGGTTGAGCAGGCCGAGGGCGAGCGCCTCCTGGGCGGTGATGAGGCCGCCGCCCAACAGCAGTTCCATCACTTTCGGCAGCGGCATGATGCGCGGCATGAGGATGGCGGCGATGGGCGGGAAGACGCCGAGCTTGATCTCCGGCTGGCCGATGCGGGTGTCTTCGGTGGCCACGGCCATGTCGCAGGCGAGCGCCAGTTCGCAGCCGCCGCCCATGGCCGAGCCGTTCAGCGCCGCCACCGTCGGCAGCGGGAACACCATCAGGCGCTTGAGGATGCCGTGGAAGACGTCGATCATCTGCACCACCTTGTCCGGCGTGTGGTCCATGACGTCGACGCCGGCGGAGAACACCTTTTCGCCGGCGGCGGTGATCATCAGCATCTTGGCCGATTCCTCGCGCGCGGCGATGTCCAGGGCGCGGTTGAGCTCCTCCATCACCGCGATGTCGAGGACGTTATGCGGCGGCCGGTTGATGGTGATGGTCGCCAGCGCATCGGCGACGGTGTAGTTCAGGAACTTGAATGCTTCCATTGTTTCCCCTAGTTAAAACAGGTCGTCCATCTCGTCGGCGCCGACGCCCTTGGGCATCGACCCGTATTGTTCCATGTAGGCCTGCACCAGCTGGTTCTCGCGCTGGCTGAAGAAGGGCGCCTCCTCGAAGACGAAGTACTTCGCCTCGTCGGACTTGCCGATCATGCCCTGCAGGCCCTCGCGCAGGTTCTCCACGCCCTTGATGGCGAGCACCTTCTTGTCGGCGTCGAGCAGCTGGTAGACGCCGGATTCGGTCGTGACGCCGGCGACGTTGGCCTCGTTCAGCTCCAGCCACGACTCCGGCGGCAGCACCATGTCCTCGATCTTCGCCGCCAGGTTGCACTTCAGGCAGCGCAACGCCTCGGCCTGCGCCGTCTTCTCGTCGAAACCGAGCTCGACCTCGTCCCAGTTGTCGCGCCTGGCCGGGTCGATGAAGATCGGGTGGAAGCGCTTGACCTGGTTGAAGCCCTCTTCGCGGCCGATGTGCGGGTCGGTGTCCCAGTTCGGCAGCAGCGTCTCTTCGATGTCGCCGTCCCCGCCGAGCTGACTATCGATTGCTGAAGCGGCGACGCGGCCCTGGGCGACCGACTCGATCAGGGTCGAGGGCCCCAGCACGCAATCGCCGCCGGCGTATACGCCGGGTCGGCTGGTGAGCATGCTGTCCTCGCGCACGACGATGCGGCCCTTGCCGTCGGTCTGCACGCCGAAGCCCTCGTGCTTCTTCGGGTATTGGCCGATGGCGGCGATGACGAGGTCGACGTCCTCGGCGAACTCGCTGCCGGGAACCTCCACCGGGCGGCGGCGGCCGGAAGCGTCGGGCTCGCCCAGTTCCATCTTGGCGTAGGTGATTTTCAGGCGCGAGCTGCCGGTCTCGTTCAGCTCGATCTTCTTCGGCGCCAGCAGGAAGCGCAGGTTGACGCCCTCGTCGATGCAGCCCTGGATCTCGTCCTCGCGCGCCGGCATTTCCTCGCGGGTGCGGCGATAGACCATGTCCACCGCGGCGCCGAAGCGGCGCGAGGAGCGGGCGTTGTCGGTGGCGACGTTGCCGCCGCCGATGACGGCCACCTTCCTGCCGATGACGATGTCGGTGCCCGGCGTGCCGATCAGGCCGAGCGTCACGGCGCGCAGGAAGGTCGGGCTGTCGATGACGTTGGGCAGGTTGTCGCCGGGCAGGCCGAGCTGGTCGCCGCCCTGGGCGCCGATGCCGATGAAGACGGCTTCATAGCCCTCGGCGAAGAGCTCGTCGATCTTCTCGACGCGGCTGTTGTAGCGGATCTCGACGCCGAGAGCAGTCACCTCGGCGACTTCCTTGTCGATGACCTCCAGCGGCACGCGGTAGGAGGGAATACCGTAGCGCGCCATGCCGCCGGCGGCGGGCAGGGCGTCGAAGACGGTGACGCTGTGGCCCTTCTTGGCGAGGTAGTAGGCGGCGGTGAGGCCGGCCGGGCCGGCGCCGATGATGGCGGCCTTCCTGCCGGTCGGCGGCAGCTGCTTGGAGTACTGGCGCCACAGGCCGGTGTCGTTGTCGGCGGCGATGCGCTTCAGGCTGCGGATCGACACCGGCTCGTCGAGATGCTTGCGCCGGCAGGCCGACTCGCAGGGCGAGAAGCAGGCGCGGCCGAGGATGCCGGGGAAGGGCAGCTTTTCGCGCACCACGGCGACCGCCTCGGAATACTTGCCGAGGCCGACCAGCTGCACGTAGCGCGGCACGTCGATGCCGGCCGGGCAGGTGTGCTTGCACGGCACCTGCGATTCCTCCTTGCGCGCCACGTCGAGCGTGCGGTCCATCAGCGCCCCGGTCGGGCAGACGGTGACGCAGGCGGAGCAGAACTTGCAGCCGGACTCGATCAGCGTCGGCGCGATGGTGCCGACCCACTTGCGGCCCTCGGTCTCCTTGACTTCCAGGCAGCCGACGCCGCGCACCTCGTTGCAGGCCACCAGGCAGCGGCGGCAGTCGATGCACAGGTTGTAGTCGCGGTCGTAGAAGGGCTCGTCCTTGATGACGGGCAGCTGGATGGGCTTGTAGTTCGGCGTCGTCGCCGGGATGCCGATGAAGTCGGACACCTTGCGCAGCTCGCAGGTGTGGAAGATCGAGCAGCAGCGCTGCTCGACCGGGTTGCCGAAGGAACAGGTGGTGCGGCTGCAGCCTTCCCGCTGCGGGCAGGTGAGGCAGTTGTGCGGGTGGTTGCCGAGGACCTTGGCGATGCGTTCCTGGCGCAGCTTGTCGATGGCCGGCGATTTCGTCGTCACCGCCATGCCTTCCTCGACCGCGATGGCGCAGGAGGTGCGCATGCCGGCGGTGCCGGCGATTTCCACCACGCACAGGTTGCAGGCGCCCTCGCCGTTGCCGCGCTGGCAGGCAGGCGGCAGATCGGGGTGGGCGCACAGCGACGGGATGTAGATGCCGGCGGCGCTGGCGGCGGAGAGCAGCGATACCCCGGCGGGCGCCTCGACGGGCTTGCCGTCGATGCTGAGCTTCACCAGCGGGCCGGCCGGGACGGCATTGCCGGCCGGCTTTTTCCACCATACGATTGACTGAAGACTGGTTCCCATGATGTGTTTCCTCGCAGCAGCCGCCTTGTATCCCTCGGGCGGATAAAACTCCCGGGGCCCTGAGAAACATGCAACATACCGCATTGTGCAAATTCAACAGGTACTAGAATGCATTTATGCGATTCTAGGTGAGCCATAGGGCTGCTCTATTTGATCTGCGTCAAGCGAAAGGCTAAAAACCTTGCTTCACACATGTGTTTGGCAACTTCAAAGTCGAGCGGAAGATCGCATCACAGCATTTCTGGCAGAGCAGTCAACTCAGGTGGCGATCTGTATGATCTGTTGCCATACCATCAGTACGGATTTTTCGATTATTTAAAGAAATATCTTATTAAACAATATGTAATAGCTCATGGCGAGATAGTGGGGGCATATCAAATCCATTCGTAAAATACGGATTTGGTTGATCTGGATCAAACCACGCCAATCAAATGGTTTCTAGAATCGTCGCAAATGCTCTATCGTGCATTTGTTTGTTATTTCAAGCATGATAATGCATCTTTCTGAAAACGGCCAAGAGAACCAGCCCGGCTCTCAGCCATAACGGGGGATCGACGATGAGTGGATTGTTCAATCAGTTCAAGGAGTGGTACGAAAAGCGCCACGACTACGCCCGTGCCTGGAAAGCCCGCACCGGCGGCCAGGTGGTGGCGACCATGTGCACCTACACGCCCGAGGAAGTCCTCATCGCCGCCGGCATGCTGCCGGTGCGCGTGCTCGGCGCCCACGAGCCGCAGAACGTCACCGAGCCGCACATCTTCGGCATGTTCTGCCCGTTCTGCCGCGATTCCCTGGCGCAGGGCCTGCTCGGCCGCTACGAATACTGCGAGGGCGTGACGCTGACCCAGTCCTGCATCCAGTACCGCCAGGCCTTCAACTCCTGGCGCATGCACGTGCCCACCGTGAAGTGGGATTACTACCTGCCGATGCCCAATGAGGTGCAGTCGCGCTTCGCCCGCACCATGCACTACGCCGAGGTGAAGAAATTCCGCGAGTTCATGGAGGGCGTTGTCGGCAAGAAGATTGCCGACGCCGACCTGAAGCGCGGCATCGAGATCGTCAACGAGAACCGCCGCCTACTGCGCGAGCTGTTCGAATACCGCAAGGAAGCCAATCCGCGTGTGACGGGCGTCGATGCGCTGTATGCCTCGATCACCGCCCAGTTCGTGGACAAGGAGGAGCACAACAAGGAGCTCAAGCGCGTGCTGGCCGAACTGCCCAAGCAGCCGAACAGCCGCGAGGAAGGCATCCGCTTCATGACCATCGGCTCGGAGAACGACGACGTCTCCTTCATGGCCATGGTCGAGTCGGTCGGCTCCACCATCGTCATCGACGACCAGTGCTCCGGCACGCGCTACTTCTGGAACGAGGCGCGCGTGCAGGACGACCCGATCGCGACCATCGCCGACCGCTACTGCGAGCGCCCGGCCTGTCCGACCAAGGACTATCCGGCGCACACCCGCTTCGACCACGTGCTGAAGCTGGCCAAGGACTACAACGCCCGCGCCGCCATCTTCCTGCAGCAGAAGTTCTGCGACCCGCACGAGGGCGACTATCCGGACCTGAAGCGCCACCTGGAGGCCAACGGCGTGCCGACGCTGTTCCTCGAATTCGACATCACCAACCCGCTCGGACCCTTCCGCATCCGCGTCGAGGCCTTCCTCGAGACGCTGCGCGAAGAAGAACTGTTCTAGGAGTCACGCGACATGGCATACCCAACCGAACCGCTGAAGTGCTGGAAGAAGGCCAAGGAACTGCGCGAGCAGTATTACATCAACTACGCCAAGGCCCACGAGAAAGGAGGGCTGCGCTGGTCCGGCTCCGCCTGGGCGCTCGACGCCATCCCCGCCGGGCTGGGCAGGGACGTCTATTCGCTCACCGGCGAGCCCTATGGCGCCACCATTGCGGTGGACAAGAAGTTCAACAAGGAGTGCCAGGATGCGGCCGAGTCCTACGGCTTCGCCCGCGATCTGTGCGCCTATATGCGCACCTACTGGGGCTCGATCATCCTGAACAAGTTTCCGTTCGGCGGCGAGTTTCCCAAGCCCGACTTCAACTTCCAGTCGCAGATCTGCTGCTCGCACGCCAAGTGGTACCAGGCGGCGTCGACGCTGGAACATGACACGCCGAGCTTCTTCATCGACGTCTCGGTCGGTCCGCACAAGGATCTGACGGCAGAACGCCTCGACTTCGTCACCAACCAGGGCCTGGAAGCCTGCGAATGGCTGGAGAAGACCACGGGCCGCAAGTTCGACGACGAGCTGTTCATCGAGGCGGTGAAAAACGAGATGCGCTCCACCTCGCTGTGGGCGGCCATCTGCTGCGAGAACAAGGTCAAGCCGGCGCCGCTCGACGAGAAGACCATGTACTCGCTCTACGTGCTGGCGACGCTGTCGAAATCCTCGAAGTGGTGCGCCGATTTCTACCAGGAGTGCCTCGACGAGGTGAAGGACCGCGTCAAGCGTGGCATCGCCGCCGTGCCCAACGAGCGCTGCCGCGTCATGAGCGACACGCAGCCGCCCTGGGGCTTCCTCAAGGTGTTCCGCTACCTCGAGGAGTACGGCGCCGTTTCCATCGGTTCGCTCTACACCTTCGGCCTCGAAGGCATCTTCGAGACCAAGCCGGACGGCAGCTGGGGTCCGCGCACCCTGCCCTGGGAGAAGGGCATCGAGATGCGCACGCGCGAGGAGGCCATGCGCCTGTACTGCGACTGGAACCTGTCGAAGCCGCAATGGCAGCACTTCTACGACCCGCGCCTGAAGACCGAGATGATGAAGACCATCGTCAAGGAGTGGCAGGTGGACGGCGTCATGCTGCACCTGAACCGCGGCTGCGAAGGCCTCTCGATCGGCATCATGGAAAACCGCCTTGGCCTGGCCGCCGCCGGCGTCCCGGTGATGACCTTCGAGGGCAACATGGGCGACGAGCGCGAGTTCGACCTGGTGCGCACGCAGAATCGCGTCGATTCGTTCATGGAAACCCTGGGCCTGAAGCGCGAGTTCGCGCACGCCTGAGACAACAAGGAGGACTGACAGCATGTACGCAGCAGGAGTTGATATGGGTTCCCGCACCGTCAAGGTGGTGTTCGTCGAGGAGCTCAAGGTAGACGGGGCGCCGCAACTGCGGTGGGGCGTCAAGGGCAAGCACATCATGTTCCCGGAAGACCTCGACGCCGACCAGGCCGCCGACAAGGCCTTCGACGAGGCCCTCAAGGCCTCCGGCCTGACCCGCGAGCAGGTCAAGCATGTCGTTGCCACCGGTGCGGGCCGCAAGCAGGTCAAGTTCGCCACCGCCGACATCACCGAGGTGTCCGCCGGCGCCAAGGGTGCGGTGTTCATGTGCCCGACGGCGCGCACGGTGATCGACGTCGGCGCCGAGGAAGGCCGCGGCATCAAGGCCGACAGCGACGGCAAGGTGGTGGACTTTGCCGGCAATGAAAAATGCGCGGCCGGCGCCGGCGCCTTCGCCGAGTCGATGTCGCGCGCGCTGCAGCTGTCGCTGAAGGACTTCGGCGAGGCCAGCCTGCGTTCCGACAAGACCATCCCGATGAACGCCCAATGCACGGTGTTCGCCGAGTCGGAAGTGGTGTCGCTGATCCACTCCTCGACCCCGAAGGAGGACATCGCCAAGGCCGTGCTCGATGCCGTGGCCAGCCGCGTCACCGCGATGGCGCGCCGCGTCGGCATCGAGGGTGAGGTGGCCCTCATCGGCGGCATGGTGCACAACGTCGGCTTCGTGCAGTCCCTCAAGACGGCGCTGGGCGTCGACCAGGTGCTGCTGCCCGAGATGCCCGAGTATGTTTCCGCCCTTGGCGCCGCCCTGATGGCCGCCGATGGCAATGCCTAACCGGAAGGAGAGCGCAATGGCTGATACCGCAGGTGAAAAGAAGGAATACTGGCGCTGGCAGGAGAACTGCTGGATCGACGAGTCGAAGGACTGGCGCGCGGCGAAGATCATCACCGCCGGCATCGACGTCGGCTCGGTAAGCTCGCAGGCGGTGCTCTGTGCCGACGGCGAGCTGTTCGGCTTCAACAGCATGCGCACGGGCAACAACAGCCCGGACTCGGCAAGGAACGCAATCCAGGGGGTGCTGGACAAGTCCGGCATGAAGCTGGAGGACGTCAAGTATGTCGTCGGCACCGGCTATGGCCGCGTGAACGTGCCCTTCGCGCACAAGGCGATCACCGAGATCGCCTGTCACGCGCGCGGCGCCAACTACATGGGCGGCAACGCCGTGCGCACCATCCTCGACATGGGCGGCCAGGACTGCAAGGCCATCCACTGCGACGACAAGGGCAAGGTGACCAACTTCCTCATGAACGACAAGTGTGCGGCCGGCACCGGCCGCGGCATGGAGGTGATCGCCGACCTCATGCAGATTCCGATCGCCGAGCTGGGCGGGCGCTCCTTCGACATCGACGAGGAGCCGGGTGCAGTGTCGTCGGTGTGCGTGGTGTTCGCCAAGTCCGAGGCGCTGGGCCTGCTCAAGGCCGGCTACTCGAAGAACAAGGTGATCGCCGCCTACTGCCAGGCGATGGCCGAGCGCGTGGTCTCCCTGCTCGAGCGCATCGGCGTGGAGAAGGAGTTCTTCATCACCGGCGGCATCGCCAAGAACCCCGGCGTGGTCAAGCGCATCGAGAAGATTCTCGGCATCCAGGCGGTGCAGACCAAGATCGACAGCCAGATTGCCGGCGCGCTGGGCGCCGCGCTGTTCGGCTACACGCTGATGCAGAAGCAGGGCGCGTCGGCGAAGGCTGCCTGAAATGAACTGCCTACCCCCCGTCCCCCTTCCCGCGGAAGGGGGTGACTGCGGCTCGCAAGGCTCGCAGTTGAACGTTGCCCCCGCCTTGGGGCGGCCCGGCAGCGGGGGGCGGCTGCACGGTCCCGACGCTCCGGTCCGCAAAGTACCCCTCTCCCACTGAGCGGGCCGGAGCCGAGGGATTCACCCACTATACGAGGGATCGACATGATCGCGAACTACGGCTACAAGGACGGTTCGGGCGAGTACTACATCAGCATCGACACCGACAAGTGCATCTCGTGCCCGGCGGACCGCGCCTGCCTGACGGCCTGTCCGAAGGAGATGTTCGAGATCATCACCGACGACTATGACGACGAGGTGGCGGCGGTGAAGCAGTCGTTTCGCCGCTCGCTGGCCTTCGAATGCACCGGCTGCAAGCCGGCCGGCGGCTACACCAGCCTGCCGTGCATGACGGCCTGCACCCCCGGCGCAATCAAGCACTCCTGGTAGGTGCGGGCATGGTGAAGATTCCGCTCAAGCTGATCAAGGGCGGCAAGGAGGCCGACCTGCTGTCCGAGGGCTGGGTCAAGCAGACCACCATCGGCGAGCCGCGGCTCTCCGAAATCGCGGAGAATTACCGCAACCTGGGTTATGAAGTGCACGTCGTCGAGCACCGCGAGGAATCCGAGTCAGGCGCCGGTTGCAATACCTGCTTCACGGCGGGCGCGGAGATGGGTCAGGTGTATGGGGACGTGTATATCCGCAAGGGCAAGGGCGGCAAACCGGCCGCCGAAGACGAATTGTTTTAATCGAGGAGAATGCGATGGCGGTGCAGGTAAATGTGCGGATGATCCGCGGGAACGATCTCGACAGCGTGGTGGCGATCGACAAGCTCATCACGGGCCAGGAACGGCGCGAGTACTACCAGCGCAAGCTGGAGCAGGCGGTTGACAACAGGCAGAACGTCAATGCCTCGCTCGCTGCCGAGGTTGGCGGCAAGATGGTCGGCTTCATGATGGGCGACGTGTTTTTCGGCGAGTACGGCATTCCCGACGCCAGCGCCACGGTGGATACCATCGGCGTGCATCCGGAGTTTCAGAAACATGGCGTGGCTTCCGAACTGATGGACCAGTTCCTCATGAACATGAAGGCGGCCAACGTCAAGAAGATCTACACGCTGGTGAACTGGAACGACTTCGCGCTGGAGGGGTTTTTCGCGCGCCACAAGTTCCAGCCCTCCAAGCGGATCAGCCTGGAATTGCAACTGCCCTGATTCTGGCCGTTTCGGGGAACAGCGGACGGCGCGCGTTTTCGCGAATGCGCGCCGCTTTTTTTGCCTGATCGCTGCGCCATGTGGATCGACTGCCACTGCCACACGAAGCACTCTTACGACAATTGGCTCGAGCCGATCGACCTGGTCAGGCGGGCGAGGGCGATCGGGCTGGACGGGGTGGTGATCACCGAGCACCATTCCTACGAGGCCTCGGCGCCGGTCGAGGCGGCCGGACGCGAGGAGGGGCTGCTGGTGCTGCGAGGGGTGGAGATCACCACCGACCGCGGCCACCTGCTGGCCTACGGCGTCGAGGACGACTCCTGGAACGTCTGGGGCCGCGACACCTGGCTGCCGCTCGACGAGGTCATTGCGCGCATCAACGAACTGGGCGGGATCTGCGTACCTGCGCATCCCTACCGCGAGTTCGGCGTGTGCAGCCTGCTCGACGGCCTGCTCGAGCTGCAGGGCATCGTCGCCGTGGAAACCCACAACGGCGGCAACATCGATTCGGACAATGCGCTTGCCGTCACCGCGACGCGCCACCTGGCGCTGCCGATGCTGGGCGGCAGCGATTGCCACAAGGTGGCCGCCGTCGGGCGCTGCGCCACCGAATTCACTGCGGCGGTGACGGACATGGCGAGCTTCATCGCCGCCGTGCGCGCCGGCGCCTGCCGGGCGGATTATTTCAGCGGCTGGCGGTAAAAGTCAGTCGCTGCGGCACGGCGGCCAACATCGGAAGATTACGCGGCAAGCGCCTCGACAGGCTCGTTGAGCACCAGCCAGTAGAGGCCAAGCTGGCTGACGGCCTGGATGAACTTCTCGAAGTCGACCGGCTTGCGGATGTAGCTGTTTGCGCCTAGGCTGTAGGCTTCGTAGATGTCCTGCTGTTCCTTGGAAGTCGTCAGGATCACCACCGGCAGCAGGCTGGTGCGCTCGTTGGCACGGATGCGGCGCAGCACTTCCAGGCCGTCTATGCGCGGCAGCTTCAGGTCGAGCAGCACCACGGCCGGCATGACCGACAGGTCGCGCCCGGCATGGTGGCCGTTGCCGAACAGGTAATCGAGCGCCTCGACGCCGTCGCGCGCGACGACGACCTGGTTGCCGATACGGTTCTTGTTGAAGGCGCGCAGCGTCAGCGCCTCGTCGTCCGGGTTGTCTTCGACCAGCAGGATCGGTCGATCGGTTGCCATTGCAGTGAGCCCCTAGTTTGGTTTGTTATCCCGACAGCGTGAAATAGAACGTGGCCCCCTCTCCCGGAGCCGCTTCCGCCCAGATGCGCCCGCCATGCCGCTGAATGACGCGTTGCACGATGGCAAGACCGATGCCGGTTCCCTCGAACTCCTGGACGCCGTGCATGCGCTGGAACGGGCCGAACAGCTTGCCGGCATATTGCATGTCGAAGCCGGCACCATTGTCCCTGACAAAATACACTGTCCTGCCCTCTTTGTGCAAGACGTCGAAGGTGATTGAAGCCGTCTTCTGGCGTCCGGTGAACTTCCAGGCGTTGCGCAGCAGGTTTTCCAGCGCTATGCGCAGCAGGCTGGCGTCGCCCGTTGCCCGCAAGCCGGCGGCGATCCGCGTATCGACAGCGCGCTGCGGATGCAACTGCTTCAATTCATTGAGAATATCTCCGACCAGCACGCTCAGGTCGACGGCTTCCGGCTTCATGTCGCGGCGGGTGATCCGGGAGAGCGCGAGCATGTCGTCGATGATCTGCTGCATGCGATGCGTTCCGGCGCGAATGCGCGCGATGTATCCCTTTCCCCTGGCGTCGATTGCGGCGGTGTAATCCTCCTCGACCATTCGCGAAAAGCCGTCTATGGCGCGCAGCGGTGCGGTGAGGTCGTGCGAGACGGAATAGCTGAAGGCCTCAAGCTCCCGGTTGGCGGCAGCCAGTTCCGCGGTGCGCTCGGCGACGCGCAGTTCCAGACTTTCGTTGAGCCGGCGGATCTCGGCCTCGGCCCGCTTGCGCTCGCTGATGTCGAGAGCCAGGCCGACGAGGAGCTTTCGTTCGCCCCGCCGGATCGGCGCGGCATACAGAAGATGCGGGATCAGGCGGCCATCGGCCGTCTTGAGGGTCGCCTCGCCATGGGTGACGATGTTGCGCTCGAGGGCGACGCGGCTGGCATGACGCAGGAGTTCCGGCTCGGCGAAGAAATCGCAGACCGACATGTTGGCCAGCGCATCCGGGGAATAGCCGCTCGCGATCTCGAAATGGCGGTTCCAGCGCAGCAAGTGCATGTCCGCGTCGAACAGGGAAAATCCTCCCGGCAGGCTGGCCAGCAAGGCGTCGGAGAGATCCTTTTCCTCCCGCAGGGCGACGAGGATGCGATGCTGCTCCGCCAGGAGCTCCCGGATCTCCTGCTCGGCGATCTTCTGCGCATGGATGTCGCTCAACGCGCCGGAAAAGCGCACGGTGCGTCCGGATTCGTCGCGCGCGGCCTGGCCGCGGCCGCGAAACCAGCGAAAGCTGCCGTCGCGGCAGCGCAGCCGGTAGCTTGCATCGAAGGGCGTGCCGTCCGCGACGGCTCGGTCCAGCGCGGCGATGGCCTGCGCACGGTCCTCTTCGTGCAGCGCGGTTCTGAAGGCGAAACGCTCATGGAACTCCGCCTCGTCGTCGTAGCCCAGCATTTCCTGGAAACGACGGGAAAAGAAGGCCACGTTTTCATGCGGGGCCCAGTCCCAGAATCCGTCGGACGTCCCGTGAATCACGCGCCCCAGCCGCTCCTCGCTGTCGCGCAGTTCCTGGATGCTTTCCTGCAGCTTGTATGCCATGGCATCGAGCGCCTGCCCGACCTGGCCGACCTCGTCTTGCTGGCTGTCCCCGACGCGGGTGGCGAGTTCTCCCTTGGCGAGTCGTTCGCCGGCTTCGACCAGGCGTGCCAGCCGGCGCGTCATGCCGAAGGCGAGGAAGACGGACAGGAGGACGGCCAGCGCCAAGCCGAGGGCGCCGGCGGCGAGCACCTTGCCGACGAGTTCCTCGCGCCGCTGCCGGGCGTCGGTGAGGGAGAGGGCGAAGTGCAGGGTCCCCAGTTGCTGCGCGCCGAGCATCACCGGCGCGACGACATCGTGGCGCGCACTCCGGGCGAGATCGAACGATGCACTGGCTTCCGGAAGGGGTTGCGCGGCATCCCAGTTCGCCGTGGCAACCGTTTTGCCCTGCAGATCGCGCAGCACGAGGTAGTCGATGTCGCGGTCGTCGGCCATGTCGCGCAGGAGCTGATCGAGTGTGGCGTAGTCGCGCTGCGCCAGCGGCAGGGAAAGCGCTGCGCCGAGCAGGGGCGCGAGCTGTCGCACCTCGTTCCTGACGCGGTTCTCCGTGCCGCTGTCGATGATGTCGAGGCCGATCCTGATGATCAGGCCGACGGTGAGCAGCAGCACCAGCAGGGCGGCGACGAGCAGGCGCAGCCTGAAGCTGTGCAGGCGCAGCCAGCGGGACAGGGTGTTCATGCGATGTCAGTCACGTTGGCGGGCGAGTTGGCGGCGGATCTCCGGCAGGAAAGCGTCGTTCGTGCGGAACTCGTTCGCCTGCACCGGCCGCAGGCCGTCGAGCTGGGCTTCCTGGACGAAGCGGCGTCCCGCCTCATCGTGGCTGCCGAAATCGAGCAGCAGCCTGGTCAGCCGGGGATGCGGCGGCAAGACGACGCCTTGTCGGGCGTAGATGGCGATGCCGGGGATGGCAGGTGATTCGGCCAGGACGCGCAGCCGCTCGCGCATTCCGGCGCCCAACTGCGTCAGCAGGAAGGTCGGGACGACGGCCGCCTCGGCCTCGCCGAGGATGACGGCCTGCGCGGCGTTGAAGGGCGTCGTGACGACGCTGAAGCGGACGTCCCGCTCCGCATCGAGGCCGCCCTGGCGCAACATCATGGAACCGAGCTGCGCGGCAACGGTGAAGGGATCGAGGGTGGCGACGCGGCCATTCCTGAGATCGGCGATGCCGTCAAGCTTCGATCGGGCATCGACCAGCAGCAGGACGCGGATGTCACGCCGACTCACGGCGAGCGGGACATAGCCGGCTTCCGTTTCGATGTAGCGGCCAAGGCCGGACCCCATCACCAGCAGGTCGTACTCGCCGGCCAGGCTGCGCTTGATGAATGCCTTGTAGTTGGGCGCCGTGGAGGCTTCGACGGGCTGCTTCAGGCGGTCGGCAAGATGCCGCCGCAACGGCTCGTAGGTGGCGAGCAGGGTGGCGGTGGGCAGGTAGGGAAAGATGCCAAGCTGCAGCGGCGTCCGGGCGGGCGCGGCGCTGGCCGCCAGCAGCAGGGCGCAGGCCAGCGCGAGCCGTCCGAGGGCGTTCGGAATTGCGCCTAACCGCCAAGCCATCGACACCTCCCCCTCCGCGAGATCAGGACAACGCTTCCTGCCGCAGCAGAAACACCCCCTTGCCGTCATCGCCACCGTCGAGCCAGACCGGATCGAGCGACGGGAAGGACTGCTCGACTGCGTCGCGACCGTCACCCACCTCCACGACCAGAACCCCGCCCGGCTTGAGATGCTTGCCGGCATCGTCGAGCAGGCGCCGCACGATGTCCAGTCCGTCTTCGCCGGCGGCCAGGGCCAGCGCCGGCTCGTGGCGGTACTCCGGCGGCAGGGCGCGCATGGCGGCGGCAGTGACGTAGGGCGGATTGGAAACGATGAGATCGTAGCGGCGGCCGTCGAGCGCCGCGAACAGGTCGGAACGATGCAGGGCGATGCGCGCATCGAGACCGTAGTCGGCGACATTGCGGCGCGCCACCGCCAGGGCATCCTCGGAGAGATCGACGGCATCGACGCGCGCGCCGGGGAAAGTCAGTCCCAGCAGGACGGCGAGGCAGCCCGAGCCGGTGCACAGGTCCAGGGCGTCCTCCACCGCGCCGGCATCGATCCAGGGCGCGAGGGCGTCTTCCATGAGCAGGCCGGCGATGTGCGAGCGCGGCACGATGACGCGCTCGTCGACATGGAAGCGGTAGTCGCCCAGCCAGGCTTCGTGAGTAAGATAGGCGGCCGGAATGCGTTCCGCGATGCGCCGATCGATCAGCGCGGCCACCGCTTCCTTCTCGGCAGCGGCGAGGCGCGCATCGAGAAAGGGCTCCAGGCGGTCTGGCGGCAGGTGCAGCGCATGCAGTACCAGCCAGGCCGCCTCGTCGTAGGCATCCTGCGTGCCGTGGCCGAAGAACAGGCCGGCGGCGTTGAAGCGGCTGACTGCCCAGCGCAGCATGTCGCGCAGCGTGAGCAGTTCGGCGGGGATCATCGTAGGAGCAGCGCCAGCGCGCGCTCGTAGATGCGCGAGAGTGCATCGAGGTCGGCCACGGCGACGCACTCGTCGATTTTGTGGATGGTGGCGTTGAGCGGGCCCAGTTCGATCACCTCGGGGCAGATGCCGGCGATGAAACGGCCGTCGGACGTGCCGCCGCTGGTAGACAGCTCGGTGTCGAGGCCGACGGTGTCGCGGATTGCCTGCGATACCGCCTCGACCAGCCTGCCGCGCGGCGTCAGGTAGGGCTGGCCGGAGAGCGTCCACTCCAGCAGGTACTCGACGCCGTGCCGGTCGAGGATTTCATGCACGCGCGCTTGCAGCGAGGCGGGCGTGCTGGCGGTGGAGAAGCGGAAGTTGAAGAGGATCTCGGCACTGCCGGGCACGACGTTGTCGGCGCCTGTGCCGGCGTGGAAGTTCGACACCTGCCAGGAGGTAGGCGGAAAATAGTCGTTGCCCTCGTCCCACGCGGTGGCGGCCAGCTCGGCCAGCGCCGGCGCAGCACTGTGCACCGGATTCTTGACCAGATGAGGGTAGGCGATGTGGCCCTGCACGCCCTTGACGAGCAGGCGGCCGGAGAGCGAGCCGCGCCGGCCGTTCTTGATGGTGTCGGCGAGGCGTGAGGCCGACGTCGGCTCGCCGACGATGCAGTAGTCGAGCGTCTCGCCGCGTGCGGCAAGCGCTTCCACCACGCGCACCGTGCCATCCACGGCGCGGCCTTCCTCGTCGGAGGTGAGCAGCACGGCGATGGCGCCCGGATGGGCAGGTCGGGCGGCGAGGAAGCGTTCCGCCGCCGTGACGAAGGCGGCGACGCTGCCCTTCATGTCGGCGGCACCGCGCCCGAACAGGTGGCCGTCGCGCACCTCGGGGCGGAACGGGTCGGAGGTCCACTGATCGGGCGGGCCGCTCGGCACCACGTCGGTGTGGCCCGCGAAGCACAGCACGGGGCCGCCCTCGCCGTGGCGCGCCCACAGGTTGGAGACGCCGTTCCGGTCCATGCGCTCGAGGCGGAAGCCAAGCGGGACGAGCCGCTGCGATACGACCTCCAGGCAACCGCCGTCTTCCGGGGTCACCGAGCGGCGGGCGATCAGCTCGCTGGCCAGTTCGAGCGTGGTTCCGGGCATTATCCGGCGTCGTCGACGTTGAGCGTGAATTCGGCGAAGGAGGCGCCGCTGGGATCCGTCTGGCTGAAGTCCAGCGCGGGCGAGGGCGCGCTGGATTTCCTGTCTGCGGGGGTGGGCGCGCCGAGCTGAGAGTTGTTGATCAGCCAGGACAGATTGGTCGGCGAGTCGGCATTGGCGAGCGCCTCGTCCAGCGTGATGATGCTCTCCTTGTAGAGCCGGAACAGGTCCTGCTCGAAGGTCTGCGAACCCGGCGCAAGGCTCTGCTCCATGGCCTCCTTGATGCCATTCACCTCGCCCTTTTCGATCAGTTCCTGGATGTGCCGCGTGTTGAGGAGGATCTCGACCGCCGGTATGCGCTTGCCGTCGGGCTTCTTCACCAGTCGCTGCGAGACGATGCACTTCAGGCTGACCGACAGGTCGAGATACAGGGCCGGCCGGTTCTCCAGGGCGTAGAAGTTGATGATGCGGTTCAGTGCATGGTAGCTGTTGTTGGCGTGCAGCGTGGCCAGGCAGAGGTGGCCGGTCTGTGCATAGGCCAGGGCGGCCGCCATGGTTTCGCGGTCGCGGATCTCGCCGATCAGGATGCAGTCCGGCGCCTGCCGCATGGCATTCTTCAGGGCGTTTTCCCAAACCTTGGTGTCGAGGCCGATCTCGCGCTGGTTGACCACCGACTTCTTGTGCTTGAAGAGGTACTCGATCGGGTCTTCCACCGTCAGGATATGCCCCGACTTGTTGGTATTGCGGTGGTCGATCATTGCCGCCAGCGTGGTCGACTTGCCCGAGCCGGTGGAGCCGACCACCAGTACCAGGCCGCGCTTTTCCATGATGATCTCGGCCAGCGTGTCGGGCAGGCCGAGTTCGTCCAGCCTGGGAATTTCGCCCTGGATGAAGCGCACCACGATGGCGATCGTGCCGCGCTGCCAGAACATGTTGACGCGAAAGTTGCCGATGTCGCGGATGCCGAAGGAGACGTTGATCTCCTTTTCCTCCTCGAAATGCTTGATCTGCTGCGGCGTCAGCATCTCGTAGGCCATGCGCTGGATCGTATCCGGAACCATGATCTGCTGGTTGATCGGGATGGCGGAACCCTGGATCTTGATGTGGATGGGCGCGCCGGCGGAGACGAAGATGTCGGAGGCCTTCTTCTCGGCCATCAGCCGGAACAGCTTGTCGAAGATCATGTCCGTCTCCTAAAATGTCAGGCTGCGTCAGACGCCGCGCAGCAGCTCGTTGATGCCGACCTTGGCGCGCGTTTTTGCGTCCACCTGCTTGACGATGACGGCGCAGTACAGGCTGTACTTGCCGTCGGCCGAGGGCAGGCTGCCGGACACCACGACCGAGCCGGCCGGCACGCGGCCGTAGGCGATTTCGCCCGTCTCGCGGTTGTAGATGCGCGTGCTCTGGCCGATGAAGACGCCCATCGAGATGACGCAGTCGTCCTCGACGATGACCCCCTCGACCACCTCGGAGCGGGCGCCGACGAAGCAATTGTCGCCGATGATGGTCGGGTTGGCCTGCAGCGGCTCCAGCACGCCGCCGATGCCGACGCCTCCGGACAGATGGACGTTCTTGCCGATCTGCGCGCAGGACCCGACCGTGGCCCAGGTGTCGACCATGGTGCCCTCGCCGACGTAGGCGCCGATGTTCACGAAGGAGGGCATCAGCACGCAGCTGCGACCGATGAAGGAGCCGCGGCGCACCACGGCGCCGGGCACGACGCGGTAGCCGCCGCGCTCGAAGCGCTCGGCGTCGTATTTGGCGAACTTGGTCGGCACCTTGTCCCAGAAGCGCGAGGCGCCGCCGTCCATGACGCGGTTGTCCTCGAGGCGGAAGGAGAGCAGCACGGCCTTCTTTATCCACTGGTGCGTCGTCCATTCGCCGCCGATCCTTTCGGCAACGCGCAGGCTGCCCTCGTCGAGCCGGGCGAGCACCTGCTCGACCGCTTCGCCGACCTTGGCCGGGGCCTTGCCAGGCTGTATCGCGGCACGGTCATCCCAGGCCTGTTCGATGATCTGCTGATATTCCCGCATGCAATTCCCCTTAAAGATTCGTGCAAAAAGCCTCGATCCGCCGCGCCGCCTCGAGGCACTCGTCGAGGGAGGCCACCAGCGCGATGCGCACGAAACGCTTGCCCGGATTGACGCCGCCCGCCTCGCGCGCAAGGTAACTGCCGGGCAGGACGGTCACATTATATTCACGCTGCAGGCCGCGGGCGAATTCGTCGTCGGCGATCGGCGTGCGCGCCCACAGGTAGAAGCCGGCATCCGGCCGCGCCGTCCCCAGGTGCGCGCCGATCAGCGGCGTCACGGCGTCGAACTTCTCGCGGTAGAGTCGGCGGTTCTCGCGGACGTGCGCCTCGTCGCCCCAGGCCGCGATGCTGGCCTGCTGCACCGGCGGGCTCATGGCGCAGCCCTGGTAGGTTCGGTAGAGCCAGAATTTCTCCAGGAGGGCGGCGTCGCCGGCGACGAAGCCGGAGCGCAATCCCGGCACGTTGCTGCGCTTCGACAGGCTGGAGAACATGACGATGTTGCGGTAGTCGTCGCGCCCCAGCGCGCGCGCAGCGGCGAGCACCCCCAGCGGCGGCGCGGCCTCGTCGAAATAGATTTCCGAATAACACTCGTCGCTGGCGATGACAAAGCCGTGGCGGTCGGACAGCTCGAACAGCCGGCGCCATTCGTCGAGCCCGAGCACCTTGCCGGTCGGGTTGCCGGGCGAGCAGACGTAGGCAAGCCGCACGCGGCGCCAGTCGCTTTCCGCAACGGCGTCGAAATCCGAAGCGAAGCCGTTCTCCGGCAGGTGGTTGAGGAACACCGGCTGCGCCCCGGCCAGCAGCGCTGCGCCTTCGTAGATCTGGTAGAAGGGGTTGGGGCTCAGCACCAGTGCGTCGCCGCGCGAGGCATCGACCACGCACTGGGCGATGGCGAACAGCGCCTCTCGCGAACCGTTTACCGGCAGCACCTGGTGGGCGGCATCGGGCGGCGGAATGCCGTAGCGGCGCGCAAGCCACTGCGCGATCGCCTCGCGCAGTGCGTCGGAGCCGGCGGTCGTGGGATAATTCGCCAGGCCATCGAGGCGGGCGGCAAGGGCTTCCTTGATGAAGGCCGGCGTTGCGTGCTGCGGCTCGCCGATGGACAGGCGGATTTCGCTCAGCCCGGCCGGCGCCTGCAGGCCCTGGAACAGCAGGCGCAGCTTCTCGAAAGGGTAGGGCTGGAGTTTGTCGAGGTTCGGGTTCACGTCGAAGCGGCGGCTGGGCGGATCGGCCGTCGCCTTTTTTCTCTGGCAAAACCGGATTATAAGCAGGCCCTTGCATGTCGGCCAACAAAAACACCGTCGCCCTGGTCTCGCTGCTGGCCGGCGCCACCGTCTGGGGACTGATCTGGCATCCGTATCGCGTGCTGGAGGACCTGGCCGTGCCGCCCGCCCTGGCCGCGATCCTGAGCTATCTGGTTGCCCTGTTGCTCGGATTCCCGCTGCTGCGCCAGCGCCTGGCGGGGGCCAGGCCGGGCGGGATGCTGCTGCTGATCGCGCTCGCTGCCGGCGGCTGCAACCTGGGCTATGTCATCGCCACGGTGCGCGGCGAAGTAATGCGCGTGCTGCTGCTGTTCTACCTGTCGCCGCTGTGGACCGTGCTGCTGGCCCGCCTGCTGCTGCGGGAAAAAGTCAGTCTCCCCGGCACGGCGGTGATCTTGCTGTCGCTGGCCGGCGCAGTCGTCATGCTGTGGCAGCCGAGCCTGGGCTGGCCACTGCCGGCGAACGGCGCGGAATGGATCGGACTTGCTGCCGGCTTCCTGTTCGCTCTGGCCAACGTGCTGATCCGCAAGGCGCATGATCTGTCCATCGAGCTGAAATCGATGGCGGTGTTCGCCGGCGTGGCGGTGGTCGGACTCGTCGCGCTGCCCTTCGAGCCGGCCCGCCTGGCCGTGCCGCCGGCGCCGGCCTGGCTGCTGCTCATCGTGGTGGGCCTGGTGCTGCTGACGACAAACCTGTTCGTCCAGTATGGACTGACCCACACGACGGCCAGCCGCGCCATCGTCATCTTCCTTTTCGAGCTGGTGGCGGCGGCGCTGTCTTCCTGGCTGCTGGCCGGGGAGGAGATGACCGCGCAGGAGTGGCTCGGCGGCGCGATAATCGTTGCCGCGAGCCTGTTCTCCGGGAAACTGGAGGCGCGCGAGCCAGCGCCGGGCTAAAATTCCCACTCGCATCCTCCGCACCGACATTTGGCCGTGATTTTTCCCGACAGCCCGTTTTCACTGCATCAGCCGTTTCCGCCGGCCGGCGACCAGCCGGAAGCCATCGAGCAACTGGTCGAGGGCATCCGGGACGGCCTGATGTACCAGACTCTGCTCGGCGTCACCGGCTCGGGCAAGACCTACACCATGGCCAATGTAATCGCCCGGCTCGGCCGGCCGGCGATGGTGCTGGCGCCGAACAAAACCCTGGCGGCGCAGCTTTATGCCGAATTCCGCGAATTTTTCCCTGAGAACGCGGTCGAGTATTTCGTCTCCTACTACGATTATTACCAGCCCGAGGCCTACGTGCCCTCGCGCGATCTTTTCATCGAGAAGGATTCCTCGATCAACGAGCATATCGAGCAGATGCGCCTGTCGGCCACCAAGTCGCTGCTCGAGCGGCGCGACGTGGTCATCGTCGGCACCGTCTCGGCCATCTACGGTATCGGCGACCCGGTCGACTACCACGGCATGATCCTGCACCTGCGCGAGGGCGAGCGCATCGGCCAGCGCGACGTCATCAAGCGCCTGGCCGAGATGCAGTACGAGCGCAACGAGGTGGATTTCCGCCGCGGCACCTTCCGCGTGCGCGGCGACGTCATCGACATTTTCCCGGCGGAGAACGCGGAGCATGCCCTGCGGCTTTCCCTCTTCGACGACGTGGTCGAATCGCTGCAACTGTTCGATCCGCTCACCGGGCATCTGCGGCAGAAGCTGGGCCGCTTCACGGTGTATCCCTCCAGCCACTACGTCACGCCGCGCGAGACGGTGCTGCGCGCCATCGAGGCGATCAAGGCGGAGCTGCGCGAGCGCGTCGAGGCCTTCCAGTCCGGCCAGAAACTGGTCGAGGCCCAGCGCATCGAGAGCCGCACCCGCTTCGACCTGGAAATGCTCAACGAGCTGGGCTTCTGCAAGGGCATCGAAAACTACTCACGCCATCTGTCCGGCAGGAAGCCGGGCGAGCCGCCGCCGACGCTGATCGACTACCTGCCGCCCGACGCCCTGATGTTCATCGACGAGTCGCATGTCACCGTGCCGCAGTTGGGCGGCATGTACAAGGGCGACCGCTCGCGCAAGGAGAACCTCGTCGAGTACGGCTTCCGCCTGCCCTCGGCGCTGGACAACCGGCCGCTGCGCTTCGACGAGTTCGAGCGGCTGATGCCGCAGACCGTCTTCGTCTCGGCCACGCCGGCGGATTACGAGCGGGTGCACCAGGCGCAGGTGGTGGAGCAGGTGGTGCGGCCGACAGGCCTCGTTGACCCGCAACTGATCGTGCGAGCGGCCAGCACCCAGGTCGACGACCTGCTGGGGGAAATCAAGCTGCGCGCCGCCCAGAGCGAGCGCGTGCTGGTGACGACGCTCACCAAGCGCCTGGCCGAGGACCTCACGGACTACCTGAACGAAAACGGCATCAAGGTGCGCTACCTGCACTCCGACATCGAGACGGTGGAACGGGTCGAGATCATCCGCGACCTGCGCCTGGGCGAGTTCGACGTCCTGGTCGGCATCAACCTGCTGCGCGAGGGGCTCGACATCCCGGAAGTGTCGCTGGTGGCCATCCTGGATGCCGACAAGGAAGGCTTCCTGCGTTCGGAGCGTTCCCTCATCCAGACGATCGGCCGGGCGGCGCGCCATCTTCACGGTACCGCCATCCTCTATGCCGATACGGTGACCGATTCGATGCGCCGCGCCATTGCCGAAACGGAGCGTCGCCGCGCCCGGCAGATGCTGTTCAACGAAGCGAACGGCATCACGCCGAAAAGCGTCTCCAAGCGCATCAAGGACATCATCGATGGGGTCTATGACCACGAAATCGCCACAGAAAGCCTGGAAGCCGCGCAGGAACGGGCGCGCTACGAGGCGATGGACGAAAAGGCCCTGGCGCGTGAAATCCGCCAGCTCGAAAAGCGCATGCAGGAACATGCCCGCAACCTCGAATTCGAGGAGGCCGCTGCAGCCCGGGATGAATTGTTCAGGCTCAGGAAGCGCGCCTTCGGTGTCGATGAGCACGAAGTCGTGGATCGGCAGGCTGTCCGGTGAGTCGCATCCTGTTCGTCTGCATGGGTAATATCTGCCGTTCGCCAACGGCCGAAGGAGTATTTAAAAAAATGATTATTGACAATAAGATAGAAAAGCTATTTAAAGTAGACTCTGCTGGTACGCACGGCTATCACGAGGGCGAGCGCCCGGATTCCCGGACATGCGAGGCCGCCCTGCGGCGCGGCATTGACCTGTCGGCCCGGCGCGCACGCAAGGTGATTCCGGAGGACTTCGAGCGCTTCGACCTCCTGCTGGCAATGGATCGGGACAATTTTGCCTTGCTCAGGCGCGGAGCGCGGCCCGAGCACCATCACAAGCTCGGCATGTTCATGCATTACGCGAGGCGGTTCGAGACCGAGGAGATGCCCGATCCCTATTACGGTGGCGAGCGCGGCTTCGAACTGGTGCTCGACATGGCCGAGGATGCCAGCCAGGGGCTCCTCGATATCCTGCTGGAGAAGAAAAAAAGCCAGCGTTGAGCTGGCTTTTTTTCAGGATTTGAGCGGCTTCTTACTTGCGGGTTTCGACCTGAATCATCGGCTCGCTGCTCGGCGCGACCGGCTGCCTGAGTTTGCGTCCGAGGCGGATTTCCGGTTCTGACGGCATTGCCGCGGGCGACCTGTCCCGGCTGGTTTCCACCATCACCAGACCGCTTTCCTGCAGTGCGACGGTCAGATCCGCCCGTGACTGGGCAGGAGGGAGGACGGGCAGATCGGCCGGAATGGACATCGGCTCGATAGCCACGGCCGGCGCAGGAGCTGGCGCCGTTTCGATCAGAGGGGGTGCGACCGGAACGGGTGGCGCGGCAAGTTCGGCTGCGGCGGTCTCGACAGCTGGTGCTTCGACAGCCAGCGGTACCGGGGCCGGGGCTGCTTCGAACGGCCCTGCTTCGGCTTCGGCCGGTGCAACGGGTTCAAACGCCAGTAGGGCCTGTTCCGCAGCGGGCGTCGTGTTCCCGGCATCGGCTGGTGCGAGCGCCTGGCTTTCCGCTGCCTCGGTTGGCTGACCTTCGCTGCGGCGCTCACCGCGCTCCCGCCCGCGTCCCCTGCGGCCGCGGCGGCCACGGCGCTCTTCCTGCAGCGATTCGGAACCGGGGCCGGGGGATTCCAGCGCGCCGGTCACCGGGGTGGGCTGAGTCTCGGCCTGGCGGGGCTCGGTCTGGCGCGCTTGCCTGGGCTGGCGCGCCTCCTGCCCCGGCTGCTTTTCTCCGCGCTCGGCCCGTTCCGGGCGTTCGGGTCTGTCCTGGCGGGGCCGGCGTTCGCCGCGCGACTCCTGCTCCGGACGGGTCTGCTGGCTGCGCTGCTGCTCCTGGCGTTCGCGTGGTTCCTGGCGCCCGCGCTCACCGCGCCCGCCACGGCCCCGGCCGCGGCCGCGGTCGTCGCGGCCTTCGCGGGAGGGCTCGCGTTCGCGCCGTGCCGGCGAGACTGACTTTTCCTCCGGCGCAGGCTCGGCCTGGCGGTTGCCGCGGAACCAGCCGAAGATTTTTTCGATGATGCCGGGTTGCGCTGCTGCAGGCGCGGCAGCAACTGGCGCGACGACCGGCCTGGGCTCGACCACCGGCGCCGGCTGGGCCGGGGTGATGCCCTTGACGGCCGCCTCGGGCCGGCCAGGCCGCGACTCGGTCTGCGCCGAGGGCGGCTGGTAGGCCTCGGTTGGCGGCGCTTCGACCATCTTGTAGCTCGGCGGGATCTGGTCTTCCTGGTTCAGCTGGTCGTGGCGCAGGCGCGCGATCTCGTGGGCCGGCGTCTCCAGGTGGATGTTCGGGATCAGCACCAGATTCACCTTGTGGCGCAGCTCGATGGTGCGGATGTCGTCGCGCTTCTCGTTGAGCAGGAAGGTGGCGACGTCGACCGGGATCTGCACGTGCACGGCGCCGGTGTTCTCCTTCATCGCCTCCTCCTCGAGGATGCGCAGGATGTGCAGGGCGGCCGATTCGGTGCTGCGGATGTGGCCAGTGCCGGTGCAGCGCGGGCAGGGGATGTAGGTCATCTCGGCCAGCGCCGGCCGCAGGCGCTGGCGGGACAGTTCCATCAGGCCGAAGCGGGAGATCTTGCCGGTCTGGACGCGCGCGCGGTCATAGTGCAGGGCGTCGCGCAGGCGATTCTCCACCTCGCGCTGGGCGCGCGGGCTCTCCATGTCGATGAAGTCGATGACGATCAGGCCGCCGAGGTCGCGCAGGCGCAGCTGGCGGGCAATCTCGTCCGCCGCCTCCAGGTTGGTGCGCAGTGCGGTCTCCTCGATGTCGGCGCCGCGCGTGGCGCGCCCCGAGTTGACGTCTACGGCCACCAGCGCCTCGGTGTGGTCCACGACGATGGCGCCGCCCGAAGGCAGGCTGACCTGGCGGCCGAAGGCCGTCTCGATCTGGTGCTCGATCTGGAAGCGCGAGAACAGCGGCACGTCGTCCCGGTAGCGCTTCACGCGCGCCACGTTGCCCGGCATGACGTGGCTCATGAACTGCTGGGCTTGCTCGTAAATGTCGTCGGTATCGATCAGGATCTCGCCGATGTCCGGCTGGAAGTAGTCGCGGATGGCGCGGATGACCAGGCTGCCTTCCTGATAGATGAGGAAGGCCCCCTTCTGGCTGTTGGCCGCCCCGTCGATGGCGCGCCACAGCTGCATCAGATAGTTGAGGTCCCACTGCAACTCTTCCGCGGTGCGGCCGATGCCGGCGGTGCGGGCAATCAGGCTCATGCCCTGCGGCACGTCGAGCTGATCCATGGTTTCGCGCAGTTCGTTGCGGTCTTCGCCCTCGATGCGGCGCGAGACGCCGCCGCCGCGCGGGTTGTTCGGCATCAAGACCAGGTAGCGGCCTGCCAGCGAGATGAAGGTGGTGAGCGCGGCGCCCTTGTTGCCGCGCTCGTCCTTGTCTACCTGGACGATGAGCTCCTGGCCTTCCTTGAGGGCTTCCTTGATCGTGGCGCGATTCGGCTCGACGCCTTCCCTGAAATAGGCTCGCGAGACTTCCTTGAAGGGCAGGAAACCGTGGCGTTCGGCGCCGTAATCGACGAAGGCCGCCTCGAGGCTTGGCTCGATGCGGGTGATTACCGCCTTGTAGATGTTGCTCTTGCGTTGTTCCTTGGCGGCCGATTCGATGTCGAGGTCGATCAGTTTCTGGCCATCGACGATCGCGACGCGGAGTTCCTCGGCCTGCGTCGCATTGAACAGCATGCGTTTCATCGTTTTGTTCTCCCGCGCGCAAACACGGGAAGACAAACCGCATCCGGTTCAGACGGATTGTATTAGTTTGGCTGTTTCGAAATCATCAAGGATGTACGGGGCAAACTAATGTCGGTGTTGTCTGTTCGTCCTGAGGGTTGCCATCAGGACCGCGTGTTCCACGTGTGCTTGCTGCGCGCATTTCAAGTAGTATCGCTGCTTGCGGTGAGCGAATTAACCTTTTGCGGTTTGCGGGTATCTAAGCATCGACAGCATTCCGTCGCGCCGGCCGATGCCGCTTCGGGTCATGGGGCGCGCACCCGGAACCATCCATGAATTATTCTTCATGGCCAGCCCCCGGAATGGGCAAACCAGCCGGCAGTATATTCAAAATGAAGGAGTTAAGCAAAGCCTCCGTGACGCGTCAGCAAATCGGCGAGGAAACGGATGGCCAGCGCATCGACAATTATCTGCTGCGCGTCTGCAAGGGCGTGCCGAAATGCCACGTCTATCGCATCCTGCGCAGCGGGGAGGTGCGGGTAAACAGCAAGCGCGTCGGTCCGGAGTACCGCTTGCAAGTCGGCGACGAGGTGCGCATTCCCCCCGTCCGGTTGCGACCGGCAGCGAAACCCGCGGTGCCTGTCGGCCGATCTTACCGCATCGTCCACGAGGACGACGCCCTGCTGGTGATTGACAAGCCGGCCGGCATGGCCGTGCATGGCGGCAGCGGGGTGAGCTTCGGCGTCATCGAGCAATTGCGCCAGCAGAGGCCGCAAGCCCGTTTTCTCGAGCTCGCGCATCGGCTCGATCGGGAAACCTCCGGCCTGCTGCTGGTCGCCAAGAAGCGCGCGGTGCTGACGGCGCTGCATGACCTGTTCAGGACGGGGGGGATCGAAAAGCGCTATCTGGCGCTGGTCAGGGGGCGCTGGCAGGCGCCCGAGCGGCATGTCCGGCTGGCCTTGCACAAATACCTGACCGGGGAAGGCGAGCGCCGTGTAAGCGTGTCGCGGGAAGGCAAGGCGGCGCACAGCATCGTGCGGCTGCTTGGCCGCTGGGAGAACTTCAGCCTGGTCGAGGTGGAGCTCGAGACCGGGCGCACCCATCAGATCCGGGTGCATCTTTCCCACCTCGGTTTTCCGCTGTGCGGTGACGACAAATACGGTGATTTTGCGCTCAACAAGGCCTTGCAGAAGCAGGGGCTCGGCCGCATGTTCCTGCATGCCGCAAAGCTGTCGCTGAACCATCCGATGACGGGCGAGCGCCTGGATCTGGCATCCGGCCTGCCGGCGGAACTGACGGCCTTCCTGCGGCGGCTCGAAGACAACGAAAGACGGGACTATGGTGCGGAATTATCGCCTGGTGGTGTTTGACTGGGACGGCACGCTGCTGGATTCGGCGGCGGCGATCGTCGCCAGCATCCAGTCTGCAGCGCGCGATCTCGGTCTCGAACCGCCCGATGACGCGGCGGCGCGTCAGGTGATCGGCCTGGGTCTGCATGATGCGCTGTCGCAGGCCCTGCCTGGCGTACCGGTCGATGATTATCGCCAGGTCGCGGAGCGTTATCGCCATCATTACCTTGCCCAGGATCATGAACTGTGCCTGTTCGACGGTGCGCGCGAACTGGTCGAGGAACTGGCCGACGCGGGTTATCTGCTGGGGGTGGCCACCGGCAAGAGCCGTCTTGGCCTGAATCGCGCACTGGCCGCATCCGGTCTCAAGGATTTTTTCCATGCCACGCGCTGCGCCGATGAGTGCGCCTCGAAACCCGCGCCGGACATGCTGCTGGAGATCATGTCCGAACTGGCTGCCGAACCCGGGCGGACGCTGATGATCGGCGACACGACGCATGACCTGCGGATGGCCCGCAATGCCGGTGTAGGGGCGCTGGCAGTCGGCTATGGCGCCCACCCGCGCCCGGCGCTCGAAGCGGAGCGGCCGCTGGGCTGCTTCGATGAATTTCACGAACTGGCGGAATGGCTGAAGCGCAACGGTTGATCTGCGCCGGCGCGGAACTGGCCGACGGCAGCAGGGGCGTGCGCTTCGATGTCCCGACTGCGCACGGGGAAAAGTCGGGCTTCGTGATACGGCACCGCGGCCGCGTGTATGGCTACGTCAATCGCTGCGCCCACATCGGCATCGAGATGGACTGGCGACCCGGCGAGTTCTTCGACGATTCCGGGCTATACTTGATTTGCGCGACCCATGGTGCCGTGTATCGGCCCGAAACCGGAGAATGCATTGCCGGCCCGTGTCGCGGCGCGCGGCTGGAACCGGTTGAGGTTGTCGAGCAGGACGGCTGTATCTATTTGAAATAAGGGCGGCAACATCATGTCGGACAAACCCGAAGGCGATCCAGCCTGGGAGCGCCGTATCGTCGAGAAGCTGGCGCTGGAAACGCTTGCCGAGCAGAAGCGCCGCCGCCGCTGGGGCATCTTCTTCAAGTTCCTCGGCTTCGTATACCTGACCTTTCTCATCGCCGTTCTCGGCGACTGGGGGAGTACTGCCGAAAAGCTGGCCGACGGCAAGAAATATACGGCACTGGTGCAACTGAACGGTGTCATCAAGTCAACCGGCGAGGCGAGCGCCGAGAAGATCGTCGAGGCATTGCAGGCAGCCTTCAAGGATCAGGGCACCCGCGGGGTTGTGCTGCGCATCAATAGCCCGGGCGGCAGCCCGGTGCAGTCTGGCATCATCAACGATGAGATCCGCCGCCTGCGCGCCAAACATCCCGAAATTCCGCTCTATGCCGTGGTCGAGGATGTCTGCGCCTCCGGCGGCTATTACGTCGCAGCGGCAGCCGACAAAATCTATGTGGACAAGGCCAGTATCGTCGGCTCGATCGGCGTGCTGATGGATGGCTTCGGCTTCACCGGCGCCATGGACAAGCTGGGCGTAGAGCGTCGCCTGCTGACGGCAGGGGAAAACAAAGGGTTTCTCGACCCATTTTCCCCGCAGGACGACCAGCACAAGCATCATGCCCAACTGCTGCTCGACGACATCCACAAGCAGTTCATCGAAGTGGTCAGGAAGGGGCGCGGCAAGCGCCTTAAGGAATCCCCCGATCTGTTCAGCGGCCTGATGTGGACCGGCGCCAAGAGCGTAGATCTCGGCCTGGCCGACGGGCTGGGCAGCGTCGAATACGTGGCGCGCGAAGTGATCCAGGCCGAGGAGATACGCGACTACACGATGCGCGCCAGCCTGACCGAGCGCTTTGCCAGGCAGTTCGGCGCGGACATGGCCGATGGCATCATGAATGCCGCCGGCAAGTTCGGGCTGCGCTAGCTAACCGGCGAGCAGCAGGAATACCGTAGGTCTTTTGTCCAGCGCGGGGGGCGGTGCGGCCCGCCAGGCGTCGATCCGCTTCGTCATGATCGTTTCCCGGGGCGTCGTCAATTCCGAAGCCAGGCAGAGCAGGGTGTCTGGGCAGCAGGTTTTCGCCAGCGCGGCCAACAGCGCGTCGTTGCGGTAGGGCGTCTCGATGAATATCTGGGTGCGCCGCTCCCGGCGCGATGCCCTTTCCAGTTCGGCGATGCGACCGCTGCGCCCGGGTTCGCGAACCGGCAGGTAGCCGTGAAAGGCGAAACACTGGCCATTCAGACCCGAGGCCATCAGCGCCAGCAACAGGCTGGAAGGGCCGACCAGCGGTACCACGACGATGCCCCTGGCGTGGGCGACGTTTACCAGCCGGGCACCCGGGTCGGCCACGGCCGGCGCGCCGGCTTCCGACATCAGTCCTGCGGAACAGGCTTGCGCCAGCGGTGCAAGCAAGGCGTCGAGATCGGCCGACGTCGGTTCGCGGGGCAGCTCGCGGATGTCAATGTCCTGAATCGGACGGCGTATGCCAATGCGCTTCAGCTCGGCGCGTGCCGATTTTGCATTTTCGACGATGAAATATCCCAGTTCACGGGCGATGCGCAGCGTCTCAGCCGGCAGAACGGCTTCGGGAGGGCTTTCGCCGATGGAGACGGGAAGAAGGAAAAGCCGGCCATCCCGCATCAGGGAACCTGAATGCCTTCCGCACGCAGCATGCCGCACAGTGCGATGAGGGGCAGGCCGATGAGGGCATTCGGGTCGTCCCCGCGCATGGACGACAACAGGGAAATGCCCAGTCCTTCTGATTTGGCGCTGCCGGCGCAATGGTAGGGCTTTTCCTTTTCCAGGTAGCGCTCGATTTCCGCATCCGTCAGTTGGCGGAAGGTTACCTCGGTTGGCACGCCGCAGAGCTGGCTGTTGCGGCTGGCGCTGTTGTAGAGACATAGACCGGTGTGAAAGATCACCGTGCGGCCTCGCATGAGGCACAGTTGCTCGACGGCGCGGTCATGAGTCAGCGGCTTGCCGAAGCGCCGGCTGTCGAGGTAGGCCACCTGGTCGCTGCCGATAATCAGGGCATCTGGAAAGCGGTCGGCGACGGCCCGTGCCTTGGCGAGAGATAACCTTTCTGCGGTGGCGGCCGGGCTTTCCCCGGGCAGCTCGGTTTCATCGGTCTCGGGGCTGGCGACCTCGAACGGGATTTGCAACCGGGCAAGCAATTCGCGGCGGAATACCGAGGTGGAAGCAAGGACGAGGCGGCGCATCGGGGAGGTCGCGGTTCGGATGTTATTCTTTTGACAGGAAAAGTCATGGAATGATATCATTCCAATCTTATGTCGCAACGGGGCATGATCATCGACAGCCTTGAGTTTGCACGGCGGCACGAAACATTGGCAGGCCGGCTCAGACTCGATGAGATGCCGCGACTGGCCGATACATTGTTCGATGCGGCCGGCCGCCTCGATTATGAGGTGACGGGCGAGACCGACGGAAGGAATGCCTTCCTGACGGTGAGGCTGGATGGCGTCTTGTCCTTGAACTGCCAGCGTTGCCTGGGCGCCTTGACGCATGCCTTGAGTCAGCGTAGCCGGATAATGCTGGTCGAGCGGGGCGCCCCTTGGCCGGAGGACAGCCAGGTCGGCGGCCTGGAAGATGATGCCTGCGATGCGATCGAGGCGTTGTGCGAGTTGGACCTCGTCCCCCTTTTTGAGGAGGAAATCCTGCTGGCCTTGCCGATCGCACCGCGGCATGAGCGTTGCGAGCTGCCGTCGATGGCAGCCGTATCGAGGCAGACTTCGCCGTTTGCACAGTTGGCGGCGCTCAAGCGCAAGTAGTTACCGAACACGTTTTTTTAGGAGTAGAACATGGCTGTCCAACAGAACAAGAAGTCGCCTTCCAAGCGCGGCATGCACCGTGCGCATGACTTCCTGACCAATCCGCCGCTTGCGGTCGAGTCGACCACCGGCGAGACCCATCTGCGCCATCACGTTAGTCCGAGCGGCTATTACCGCGGCAAGAAAGTCGTCAAGACCAAGGGCGAGTAAGGCCCGTCTGCCGGCATCCGTCCGTCAAGCGGGCATGATGCCGACCCATTCAAATGTCGGAGCCAACAGCACGTCGATGGACGTGACCATCGCGATTGACTGCATGGGTGGGGACCACGGTCCGTCCGTCACCTTGCCGGCCGTATTCCGCTTCCTGCAGGCGGACCAGCAGGCCGGCGTGACGTTGGTTGGCCTGGCCGGCGAAATCGAGACCGAGGTGGCGAAGCACAAGCTGCGTTTCGGCGAGCGCCTGTGCTTCCGGCCGGCCACCGAAGTGGTCGGCATGCATGATCCGGTGGCGACGGCCTTGCGCGTCAAGAAGGACTCTTCTATGCGGGTGGCTGTCGATCTGGTGAAGTCCGGTCAGGCCGCGGCGGCCGTCTCGGCCGGCAATACCGGCGCCCTGATGGCGATTTCCCGTTTCGTCCTGAAAACCCTGCCCGGCATCGATCGTCCGGCCATCGCTTTTGCACTGCCGACTCTCAAAGGCCATACCTACGTGCTGGATCTGGGAGCCAATGTGGATTGCGAGCCGCAGCACTTGCTTCAATTCGGCATCATGGCCGCCATGCTTGTGTCGACGGTGGAGCACAAGGATCGCCCCTCGGTCGGCCTGCTCAACATCGGCGAAGAGGATATCAAGGGCAACGAGGTGGTCAAGCAGGCCGGCGAGCTTCTCAAGGAAAGCGGCCTCAATTTCCACGGCAATGTCGAAGGCGATGACATTTACAGGGGAACGACGGACATCGTCGTCTGCGACGGCTTTGTCGGCAACGTGCTGCTGAAGACATCGGAAGGACTCGCGCACATGCTGGCCACCTTCCTGCGCGAGGAGTTCAGCCGCAATCCGCTCAGAAAGCTCGCTGCGCTGGCCGCCATGCCGGCGCTCAATGCATTCAAGAGACGCGCCGATCCGCGCCGCTACAATGGTGCCTGCCTGCTCGGTCTGCGCGGCATCGTCGTGAAGAGCCACGGGTCGGCGGATCAACTGGCCTTTACCAAGGCCATCGAGCGCGCGGCAGAAGCCGCGCGCAATCGACTCGCCGAGCGCATCAGCGAACGCATGGCGCAAGGCGCGCCCACGCTGGCCTTGCAGCGATGATCTACGCACGCATTACCGGAACGGGCAGCTACCTGCCGCCGACGACCTTGAGCAACATCGACCTGATGGCGCGCGGCATAGACACAACGGACGAGTGGATCGTCGAACGAACGGGCATCCGCAGCCGCCATATCGCCGATGCCGGTCAGCAGGCCAGCGATCTGGCGTTGGCCGCCAGCCTGAAGGCGGTCGAGGCGGCGGATATTCCGGCCGAAAAGATCGATCTCATCATTCTGGCCACCTCGACGCCCGACTACGTATTTCCGAGCACGGCCTGTCTGCTGCAAGCGAAGCTCGGCGTCAGCGGCGCCGCGGCGTTCGACGTGCAGGCGGTCTGTAGCGGATTTGCCTACGCCTTGGCGGTGGCCGAGAAATTCATCCGCTCAGGCAGCCACCAGTGCGCCCTGGTGGTCGGCGCCGAGGTCTTCTCGCGCATCCTCGACTGGAACGATCGCGGCACCTGTGTGCTGTTTGGCGATGGCGCCGGGGCCGTGATACTGGAGGCCAGCAACGAGCCGGGCGTCCTCGCCAGCGTGCTGCATGCCGACGGTTCTCACCACCGCATCCTCGAAGTGCCTGGCAACGTCAGCGGCGGCAAGGTGGTGGGGCAGCCCTTCGTCAAGATGGATGGCCCCGCGGTGTTCAAGTTTGCCGTCAAGGTGCTCGCCGAGGTCGCGCAGGAAGTGCTCAATCAGGCCGGCATGGATACCGGCGCGATAGACTGGCTGATTCCGCACCAGGCGAACATCCGCATCATCCAATCGACGGCGAAAAAGCTCGGCCTGCCGATGGACAAGGTCGTCACCACGGTGGAACAGCACGGCAACACCTCGGCGGCTTCGATTCCCCTGGCGCTGGACAGCGCAGTTCGCAGCGGACGCATCAAGCGCGGCGAGGTTCTCATGCTGGAAGGCGTCGGCGGCGGTTTCACCTGGGGCGCGGTGCTGCTTAAATTCTGACGGCCATTTATCGCGACATGGCATTTTCGCTCCTCGCTTTTTGCTCCGGCTTATCATGCGCAGCGCCCATGAAGGTCGGCACCGAGCACCCGCGAAAGGCATGAACATGCAATTTGCACTCGTTTTTCCCGGACAGGGTTCCCAGTCATTGGGCATGATGGCGACCTATGGCGACAGTCCCGTGATCCGCGGCACGTTCGACGAGGCATCCGCAGCGCTCGGCCGCGATCTCTGGCAACTGGTAAGCGAAGGGCCGGCAGAGGCGCTCAACCTGACAGTCAACACTCAGCCCCTGATGCTGACTGCGGGCATCGCCGTCTTCCGGCTCTGGCAGGAAAAAGGCGGCAGAATGCCGGGCATGGTTGCTGGACACAGTCTGGGCGAATATTCTGCCCTGGTCGCTGCCGGGGTGTTGCGCTTTGCCGATGCCGTGCCGCTGGTCGAGCTGCGCGCCAAGGCGATGCAGGAAGCAGTGCCGTCTGGAGAAGGGGCGATGGCGGCCGTTCTGGGACTCGATGCCGCCACCGTGATGGCCGTCTGCGAGGAAAATGCGCAGGGGCAGATTGTCGAAGCCGTCAATTTCAATGCGCCCGAGCAGACCGTGATCGCCGGCCATGCCGCTGCAGTACGGCGGGCCGCGGACGCAGCCAAGGCAAGGGGTGCCAAGCGGGCCGTCCTGCTGCCCGTCTCGGCGCCGTTTCACTGCTCGCTGATGAAGCCGGCGGCCGAGCGCTTGCGCCGGCGGCTGGCCGAATTGGCGTTGTCCCCGCCGCGGATGCCCGTCGTCGGCAACGCCGACGTGGTCTGCCTTTCCGATCCGCAACAGATTCGGGACGCGCTGGTACGGCAGGCCGCCTCCCCGGTGCGCTGGGTCGAGACCTTGCAACTCATGGCAGGCAAGGGCATCAGTCATGTCTATGAATGCGGTCCGGGCAAAGTGCTCGCAGGCCTGGTGAAACGCTGCGCCGACGGCCTGTCCAGCGGCGCGATGGCTGATCTGGCCGGCGTCGAGGCGGCCCTGTCCGCGACAAATGCCTGAGGAACCAACATGCTCAAGGGTCAAGTTGCACTGGTAACCGGCGCATCGCGCGGCATCGGCCGTGCGATCGCCCTGGATCTGGGCCGGGAGGGTGCTGCGGTGATCGGGACTGCCACCAGCGAAGCGGGCGCGGCCGATATCCAGAAGGCGTTCGCCGACGCCAGCCTTCAGGGCTGGGGGGCGGTGCTGAATGTCACGGATGCGGTCGCCTGCGACGCGCTGATGGGAGAGATCGAAAGGAAATTCGGTCCGGTTTCGGTGCTGGTGAACAATGCCGGCATCACGCGCGACAATCTCGCCATGCGCATGAAGGACGAAGAATGGGATGCCGTGATCGAGACCAATCTGAAGGCGGTCTTCCGGCTTTCCAAGGCTGTCATGCGCGGCATGATGAAGGCGCGCTACGGCCGAATCATCAGCATCACCTCCGTGGTGGGCAGTTCCGGCAATCCCGGCCAGGCAAACTATGCCGCCGCCAAAGCCGGCGTGGCCGGCATGAGCCGCGCCTTGGCGCGCGAGCTGGGCAGCCGCAACATCACGGTAAATTGCGTAGCGCCCGGCTTCATCGACACCGACATGACCAAGGCGTTGCCTGACGCCCAGCGCGACATGCTGCTCGGGCAGATTCCCCTCGGCCGCCTCGGCCAGGCCGACGAAATCGCTGCGGCCGTGACTTTCCTCGCTTCGCCGCGCGCCGCGTACATCACCGGCACCACCCTGCATGTCAATGGCGGCATGTACATGGGTTGAATGCGGGTTTGGTGAGGGCTTGTCTTTCTGATAGAATGTCGCGGTTTTTTTCTCGTCACACCCGCTAAAAAAGGGAAGGAGCGAAACACATGGAGAACATAGAGCAGCGCGTCAAGAAAATAGTCGCCGAGCAGCTGGGCGTGAACGAATCCGAGATCAAAACCGAATCGTCGTTCGTTGACGATCTTGGCGCCGACTCGCTTGACACGGTCGAACTGGTCATGGCTCTCGAAGAGGAGTTCGAGTGCGAGATTCCGGACGAGGAAGCCGAGAAGATCACTACCGTCCAGCAGGCGATCGACTACATCAACGCCCACCTCAAGAAGTAAGCCTTTCAGTTTTTCCTCGCAGGAGCATAGCAAAGTGGCACGCCGCAGGGTAGCCGTCACCGGTTTGGGCATTGTTTCGCCGGTCGGCAACACGGTGCAGGAAACCTGGGACAACATCATTGCCGGAAAAAGCGGCGTCGGCACGATCACCCGGTTCGATCCATCCTCGTTCAAGTCGCGCATTGCGGGCGAGGTCAAGGGATTCGACGTCGGCGCCTACCTGCCGCCGAAGGAGGCGCGCCGGATGGATACATTCATCCATTACGGCATGGCGGCAGGTATCCAGGCCATCAAGGACTCGGGCCTGGAGGTGACTTCGGAGAATGCCGAACGTATCGGGGTAAACATCGGTTCCGGCATCGGCGGCCTGCCGATGATCGAGGATACCCACAACGATTTCCTCGGCGGCGGGCCGCGCAAGATATCGCCGTTCTTCATTCCCGGCACGATCATCAACATGATCTCCGGTAATCTTTCGATCCTTTACGGATTGAAAGGCCCGAACCTTGCCGTGGTGACGGCCTGCACGACGGGCCTGCACGCCATCGGCACAAGCTTCCGCATGATCCAGTACGGCGACGCGGACGCGATGGTCTGCGGGGGCGCAGAATCCACTGTTACGCCCCTGGCGATCGGCGGTTTTGCCTCCGCCCAGGCCTTATCCACGCGCAACGATGACCCGTCGACGGCCAGCCGCCCGTGGGACATGGGCCGTGACGGTTTCGTGCTGGGCGAAGGCGCCGGGGTGCTGGTGCTCGAAGAGTACGAGCGCGCCAGGCGGCGCGGCGCAAAGATATATGCGGAGCTGGTTGGTTTCGGCATGAGCGGCGACGCCTACCATATGACTGCGCCGGATACCGACGGGCCGTGTCGCAGCATGCTCAATGCCTTGCGGGATGCCGGCATCAATGCCGACCAAGTTCAATACCTGAATGCCCATGGTACGTCGACGCCGCTGGGAGACAAGAACGAAACGGATGCCATCAAGCTGGCCTTCGGCGAGGTGGCCCGCAAGCTGGTGGTAAATTCCACGAAGTCCATGACAGGGCATTTGCTCGGCGGGGCCGGCGGCCTCGAGTCGGCATTGACCGTGCTGGCGGTGCATCACCGGATTTCGCCGCCGACCATCAATATTTTCGAGCAGGATCCGGAATGCGATCTCGACTACTGCGCCAACGCGGCGCGTCAGCTCGAAATCGAGGTGGCGCTGAAAAACAACTTCGGTTTCGGCGGCACCAATGGCACGCTGGCCTTCCGGCGTATCTGAAGCTTTCCATTGGCCGGTGCATTTCCCGCATCGGCTGGCGCTCAAACCCTCGCGCCGCCTAGCGGCATTGTTGCTCATGCTGCATTGTGCCGGCGTTTCCGGCCTGCTTCCCCTGACGCTGCCGTTCTGGTCGAAACTGGCCATGAGCCTTGTGATTGCCGCCTCTTGCCTCGTAGCGTTGCACCGTCATGTGTTGGGCCTGGCTGCAACATCGGTCCGCGAACTGCTTCTCCGGGAGGACGGCCGCGTCGATGCGACGCTTGCCGATGGCGACCGCTACGAGGCAGCCGTGTCGGGCCGGTCCACGCTCTGGCCCTGGCTGGTCATCCTGCAACTGGAAGGCGGGGGGGGCGCACGCCGGCAGACGCTCGCCATCCTGCCAGACGCGCTTGCCGGCGAAGAATGGCGCATGCTGCGATCCTGGATGCGCTGGAAGTCAACTGAGGCGGTTCCGCAGGACCGTGTTCCGGGCGGCAGCTAGCGTATCCGGGTAGTCGCGGCTGGCATGCAAGCCGCGGCTTTCCCGGCGCCGTTGTGCGCAGCGCACGATCAGATCTGCGGTCAGCACGAGATTGCGCAGTTCGATCAGGTCGTTGGTGACCCGGAAGTTGGCATAGTACTCGTCGATTTCACGCTCCAGCAGGCGGATGCGGTGGCGCGCGCGCTCGAGACGTTTGTTGGTCCGCACGATGCCGACGTAATCCCACATGAAGCGGCGCAACTCGTCCCAGTTGTGCGAGATGACGATTTCCTCGTCAGCATCGGTGACGCGGCTCTCGTCCCACGCCGGCAGGGAAGACAGGGGTTCGCGCTGCGAGGCGAGAATGCTCTCTGCGGCGGCGGCGGAGAATACGAGGCATTCCAGCAGCGAATTGCTGGCGAGCCGGTTGGCACCGTGAAGCCCGGTAAAGGCGGTTTCGCCGACCGCATACAGGCCGGGCAGGGCGGTGCGAGCGGAAAAATCCGCGACGACACCGCCGCAGGAATAATGGGCAGCCGGCACGACTGGAATCGGTTGGCGCGTTATGTCGATGCCCAGCGCGAGGCACTGGGCATGGATGTTGGGGAAATGCTCGATGAGGAAGGCCGCCGGCTTGTGCGTCATGTCGAGATAGACGCAGTCGAGGCCGCGCTTCTTCATCTCGAAATCGATGGCCCTGGCGACAATGTCGCGCGGCGCCAGTTCGGCGCGGGGATCATGCTCCGGCATGAAGCGCTCGCCGCCGGGCAGGCGCAACAGGCCGCCTTCTCCACGCATGGCCTCCGTGATGAGAAATGACTTGATGTTCGGATGGTACAGGCAGGTCGGATGGAACTGGATGAATTCCATGTTTGCGACGGAGCAGCCGGCCCGCCAGGCCATGGCGATGCCGTCACCCGTCGCCGTGTCCGGGTTGGTGGTGTAGAGATAGACCTTGCCCGTGCCCCCGGTGGCCAGCACCGTGTGGGGTGCGCAGAAAGTCTCCACGTGCTCTGCCTGCTTGTCGAGGACATAGGCACCGTGGCAGCCGCTGTCCGGCAGCCCGAACTTGGCGCCGGTGATGAGGTCGATGGCGATATGGTGCTCGAACACCCTGATGTTCGGGTGCGCGCGTAATTTCTGCGTCAGGATATCCTGTACGGCCAAACCGGTGGCATCGGCGACATGGATCACGCGTCGATGGCTGTGTCCGCCTTCGCGGGTGAGATGATAGCCGTCGCCGGAGGCGTCCCGGGTAAAGGGCACGCCCTGTCCGATAAGCCAGTCGATGGCCGCCTTGCCGCGCTCGACGACGAAACGGGTGGTACGGGGACTGCACAGGCCGGCTCCGGCCACCAGCGTATCCTTGATGTGCGCATCGATGGAGTCGGCGTCGTCCAGGGCGGCGGCTATGCCGCCCTGGGCGCGGCTGCTGGCGCTGTCCTCGAGGGAACGCTTGGTTACCAGCGCGACCCTCCTGTGCGGAGCCAGTTGCAGCGCGAGGGACTGGCCTGCCAGGCCGCTGCCGATGATGAGGACGTCGAAAACCTGCACGGTGCTGACTGGCTGATTGAAGGCCAGCAACTATACCATTCGGCGCTGCGGGCCGGTCACTGAACTTTTTTGATGAGGCGATGTCTCCTTGCTGACGACAGCGCTGTGCTGGGCGCGCCGGCAATGGCTATACTTGCGGCATTCGGCTCGATCCTTCGGGTCGGGACCATTTCCATCATTTCGCCGCTCGAATGGGAGAACGAGAAGTTGACCAGCAGTTGGTTGTCCGCGCGCAGCACGGCGACCAGCAGGCGTTCGGGTTGTTGGTGTCGAAGTATCAACGCAAGCTGGCGCGTCTGCTCTCGCGGCTGATTCGTGATCCGGCCGAGGTTGAGGACGTGGCGCAGGAAACGTTCATCAAGGCTTATCGCGCCTTGGGCAATTTTCGCGGCGACAGCGCCTTCTATACGTGGCTGTACCGGATCGGCATCAATACCGCGAAGAACTACCTGGTGTCGCAGGGCCGGCGGACACCCACCAGTACCGAGTTCAACTCGGAGGATGCCGAGGGTTTCGAAGAAGGCGACCTGTTGCGCGATATCAATACGCCCGAGCGCATGCTCTTCTCGAAAGAGATCGGCGAAACGGTGAATGCGGCCATGGAAGCCCTGCCGGAGGACCTGCGCACGGCCATCACCCTGCGGGAGATAGAGGGCATGAGTTATGAGGACATCGCAAAAATGATGGACTGCCCGATAGGAACAGTGCGCTCGCGCATCTTCAGGGCACGCGAGGCGGTTGCCGAAAAGCTGCGACCTTTGCTCGATACGGCGCCGGACAAGAGGTGGTGAGTATGAAATCTGACATTTCCGCTCTGCTGGACGACGAGCTGGCTCCGGACCAGGCGAACCGGGCGATTGATGCACTACGTCGCGACACGGAGTTGCAGAATGCCTGGAGCGTTTACCACTTGATCGGCGACACACTGCGCGACTCCCCGGCCCACTCGCCGGACCTTGCCGGCCGGGTGATGGAAAGACTAGCCGAGGAACCCGTTCTGTTCGCGCCCTCCGCACAGCCCAAGCGCAGTTCCCTGCGCCTGGCCCTGCCGATGGCAGCAGCCATCGCGGGCGTGGCTGTCGCGGGGTGGGTAGCTTTGTCCCTGAATGCCCCGGCGCCGATCGAGATTGCCGTCAAGGCGCAACCGGCAGAAGGCCTTGCGGTATCGGCGCCGCAGACGCCGCCTTCCGGCGCGCTGAAGGAGTATCTCGTCGCCCATCAGGCGCATTCGCCGAGTGGCCGCATACAGGGCGTGGCGCCGTATGTGCGCTCCGTGTCGGAGATTCGTCGGGTCGGCCGGCCATGATGCGCGGCCTGATGCTGATCGGCCTTGCCGGCGCGCTCGCTGCCCCGGCCCATGGCGACCAGCACGGAGATGCCCTGGCATGGCTGCAAAAAATGGCTGCGGCCGCCCAAGGACTGAATTACACCGGAACGTTTACCTATCAGAGCGGCGGCAGTTCGGAAACCTCGCGGATTACCCATATTGTCGATGCCTCTGGCGAGCAGGAACGACTGGAGGTGCTTGACGGCAGCCCGCGCGAGGTAGTGCGGCGCAACGAGGAAGTCAGGTGTTTCCTGCCAGACGAGAAGGTCGTCATCATCGAGCGGCGCGGTGAGCACAAGGCTTTTCCCGCACTCCTGCCGGCATCGGTCAGCAACCTGGATGAGCATTACCGGCTGCGCAAGGGAGAGACCGCCCGGGTGGCCGGCTTCGACAGCCAGCTCATCATCCTCGAACCGAAGGACGCCCTGCGCTACGGCCATCAGATATGGGCGGACCTCAATACCGGTCTGATCCTGAAGGCGCGCATGGTCAGCGAAGGTAACGAGACCATCGAGCAGTTCGCCTTCAGCCAGCTGCAGATCAACGGTGTCATAGACCCGGGCAGCCTGAGATCCCGCTTCGACACGGAAGGCAGGGCCTGGCGTATCCACAATGCCCGCGCCGCACAGCGCCTCTCCGTCGGAGGGGACTGGCTGTTCAAAGCCCAGCTGCCCGGCTTCAGGAAAAGCGCCGGCATGAGGCGGGGGAATGTTTCCGGCGGGATCGGGGAGACGACCCACTTCGTGTTCACCGACGGGCTGGCCTCGATATCGGTATTCATAGAGCCTCTGGGCGATCGGAAGGCAGCGCAATCAACCTACTCGGTCGGCGCCATCAATGTTTATGAGCGCGTCGCCGGCAAACACCGGCTGACGGTGCTGGGGGAGGTGCCCATGGCCAGCCTGAAGCGCCTCGGCGACGGCATCGAGCCGAGGAAAAAATGATGGAGCAGGAAGCCATCGTTGCCGGAATCGAAGGCGAATATGCCTATGTTCAGCTGGATGTCGGCGGTGGCTGCGGCCGGTGTCATGAAACGGGCGGTTGCCAGAGCGGCATCCTCGGTCAGCTGTTCGGCAGCCAGCCAAGGCGGTTTCGCATTTCCAACCGCATTGGCGCCAAGCCGGGGGACCGCGTTCTCGTGCGTGTTGCTGACGGAGTGCCACTGCGCGTCGCCATGCTGACATATCTCCTGCCTGCGTTGTTCCTGCTGTTCGGGGCGGCAACCGGAACCGCGCTGAGGGGCGACAGCGATGCCTGGGCGGCGCTGGGCGCGCTGACCGGGCTGGTCATCGGCGTCCTGGCGGGGCTGACTTTTCGGCGAAGCCTGATGGATGCGCTGCCAGAACCCGTGCTCGTCCGCCACAATCAAACCATTTGTTTTTCCAAGGAAGCCTGTCGATGATCACCAGATTTTTGCTTGCCGTCCTGTTTTCCCTCTTCGCTCTGAATGCCGCGGCGCAATCCAGGGAGCTGCCGGACTTCACCGACCTTGCGGAACGACATGGTCCGGCCGTCATCAACATCAGCACGACGCAGACCGTGCGCGCCAACCGCATGTTCCCGCAAATGCCGGAACTCGACGAAGACGATCCGATGTTCGAATTCTTCAAGCGATTCATCCCGCGCCAGCCCGGCATTCCGCATGACTTCCATAGCAAGTCGCTCGGCTCGGGCTTCATCATCAGCCAGGACGGCTACATCCTGACCAATGCCCATGTCGTCGAGTCGGCCGATGAAATCACCGTGAAGCTCACCGACAAACGGGAATTCAAGGCGAAGGTGATCGGCTCAGACAAGCGCACCGATGTGGCCCTGATCAAGATCGAGGCGAGCGGGCTGCCCAGCGTGAAAATGGGCGATCCTGCCCGGCTGCGCGTCGGCGAATGGGTCGTCGCCATCGGCTCGCCCTTCGGCTTCGAGAATTCGGTGACTGCCGGCATCGTCAGCGCCAAAGGTCGTTCCCTGCCGCAGGAAAACTACGTCCCCTTCATTCAGACCGACGTGGCGATCAACCCCGGCAACTCGGGCGGCCCGCTGTTCAACATGAAAGGCGAGGTGGTCGGCATCAACTCGCAGATTTATAGCCGCACCGGCGGCTACATGGGCGTGGCTTTTGCAATCCCCATCGACGTGGCGATGGAGGTACAGGGACAGTTGCGCACAGGGGGGCGCGTCAGCCGCGGTCGCATCGGGGTGGTGATCCAGGAAGTCACCAAGGAACTGGCCGATTCCTTCGGCCTTGCCAAGCCGTCCGGCGCCCTGGTGAATTCCGTCGAGAAGGGCGGTCCGGCCGAGAAGGCCGGCCTCGAATCCGGCGACATCATTCTGAAGTTCGACGGCAAGGCGGTGAATGCGTCGAGCGACCTGCCGAGGATCGTCGGCGCGACCAAGCCGGGCAGCAAGGTGCCCATGCAGGTCTGGCGCAAGGGCTCTGCCCGGGACCTGACGGCTACTGTCGGCGAAATGCCCGAGGAAAAGACGACGCAGCGCAGCCAGAAGCGGGGCAAGCCCCCAGAAATGGCGGCCAACCGCCTTGGCCTCGTCCTGAGCGATCTCTCCGCGGAGCAGAAGCGCGACCTGAAGGTTTCCCATGGCGTGCTGGTCGAGGAGGTACGCGCCAATGCCAACGGCATCCGCGCCGAACTGCGCCCCGGTGATGTCGTTCTGTCCGTCGTGCACAAGGGCGCCGGCACAGAGGCCAGGAGCGTCGATCAGTTCAACAGGCTGCTTTCCCAGTTCGACAAGTCGGCGATCCTCACCCTGCTCGTCAGACGCGGCGAGCAGCAGACCTATATCACGATCAAGGGGTTGGCCGACAAATAGCGGAAACGGCGCACCGCCCGCGGCGCCGGACGGCGCAATAATCCGCCCGAAACAGCGGCCCCTCGTGCCTGTTTTCTGAAATTCCGGTAGAATTTCGCGTTTTCGCGTGACTCGGAAAGGGTGCCCTGGCGCACCCTTTCGTCTAGATGGACCACATCCGCAACTTTTCTATCATCGCCCACATCGACCACGGCAAGTCGACCCTGGCCGACCGGATCATCCAGCTGTGCGGCGGGCTGTCCGAGCGCGAGATGGAAGCGCAGGTCCTCGATTCGATGGACATCGAGCGGGAGCGGGGCATCACCATCAAGGCGCAGACCGCCGCCCTTCAATACAGGGCGCGCGACGGCAGCATCTACAATCTCAACCTGATCGACACTCCCGGACACGTCGACTTTTCCTACGAAGTCTCCCGCTCGCTGTCGGCCTGCGAGGGCGCGCTGCTGGTGGTCGATGCCTCTCAGGGGGTGGAGGCGCAGACGGTGGCCAATTGCTACACGGCCATCGAGCTGGGCGTCGAGGTCGTGCCCGTGCTCAACAAGATCGACCTGCCTGCCGCCGACCCGGATCGTGCGCGCGAGGAAGTCGAGGATGTCATCGGCATCGATGCCACCGATGCGGTGCTGGCCAGCGCCAAGACTGGCCAGGGCGTCGAGGACATCATTGAGGCCATCATCGCCCGGGTCCCTGCGCCGAAGGGCGATCCTGCCGCGCCCCTGAAGGCGCTCGTCATCGATTCCTGGTTCGACAATTATGTCGGGGTGGTGATGCTGGTGCGGGTAGTGGACGGCGTGCTGCGTCCGAAAGACAGGATCCTGCTGATGTCGACCGATGCGCAGCACCTGTGCGAGCAGGTTGGCGTGTTCACGCCGAAGTCCCAGCAGCGTGGCGCGCTTTCAGCGGGGGAGGTGGGCTTCGTCATTGCAGGCATCAAGGAGCTGAAGGCCGCCAAGGTCGGCGACACGATGACGCTGGTGGAGCGTCGTGCAGCGAATCCGTTGCCCGGCTTCAAGGAGATCAAGCCGCAAGTGTTCGCCGGCCTCTATCCGGTCGAGGCAAACCAGTACGACGCCCTGCGCGAGGCGCTTGAAAAGCTCAGGCTGAACGATGCTTCGCTGCAGTACGAGCCGGAAGTGTCCCAGGCGCTTGGATTCGGCTTCCGCTGCGGGTTTCTCGGACTGTTGCATATGGAGATCGTGCAGGAACGACTGGAGCGCGAATACGACATGGACCTCATCACGACGGCGCCGACCGTGGTGTACGAGGTGCTCCTGCGCGACGGCACGGTTGTCGCGGTCGAAAACCCTTCCAAGCTGCCGGACCCGTCGAAGATCGAGGAAATCCGCGAGCCGGTCATCACCACGACGGTATTCGTGCCGCAGGATTACGTCGGCGCGGTCATCACGCTGTGCGAGCAGAAGCGCGGTGCCCAGGTAAACATGCATTACCACGGCCGCCAGGTCATGCTCACCTACGACATGCCGATGGCCGAGGTGGTGATGGACTTCTTCGACAAGCTGAAGTCGGTCTCGCGCGGCTATGCCTCGCTCGACTACGAGTTCAAGGAATACCGTCCGGCCGACGTGGCGAAACTCGACATACTCATCAATGGCGACCGCGTCGACGCGCTCTCCGTCATTGCGCACCGGGCCAATGCGCAGTATCGCGGCCGCGAGCTTGCCGCCAAGATGCGGGAACTGATCCCGCGCCAAATGTACGACGTGGCGATCCAGGCCGCCATCGGCTCGACCATCATCGCCCGCGAAAACATCAAGGCACTGCGCAAGAACGTGTTGGCCAAGTGCTATGGCGGCGACATCACACGCAAGCGCAAGCTGCTGGAGAAGCAAAAGGCGGGCAAGAAGCGCATGAAGCAGGTCGGCAGCGTGGAGATTCCGCAAGAGGCCTTCCTAGCCGTGCTGCGCGTCGATTCCAAATAGGGAACCATAGTGAACTTCGCCCTGATTCTGTTCCTGCTCACGGTGGCCACCGGCGCCATATGGCTGTTCGATGTCCTGTTGATGAAGAAGCGCCGCCGCCCGGATGCAAAGGAGCCATGGTGGGTGGAATACGGCGCCAGTTTCTTCCCCGTCATCCTTGCTGTATTCCTGCTCCGCTCCTTCCTGGTGGAGCCGTTCAAGATCCCCTCAGGTTCGATGATACCGACCCTGCTGGTCGGGGACTTCATCCTGGTGAACAAATTCACGTACGGCATCCGCCTGCCGGTCATCAACAAGAAGGTGATCGACATTAGCGCGCCGCAGCGCGGTGACGTCATGGTCTTCCGCTGGCCGGAAGATCCCTCGCTGGACTACATCAAGCGGGTAGTTGGCCTGCCCGGCGACAAGGTGGCCTGGCGGAACAAACGGCTGTACATAAACGGGAACGAGGTGATCACCGCCAGGCAGCCCGATTATCTTCATCCGGACCGCCTGTATTATTCCGATCAGTATCTGGAAAAGTTCGGCACCACCGAGCACAGGATCATCCTGGACAAGGATGCGCCGGCCTTCGTCGGCCAGGTGATGCAGTTTCCCGGTCGCGACAAATGCCTCTACAATACCTCCGGGGTCACCTGCGAGGTTCCGGCCGGCCATTATTTTGTCATGGGCGACAACCGGGATGCCAGCAGCGACAGCCGGGTATGGGGGTTCGTGCCGGATCGGAATATCGTTGGCAAGGCATTCCTGATCTGGTTCAACTTCGGCGATCTGAAGCGTATCGGAAGCTTCCAGTGAAGGAGCGCAGGATGAAAAGACAGCAGAAGGGCTTGAGTCTGATCGGCTTGATCCTGGCCAGTGCGGTTGTGATTGGCGTGGCCGTCGTTGGCATGAAGGTGGTCCCTTCGGTGATCGAGTACTACGCGATCCTGAAGCACATCAAAACCATCGCGAACAGCGGCGCCACGACCGTTGCCGAGGTCCGCAGGGCTTATGACAACCAGGCCATCGTGGATGACACTTCCAGCATCACCGGCGCAGATCTTGACGTCACCAAGGAAGGCAATCAGTTGGTGATTTCCTTCGAGTACGCAAAAAAGGTTCACATTGCCGGCAACGTCAGCATCTGCATCGATTATGCAGGCAGCAGCACCGGCAGCAGGCGCCCGACCGAGTAAGCCGCGGGTGAATGGCCCTGACATCGATTGAACGTGCCATCGGACACGTCTTCGACAACCGGAGTCTTCTGGATCGGGCGCTGACTCATCGCAGCCACGGTGCCTCGCACAACGAGCGCCTGGAGTTCCTTGGCGACAGCGTCCTCAACTGCGTCATCGCCCAAGCGCTCTACGAGCAGTTTTCCGATGTCCGCGAAGGCGACCTGTCGCGGCTGCGGGCCAATCTGGTACGGCAGGAAACGCTGGCACAGATCGCCCAGCAGTTCGGCCTGGGAGATCATCTTCGGCTGGGAGAAGGAGAGTTGAAAAGCGGCGGTTTTCGCCGGCCGTCTATTCTTGCCGATGCCCTGGAAGCCCTGTTCGGCGCCGTCTTTGTCGATGGCGGCTTTGAGCGCGCCAGGCAAACGATACTTCGTCTCTATGAGCCGTTTCTGGCCAGCCTCGATCCGCTCCGCTCTGGCAAGGATGCCAAGACCAGCCTGCAAGAATACCTGCAGGGACGCCGGCTGGCCTTGCCACAGTATCTTCTGCGCGCAACACGCGGCGAAGCCCACGCCCAGGAATTCGAGGTGGAGTGCCTGATCCCCGAACTCGGCATCGCCGCCACCGGGCGAGGTCACAGCCGTCGCGCAGCGGAACAGGAGGCGGCCCGACGCGCCTTCGAACTGACAAGCGCAAAATGAGCGCTCCGGAGGAACACCGCTGCGGGCACCTTGCCATCGCCGGCCGCCCGAATGTGGGCAAGTCGACCTTGCTCAACCGACTGATCGGCCGGAAGATCAGCATCGTCTCGCGCAAGGCGCAGACGACGCGCCATCGCATCACCGGCGTGCTTACACGGCCCGGGCAGCAATTCGTGTTCGTCGACACGCCCGGTTTCCAGCTCAGGCATAAGAATGCACTGAACCGGCTTATGAACCGCGGCGTAGCCCAGGCACTCGTCGGTGTAGACGTCGTCCTGCTGATGATCGAGGCGGGGCGTTTCAACGAGGACGACAAGCGCATCCTGGCGATGATCCCGCAGGGCAAGACGGTGCTGCTGGTGATCAACAAGATCGACCGCCTCGCCGACAAGCAGCGCCTGCTGCCTTTCATCGCGAAAGTGGCCGGGCTTTATTCCTTCGCCGAGATCGTGCCGGTGTGCGCTGCCAGCGGCACCGGATGCGGTGAGTTGCTCGATGCGGCGGCCCGTTACCTGCCCGAATCGCCGCCACTCTTCGGCGAGGACGACCTGACCGACCGCAGCGAGCGCTTTTTGGCGGCCGAATTCCTGCGCGAGAAGCTGTTCCGCCGCCTGGGCGAGGAACTGCCCTACGGCATGACCGTCGAGATCGAGCGCTTCGAGCAGGAGGGTGCGCTGCGCCGGATCCATGCCGCCATCATCGTCGACAAGCCGGCGCACAAGGCCATCGTCATCGGCAGGGGCGGCGAGCAGCTGAAGGCCATCGCCAGCGACGCGCGGCGCGATATGGAGAAGCTGTTCGACGGCAAGGTGTTTCTGGAAGTCTGGGTCAAGGTCAAGGGCGGCTGGACCGACGACGAGCGGGCCCTGAAGAGCCTGGGTTACGAATGAGCGGTGCAGCAAAGGGAAGGGTGGATGGGCAGACGGCGTATGTCCTGCACACCCATCCCTTCAAGGAAACCAGCCTGATCGTCGAGGCCTTCAGCCGCGATTACGGCCGGATTGCGCTGGTGGCGCGCGGAGCCCGTCGGGCGCGTTCGGCGATGCGCGGGTTGCTGATGGCTTTTCAGCCCCTCGATCTGGGCTGGTTCGGCCAGGGCGAGATGCACACCCTGGCCAAGATCGAATGGGTGGGCGGCCAGCCGCTGCTGCAGGCGCAGGCGCTGCTGCTCGGATACTACATGAACGAGCTGCTGCTGAAGCTTCTGCCGCGCGAGGATGCCCATCCGGCGCTGTTCCTGGCCTATGCCGAGGCAGTGCATGCCCTGGCGTTCGGCGAGCCGAGCCAGGCCTTGCTGCGGCGTTTCGAGAAGACGTTGCTGAAAGAACTCGGCTACGGCCTGACGCTGGACTGCGAAGCGGAAAGCGGCCGGCCGTTGGACCCGCAAAAGCGCTACGCTTACGTCCTCGAACGCGGACCGGTGCTCCTCGGCGCCGACGCGGGCAAAGCCGAATCATTTTCCGGTCGCACCTTGCTGGCCATCGCACGGGACGATTATAGCGAGGCTGAAACGCTTGCGCAGTGCAAGCAGCTGATGCGCATGCTGATACATCATTACCTCGGCGGCCAGCGTTTGAGCTCGCGCCGCGTTTTCATGGAGTTGCAGGAATTGTGATTGAACTGGGCGTCAATATCGACCACGTCGCGACGCTGCGCCAGGCGCGCGGCACATCCTATCCCGACCCCGTCCGCGCGGCGCTATTGGCCGAGGAGAGCGGGGCGGACCTCATCACCCTGCACCTGCGAGAGGACCGCCGCCACATCCAGGACCGCGACGTCGAAATCCTGCGCGGCAGGCTGAAGACCCGCATGAACCTCGAGGCCGCCGTTACCGACGAGATGCTGGCCTTCGCCCTGCGCATCCGCCCACACGACGTCTGCTTCGTGCCGGAGCGGCGGCAGGAACTGACCACCGAAGGCGGCCTCGACGTGGTCGGCAGCTTCGAGCGCGTGCGCGCGGCCTGTCGCGCCGCCGCCGAGGCCGGCATCCGCGTCTCCCTCTTCATCGATGCCGATGCGCGCCAGATCGACGCCGCCCGGGAATGCGGCGTGCCGGCCATCGAGATCCATACCGGCCGCTATGCCGAGGCGGTCGAGCCCGGCGAAATCCGCGAGGAGCGCGATCGCGTCGCCCTGGCGGTGCGCTACGCCCACCGGCTCGGCTTCAAGGTGAATGCCGGCCACGGCCTGCACTACGAGAACGTCCAGGCGGTCGCCGCCATCCCGGAGATCGTCGAACTCAACATCGGCCATGCCATCGTCGCCGAGGCGATCTTCTCCGGCTGGCAGGAAGCAGTGCGTCGCATGAAGCAGCTGATGCTGGAGGCGAGGCGTTGATCCACGGCGTCGGCACCGACATCGTTGCCATCGCGCGCATCGAGCGGATGCTGGCCGAGCATGGTGAGCGCGCCGCCGCCAAGCTGCTGGCGACCGTCGAGATGGAACGCTACCGACAGGCGTCCAAGCCGGCTGCCTTCCTCGCCAAGCGTTTTGCCGCCAAGGAGGCGCTCGGCAAGGCCCTCGGCCTTGGCCTGCGCGATCCGGCGACGCTGCACAACATCGCCGTGGCGAGCGACGGCATCGGCCGGCCGAGCTTCGAATACGCGCCGCCGCTTGCCGAGTGGATGCAGGCGCGCCATCTGCGGGCCCATCTCAGCCTGAGCGACGAGGCCGACACCGCCCTGGCCTTCGTCGTCGTGGAAATGGAAGACACACCATGACCGTCTCCCTGCCGCTCGGCCCGCTGATGCTCGACCTGGCGGGGCCGCGCCTCACTGATGAAGAACGCGAGCTCCTGCAGCATCCGCTGGTCGGCGGCGTCATCCTGTTCAAGCGCAATTTCGAGTCGCCCGCCGTCCTCCAGGAACTGACTTTTGAAATTCATTCCCTGCGACAGCCGCCGCTGCTGATCGCCATCGACCACGAAGGCGGCCGCGTGCAGCGCTTCCGCCACGGCTTCACCGTGCTGCCGCCGATGCGTGCGCTCGGCGCGCTGTGGGATACGGATGCCGACCGCGCCCTGGAGACGGCGACGGCGGCCGGCTATGTGCTGGCCGCCGAACTGCGCGCCTGTGGCATCGACCTCAGCTTCACGCCGGTGCTCGACCTCGACCACGGCACCAGCGAGATCATCGGCAATCGCGCCTTCCATTCCGATCCCGCCGCGGTGACGGCGCTTGCCGGCGCCCTCATCGCCGGACTGCGCCGGGCAGGCATGGCGAATGTCGGCAAGCATTTCCCCGGCCACGGCTTCGTCGCCGCCGATTCGCACGTGGCCATTCCCGTGGACACCCGTCCGGTGCAGGCGCTGTATCCGGATATCTCGCCCTACCGCGCCCACCGCGCGATGGATCTGGCGGCCGTCATGCCGGCGCATGTCATCTACGAGAACCTCGATCCCGGTCCGGCCGGTTTCTCCTCCTACTGGCTGCGCTATGTGCTGCGCGGTGAGCTCGGCTTCGACGGCGTCATCTTCAGCGACGACCTATCGATGGAGGGCGCCAGCGTCGCCGGCGGCATCAAAGAGCGCGCCGATGCCGCCCTCGCCGCCGGCTGCGACATGGTGTTGGTGTGCAACAACCCGGACGCGGCGCGGCTGCTGCTGCGCGAGTGGCGGCCGCAGCATGACCCCGTTTCCGCGCGGCGACTGGAGAAACTGCTGCCTGCCGCGCCGGCCCTGTCCCTCGAGGTCCTCCAGGCCGAGCCCGCCTACCGGCAGGCGCTGGCGATGCTCGAGGCGGTCAAGGAGTAGGGCATGGCGGCGACCGCGACGACGCTGCTCGAATGCCGCGCTTGCCCGCGCCTGGCGGGCTTCCTCGCGGATTGCCGCCGCACCCAGCCCGGCTATTTCGCGCGCCCGGTGCCGCCGTTCGGCGATCCCAAGGCGCGCCTGCTCATCGTCGGCCTGGCGCCGGGCTACAACGGCGCCAACCGCACCGGGCGACCCTTCACCGGCGACTACGCCGGCGTGCTGCTGTATTCCACCCTGCATCGCTTCGGCTTCGCCGACCGGCCGCAGTCCGTCTCGGTCGACGACGGCTTGCAGCTCAGCGGCTGCCGCATCACCAACGCCGTGAAGTGCGTGCCGCCGGAGAACAAGCCGGAAACGGACGAAATCAAGACCTGCAACCGCTACCTGGCCGCCGAGCTGGCGGCCGCGCCGGAAGCGCGCGTCATCCTCGCCCTCGGGCTGGTGGCGCACAACGCCGTGTTGCAGGCGCTGACTTTGAAGCGCAGCGCCTGCAAGTTCGCCCACGGCGCCCGCCACGTCCTGCCGGACGGGCGCATCCTGCACGACAGCTACCACTGCAGTCGCTACAACACGCAGACGGGCCGATTGACCGAGGCGGGCTTCCAGGCCGTCTTCGACGCCATCCGCAGCGACCTCTGACCATGTTCGACAGCAAGGCCCTGATCCGTTCCCTGCCCGAGGAACCCGGGGTCTACCGCATGCTCGACGCCGCCGGCCAGGTGCTCTACGTCGGCAAGGCCAAGGCCCTCAAGAAACGCGTCGCCACCTACTTCCAGAAGACCAGCCTGAGTCCGCGCATCCGGCTCATGGTCGGGCAGGTGGCCAGCGTCGAGGTGACCGCCACCCGTTCGGAGGCCGAGGCGCTGATCCTCGAGAACAACCTCATCAAGCGCCTGGCGCCGAAATTCAACATCCTCTTCCGCGACGACAAGTCCTATCCCTACATCGAACTGTCGGCCGACGCCTGCCCGCGCATTGCCTTTCATCGCGGCGCCTTCGACAAGGGCGCGCGCTACTTCGGGCCGTTCCCGAACGTCCAGGCGGTGCGCGAGAGCATCCATCTCCTGCAGCGCGTCTTTCTGCTGCGCACCTGCGAAAACCCGGTGTTCCAGAACCGCTCGCGCCCCTGCCTGCTGCACCAGATCGGCCGCTGCAGCGCGCCCTGCGTCGGTCTGATCTCCGAGGCCGACTATGCCGCCGACGTGCATCTTGCCGAGATGTTCCTCAAGGGCCGCCACGGCGAGGTCATCGAGCGGCTCACCGAGGCCATGCAGGCGGAGGCCGACAGGCTGCATTTCGAGAAGGCGGCGGCGCTGCGCGACCAGATCCGTTCCCTGCAGAAGGTGCTGCACCGGCAGTACGTCGAAAGCGCGCGCGAGGAGGACGTCGACATCGTCGCCGCCGTGGCGGAGCGCGGCATGCTGGTGATCAACCACGCCATGGTGCGCGGCGGGCGACACCTCGGCGACAAGGCGCACTTTCCCCAGAATGCCCAGGACTGCGCGCCGGAGGAAGCCCTGACGGCCTTCCTCGAACAGCATTACGCCGACCATCCGGCGCCGCCGCGCATACTTGTCAATCTCGACATGGACACGGAATGCGAGGCCATCCTGGGAGGGATGGCAGGCCATGCCGTCGCCTTGCAACGGCCGCGCCATGCGATGGAGCGCGCCTGGCTGGCAATGGCGGAAATAAATGCCCGCCACGCCAACGAGGCGCAATCGATGCAGAAGACCAACGCCGAAGGCCGTCTTGATCGCCTGCGCGAGGCACTTGGCTCGATCGAAGCGCTGCGGCGCATCGAGTGCTTCGACATCAGCCATACTCTGGGCGAAGCTGCTGTCGCCTCCTGCGTGGTTTGCGTCGACGGCATCCTGAAAAAAAGTGAGTACCGGCGCTATAACATCGCCGGCATCTTGCCCGGCGACGACTATGCCGCAATGCGCCAGGCGCTGGAACGCCGCTACGAGAAAGTCGCGGCAGGAGAGGGCGTGCGGCCGGACCTGATCCTCATCGACGGTGGCAAGGGACAGGTGGGCGCTGCGCGGGGAGTTCTCTCCGAACTGGGCCTCGCCGATCTGCCGGCGGTCGGGGTGGCGAAAGGCGAGGAACGCAAGCCAGGCCAGGAAACGCTTTTCCTGCCTTGCAAGGACGAACCGCTGAACCTGCCCGCGAGCGATCCGGCCCTGCACCTCATCCAGTTGGTGCGCGATGAAGCGCATCGCTTTGCCATTGCCGGCCATCGCGCCCGTCGTGCAAAGACGCGCAATCGCTCGACCTTGGAGGATATTCCCGGCATCGGTCCGGCCCGGCGCAAGCGTCTGCTGGCGCAGTTCGGCGGGCTGCAGGGCCTGCGTACAGCCACGGTTGAGGATCTGTGCCGCGTCGACGGCATCAGCCGCAAGCTCGCCGAAGCGATTTACAATCATCTCCATTGAGCGCGAAGAATCAGGTGATGCCTTACAACATACCGAACCTCCTGACCTGGGGCCGAATCCTTCTGATCCCGCTTTTTGTCGGCGTCTTCTATATGCATCACGATTGGCTCAACCCGCATCAGCAGAATCTGGCGGCGACGGCAATCTTCGTCGTTGCGGCGATCACCGACTGGCTCGATGGTTATCTCGCCCGCACACTTCAGCAGACTTCGGCCTTCGGAGCCTTCCTCGATCCTGTTGCCGACAAGCTGATGGTGGCCGCAGCCCTCATCATGCTGGTGCAGATCGACCGGGCGGATACCATTGTCGCTTTCATCATCATCGGGCGTGAAATCGCCATCTCGGCGCTGCGCGAGTGGATGGCGAAAATCGGCGCCGGGCGCAGCGTCGCCGTTTCCTTTCTCGGAAAAGTGAAAACGGCCAGCCAGATGGTCGCCATCCCGATGCTGCTTTATCATGACCCGCTGCCCTGGTTCGATCCTCAGCGCGTCGGAACCTGGCTGATTTATCTGGCAGCTCTGCTCACCCTCTGGTCGATGGCGTACTATCTGCGCATGGCATGGCCGCACATGGTTGACAAGGTGTGAGGGCAGGGCCTGCGCAGCAGCAGCTTGACATGGAAGGTTGCGTCGCTATAATGCACGCCTGTTCCGCGGGAATAGCTCAGTTGGTAGAGCGCAACCTTGCCAAGGTTGAGGTCGGGAGTTCGAGACTCCTTTCCCGCTCCAGATTTTCGGGGAAAGCGCAGCCCAAGGCGTTTTCCCCTTTTAGCTTAAAGAGCCCGGACAATCCGCGGCGGGGTAGCAAAGTGGTTATGCAGCGGCCTGCAAAGCCGTCTACGCCGGTTCGATTCCGACCCCCGCCTCCAATCCTTTTGTGCCATTTCATCGCCCGGATGGCGAAATTGGTAGACGCAAGGGACTTAAAATCCCTCGGAAGCATACCTTCCATGCCGGTTCGATTCCGGCTCCGGGCACCAATTCAAAGACTTACGTTAAGTCTCTTCCATTCCCTTCCTGCCGTTTCCATGTATTTTTCCGGCTAATTTGTCACAATTTGTCACATGAATGAGATGGAAAAAACTTGCGTACAGCATTTTGACCTAGGTAGAATGATCTCGACTTGCTGGTGCGCCTCCATCTCCAGGAGTGGCGATATCATCAGAAACCCGCCTCATTAGAGGCACGGGGGAGCAGGTACCTAACCCATGAATAGGCGAGTGGGGAAGGTTGCAATCCTGAACGGCGAGAAGGCAAGTCAGCAGGCCGGTGACATCCCTATCCGGCACAAATAGCTGCAGGGACCGTAGATAAGAGGCACTGCCTGCACAGATCAAGTGCGGGCAATCCAGCCGAGTTGACGACTCGAGGCTTCTTATCGTGGAACAGCAATCCTTTGGTGCATCCGCACCCTCGTCAAATCTCCAGATTCTTCAACAGCAGTTCCCTGGCCTAATCGCGCTCAATGCCCGGCAGCTTGGCGAGATCCTTGGCGGTAGTTGGAAACATATAGCCAACGCCAGCGCTGCGGGGAAATATCCGATTCGGTCAATTCAGGTTGGCGGGAAAAGGGTCTTTCCCATTCTTGATATCGCGGCTTTCCTTGACGCTGGTCGGCGCCGTCCTGGCCGTCCTACTAAGGCCGAGCAGATCCGCCGTCGTGCTGGAGGTGGGGCATGACCTGCCAAGACCTCCTCAGGTTTGACCAGTTGCCACGTCGTCTCGGCATTTCTCCTGCAGCCGCAGAAAAGCGCCGCTCACGCGATCGCTTTCCAGTCCCTTTGATCCGCATTGGCGGGCGGTGGTTCGCGCGCCGGCGCGATATCGAGGACTGGGAGGCGAGGGGTGGTTGGGTGCAGGAACTTGATCGGAAAAATGGCTGAGTAAATATCACCTTTCGCAGAAAGGTGACCTGTTTATACCTACCTGTTTATCTCTTGTTTATAGAGAGGCGGGCACAGTCGTAAGCCCTGTTGTGACAGGGGCTTACGTGGGGAGAAAAGATGTCGCGGCGAGAAATTTACGGTTTTGGCGAGGAATTTACGGTCACCGGCGAGAAATTTACGGTCGCTGGTCCACCCATTGCGATCCCTAATAGGGGGGCCAATACCACCCCCAACAGGAAAGTAACTAAGGGCAACGAGCTTATAGCGACTGCCTGCTACTCCCTCAGCCTCGATGAGCTTCGGCTGATCCTAGTTGCCATCTCAAAGCTCGATTCCAGGGTGCTTGCCAGCGGCCGGGCTCGTTTCGCCCGTGATCAATTGGGGCTACACGTTACCGCCGAAGAGTTTTCAACTCTTTTTGGCATCGACAGGAAAAACGCCTACAGCCAACTGAAGCGGGCAGCAGCGCGACTCTGGGGCAGAACCATCACGCAAATTGGCCAGGGCGGAGGGATGCGGGTGGATTTGCGCTGGCTGTACATGAAGGCCGAATACCAAGATGCGGGAGTCACACTTTATTTCAGCCCACCTCTTCTGGAGCATTACCTGCTCGATCTCAAGAAAAATTTCACCACCTATAGACTTGGCGTGGTGGTCCGGTTGAGATCCGTTCACGCGGTCCGCGTCTTTGAACTTTGCGCACGCTTCAAAGGCACCGGAGTTGTGAGGACCACAATCGGGATCTTCTCCGATCTGCTGTGTGTCAGCTATAAGAAAAAAAGCGATCTGGCGAGATGGGTTTTGGATCCAGCCACTTCCTCGATCCGATCTGCTGTTGGCTTGGATGTCAGCTGGCAGTGGGTAGGTGAAGATGGGCTTGAATTTCGTTTTGAGCCCAACCCCTCAGCTTTTTGATTCCACCGACCGAATCAGTCGGAAATGAGTCGGAGATCAGTTGTTGAGATGAAGAGCGGTTAGCAACAGATTTTGCCTGCACCGCTTTTTCGACTCATTTCCAACTGATTCCAGCATTTCACCATCGTGACGACTTCAGGCAGTTGGGCAAAGCGTCATTTGCGACGTGTTTCCGACTGGTTTTCGGTATCCCGATTCACTCGACGAAGACTTTTCCACGGCCCGAACCTGTGGGCAAGTCGCCCGCGTGCCTGCGCAACGCAGGAGGCGACTTGTCCATCAGGCGGCGCGCAGCGCCGGGGCGGTGGGAAAGTCGGCAGCCAGGGTCAGGCTAGAAGATGCCTGAATCGTCTTTTTCGATGCCCAGGAACTCGAGTACCTGGGCCTGTGCGGTAACTCGGTCGAGAGCTTTTGCTTTGACCCCATCCAGAAAGCTCACGAGGAGTGCCTGAGCCTTTTCGTGGCCGCCAAAGTCGGTCACGAACGATCTGCCAAGCGCCTTCAGTTCCTGGTCGCTTTTCCAAAAGCCAGCACGCTGGAGGACAGCGTCTGGATTGTGAAAAAGCCCCGCTAGAAATCCGTGCTGTTCAATAAGGCTCATCCGCATCCCCTCCCTTCAAGTGAATTTAACTCGAATTCTAACTGGTCGAAATCCGGCCATGAAAGTAATCCGGACATTCCGGACGAAACAGACCCACAGAGGCAAATCTCCCTCTAATGTGTCTTCCACACACCCGACTCCCGCTGCGCGAGAGCCGGGTGTGTGCGGCAAATGTCGAAACGTTGCCAAGAATGTTGCCGCTACTGAGGTTACACCGAATACAACACATCGAATTCATGTGTAACCGGGGACTCCAGTGGATAGCGCGACGCAGAGAGAGGAATACATGGTTTCAACGAATACAGGCGGGAGATTGAAATGGGAACACGTGTAATCACCATCCGAGTTACTGATGCTGCCTTCAATCAGATTGTCGGCGAGGCGGAGAAGAAAAATGCAACTGTCGCCGACCACGTGCGGCAGATCCTTTCAGAAAGCATGAATACCCAGATGCAGAACGCAAGGGTGGATGCGCTGGAAGCGAAGTTGCTACAGGAGTTTCAGCGATTACAAAAGGCCTTGTCTGAAAAGCTGGATTCCCTGGTTGCGGAGGCTGAGTAATGAGCATGACAACCAAAACAATAACGGTACGCCTCCCGGTTGAGGTCAAGAACACCCTGGCGCTGGAAGCCGAGCGCCGTGGCTGTGCGATTGCGGATGTGATCCGCGACGCTGTTTCGCAGCACCTGAACAAGACGCACGAAACAGATCGACTGGCGCAGGGTTTCGCCAGTCTCGCAGAGGAAATAAAACACCTCGAAAAAACTGTCCTGGAAAAACTCAACACCAAGAAGGAGGCTGTCTAATGAGCCTGATTGAAATCCATACCGAGCAGCAGATGGACGTGCTGCCGCCGTTGAGCAACGACAACTTCGCCAAGGAGGTTTTCCCGGCCATCGTCAGGCTGGCTGTTGAAATCGGTGAGAAGAAAGTAACTCTCGACGAAAACTGTCCCGTCTTGGCCGTGCTGGCTGCCGCGATCGGCATCCACCCTGAGGCGGCCGAGGAGCATTCGCGCGCCAGGCAAGATCAAGCTATCCATTTGGCGCGGCTGCTGCGCCGCGCCCTGGAGCGTGCCGACGAGCAGTTCCAGCTCGACGGCGATCCGGCGCTTGCCTTCAGTTACGGATATCTGGCCGGCGAGCTTTCACCGTTCCCATTGTTTTCCAGCGACGAAGCTCAGGCAGCTGAGGCTGCGGCGGAGCATGTGATCCTGGCAGGACTGTCCGTATCGCCGGCCGAGTCCTTCCGCAGCGGTTTCACTTCCCGACGCGACGAACTGCGTCAGGCTCACCGGGCGGATTGAGGACTGACTTCAGATGCATCAGCCATCCCGCACCCCTGCGCTTGCCGTCATCTCACTCCTGTCAGGGGTAGTGATGTTCGTCTTTGCGACACTGGCTGGCTGGACTGTCCTTGGAGTTGCACAGGGCCAAGGGGTGCGGGCCGGCGTCGAGGTGGCCAAGGCCGACCTCTTTTCAAAGCTGCCTTTGGTCGGCGAGCGGCTGCCGATTGGTGCGGGATTTGTTGCATGGAGGCAGCGCCAGCCTGAAGGAGCGCCGGTCAGCTGGCTGGAGAAGATCCGTATCGTCCTTTCAATCCTGGCAGCCGCTGGGGCCGTGATCGTCATCAAGCGCGATCCCTCTGCTGGCGCGGACCATCACATCAGGGGTCGGAGATACATCGAGGGCAAGGCCGCTTTGTCCGCTTTCACCGCCGCCAGCCGGCGCGAGGTCGAGGACGAGGGGGAGGGCATCCGGCTCCATCCGAGCCTGCCCCCGATCTCCATCAAGCGCGAAGCTCGGCATTTTCTAGTGTTCGGCGGTGTCGGCAGCGGGAAAACTCAAACCATCTTGCCAATGATGCTGGCCGCCCAGAGGCGCGGCGACGCTCTGTTTGTTTACGACAACAAGGGCGACTTCACCGCCAAGCTGCCCGACATGCCCGGGGTCTTCAAGGATAAGACGGGGAGGGTTGTCCGCAGAACTATTGAACCCGTCATCCTGGCCCCTTGGGACGTTCGCTCGGCCGTGTGGGACATCTCTGCCGACGTGAATGATAAGGCGGCTGCGCGGGAATTCGCTGCCGCCATCGTGCCCGAGTCCAAGTCCTCGCCCATGTGGTCTTCGGCGGCACGCCAGGTCCTCACCGGTTGCCTGATCGAACTGCAGCAAACCAAGCCAGGCGCGTGGGGGTTTCGGGATCTCGCTGGGCTGTGTTTTCGTGGCGCCATCGAGGAATACCAGGAAACCATGAAGCGGTACTTCCCCGAAGGTTTGATGGCGGTGAGCGCCAGTAACGTCACGTCGCTGGGCATCCTCATCAACATGCAGGCCTTCCTTTCCCCGGTCGCCGACCTCGCCGATGCCTGGCCGGAACGGCCGAGCCCGGATCGCAGGTTCAGTCTGCGGCACTGGCTCGAGCTTGAGCGTCCAATCCGGCGCGTCGTGGTAGTGCAGGGAAATGGCCGGTTCGAACAGCTGGCGCAGGGCTTCGCCAAGTCGCTGTTCACCCTCGCGGCGCAGACCATCACTGACCCTGCCGCCGTGGGGGAGTCTCGAAGCCGCCGGCTCTGGGTGTTCCTGGACGAGTTCCCGCAAATGGGCGAAATGTCCCGAGTTGCCCCGATGCTTGAAGTGGGCAGGAGCAAAGGGGTGCGGGTTGTGCTGGGCGTACAAGACATCGCGCAGCTAAAACACGTTTACGGCGCCGAGCGGGCCTCGGCCTGGCAATCGCTGGTGGCCAACCAGATCGTCTGCCAGCTCCAGCCAGGCGCAACCTCGAAATTCGTGGCCGAGGAGATTATCGGCGACCGGGAAATTGAACGCATCGCCGTATCCAGCTCGACCGGAGGCGGCACGGCAGCCGGCATCTTCTCGCCCGGCGGCACTCAAACCAGCAACATCGTGCGGGAGAGCCGGCCTGTCATGCTTCCTAGCGAGTTGCAGAGCAAGCTCGGCCCCCGCAAGAAGGGTGTCGCCGTCCTGTGGCTTGGCTATTCAGACGCGCTCAACATCACCATCCCCTACACATCGGTTCCCGATGCGCGGGAAGCGGTCCGGCTGGCCGGCTGGTGCCGCGGATCCAACTCCACGCTTGAACAGGTCGCGGAGCTGATCCAGCACCTGGAAGAAGAACAAAAGCGGCCGCAAGAGTCGGCGCTGGCCACGGCGGCGACGGCGCTGTATCAACCGGCCGTCACCCATGCGGCAAGTAGCGCCGACGCCGACATCCTTGCACTAATTGACGGCCACTTGGAGAACAGCGACCGCGATGACGACGAGGAAGGCGAGCAGGCCGGGGCGATTCCAGCCTCTGCTGCCGCCTTGTCTGCGCCAGCTACCGAGCCCGGCTCGCTTGAAACCCAGATTCTGGATGTTGCCCCGATTGAGGAACCGGAACCTGAGTCAGTTGAGCCAGAGCCCACGCAGGATGAGGAGATCAAGGGAAGAGTTGTTGAGGAGGTCGCCAAGGAAACCGGCGAGGCGGCGCTCGATGCCATTCTGCCAGGCCTCGGCCGTGCCTACGAGGTCACCACAGCCTTTGCCGAAGCCGCAGAGGGTGTGACGCCGGCAGAGGGCGCCGGCGACCTGCCGGAAGCTCCTTCGCAGCAAAAGCGAATCAAGATCCGCAGGAAGCAACGGATCGAGAATAGTCCGGAGGCGTCATGCTGAGCATAAAGCCGCTCGGCAAGGCCGGCAGCGACGCCGCGCGGGGCGCGACGACCTACTACGAAGGACTGGCGCGAGAAGATTATTACGAGAAGGGCGGTGAGCCGCCCGGCCGTTGGATTGGGCGGCTCGCCGAAGACATGGGCCTGCAAGGCAATGTCAAGGATGGGCAGCTCAAGGCGATGTTCGAAGGCTTTCACCCCGAGACAGGTGAGCAGCTTGTGAAGAACGCCGGGGAGGAACACAAGGCCGGCTGGGATTTGGCTTTCAGCGCGCCCAAATCCGTCAGCACCGTCTGGGCCGTCGCCGACGAGAGCACGCGGGCGGAGATCCAGGCGGCGCAGGACGAGGCGGTGAAAGCTGCCCTGGCGTTCCTCGAACAGCACGCGTTTTCCAGTCGTGACCGCCAGGGCAATACGCAAGTCGACAAGTTGCTGTCGGTGGCATATCCCCACAGCACCAGCCGCGAGCAGGATCCGCAACTACATACGCACCTGCTGGTGGCCAACCTCGCGCAGCGAATCGACGGCAGCTTTTGCTCGATCGATTTTGACACCCGCTGGAAAATGTCCGCCGGCGCCGTATACCGCGCCGAGCTGGCCAGCCGGATGCAGACGCTAGGCTTTCAGGTGGAGCGCGACGCCGACAGTTTCCAGGTCGCTGGCGTCCCCGCTTCGCTGATCGAGGAATTCAGCAAGCGGCGACAACAAATCGAGGCCATCCTCGAGGAGAACGGCTACAGCAGCGCCAAGGCTGCCGAAGTGGCGGCTCTCGCCAGCAGGACGACTAAAGAGATCATCCACCGCGACGAGCTTTTCAAGCGATGGCACGAGGCCGCCCTCGAACATGGCTTCACGCCCGAAAGTGTCGCGCAGCTGCGGTTGCCCGCCCAGGCTCCGCAAGAAGAACAGAACCTGCTGCATAACGTGCGGGATGAAACGGAGTCGAGCCCCAAAGATATCGGAGAAGAAGCCCGGCCTGAGGAGGAGATCGATCCGCTCAGCCGCGAAGCGATCTTCGCAGCGCTGACCGAGCACGACTCCGCTTTCACCGTACACAAGATCTATCAAGCCGTCGCCGTTGCCGCGCAGGGCCGCCTCGACGCCGAGCAGGTCGAGGCCCGGGTCAAGGATCTGCTGGCCGATCCCGACATGGTGAAGCTGCGCAAGAAATCACCCGAAGACCAAGACCAACCCAAAGACAAGCGGAATCCGAGGGCGAACGAGCGGCACTACTCGACCCGCGAAATGATCGAGCTCGAAAAGACCATGGCGGCGCGTGCTGGCCAGCTGGCGACCACACCAAGCCACGAAGTCCGACGTGAGGCGGCCGAAGCGGCCATGAAGGCCTACGAGCTGGAGAAGGGTTTCCAGCTCTCCGCAGAGCAGCGCGACGCCGTCCTACATATCACCACAGGAAGCTGCCAGCTTGCCGCTGTCCGGGGTGCGGCCGGCGCCGGCAAGACCACCTTCATGGAGCCGGCGAGGACCGCATGGGAGTCGGCCGGCTATCGGGTGCGCGGCGCAGCCCTGGCTGGTAAGGCGGCTGCAGGAATGGAAGCCGTCGGCATCAAGTCGCAGACCGTGCATTCCCTGCTGCACGAACTGGACGGCGGTTGGCAGGAGCGTCTGCAGAAGCTCGAAGACAATGCGGCGACGGCCGACAAGGCCGTCGCGGAAACCCTCGCTGCCGACCGTCACCCCAGTGAAAAGCTCCTGGCCTGGCAGGCCAGCACACAGGCCGAACTGGCAGAACACAAGGCCCGCGAAGTCACGGGCCGTGACGTGATTCTGGTGGACGAGGCCGGCATGGTCGGAAGCCGTCACATGGCGCGCCTGCTTGAGCATGCCGAAAAGATCGGTTTCAAACTCGTTCTGGTCGGCGACGAGAAGCAACTGCAGGCCGTCGCCGCCGGCGGCGCCTTCCAGGTGGCCCAAAAGCAGGCGGGCTACGCCGAGCTTTCAGACAACCGCCGGCAGCGCGATGCTGCCGACCGTGAGGCGGCGAGCGCAGTTGTCGAAGGGCGCGCCGGCGACGCCCTGAAAAGCTATCTCGACCGCGGCCGCATCCACATCGAAGCCGACCAGGCCAAGACTGCTCAACAGATGGTTTCGGCATGGATGGCCTGTAGTGGAGAGCACAAGGACAAGCTCATGTTGGCCAAGACCAGGGCCGAAGTGGGGCTCCTCAACAATTTGGCTCGTGCCGAGATGAAGGTCGATGGCGGGCTGCGCAATGAAGTTTCCATTGGTGTGGCTGCTGGCAAGCGCGATCTTGCTGAAGGGGATCGCATTCTCTTTACGAAAAATGATCGGACGCTGGGCGTCAAGAACGGTCACCTCGGCACCATCGAGCGAATCGACTTCGACCCCAGCGCGAACGTCAGGTTGGCGATACGGACGGACCACGACGGAAGCCTGGTGATGGTTACGCCTGACGCCATCCAGGGCAAGCAAAGAGAGGCCTACAACCATATCGAGTACGGCTATGCCGTGACTACTCACAAAGCGCAGGGCGTAACCGTCGACCATGCCTTCGTGCTCGGCTTGGGCGGCAAGGAAATGGGGTACGTGCAAATGACTCGCCACCGGGAGACGTGCGAGCTGTTCCTGACGGCAAAGGAGATCGACCGGCTGGAAGAGGCCGCCGAAGAGGCTCTGTTTGAGGAGTTCGGCGACATCGAAGCCACAGAAAAGATGCTCGATTACATGCAGATGGTTGCCGAAAAGCGTGGCATCGAACCTAGCAAGGCAACAGATTTCGTCAGCGTCAGGATGTGGCTCGATCGGTACTCGGACATGGAGCTCGGGCTTGAACCGCGAAACGGATCCGAACAGCAAGACCCTATTGCGACAAACCCGGATTTGATTCGGCTGCGCGGCATCGTCAGCACGTTGGCTTCCAGCCACCAGAAAGAGACGACGCTGGACTACGTCGAAGAAGAAGGGGGAGCTGCAGACGCCGGGGGAGCTGTAGGAGTTCCCCCTTCTGGCGGACAGCGACCTGTCGACGCGCAGATGCTCGAAAACGAAATTCCGATGTGATGTGAAAGGAGAACGTGCATGAGATTACAGAAGATGACGATGGTTACTTTAATGCTGCTGGCCACCACCCCCGTCCTTGCTCAGCAGGGTCAAGACGACTGCGACGTTGGCGCCCGCATGCGCGAGGCTGCCACTCAGGCAGCCGACCGCGAGCGCCAGATGCTCGAGCAGATCGCCACGCGCCAGAAGCAGATGGCCACCCAAGCGGCGACCAGCTGTGTCGACAAATATCTGGGGATGAACCTATCAAGCATGTTGGGGTTCACCAGCTTGGATTTCGGCGGGTTGGTGCAGGGCATGATCTCCGGCGCCGTGAATGCGGCCTGCCGCGTGGTCGACAACCAGGTGGCTCAAGCCACTCAGCCCTTCAACCAATCGATGGTCTTGCCGGGCGGAGTCGGTCGTGTCGATACGCGGCTCTTCGGCACGTCAGGAAATGTCTCAGTAAGCGCCGGCGTCCCCGGAGTGCTGCCGCAGGTTCCCGTCGCCACGGCCTCAACCACCACCGCCGGCCAGCAACAAGGCCTGCTCGATCGCGCGAGTAGCGCCATCGGCAACCTCTTCAAGTAAGGAGCTGCTCGCATGAAAAAAATCTACCTTTCTCTTCTGGCCGCCTCCCTGCTGGCACTGGCCGCTCCGGCTCGCGCTGATTGTTGTAGCGGGATCATCGCTGCCATTTGGGGATCCTCGCAATGGGAAGTTACTCAACTCAACACATCCCTCGGGAAGGTTGCCGGCGTGGTCGAGGGCACCGGCAAGATGATCATCCAGAACCAGGCCGAGAACACCAAGGCCATCAACCAGCAGTCGGCCGACCGCGAGAAGAACATGGAGCTGTACCGCCTTGGTCAGCAATACCAGCTGCCGCCCGACCCCTGCACAGCCGGCGCCATCGCAACCCACGCCGAGGCGATGAATCGGGCCCAGGGCGCGATCGCGTCATCCTTTCAACCTGGAGGCAGCCGCAGTCGCTTGCAGAACCTGCGCGCAGCTGATGCATACGTGAACGCACCGGTCGACGCCGGTCCCGAGGCCCGCGCTGCTTCGCTGGTCGCCAGCCACAGTAAGCATTTCTGCGACGTGGAGGAGGCCAAAAAGTACGGCGGCACCAGGGTATGCCTAACCACAGGCGAACTGCCGGGCGCCGACGCGAAAGCCGAAACTCTCCTCGCTGGCGCGAAGGCTCGCCCTGGCGATCCCGACTCCTACACCTTCACGCAGAAGCAGATCGAGGCCGCGCAAACCCTGATCGCGAATGCAAGCGATCCGTTACCGGTCCGCGGCCTCAACAAGTCCGAGGCCAACACTCGCGCCGGGGTCGAGTACTACTCGCTGGCCCTTGCCGGCAAAGCGAAGATGGACTTCTCGCAACAAGCCATGCGTGACGCCCTGGCCAGGCGCGTGCCGGTCCCCGAGGGCAAGGCGCTGGTCGCCGCCATTACCAGGGGCAACCCCTCAGCTGCAGCCTACTACTCCCGCCTGCCGCACCTGAAAACCGAAGGCATCAGCCAACTCGATCTGCAGGACGCCGAGGTCGCGCGCCGATATCGCAACCCGCAATGGCTGGTCGACATGTCGGCCGCTTCGCCGGCAGCCGTCGCACGAGAGCAGGCGTTCATGTTGGCTCTTCTGCTCGACTTTCAGCAAAAACAGCAAATGTCGAATGAGCGCCAGGAGATCCTACTCGGGCAAATCGCGGCGGCGCTCACCAGGATGGACATGGGACCGAAGCTCGAGGCCGCGTACCGCGCTGTGAGGGCTCAACAATGAGAATCCGCATCCCTGAAATCACCCCCTTTGACCGCGAAGAATGGCGTCGACTCGTCGCCCACAACGAGCCGGGCATCGGCACTCTCGAGAGCGCCCGCCGCTGGTGCGCAGGCCTGCTGCTGATCGTCGGCTTGCACATGTTTGCTTTTTTCCTGCTGTCCCTCATTCCCTGATACCAGGAGTCTGGCGTGGCCGCTGATACCAGTCTCTCATCGTTTTTCGCCGCCGTCGCCGATGTTGGGCCATTGCTAGACGGCATCTTTAAGACCCCGGTTGTATCCGAAATCTTCACCATCGTGAACATGGTAGTTCTCGGTCTCGGCACAGTCTGGCTGACCTACAACATACTGGCCGCTACCGTGCAGTCCGCATGGGATGGCGAATTCCTCGGGAAGCGGTTCCATTCGGTCTGGATGCCGATCCGTCTCAGCATAGGATTCGCGGCGCTGCTGCCCATGTTCGACGGCTGGGGCGCCGCGCAGGTTGTCCTGTATCAGACGGCCAAAATGGGGGCCGGGGCGGCCAATATCGCCGTATCCGGTGTTGTCTCGAAGTTGACAAAGCCGGAGGTCCAGTCCGTTGCCGGCCACACTGGCTCAAGCCTGGCTGGCCAGATGTTCAATACCTTGTTGTGCCGTGCCCGCGTCGGCATTTTGGCCCAACAGAGTGCCGAACTCGAAGCGGCAGGCGGGGGCGGCAATACGGATTGGGCGAACTACTACGGCGTTGATCGCTGCGGAGGAGCACCGACTGTACCGACTGGCGATCTCCAGTCGGCTCACACTACTGCCACGAAAGCGATGATTGCGAGCCTCACACCCGTCGCCACTCGAGTTGCAGCGGGGCAGGAAGGGCGAGGACCAGCCGTGCCGTCTTCTGAGGTGGCAGCGGCTATCAAATCGGCGGCTGATGCGTACGACTCGGCAATCGACCATGCGGCGCGTGACTTGGCCAACTCCAAAGCTGTCTCTCTGCAAGCAGCACAAAATTCAAAGGGGAGTTGGCTGACCTACGGATACCTATCCGTTGCAGCTGCCAAAGCGCAACGCGATGTTATTGGGGCAGCTGCAGCTGGACCTAACCTCAGCGCCAACACCAATACGACCCAGGGTGGCATCGAGGCTGCGAACTACACCGGCTCGATGATGGAAGCGGAGGGCATGTTCGGCGCCCAGTCTGCGGGAGCCAGCGCCGGGGACAGCTATTGGTCGCAATTCAAGAAATTGAAAGACAACCCGGGGCTTTTCATAAATATTCTTTTCAGCGATACGAAATCGGCCAAGCTCACCCCCGGTGGAGATTTGATTCAGGGCTTGGCCTCGTTCGGGGCAACGCTGATTACTATCGCTGTGATTGCAATCGGCGTACTTTTCGCGGCCTTCGTTGTGCTGGCCTTTACCAGCTTCCTTGGCGCTGGCGCCATACCCTTGGCGCGCTTTGTGAGCAACCTGGCCATGGCAATCATCCTGCCGCTGATCGTCATGGGCATAACCTTGTCAGTCTACGTGCCGATGCTACCAGCACTGTTCTGGACTTTCGGTGTGATCAGCTGGTTGCTCGTAGTCGCCGAGTGTCTATGTCTTGCTCCAATCTGGGCTCTCGTTCACCTCGAGGCTGAAGGTGAAGGCATGGGGCAGCGCGCAGAGCATGGTTACGTGATGTTGGTGGACCTGCTGCTGCGCCCTCTGGTGCTTGTATTTGCCTTTACCGTCGCTTCGTCGGTTCTGAATGTTGTGTGGAAGCTCTTCAGTCATGGTTTGGCTGGAGCGCTTGAGATCGCCGACGCAAACTCCCTGACGAAGTTCTTTATGTGGGTTGGGGCAGCCTTCGTTTTGGTCGCATTTGCCGTGCAATTCATCGTGCTCGTTTATAAGCACGCTCTTGAGATTCAGAATCAACTGGTCGTTTGGCTCGGGAAATCGGCTGCGAACTATATTGGTGATCATACGGCCAAGGATCCCAACGACAGCCTGAGAGGAGCACGCCTACCTCAAGGTGTACCTGGCAGGCCTCAAGGCGGAGGCGATAAGCCAGCACCTGCACCCGCTCCTTCTGCACCTGCAGGAGGGGCGTGATGTGGGTTAACAAGTCGGTTAACCCATCCTCGACCCACGCGGCCCAGGCCAGGCCCCCGCGAATGACGCCCGGGACCGTAGATGCGGCGGGCTACGCCACACACCGCGCTACCGCGCGGAACTCTTCCGCCGCAACGGACCCAAAGGCGATGTACCGCTCCTGCCCCGCGCGGGACGAGGGAAGCACCTGGCAAAGCCAGTTCAACATTGGCGGCCCGGCGCAAGCGCCGGACGGGCTTTCGTCGCAAGCGACCGAGCCCGCGCGCGGTCTCGGCCCTGTGGGCTTCAATCTTCCCTCACTACGTTCGGCCTGCCGCAACGTCAAAGGCACGTGCAGCACCAGCCCACAAGCGGCCACGTACTGCACGCTCAAGCCTATTCAGCGGCGCCCCGCTGCGCGGCGCACCGTAGGGCACGGGCCCTTTGGCGCCCCTCGCGGGGCGCTGTGGGGCCCGCGCTGTGGTGCTTGTACTGCTGGAGGCGCGTTTTCGTGGTCGAGTCCTGCCTTTCTCTGCCCATTGGTGCCGCCCCCTGCGCTCGGCAAAAGTCCCGCGCCAGCTGGCTCAGGCATCCGGCATATCCTCGAAACCCCGGATCGGCCGCAAGCGGCCGCCCGGCTCTGTATTCCGGTTCCCTCGAAACCCCAGCTGTCACGTGCCTTTCACCGGCTTGGGCCCCGTTGGGTGAGGCGACACCAATGGGCAGAGAAAGGAGGACAAGCATGACCACGAAAACCACCAGCAGCACCAGCACCACCTACACCGCGGGGCCTTCCCCCGCACCCCGCGAGGCTCGCCAAAGGGCAGGAGGGTTGGTGGAACTGTTCGGAGAACCGATTTCGACCTACTGCAGGCGTCAGGCGCTTGATGACGGCGTGTTGGTGGACGTGTCGGAGATGGCGAAGGAGGCCGGGTTTAAGTTCCCGGTCGCAATAACGCGGGCATCATGGGCTGATTGCGTTGAGTGGACCGACGAGGATTCCCGCCGGCAAACCTATCAGGACGAGGCCGGACGGCTTTGGGACGTGCTTTACATGGCTTCCCTTGCCGCCCGCCGCAATAGCGGCTCAGAAGTGCGATTCCAGCTGTACCGCGTACCGCGTGGTGGCCGTGGGGTGAGGCCTCGGCTTGTGACGCTGCAGATGCACTGCGGGCCCGGGGACGAAGGCGAACCGGTGATCACGATTTCGATGTTGGGCGAAGACTAATTTTCCAAGAAGGAGAGCGATATGAACATGCAGGAACTGAAGCAAAAGCTTGCCACCGAGCGGCCAGATGATGTTCTCGCCTGGCTGTTTGGTCAGTCGAACGACGAGCAGGAAGTCCTGAGCAACTACCACCAGCTTGGGGCAGCCGGTGAGCTCGACTACTACACGACCGCGCAGGTGGAGTCGTCATTCATGACCACCACCGGCGCAGTCACCTACACCTATTCCCCAGCGCGGCTGGCATGACTTAAGGAGAGCGATATGGAAGCGATCATTGAGGACGGAACTGAGCAAAAGCAAACCCCGGTCTGGCTGTTGGAACTGTACGGCGGTGAGCCGAGCGATTATCAGAAGACAGAATTAGCCGGCGCGGAGTGGTGGCACTGGAATAGCATCGCGCCGCCGAAGATTAGTTGCCATATCCATGAGGATGGCGGGCGGTTGCGCCTGATCAATTGCCACCAGGACGACAAGGGCGCTTTCGCTTGGAAATTTTCGCTCCTCGTCGCAGAAGGGCAGTACGTCCGCGCGCACGGTGAAGCTGAAACTCTGCTGCAGGCCGCAGAGGCTGCGCTGGCTTACACGCCCGATGAGATGGAGTGCGGCGGTGTGGCCTGGTTCCGCGAGCAGGGCGAGGCGGAACGGTGGGTAGGCTGGGTGAATGGTGATTGCGTTCTGGTCTGTGGCGGCGAGAAGGCCTACTGCTGGAGCCGGGGATGCGCTGAAGCTGAGGATCTGTTGATGCTCTGCAACAGCTTCAGAAATGAATTTTCCGGCGGAGCCGCGACCCGCGAGGAAGCCATGCAGGCCGCCATCGACGCTCCCAACAAGCTGCGGGAGCTGGCCGCGAAGTTCGTCCTCGGCAAGCCGGTTGAAGAAGCTTACTCGCGCGGAGTGGTGGACGGCCGCGAGGAGATGCGATCCGCCATCAAGGCGACGATCAACTGCATCCGCCTGCTCCCTTCGGAGAAGGTTAAGGCAAAGGCGGCGTGATGATCGGCATCACAGTCGACTTTCGGGCAGGCATCGCCTGCCCAGCAATCAACAGGCCGGCAGCAGACGACGGAGTTGTATTTTTCTCGGCTGATCGGCTGGTGCGAATGGACGGCCGTGAGTTCCAGTACCTGGCGCGCCGGCGCCGGCAGACGCCGCGCGAACTGCTGTGCTCGGTTCTGAAGATCGCTGCAGCTGCAGCGCAGCGAGTGCTAGATGGAGGTGGTGAGGAGGTAAGAGGGAAAGTGTTTCGACTGCTCGCCCAGGGAGAAGTTGTGTCTGGCCGTGGAGGCGCGCTGCATTTCGAATTGCTGGTTTGACAACTACTCGAGGAGAAAAAATGGAAAACGAAATCGAAATTCAACACCCGCTGAAAAAGCCGAACGTGCCGGCGGATTTCTTGGCCGAACTGGATCGAATCGACCCACTGGTTTGCTCACGCGAGCGGCTGGTAGATCTCTACCGCCAGGCGCCGGATGCCGAAATCCGCGCCTTCCTTGTGGGGATCCTGGACGTGCGCTCCATGGTTGCGCTCATCACCGAAAAGGAGTTTTGACATGCCCGAACAAAAACCAGTTGAAGTGGTCCTGAAGCGTCGCCAGGGAAAGGGTCAAGTGCTGATGGCTATCGCCGTGATCGCGGCCGGAGTGCTGACCTGGATCCCAGCCTTGATTTTCTGCGGGCTGATCTGGTTCGGAGCGGTTGCATTTGCAAATTGGTGGGAACGATGAGCACCGACACCAACTCGCCCGAGCCCGATCCAGATATCGCCGGAATCACCCGGCCTCTGGCCACGCCCGCTTTCATGGGCTACCAGGCGCCTGCAGCGCCGGCGAGCCGTCAGGCCGACATGACCGCCGAAGAGATCGAGGCGGCGTTTGACGCCCTCTGGAGAAAACTGGAGAGATGCGAATGAACAAGGACAACGATTTTCTGCGGCTGTGCAAACTCTTCGACCTCAGCCCTTTTCATTGGCGCTGGCAGCTTCACGTCGAAAAAGGTGTGATTACTTCCGTCCTGGACGATGATCCGCTCCAGGAGCGCTTCCGCTTGGGCGGCCCATTTCGGCCGTCGATTGCATGCATGCGGCTTGCAGCCATGCTTTCCCTGGTGGCTGGCAAACACGCAGATGCGCTGCGCTGGGCACACCAGGCCGGCACACGCATTGATGTGCTGCAGGCTGAGGTCCGGCGCATTCTCGCAGGACGCGCACCAGCGCGCAGGCCCCCCGGAGTTCGAGAGCTAAAGGTAGTCGATCCCGAGGAACAGTTAAAGGCGGACACTGCGGCGTCCAGAGTCAAAGCAGCCTGCGCTGCATTGCATTGAAAAGGTGAATTTATGGCAGACGTTACTGGATTGAAGCACCGGGTGTCCTCGACGATTCGCTGGATGACGATCCTTCAGGAGGGGCTTAACGGAAATCCCCAAACCCTTGGGCTTGCCGCTGGGGATGCCTTCCAGAAATGCCTCGAAAAGTACGGCATTCGCCTGCTCACAATGACGAAGGCCTCAGGCGAGGGGCTTGAGCTTCGCCGGGGAGCGCGGCCTGTGGCGCGGCGATACTACGGAGCCCCAATTAGCGACTGGGCGGATCTGTACGTTCAGGAGCAATTCCGGCCGGCTACGACCACGGCTAGAAGACCTCGAAGAAGTGTCCGTCAGCTATCTTCGAAAGTGTCGCAGGCCATGCCAGAGGAGGTGCGGCCATGAAACGGTTGTTCATAGCAGAAAAGCCTTCACTGGCTTCCGCGATAGCCGAAAACCTACCCGGTCAGGCTAAAAAGGAACGGACTCATATTGCCGTCGGCAATGACATCGTGACGTGGTGTGTTGGGCACATCCTCGAGCAGGCCATGCCAGAGGACTATGAGGAGCGCTACAAGCGCTGGACTTTCGACGATCTGCCGATCGTGCCGCAGCAATGGAAACTGCTGCCGAAGGAAAACTGCAAAGCCCAGCTCAGTGCAATCAAAAGCCTGCTGCAGGGTTGCGATGTTGTCGTCAACGCCGGCGACCCCGACCGTGAAGGTCAACTATTGGTCGATGAAGTCCTGCGGTTTTTCGGGAACCGCAAGCCCGTCAAGCGCGTACTCATCAACGATTACAACGCCGAGAAGGTCCGCCGGGCGCTGGCCAACATCCAAGACAACGCCGAGCAGCAATTCAAGGGCTGGTACGAATCCGCCCTCGCGCGCTCCCGCTTCGATTGGCTTTTCGGCCTCAATCTCTCACGCGCTTACACGTTGCGCGCGCGAGAGATCGGCTACGACGGCGTGCTCTCCGTTGGCCGAGTGCAAACCCCTACACTCGGCCTTGTGGTAGCAAGAGATCTGGCCATTGAAAACTTCAAGTCCGTTCCCTTCTACACCCTCACTGCGCGCCTCAAGCATGCCGGCGGTGAGTTTTCCGCCAACTGGCGCGCGCAAGCCAACCAGGAAGGCCTCGACGAAAACGGACGCCTGACCGCCGCGGCGATCGCCCAAGCGCTTGCCGCCAAGATCGGCGGCAAGCTCGGCAAAATCACCAAGTATGAGAAGACACCAAAGACCGAAGGGGCGCCGCTGCCGTTCTCTCTTTCTTCCCTTCAGATGGCGGCCAACGACGAATTCGGTTACAGCGCCCAGGCCGTGCTCGACGCCTGCCAGGCGTTGTACGAGAAACACAAGCTCACGTCCTATCCTCGCACCGACTGCAACCACCTATCCGCCGAACACCACACGGATGCGCCCAACGTGCTGGCCGCCATCGTGGCCAATTGCCCCGACCTGGCCCAGCTCGCCGCCAAGACTGACCTCAAGCGCAAATCGGCCGCCTTCAACGACGAAAAGGTGACGGCGCATCATGCCATTATCCCGACCGTCGCCCGAGCCAATGTTTCGGCGCTCAGCGACACCGAGCGCAACATCCACGACATGATCGTGCGCGCCTGGCTGGCGCAATTCTTCCCACCGTGCCAGTTCCTGCAGACCGGCATCGAGGTTTCCATCGAAGGGGAAACCTTCGCGGCCAGGGGCAAGACCCCTGTTTCACCTGGTTGGCGCGAGATCTACGCGCCGGCGGCAGCTGGCGAGGCCGAGGAAGACGATGACGATATGGAGGATGCCAAGCAAACCTTCCCGGTCATGCAGCAGGGAGATGACGCACAGTGCCTCAAGTGCGACATCAACAACCGCAAAACCACGCCGCCGCCGCGCTTCACTGAAAAACTCTTGCTAGCGGCCATGCTCGACATCCACAAGCACGTCACCGACCCGGCCGCCAAGAAGCGGCTCAAGGAAGGGCAGGGGATCGGCACCGAGGCCACTCGCGCCGGCATCATCGAGGAACTGAAAAGGCGCAACTTCTTCGAGCCGAAAGGGAAGCAGATCATCAGCACCCCGGCTGGTCGCGGCCTTATTGCCGCGCTGCCACAGCACGCCAAGGACCCGGCGCTCACCGGGATCTGCGAACAAGCCCTCGACCTGGTGGAGCTTGGCAAGCTCCCCGGCGTCGACTTCATCAATCGCAATGTCGCGCTGATTGAGAGGTTGGTCTCCGACGCCCGTACCGCTAGCCTCGACGTGCCAGTGGCTCAGGCTGTGGCGTGCCCGAGCTGCAAGACGGGCAGGCTTCGTCGCCTGAAAGGCAAAAACGGGTTTTTCTGGGGCTGCAGCAATTACAAGGCAGATCCGAAATGCTCAGCATCGTTTCCCGATGCGCGCGGCAAACCGAATATCGCAAGAACCTGAACGTCACCAGAATGACGAATTACGTAAATATATTGATGCCACCCCTATAGCGATCCCAACAGGGTTGCCATAGGGAGGGCATTAGGCGGGGGATAGGTCCCCTATCGCATCGAAGACCGAGGGAGAGGAGTCATCATGTTGCCCGAAGGAGCCAGAGAAGCTGCGCAGGCGGCGCTTGAAGCCGCCAGTGCCTGGACCTGCAGCCGCTGCCAGGCCGCGAGGTCGAGGCAGCCGAACTGCGCGGCCTGCACGACGGTTCGCTGCCACCGCCCGAATCTGTCGGAAAAGCGCTCACTGCAACAACAGACCCTGAACGCTTGATATCTCCTTCTGAACCTCGAGGAGCAGAAGAAGGCGGATGCGGCCGTGGCCAAGATCAAAGCCGCGTTGGCGGCGCTTCACTGATGATCGCCGCAATGGCCAAGGAACTATCCCCCTTGAGCGCGTCAGCGTAGAGCTCTACCTAGACTTCCTCTGGCTCCTCGACAGATCCCTCTAGTGGGTCCAGTTCCATCTGGTGCCGTGTCCATTCCGCCTGGGCTTGCGGGTTCTCCGCAAGGGCATGTTCGATGGCAACGCATTCCCGGTATTCACGTGCCTCAGCGGCCATCGTCCAGTGAGCGGCGATGTCCATCTTTTCGATCTCGTCACGGATGTCCTTCAGTGAGAGGCGGAAGAATTCCTTGCGAGGATTCACTTTGTTGATTTGCATGCGTAGGAAGCGCTTGTGCAGGGCACGCTCCAACGTAGGCGCGTCCTCGTTGTAGATCATGGCGTGAATGTCGAACTCAAAGGGCACGCTAGCATCACCCAGCTCGCGAATACGGTCCTTCGGTTCAAGGCGCCGTGTCATGCCGATCTTGAATACTTCCTCACCAAATGAGCCAATGTTCGAGATCACATAAACGTGCCCGGCTCGAGTTTGCTGCGCCATAGACAGTGCCCGCTGACTCTTCTCCTCGGCGGTCCTGAGTTTCTCCGCCAGTTCCTGTAGCTTGACCTCGTACTGAGCCTTTTGTGCCTCGCTGGCTGCAGCGACCTGTTGCTGCACCTTTTCCATCGCCTTCTTGAGCATCTCCTCTTCCTTGGCGGCGTCGCGCATGGCCTTTTCGAATTCGCGTCGGGCGCGCTCCTCCTCTCGTATCTGTTCCTTAATGCGCCGCTGTTCCTCCCGTTCCTGCTCCCTGAGTTCGCGGGTTACAACTGCCCACTTGAGCTCGGCAAGCCTTGACTCAAGGTACTCCGGGTTGATGCGGGCATTGCGGAAAGCAGCGCCGTTATGGTTGACCACGGCGAAGGCGTCTCTTATATGCTGTTCGAGGGTGCCAACATTGTCTGCCTTGCTACGGGATAGAATCGAGTCCACCTTACCGTTGAATGCGTCGGTGACAAAGCGGACTGCCGTTACCCTACGGTTGGTTTCCGCATAGTCGCAAGTCGCCGCTCGTCCATCCTTCACCATTTGGCGTGTGCGATCCCGTGCCGTCTTTAGCTGTTCACCAGCTTCTGTGTGGCCGAACTCTTCGGCAAGTTCGTCTAGCAGGCTATAGGTGGGAACGACGTAGCGGTCACCATAACCCTCGACTATATTTCGGAGGGCTTGGGCGGTCTTCTCATACTGCTTTGCATTCTCCAGCGCCTTATAGGCGTCGCCAGCGATTTCTTCCGCGCGCTTCTTGGCTGCCTCAATGATTAGGCGGGCCTCCTCGGCCGATGCACGCAGGCGGTTCTCAGCTTGCCCAATCTTGTCCGCAGCCTCCCGTTTAGCGGCTGCGCGTTCTGCGTCTGCGGCGTTCCTCGCATTATCCAATTCACCTTGAGCGACGGCAACGATCTCCATTGCCTTGGCCTCTGCGTCCAGAATCTGGCGGTATTGCGCAAGCGCCTCAACTTCCGATTGAAGTTGAGCGATGCGAACCTCCCTTTCAGCGATGTCCCTGGTTCGTCTGCGCGCTTGCCACCAGAAATAGAGCGCCGCAACTAGGGCAACAAAAAACAGGATTTCCATGCCATGCCCCTTCGTATGGATGGTTGTGTGGAAGATGATACTGGAATGCGCGACGGCAGTCCTCTAAATGCAGCGGCCGGACTGTCAGAAACAAGTCGGAAAAGCGCGCACCGCAATAACTGACTCTGAGCCACAGCCGCCGCAAGAACCTCTTTGCGACGGTTTTCCGGCTGGTTTACGCCGTCACCATTTCTTTGCGATTCATCGCACGCGTCAGTTCGGTCAAAAGGCCGTTCACTGTAACTTCAGTCATTCCGCCGGCTAGAGTCGTGGCTTTTCCGCCATGCTCGACATCGAGTTTGTATCCTACTGAAGTATGGGTGGCGATGGAGTTGCTGAGTGCGTCAGCGTAGAGGGCAGTCACTGCCCCGTTGACGTATACATAGCGATCTCGGTCGCTTGCATAGGCGTTGCGTACCACTAGGCGGTGAATCTGCTCGGCTGGGAGCAGAAATCCCTTCATTTCAAGACCGCGGGGTGAGGCAATGAACTCTCCACCAGCTGATACTTTCTTCTTGTGAATACTTGCCCCGATGGGTATCGAGAGGAATACCAGCCAGAAAAGGCCATAGGTAATTAGACCCAGAACACCTACAAGAACGATCCACCCCATGCCTGGTTTCAATTCAGCAGCCGTGATAGAGAATCGAACCTTGCCGTTGCCGAGATCTTCCATCGTGTAGGCACTGTCATTCTTGACTCTCATGTTTTCCCCTCGATTATTTTGTGATCATGGCCAGCTCATTGAAAATCAGGCGGGCAGGTTGAACCATCTGCTTTGGCAATAGCGGCACTCGCTCGACCGCGTCACCGATTTTCATGTAAGGGCGCCAGACTGGTTCGTCAGGTTCATCGTTGGCAATTGCTGGCCTGTATTTGTAACCGGCGAGAGCATCAAAGTGTCCCATAACGAGCTTCGCCAAGATGAAATGGAAGAGATACACCGGTCCTGTTCTTTGAGTTGGACGCTCAACGACTATTCGTAGGTAGCGATGATCGTTGAAGTCGCGCCAGTTCGCTCCAGCAATTGAACCCTCGTTTTCAAGGGTCACCCTGGCTTGTTCGTTCGTTGCGTTGTGCAGCTGGACCAGAATGTTTCTGTCGCTCAGCTTCAGCGCTGCCTTGGCTTTACCGAGTAATTCTCTAAGCTTATCCAACTGACTATCAGGCACGAAAACCAAATACTGGTGTTTCGGTTCCTTTGCGATAGAGGCGGGTAGTTGCATGTACACGGGATAAAGCATTTCGGGCAGATAGACGTAATTGCGACGGCGGCCGTCTTCGTCGTCTGCGGTTGTGCTCAAAAGGGCCTGGCGGACGTACTCAGCAGTTATTTCTGCCTCCCCCATTTCGGAAATATCCAGGGAGAGTAGAGGGAAACCCATGGCCTTCAGAAGAAGACATTTGATCAGGTCGAATCGATGGGTAAATTCGACCTCGATGGCCCCGAGAACCAGCCGCTTTGTCAGAACCTTCGGCCCCAGTAGAGCAACGTCGACCGAGTAGCTTTTGCCAAAAGGGGTTTCAATCTGATAATTGGTTTCAACAGCTTCGACGCCTTCAAGTAGGTTTCCCGACAGGCCGAAGGCCTCGCTCACGCGCTTGTCTATGAACGACCAGGGGGCTGTTTCCTTGCGTTCGATCATGTCGCGCAAGATGCTGGTCAGGAGAATGCGAGCACGTTGATGCTTTGTGCTCTCTCCCTTGGCGCGCGCAAACTCCTCGAAATCGATCGTTTCTGGATCTGTAGGGATGCCGACCGGGGTGACGTGGCTGGCCGGATAGTAGGCAAAACAGCTCCGGCGCTTGCGGCGTCTCAAGGTGCTGTCAAAGCTTGCGCTTCTCCAGGTTACCAGTCGTGCGCCGGATTCATCAACAAAAGGGGCGAGCTTCCTGGCGTCCTCGCGGCTTCGTACAGATTTCGCCAAGACAACCTCACTTCTAAGACCACGAGGGCCGAAGAGTCGAATGGCTTTATCCATTGCGACTAGGGGAGCTCTTCGAGGCGATGGAAGGAGATGTGAATCCGTTTGTCTGGGTGGCCAACGATATTTCCTTCCATGACCATCACCTCACGAGCTGGAGTGCCATGGAGTTCAAGCTCGAAGAGATCCAGTGGGCCGAACACTGATTGATGGCCGGGGATATTTCGATATCTCCTGACGCGAACTTTTGCGGTCACCTGTTTGCCATCTGGAGTGACCTTGTAATCGCCGACGTAGGTCATTCCCAAGTCGCCACCGAGGACACGGCCGGTTTCTAGCACGACGATCCCTCCGCCCATATTGGCATCGGGAGCAGGGCCAACCCGTACATTTGAAGCGAACGTTACTGCCCACATAGCTTCAAGCATGGCCTGCCTCCACTGGAAATGAAAAGGGCATTATATGCCCACTGGGAATAAATCAATGGTAGCGGCCAAGTTTGGCACTATATTTAGTGGTAGGCAGAAATGTCACCACTAACCCACGGCTTATCCACATGTTCTCACAGGATTATCCACGGCTTATACACTCGCTACTCTGAAAAATCGGGAGTAGACTGAGTTGCGAACTTCGAGGAATCGGGGTTTGGCGAGAGACTCCCCGGGCGGATGGTCCGCCCAGGGAGGAAAGAACGGTCCGAAGACCGCTATGGTTTGCGCTTTGATGATAGTCGGCCCTGCCGGCGATCGTCAAATAAATCGGCCGGCCGTTCTCTCGCATTCATCGCCAGAAAGGAGGTGATTGAAATGGCGAAGAACGAAAAGACCAGTTCGCAGGTTGCGAGCAAGGCCAGCAAATTGCTGAGTAATCCCAAGACGCCGGCCGCCGTCAAAAGCGTTGCAGCATCCGCTTTGACACAAGCTGCTAACCGTAGAACTAGCGGCACCAGCCGCAAGAAGTAAGAGGTAAGCCCTGGAGGGCTTCGGCCCTCCAGATAACTCTAAATTGCGGGCTGCCGTTTCCATGGAATGGGGGAGTCATAGTGCTCTGAAAAATGTCGTTGACACGATTCGTTAGTGTAGCTACAATGTGACTACGTTATGGCTTACCCACATTGGTTTGCAGTTCGCGTCAGCCAAGCGATTAATCACCTGCTGGGACCCATCGGGCTCCAGCGCCTGCGCAGGAGTGCGGGAGATGGTAATGACAGTCTCGACATTGAAAACTACCGATGTACGCTCCCGGATCGAACCGGAATTGAAGGATCGCGCCGCTGAAGTGCTAGAAGCTTGCGGGCTGAATCTGAGCGATGCGATCCGTCTGTTCTTGCGCCAGGTTGTGACTCAGCAAGGTTTGCCGTTCGAGGTGAAAACTCCGAATGCAACGACTTTAGCGGCTATGCGCGAGGCCCGTTCGATTAGCAGAGCGAGATTCGGTTCTGCACAGGAATTCTTCGATGACCTCGAAAAAACCAGCTCAAAAAAAACGCACACTGCCGCCAAGAAACAGCGATAGAACCAAGCAATTCCGCAAGGACTGGGAGCGACTGAGTCACTCAGGGCGTTACGACATGCATCGCCTTAAGGAGGCGATGTTGCTCATCATCGCGAATGACGGTCCACTTCCACCGGAATATTTTGACCACGGCCTTGATGGTCCGTGGGAGGGATTTCGGGAGTGTCACGTAGGAGGGGATTTCCTGCTGATCTACGATTTACGGGAAGATGGGCTGGTGGTCTTTACCCGCGCCGGGACACACGCTGAACTATTCGAATAGATCAACCGAGCTTCTTAGCCAAGTTCCGCGCCCTCAGGTGCGTATAGTCTTTCAACATCTGCAGCGTCTTGTGGCCAGTAACGGCTGCAGCTTCTACGCGATCCAGGCCGAGCTCAAACAGCCGTGAGGTCGCTTCGTGCCTCAGATCATGAAAACGGAGGCCTTCGATCTCTGCGCGCCGGCAGGCGTTGATCCAGCCGCTGTGCAGCGAGGCCTGCGATATCGGGAAAACCGGCCCCTTGATCTTCTTTACATCACCCCCTTGAAGCGGGCGCAAGAGTGCAACCGCACGGGAGGACAGAGGCACAACCCGATCCTCGCCGTTTTTCGTGTCGTGGATCTCAACCGTTTGGCCGGCCAAGTCCACGTGCTCCCAGCGTAGCTTTAGGAGCTCACCCTGGCGCATGGCCGTCTCGACCGCCAGCAACACCATCGGCTTGATATAGGGGTTCCTGCAGCCTTCCAGGGCCGCCAGGAGCTTCTGCTCCTCGCCTTCCTCAAGGCGCCGCTTCCGGGGCCGGCCAGGGGAGGGGAGTTCCATCTCTTTTATGGGGTTCCGGAGGCCTTCGATTCGCCACCGCTTGGTTGCGATTGAGAACAAGTGCGAGAGGAGGGCGCTATAGCGGCGCTGGGTTGCCTCGGACGCCGGCCGCTGCCGTCGCTCCTTGCCGTCCTTTCCCACGGTAACGTGGGGCTGCGCCAGGTCATCGAGCAGGGTTTCGATATCGTCAGCTCGAAGAGTTGAGAGTGGGCGCGCGGAGATCGGATTCCGCAGGATCCGGCCGATGCGGGACAATTCGGGTTGATGACTCTTCTTTTTGACCGTCACTGAGTCCCGGTATCGCTCAAGGGCTTGAGCCAGGGTAGTTTCGCGCGCCTCAGTCAGGTCCTGGACGTGGCCATCCTCGAGCTTGATCTCCTGCCGTCTCGCCCAGGTCTTCGCTTCTTTCTCCGTGTCGAATGTCCTGCACATCGCCGGCAGGCCTTTCCGCCGGATCCGCACCAGGAAGCTGTAAGGCCCACGCTTGAGAATGGTTGCCACAATCCCCCACTTTTATTGTCACAAATTGGCACAGCAATTATGCGCCATATCGTGGAGATCAAGCAAGGACGCGGTTTTCAGAGGATTACATAGATGGTCTTAAAATCCCTCGACCGGCAACGGTCATGCCGGTTCGATCCCGGCTCCGGGCACCAAGCGAATCCTTCAAACTCCTAAAAGCGCTTTACAAAACAGAAAAATCACCATAGTATTTTACATAATACAGATTATGCGAAACAGTATGGCAAATTCTGATTGCCCATCTCCCCCATATCTGTTTCAAAGCTTGGTTCGCTCTCGCACAATGACATGCCTTCATTCCTTTGCGCCCGCCTTCTGAAGCAACTCGATTATTGTTGAATGGCCCGCTTCTTTTGCCCATTTCATGGCCGTAATACCATCGGGCGTCCTGGCCTCGGCGTCGGCGCCGGCTTTGAGCAAAAGCCTTACAACATCGACATGGCCATTCTTTGCTGCCAACATCAGGGCGGTGGCATGATTTGGCGCCTTAGCGTCGATTTCGGCTCCCTTTGCAATCAGAAATTCGACGACCGGTGTATGGCCTTCGAATGCCGCGTAAATTAAAGCGGTCCAGCCGGAATGATTGATTTCCGCACCTGAAGTCACAAGCAACTGGGTCATTTCAAGGTGGCCCTTGAGCGATGCCATCATCAAGGCGGTGTCTCCATACTGGTTTCTATTGTGGATGCGCGCCCTGTGTCCGATGAGGAACTTGAGCAGATCCAGGTTGCCCTTCTGAACTGCAAGCATCAGAAGCGTATTGCCTGATTTGTCTACGGTATTGACATCCATGCCACGCTGCAGGATAGCCGTCACTTCGCTCGTATTGTTGTCCTCGATCGCCTTCAGGAGATCGTCATAGACACCAGAAAAGGCGACGCTCGATTGCAGAAACAACAGCAAACCGCCGAGAAACATCACCATCCTGTTGATTAGCAAGTTCATTTCAATCAATATTGGTCTTGAAGAGGCGACAAAAGTTCTCACTGGTTGCGCGCTCGATTTCAGATATCTCCATTGCCTTTATGGTGGCGATTTCCTCGGCCACGTATCGAACATAGGCTGGTTCATTGACCTTGCCTCGATAAGGCGCAGGCGCCAGGTATGGAGCGTCGGTTTCGACGAGGATTCTGTCGATCGGAACAGCTCTGGCAACCTCCTTGATTTGTTTGGCGTTTTTGAATGTCACGATTCCTGAGAAGGAAACGTGAAAGCCGAGCGTCACTGCCTCTTCGGCTACGGCCAGGGTTTCCGTAAAGCAATGCATGACTCCTCCAACATCCCGGGCACCTTCTTCGCGCATGATGCGCAAGGTATCATCGGCTGCCTCTCGAGCATGGATGATCAGTGGCTTGCCCAACTGGCGTGCGGCGCGGATGTGGATGCGGAAACGCTCACGCTGCCATTCAGGCCTGTCTTTTTGCCAGTAATAGTCGAGCCCGGTTTCCCCGATGCCGAGAACGCGTTCATGACTGCCCAGGCGGGTCAGGGTCTCAACATCGGGTTCTGCTCCGTCCCTGTGTTCCGGATGAACACCTACCGACGCGAATATATTTTTATGCGCCTCGGCCATCCTAATGATTTTTGGCAATCCCTCTAGACTGACACCTATGCACAGGGCTGCGGCCACCCTGGCATTTTTCATTGAATCAATGACTTGATCGAGTCTGTCGAATAACTCCGGGAAATCAAGATGACAGTGCGAATCGACCAGCATCGGCAATGATTCGTTGCAGCTTCTTATATGGTGTGAGTCTGGCGCCCCGCCGGATAGCCAGCCAGTATGGTCTCGATTTTCCGCTTCGCAGTCTGGCCCGACTCGTCCTCGCTGAATTGAACGCCGATGCCCTGTGTCTTGTTGTTTTGCGCGCCAGCAGGGGTGACCCAGATGACCGATCCCGCTATGGGCAGTTTTCCAGGCTCATCCATCAGTGACAAGAGCATGAAAACCTCATCTCCCAGAGCATAGGGTTTTGCGGTTGGCACGAAAATTCCGCCACGCTTGAGATAGGGCATGTATGCTGCATAAAGTGCTGATCTTGAATTGATATTCAAGGAAAGAACGCTCGGTCGCGCACCTGCCGGGGGCATTGGCTTGGCGGGTTCTGACATTCTATCTCCCACTCAGGGCTGCCCGAGCATAGCGGGACAGCATGTCTTCCAGAAATAGGCGGAGATTTAATGGGTGCTGCGCTGCCGCCCGGATCCTGAGAAAATCATTGTAGCAGTCAATTAGCGCATTCAACGATGCCCGTTCGGCTGTAGTACGAAGCTCCATCAGCTTATGGGGATGGAACAACAAGCCACCGCAAATTTTCATGGAGACGAGATCGAATATCCATTTCTGCATCCAGATGATGAGTGTGCGGCGCTGCAGTGCTGCCTCTCCATTCTTGTTTTCCTTTAACCAGGACTCCCAGCGGCCGGCAATGGCGACCGGACCAGAATGCTCGATCTCTGATAAGTCATTGAAAAAGACTTCAAGCTGCTCCCAATGGCCATCTTCTTCCATGGCAGCAAGCGGCATCCCCCCGGCGTGAGCAAGCAGCTGCTGAGCATGCTTGGCATCGGACTGCCTCAACCATTCCAGTGCAGTAGGAATTGGTGGTTTCTGAAAATGCAATACTTGACATCGACTTAGAATTGTCGGTAAAAGTCTTTTCTTGTTATTAGTTACCAATATAAACAAAGTAGTTAAAGAAGGTTCTTCAAGTGTTTTAAGAATAGAATTCGCAGTTGTTTGATTCATTGCCTCTGCCGGCCGAATGATGATGACCCGTCGCCCATGCCGATGTGTGCCAATAGTTAGGAAATCGTCGAGTTCCCGGATTTGATGTATACGAATCTGATCAGATTTCTTTTTGGCAGATATGTCTTCGGATTCTGTTTCGCCATCTACTGGTTCGTCTGAGCCGGGCTCGATCAGGCGGAAATCCGGATGATTGCCCGATTGAAGCCAATTACAGGATGGGCATGAGCCACAGGCCTGGTCGAGTCCGATCGCGGCTTCACACAAGAGGCGGGCTGCCAGCGATTGTGCGAAAACGATCTTTCCGCCTCCGGCGAGACCGGAAAGGAGCAAAGCATGCGGAATCCGTTCGGGCTGTCCGAGCAACCGGTTCCAAAGTTCTTTCTGCCAAGAAAATATCATTTTTAACAGACAGTTATAATTATTTCTTCAAGTTTTTTCTTAATACAATCTATGGAATCTGCGGCATCTATTATCTTGATTCGATGAGGCTCTGCGTTGGCGCGCTGCAAATAGGCATCCCTGACCCGATCAAAAAACTCACTGGTTTCTCTTTCAAAACGGTCTGGCGCATTCCCGGTTCTGGCCAGACGCTCACAGGCAATATTCGTGGGCAGATCGAAGACCAAGGTCAAGTCCGGCTGAAAACTTTCCTGAACCCATTTCTCGAGTATCGCTATCTTTTCGTGCTTCAGCCCCCTCCCCCCCCCTTGATAGGCATGTGTTGCATCGGTAAAGCGGTCGGATACGACCCATTTGCCTTCCGTGAGCGCGGGGATGATCAATTTGTCAAGATGCTCCCGCCGGGCGGCGAACATTAGCAGGGCCTCGGTTTCCAGATGCATGGGCTCGGACAGGATCAAGGTGCGCAGTTTTTCCCCCAACGGCGTCCCGCCAGGTTCTCGTGTGGCAACGACCTCCTTCCCAAGCGACTTGAGAAATCCGGTCAGCCAGGCGTGATGGGTGCTTTTACCGGCCCCGTCGATTCCCTCCAGCGTGATGAACTTGCCGCGCATTCAGTTCTCTTTTCGCAATTGATACTTGACCACAGCACGATTGTGCTCTTCCAACGTTCGTGAGAAATGACTCGATCCATCGCCCCGGGCGACAAAATAGAGCATGTCCTTTTTTGCCGGATGCATCACCGCCTGGATCGACGCCGTACCGGGCATGGCAATAGGGGTGGGCGGCAGGCCGGGACGGGTATAGGTGTTATAGGGGCCGTCGGCAAGTAGATCGCGCTTGCGAAGATTGCCGTCGAATTTCTCGCCCAAGCCATAAATCACCGCCGGATCGGTCTGCAGCAACATGCCGCGCTTCAGGCGATTAACGAAAACAGAAGCGATCTGCGCACGGTCACCAGCCTTGCCTGTTTCCTTTTCCACGATCGAGGCCAGGATCAGTGCCTCATAAGGCGAGGCATACGGAAGGGCTTCGTCGCGTGCTGCCCATCCGGCCGTCAATATCTGATCCATCTGCCGATAGGCACGCTGGAGGATGTCGATGTCCGACGAATTCCGGGCGAAGAGGTAGGTGTCTGGAAAGAAACGCCCTTCCGGCGATCCCTCGAGTCCGAGCCTTTCCATCACTTGAAGGTCGGTCAGCCCCGCCGTGTCATGGCGGATAGCTGGATGGTCGTCGAGCGCTGCCCGCATCTGGCGAAAGCTCCAGCCTTCCAAAAATTGAATTTCAACCTGGGTGACATCGCCCTTGGTGATTTTTTCAAGCAGTTGCAGGGGGGTGATGCCTTGTCTGATTTCATAGCTGCCGGCCTTGATGCCGGACGCCTTGCCGAGGATGCGTCCCAGGATGGTGAATTGCCAATCGGCTATCGGCACACCGGCATCCGCAATTTGGCGCGATGCGACCCGCAGAGGACTGCCCGGTTGTATGGAAAAATCGATGGCCATGGCATTGAGCCTCAAGGGCGAGATGGCGAAATATGCCATCCAGACGATGAAGAGCAGGATGATGGCAAGCGCCAGGGCAAGCAGGCGAAGCAAGGAATGCATCGTCAAGCAGGAAGGAAAATCGAGTGATAAGGCGCCAGCGTCACAGAAGCTATAATAACTCACCCCCAATCCGAAACATCCATCATGAATTCCAACTGGCGGAACTTTCTTGCGAACCGCGGCGCAAAATTAGCCGGGGACAATGCATACGATTTCGGCGATGCGAAGGCCGAGTTGGAAGCGGCTGCGTCCGGCACCGTTCTCTCGGCGCTGACCCAGTTCAGCCTGATCCGGGCGACTGGAGAGGACGCTGCAAGCTTCCTGCACAACCTGCTGACCAACGATGTGCTGCACCTCGGAAGGAATCGTGCCGAGCGCTGCGGCTTCTGCAGCCCGAAAGGCCGCCTCCTCGCCGATTTCCTGCTCTGGCGCGAAGAAAACGATTTTCTGCTGCAACTTTCCGCCGATATCCAGCCGGCCATGCTCAAGAAGCTGAGCATGTATGTGCTTCGCTCAAAAGTGAAGCTGTCCGACGCCGGCAGCGACGTGGCGCTGATCGGACTGGCCGGCGATGAAGCGCCGGCCGCGCTCAGGACCGCTGGGCTCGATGTTCCGGCTGAACCTTTCGACGTGGTGCATTTGGCGGACGGAGCCGTCATTCGCCTGGACGCACGTCGTTTCCAGCTGGCGGTTCGTGTCGGAGTAGCCACAGGAATCTGGGAGCGACTGTCTGCGCAAGCGAAGCCCGTCGGCATGCTGACCTGGCGCTGGCTGAATATCGCCGCCGGCATCCCGCACATCACCGCACCGACACAGGAGGCGTTCGTGCCGCAGATGGCCAACCTGGAATTGATTGGAGGCGTCAGCTTTACCAAGGGCTGCTATCCTGGCCAAGAAGTGGTGGCGCGCACAAAATACCTCGGCAAGGTCAAGCGTCGCGCCTATCGGGCGCATCTTCAGGCGGATTGCCCCCAGGCTGGCGCGGAACTTTTCAGTCCCGATATGGCTGGGCAGCCCTGCGGCAAGATCATAGAGTCGGCTCCTTCGCCATCCGGCGGCTGCGAGGTGCTGGCATCGATGCTGATGTCGAGCGCCGAGAGCGGCGCAGTACATGTCGGAAGCGCCGACGGCCCGCTGCTCTCCTTCCTTGCCCTGCCCTACGCGCTGGAGTAGCGGCCCAGGCATGTGTCTGATCCTGCTGGCCTGGCAAGCCCATCCCGACTACCCCCTGGTGGTCGCCGCCAACCGCGACGAGTTCTTTTCCCGCCGTACTGCGGCGGCTGACTTCTGGGATGATGCGCCTTTCGTGCTGGCTGGGCGCGATCTCGAAGCCGGGGGAACCTGGCTAGGCGTCACGCGCACCGGACGCTTCGCCGCGCTGACCAATTTCCGCGATCCAGCGCGAAACCGGGCGGGAGCGCCATCGCGCGGCGAGCTGGTCAGCCGCTTTCTGACCGGCATGCAGGCCGGGACGGCGTATCTGGAAGAAATCGAAAGCAGTTCCAGCCGCTATAATGGCTTCAACCTGATCTTCGGCAATCTGGACGGGCTATGGTGTTTCTCCAACTGCGGAGAGGGTGAACGGCGACTCGTGCCCGGCATCTACGGACTGTCGAACCATCTCCTAGACACACCCTGGCCCAAGGTTGCCCGCGGCAAATCGGCCCTCAGTGAAGCCTTGCGGGCACTACCCGATGAAGCACCGCTTTTCGCGCTGCTGCGCGACGATCGCATGGCACCTGACGAGGCGCTGCCGCGCACCGGCGTCAGTCTCGATTGGGAACGGCTGCTGTCGGCGGCCTTCGTCCGCTCTCCAGAATACGGAACACGCTCTGCCACCGTGCTGCTGGCTGACCGCAGCAGCAGGGTGCGCTTCATCGAGCAGACCTACCTGATTGACGCTACGCCGGGTGAGCGGCGCGAATTCGCCCTCGACGTATCCGCGCCGGCTATTCGTTGATCTCCACCGCCGTCTTCGGCGGGACGAGTTCGAACAACTCGAGAATGTCCCGGTTGCGCATCCGAATGCAGCCGATCGAACCGGGCTGGCCGAGTTCCGTGCCGTCTGGCGTGCCGTGGATGTAGACGAAGCGACGCATCGTATCGACATCGCCGAGGCGGTTGCGGCCGGGTTCGCACCCGGAAAGCCAAAGAATCCGCGTCAGGATCCAGTCTCGGCCCGGATGCTTGTCGGCAAGCTCGCGCGAAAAGATTTCCCCGGTCGGTCGCCGCCTGACGAAGACGGCGTTTTCTGGCTGACCGGCACCGATCCTGGCACGCACGATGTGGCGGCCGCGTGGCGTGCAGTGGCTGCCGCGCTGCTCTCCGGGGCCCATCTTGGATGTTGATACTGCGTAGGTGTGCAGGCATTTGCCGGCGTCGTCGAACAATTCCAGCAGCTGGCGCGAGAGCGTGATGCGGATCTTCACTCAGGCCGTCTCCGTCCTGCCGCGCCTCGCGGCAAAGAAATGGCTGAGCAGCGCGCCGCATTCTCCGGCCAGCAAGCCCTCCTCCACTGTGACGTGAAAGTTCAGGCGCGGCTCGGCAAAGAGATTCACCACGCTGCCGCAGGCACCCGTCTTGGGATCTCTCGCGCCAAACACCAGCCGACTGATACGTGCATGGATGATGGCGCCGGCGCACATCGCGCAGGGCTCCAGGGTGACATAAAGCACGCAGCCAGGCAGACGGTAGTTGCCGAGTTGGTGTGCGGTATCACGCAAAGCAACGATCTCGGCATGCGCTGTCGGATCCTGCCGCGAAACCGGCGCGTTGTAACCCCGTCCGAGGATCTCGCCATCCTTGACCACCACGGCGCCCACCGGTACTTCGCCCAGGGACCCGCCTTCGCGCGCCAGCCTCAGCGCAGCCTGCATGAAGGCGAGATCGGCGCTGCCGTTCATTCCCACTCGATGGTCGCCGGCGGCTTGCCGGAAATATCGTAGACCACGCGGTTGATGCCGCGCACCTCGTTGATGATGCGGTTGGAGACCTTGGCCAGCAGGCTGTAGGGCAGCTCGGCCCAGTGTGCCGTCATGAAATCCTGCGTCTGCACGGCGCGCAGCGCCACCACGTTCTCGTAGGTCCGGCCGTCGCCCATCACGCCGACCGAGCGCACCGGCAGGAAGACGGCAAAGGCCTGCGAAGTCTTGTCATACCAGTCCGCCGCGCGAAGCTCGTCGATGAAGATAGCGTCGGCGCGGCGCAGCAGCTCGGCGTACTCGCGCTTCACCTCGCCGAGGATGCGCACGCCCAGGCCGGGACCCGGGAAGGGGTGACGATAGACCATGTCGTGCGGCAGGCCGAGCGCCACGCCCAGTTCGCGCACTTCGTCCTTGAACAGCTCGCGCAGCGGCTCCAGCAGCTTGAGATGCAGGGTTTCCGGCAGGCCGCCGACATTGTGGTGCGATTTGATGGTGTGAGCCTTCTTGGTCTTGGCACCGGCGGACTCGATCACGTCGGGGTAGATGGTGCCCTGCGCCAGCCACTTTGCCTTCGGCAGTTTTTTCGCTTCGGCCTGGAACACCTCGACAAAGTCAGCCCCGATGATACGGCGTTTCTGCTCCGGCTCCGTGACGCCGGCCAAACGGCCGAGGAACTGGTCGCTGGCATCGACATGGATGACCTTGACGCCGAGGCTGCGGGCGAAGGTTTTCATCACCTGCTCCGCCTCGTTCAGTCGCAGCAGGCCGTTGTCCACGAACACGCAGGTGAGCTGGTCGCCGATGGCGCGGTGGACCAGCGCTGCCGCAACGGACGAGTCGACGCCGCCGGACAGGCCGAGAATGACTTCCTCCTTGCCGACCTGGGCGCGGATCTTGTCGACGGCTTCGCCGATGTAATCCGGCATGTTCCAGTCGCCCGTGCAGCCGCAAATGTCCAGCACGAAGCGGGCGAGGATGGCCTTGCCCTGGATGGTATGCGTCACCTCGGGGTGGAACTGCACGCCATAGAAGCGGCGGGATTCATCCGCCATACCGGCGATGGGCGTGGCTTCGTTGCCGGCAATGATCTTGAATCCGGGCGGCTGCTCGCTCACCTTGTCGCCATGGCTCATCCAGACATCGAGCAGGCCGTGGCCCTCGGCATTGACGCTGTCTTGGATGCCCTCCAGCAACCTGGAGTGGCCGCGGGCACGGATTTCCGCATAGCCGAATTCGCGCTTCTTCGCTCCTTCCACCTTGCCGCCCAACTGCTCCGCCATGGTCTGCATGCCGTAGCAGATGCCGAAAACCGGTATGCCCAGTTCGAATACGGCCTGCGAGGCGCGATAGGCCTCTTCTTCATACACCGAATTGGGTCCGCCGGAGAGGATAATGCCGACGGGTGCGAACTCGCGGATGAAGGCCTCGGAAACATCGTAGGGATGCAGTTCGCAATAGACCTGCTGCTCGCGCACGCGGCGGGCGATCAATTGGGTGTATTGCGACCCGAAGTCGAGGATCAGTATCTTCTTGTGCATGACAGGGGCGCCAAGGACGCTATTCGACGCGGTAGTTGGGCGCTTCCTTGACGATCTGGACGTCATGGACATGCGACTCGCGCACGCCCGCGGAGGTGATCTCGACGAATTCGGCCCGGTTGCGCATCTCGTCGATGCCGTTCGAGCCGACATAACCCATGCTGGCGCGCAACCCGCCCATCAACTGGTGGATCACCGCACCGACCGGGCCCTTGTAGGGCACGCGTCCCTCTATGCCTTCCGGTACCAGCTTATCGACGTTCGCATCGGCCTCCTGGAAGTAGCGGTCCGCCGCCCCTTGCTGCATAGCACCGAGGGAACCCATGCCACGGTAGGACTTGTAGGAACGACCCTGGAAAAGCTCGATTTCCCCGGGCGCCTCTTCCGTGCCGGCGAAAAGGCCGCCCAGCATCACGGCGTAGGCCCCGGCCGCAATGGCCTTGGAGATGTCGCCGGAATAGCGGATGCCGCCGTCGGCAATCAGCGGCACGCCCGAGTCGCGCAGCGCATTGGCGACGCTGTCGATGGCGGTGATCTGCGGCACGCCGACACCGGCGACGATGCGCGTCGTGCAGATCGAGCCGGGGCCGATGCCGACCTTGACGCCGTCCGCGCCATGGTCGGCCAGTGCGCGCGCGGCGTTGGCAGTGGCGATGTTGCCGCCGACGACATCCACTTGCGGAAAGTTCGTCTTGACCCACTTGACGCGATCGAGCACGCCCTGGGAATGGCCATGGGCGGTATCGACGACCAGCAGGTCGGCGCCTGCCTCGACCAACAGTGCCGCGCGCTCCTCGGTGCCGGGGCCGACGCCGATGGCCGCGCCGACTCGCAGGCGGCCGAGGTTGTCCTTGCAGGCAAACGGGTGTTCGGTTGACTTGAGTATGTCCTTCACCGTGATCAGGCCGCGCAGCTCGAAATCGCCATTGACGACGAGGACGCGCTCGAGACGGTGCTTGTGCATCAGCGCCTTGGCCTCGTCGGGATTGCAGCCTTCCTTCACGGTGACAAGCCGCTCGCGCGGCGTCATGATGTTGCGCACCGGCTGATCCAGCTTGGTCTCGAAGCGCAGGTCGCGGTTGGTGACGATGCCGACGACCTTGCTGCCCTCGACCACCGGTAGCCCGGAGATCTTGTGCTGACGGGTCAGAACCAGCACTTCGCGCACCGGCATGTCGGGCGGAATGGTGATCGGGTCCTTGAGCACCCCCGACTCGAAACGCTTGACCTTGGCGACTTCGGCAGCCTGAGCGCGCGGCGGCAGGTTCTTGTGCACGATGCCGATGCCGCCCTCCTGGGCCAAGGCGATGGCCAGGCGGGCCTCGGTCACCGTGTCCATTGCGGCGGAAACGAGGGGGATGTTCAGTCGGATGTTGCGTGACACCTGGGTCGCCAGGCTGACGTCTCGGGGCAGGATGATGGAGTGGGCGGGGACGAGCAGGACATCGTCGAATGTGAGTGCCTTGGTAATCACTCGCATGGCTTTCAACCTCGGTTCCAAATCCGTATTATACGCAGGTGGCCGCTATGACGGCAAACGTGGGAGAACGTAATGCGTGCAGTCATCTTGCTGGTTCTGGCCAGCCTGTGGGGCGTCGCCGCCGCCCAGGTATACACCTGGCGCGATGCCAGCGGGAAAACCCATTATTCCGACACGCCGCCGCCCGGCGTCGACGCCAAAAAGATGCGAGCCGGCACGTCAACCGACTCCGCGGGCTCGGCCGCAGCGGCGCGAGGCATTGCCGAACAGGACATGGAATTTCGCAAGCGGAAGGCCGAAGCCGACAAGACGCAAGCCAAAGCAGAGCAGGAGCGCAAGGAGGCCCAGGAAGGCAAACTCAACTGCGAGGAAGCCCGGAACCAGCTTGGCGCGCTGGAATCCGGCCAACGCATGAGCCGAATCAATGACAGAGGGGAACACATACCCCTCGACGACGAGATGCGCATGCAGGAAATCGAGAAGGCCAGAAAAGCCGTTCAGTCCTGGTGCAAATAGATCCCTACACTTCCTGAATACTCTCTCCGCCGGCCTTTTTCAGGGCCTTGCCTTCTTCGGCACGCTTCTTTCGCACATCCTTCGGATCGGCGACCAGCGGCCGGTAAATCTCGACCCGATCGCGATCGCGCAGCGGCGCATCGAGCCGTACCAGCTTGCCAAACACGCCAACCTTGTTCTTCCTCAGATCGATCTCGGGGTGCTTCAGCTGTAAGGCCGAGGCTTCAATGGCCTGTTGCACCGTGCTGCCTGCCGGCAGCCGCAACTGCACCACTTCCTGCATTTTCGGCAGTGCGTAGGCCACCTCGATGGAAACACTGTCAGCCATTGACGGGATACATCTGCCCTGCACGCTTCACGAACGAGTCGACGAAGGTATTGGCAATATGGTGAAACACCGGCCCGAGGACCTTTTCCAGGAGCTTGCTGGAGAATTCATAATGCATCTCGAACTCCACCTTGCAGGCGGCGTCGCCGAGCGGCTTGAAGTGCCAGCAGCCGTCCAAGCGATCGAAGGGACCGTGACGCAGCTTGATCTTCATGAAATGCGGAGCCTCCTTGTCGTTTTCGGTGGAAAAATCCGCCCTGATCCCATGGTAGTTGATGTGCAGCTTCGCCACCGTCCTGGCGTCGTCGCGGTGGATCAGTTCGGTGCCGCCGCACCAGGGCAGAAACTGGGGGTATTCCTCGACGCTGTCCACGAGATGGAACATCTGCCCGACGCTGTACTCGATCAGGACGGACTTCCTGACTTCGGCCATGGTTGCCTGTTGCTATAGAATCATGCGAATTTTAGCGCAAAAGCCATCATGAGCATTGTCGACAACAAAAAGGCCTTCCACGACTACTTCATCGAGGAGCGCTTCGAGGCGGGGCTGGTTCTCGATGGCTGGGAAGTCAAGGCGATCCGCGCCGGAAGAGTCCAGTTAAAGGAGGCATACGTGATCCTGCACAGCGGAGAAGTCTTCCTCATCGGCTGCCACATCAGCCCCCTGCCGACGGCGTCGAGCCACATCCATCCCGATCCGGTACGCACGCGCAAGCTGCTGCTGCACGCCGCCGAGATCAGCAAGCTGATCGGCAAGGTCGAGCGCGCCGGCTATGCCCTGGTACCGCTCGACCTGCATTACGCCAAGGGCAAGGTGAAGCTTGCCATCGGACTGGCCCACGGCAAGAAGCAGCACGACAAGCGCGAAACCGAGAAGAAACGCGACTGGGAGCGCGAGAAGCAGCGCCTGATGCGGGTGAAGGCCTGATCAGGCCTTGAATCGCCCGAGCACACCGCGCACCGCCTCCTGCACATCCGCCGGCAACACGATCATCTTGGCATTCTCCGATCCGGCAAGGTGAGTGATCGATGTGATGTATTTTTCCCCCAGCAGGTAAAGCATTGGCGTATCGCGGTCGCCGATCGCCTGCGCGACCCGCTTGATCGCCTCGGACGACGCCTCGGCCAAGGTGACCTGGGCTTCTGCGTCGCGCCGCGCGGACTCGACGCGCGCCTCGGCCTGCAGGATCATCGACTGTTTTTCGCCTTCTGCCCGCGTCACCATGGCCTTCCTTTCCCGTTCGGCTGAAGCCTGCATCTCCATGGCCTTCTGCATCGAGGCCGAGGGCTTGATATCCTGGATTTCAACCGACTTCACCGTAAGGCCCCAATCGACGGCTTCGTCGGCAATGCTTTCGCGAAGGCGAACCTTGATCTTGTCGCGGGACGACAGGGCCTGGTCGAGTTCCATCTCACCGGTGATCGAGCGCAGGGTCGTCATGATGAGATTGCGGATGGCTTCGGCGAAATCCACCACGCCGTAGACGGCCTTGACCGGATCGGTGACCTTGATGAAGGCGATGGCATTGGTCAGGATCACGGCGTTGTCCTTGGTGATGACTTCCTGCTCCTGCACGTCGAGGATGATGTCCTTGGTCACCACCTTGTAGGCGATGCGGTCGACGTAGGGGACGACGATGTTGAGGCCAGGATGCAGGGTGCTGTTGTACTTGCCAAGACGCTCGACGATCCACTCCTCGCCCTGTGGCACGATGCGCACGCCCTTCCAGACCGTGACCAGAGCAAAGACCAGTACCGCGACGACGACGATGAAACCTGCACTCATGATCCCCCCTCAGGCCTTGCCTACCTTGAGAAAACTGCCCTCGATGCCGAGCACCCTGACGCGCTCGCCCGACTTGATCGTCTCGTCTGAAATGCATTCCCATACCTCCGAGCCGACCAGCGGCTTCTGGAAACGCACCTGCCCCTTCTGGAAAGGCTCGACGTCGCGGATCAGCATGCCGACCTCGCCGACGATGTTCGAGTCGGACATGCCGATTTTCGTCTTGTGCATGCCGGGTTTGAAGATGCGGAACCAGAGCACGACCATCGCCACCGAAGCGAGCGTCCACGTCAGGAGCTGGGCAGTGAGGCTCATCGAGGGCGCCGCCAGAAGCACGATCGACACCAGTAGCGCACCCAGACCGAACCAGACGATGAAAAACGCCGGAATGGCGAGTTCCGCGATGATCAGCCCGATGCCCAGTACCGCCCAGTGCCACCATTCCGGCTGCATGCTGCCTCCTCGTGCTTCTATTTGCCCTGTTGCGCCAGGTGCTCGCCCAGCCTCATCCAAGTATCTACTACGGTATCAGGATTGAGGGAGATCGTCACGATGCCCTCGTCCATCAGCCACTCTGCGAAATCGACATGGTCGGATGGTCCCTGGCCGCAGATGCCGACATACTTGTCTAGCCGGCGGCAGGTCTTGATGGCCATGCTGAGAAGGGCCTTCACGGCGGCGTCACGCTCGTCGAAGAGGCTGGCGACCAGGCCCGAGTCGCGATCGAGGCCGAGCGTCAGCTGGGTCAGGTCGTTGGAGCCGATCGAGAAACCGTCGAAATGTTGGAGGAACTGCTCGGCCAGCAGGGCGTTCGAGGGTATTTCGCACATCATGATCAGACGCAGCCCGTTTTCGCTCCGCCTGAGTCCATTCTTAGCCAGCAGGTCGGCCACCCCCTTCGCTTCCTCTACGGTGCGGGTGAACGGCACCATGATCTCGACGTTGGTAAGGCCCATGTCGTCACGCACCTTCTTCAGTGCGCGGCATTCCAGTTGGAAACAGTCGCGGAAGGACGGTGCGACGTAGCGCGAGGCGCCGCGGAAACCGAGCATCGGGTTTTCTTCTTCGGGCTCGTATATCTCGCCGCCCAGCAGCTTGCGGTATTCGTTCGACTTGAAGTCGGACAGGCGGACGATTACCGGCTTCGGCCAGAAGGCGGCGGCAATGGTCGACACGCCCTCGGCCAGCTTATCGACGAAGAAATCCTTCGGACTGGCGTAGCCGCGCGAACGGCGATTGATTTCGTCGCGCAGGCCGGCCGGCACGCGATCCAGTTCCAGGATCGCCTTGGGATGGATGCCGATGACGTTGTTGATGATGAATTCGATGCGTGCCAGGCCGACGCCGGCGTTGGGGATGCCCTGAAACTCGAAGGCGAGTTCCGGGTTGCCGACGTTCATGGCGATCTTCACCGGCAGCCTCGGCAGGTTGCCCAGCTCCTGGGTCGTCACCTCGTAGTCGAGGATGCCCCGATAGATGTAGCCGGTATCGCCTTCGGCACAGGACACCGTGACGGACTCTTCCTCGCTGAGGGAGTCGGTCGCATTGCCGCAGCCGACTACTGCGGGAATGCCCAACTCGCGCGCGATGATGGCAGCGTGGCAGGTGCGGCCGCCGCGGTTGGTGACAATGGCGGCGGCGCGCTTCATGACGGGCTCCCAGTTCGGGTCGGTCATGTCCGTAACGAGGATGTCGCCGGGCTGCACCTTGGACATCTGCGAGGCGTTGGGGATGAGGCGCACCGGGCCGGTGGCAATTTTCTGGCCGATGGCGCGTCCCGAGACGATAACCTTCGAGTGCTGCTTCAGGCGGTAGCGCTGCAACACATGCTGGTTCTCCCCCGCCTTCACTGTTTCCGGGCGCGCCTGAAGAATGTAGAGCTTGCCGTCGTTGCCATCCCGGCCCCACTCGATATCCATCGGCCGGCCGTAGTGCTGCTCGATGCTGACAGCGTAGCGGGCCAGTTCCAGCACGTCCGCATCGGAGAGGGCGAAGCGGTTGCGATCGGCCTCGGCCACCTCCACCGTGCGGGTCGAACGGCCGGCCTGCTTGGAATCGGTGAATTCCATCCTGACCATCTTCGAACCGAGGTTGCGGCGGATGATCGAGGGACGGCCTTCGGCGAGCTTAGGCTTGTGCACGTAGAACTCGTCCGGGTTGACGGCACCCTGCACGACCGTCTCGCCCAGGCCATACGAGGCCGTCACGAAGACGACGTCGCGGAAGCCGGATTCGGTATCCAGCGTGAACATGACGCCGGACGTGCCGATGTCGCTGCGCACCATGCGCTGAACGCCGGCGGAGAGGGCGATCTCGGCATGGCGGAAATTCTTGTGCACGCGATAGGCGATGGCGCGGTCGTTGTACAGCGACGCGAAGACATGCTTGACGGCCTGCAGCACGTTGTCAAGACCGTGGATGTTGAGGAAGGTCTCCTGCTGGCCGGCAAAGGAGGCGTCCGGGAGATCCTCGGCGGTGGCACTGGAACGCACTGCGAAGGTGGCATCGTCCCTGCCGTTGCAGGCCAGGGCATGATAATGCGCCGAAATTTCCTTCTCGAGCCGCTCCGGGAAGGGCTGCTCGGCAATCCAGCCGCGAATCTTGGCGCCCGTCGCCGCCAGGGCTTCGACGTCATCGACGTCGAGGCTGTCGAGGAGTTCGTTGATGCGCCGGTCGAGACTCTGGTGCTTCAGGAAATCGCGATAGGCCGCTGCCGTCGTGGCGAAGCCGCCGGGCACCCGCACGCCCAGATGGGCAAGCTGGCTGATCATCTCGCCCAGGGAAGCATTCTTGCCGCCCACCTTTTCGACATCGTTCATCCGCAGGGCGTCGAATGCGACCACGTACTGATTCATTTAATGCTTTCCGGAATGCAAGGGCTATAAAATGCAAATTTTAGCGCTTTTATCGGCTGGAATTTCGTCAATGCCCGAAAGACAATCGCGAACGGTCTTTTTCATCTCGGATGGCACCGGTATCACGGCCGAAACGCTGGGACACAGTCTCCTGACCCAGTTCGAAGGCATCCTGCTGCGCCAGGTGCGAATCCCCTTCGTGTCGACGCTGGCCCAGGCTCGCAACTGCCTGCTGCAGATACAGGACGCTGCCCGGCGCGACGGCACTCGCCCCATCGTCATCGCGACGCTGATCGATTCAAACATAGGCAGGCTGCTGCGCGAGGCCGATGCGCTGTTCCTCGATTTCTTCGAAACCTTCATCGTGCCGCTGGAGAACGAACTGGGCACCAGGTCCAGCCACACCATCGGTCGCTCGCATGGCCGGGCCAGCAGCCAGGACTACCTCAACCGCATCGAGGCGGTCAATTTCACCCTCGCCCACGACGACGGCGCCTCGGACCGCAATCTGGGGCAGGCTGAGTTGATTCTGGTCGGTGTTTCGCGCAGCGGCAAGACGCCCACCAGCCTGTACCTGGCCATGCAATTCGGCATCCGTGCGGCCAACTATCCCTTGATCCCGGAGGATTTCGAGCGGAGGAAACTGCCCGAGGTGCTATACCATCATCGCGGCAAGCTGTTCGGCCTGACCATCGCGCCAGAACGACTGCATCAGATTCGTTCCGAGCGTCGGCCCGGCAGCAAATATGCCTCCCTGTCGAATTGCCGCTACGAAATCGAGGAGGCGCAGAAGTTGATGCAGCGGGAAGGCGTGCGCTGGATGGATTCAACCACGAAATCCATCGAGGAGATGGCTGCCACCATCATGCAGGAAGCCGGTCTGGATCGTCACGTTTTCTGAGCCTCCCGCTGGCGCTTTTGCCGAACTTCCTCGAAGAGGCAGATTGCGGCCGCCGCCGCGACATTCAACGATTCGACCTTGCCTGGCATGGGTATGCGGACGGCCAGGCGGCAGGCGGCGGCCGTCGAAGCCGACAGCCCGCTTCCCTCGTTGCCGAACAGCCATGCCACCGGTCCGGTCAGATCGGTGTCATGGACCGCCTGCGCGGCATCCAATTGCGTCGATAGGCTGAGGCCGTCGAAGCCGGCCATCACCCGATCGAGCGAGGCATGCTCATGAATGTGCAGCAGGAAATGGGCGCCCATGCCCGCGCGCAGGACGCGCGGCGACCAGGCCTGGGCGCAGCCGGGCCCGAGAAAAACGTCGGCAATGCCCGCGGCGGCAGACGTACGCAGAATCGACCCCAGATTCCCGGCATCCTGGATGGCTTCCAGCAGCACGCAGGATGCGCTGGTCGCAAGGTGCGGCGGCGGCCGGGGAATGTCGATCAGCGCGAGAATGCCGGTCGGCGTTTCGACCGGACTGACTTCCCTGAACAGGGCATCGTCGAGTGTCTGGAGGACGATCCGCGGATGCGCCGCAATCCATTCGCGGATCTCGGGATGCCGTGCGCCGCCCTCGCTGACGGCGAGCAGATCCGGCTGGCCGAAGCATTCCACCCAGGCCGATACCAGATGGATGCCGTCGAGCACCGTCCTGCCCTGCTTGCGTCGTTCGCGCGAGGAGTGCGACAACAGCCTGAGTTGCCTGAAGGTGGCGTTGTCGCGGGAGGTGATTTTCTTCATGTCTGCGGGAAAGTATAGTGACATTCCCATGAGCGCGCCGAACGTCTTCATCGTCACCCCCGCCCCGCCCGGCTCGCGCGCCGGCAACCGCAATACGGCGATGCGCTGGGCACGAATCCTGCGCGGACTCGGCTGCAGCGTCAGTGTGGCGGTGCAATGGGAAGATCAGGACTGCGATCTGCTCGTCGCCCTCCATGCGCGCAAGAGCCATGAAGCCCTGTGCGATTTCCGCGCCCATCACCCGGATCGCCCGGCCCTGCTGGCCCTGACCGGCACCGACATCTACCGGGATATCCATGCAGACGCGAACGCGGCCGCGTCCCTCGACATGGCGACCGGTCTAATCGTGCTGCAGGAAGAGGCACTCGCGGAATTGACGCCGCAACAGCGGTGCAAGGCACACGTCGTCCACCAATCCGTCTCGACTGCGCTCGCGCCCGCCCCGCCCGTGCGCAAGTTCCGCATCTGCGTACTGGGTCATCTGCGCGAGGAAAAGGATCCCTTTTGCGCGGCAAGGGCGCTGCGATCGATGCCCGACCGACAGTTGGAAGTCGTGCAGGCCGGTCAGTCACTCGCCAGGGAAATGTCGCAAGAAGCAAAGCGCCGCATGCGCGACGACGTGCGTTACCGCTGGATCGGCGAACTGCCGCACTGGGCAGCGCTGCGCCTGCTGGCCCACAGCCACCTCATGGTGATCAGTTCCCGGCTGGAGGGCGGCGCCCACGTGGTTTCGGAAGCGATCGCCCTCGGCGTGCCGGTGATCGCCTCGGATATTCCGGGCAATCGGGGACTTCTCGGCAAGAATTATCCTGCCTGCTACCCTGTCGGCGACCATGCACGCCTGGCCGAATTGCTTCGCCAGGCCATCGACGACCGGCGGTTTCTGGCGCGCCTGGCAGCCGCGGTCAGGTGCCGCCGGCATCTGGTCGATCCAGGGCGCGAGCGCCGTGCCTGGCAGAAACTGTTGCGGGAATCGGGCTTCAGGCCCCGCTGATCATGTCGCGCACCGGGCCGAAGCTGCGGCGATGAATGCCGGTGACGCCATGCTCGCGCAGCGCCGCCAGATGTGCCGCCGTCGGGTAGCCCTTGTGCCGGTCGAGGCCGTATTGGGGATACAGTTCATGCAGGCGCAGCATCTCGGCATCGCGCGCCGTCTTCGCCAGAATCGAGGCGGCCGAGATGGCGGCAACGGTGCTGTCGCCCTTCACCACCGCCCGGACGGGAATCGCGATGGCAGGACAGTGCGTGCCATCGACCAGGACTTCCCGGGGCCGCACGGTCAGCGCCTCGATTGCGCGGCGCATGGCCAGCAGGCTCGCCTGCAGAATGTTCAGCGCGTCGATCTCCTCCACGGAAGCGCTGGCGACCGTCCAGAACAGGGCGTGCTGCCGGATAAGGGGCGCCAGCCGGTTGCGTGCTTTCTCGCTGAGTTTTTTGGAATCAGCCAGTCCATCAATCGGATTGTCCGGATCGAGGACGACGGCGGCGGCGTAAACTGGCCCGGCCAGCGGTCCCCTGCCCGCCTCGTCGACACCGCAGATCAGGCGACCTGCGGCGCCGGGTTCCATGCTGCGGCCCTGTCGGCAAGGTAAGGCAGGATTGCATCGGCCGCACGCTCGGCCGAATTCAGCCTCAGTTGCAGGTGCAGACTGGCGAAGGTGGCGGCAATGCGCCGGCAGGTCTCGGGGTCTTCGACGAGGTTGCCGAGGGCTTGGGCCAGATTGTCCGGAATGGCCTCGTCTTGCAGGAACTCCGGTACGACGAAACGGCCGGAAAGGATGTTCGGCAGGCCGACCCACGGCTGGTATTTCATGCGGCGCATGAGCCGCCAGGACCAGGGCGACATGCGATAGGCGATGACCATCGGTTTTTTCAGGAGGGCCGCTTCGAGGGTGGCGGTGCCGCTGGCCACCAGTACCCCGTCGGCAGCGCCCATGGCGTCGTGGGCATGGCCGAACAGTCGGGTAACCGGCAGGTTCTGCGCCGACAGGCGGTAGAGCGCCAGTTCGAACAAGTCCCGTGTTTCGCGCGTGGCCAGCGGCACGAGGAAACGCGCCTGCGGAAAGCGCCGGTGCAGGCGCCTGGCGGTTTCGATGAAGGTGTCGGCCAGGTATTGAAGTTCCGACTGCCGGCTGCCGGGCAGCAGTGCAAACACCAGTTGATCCTGCGGGATGCCGAGCTTCTCGCGCAAGGCCGGGCGATTCACATCGAGGGGAATGACGTCGGCCAGGGGATGGCCGACATAGCTGACCGGAATGTTGTTGCGCCGGTAGATTTCCTCCTCGAAGGGGAACAAGGCCAGCATGTGCGACACGGATTGGGCGATGCCGCGAATGCGGCCGCCGCGCCAAGCCCAGACGGAAGGGCTGACGTAGTGGATGGCCGGGGTGCCGCGCGCCTTCATCCGTTTTTCGAGTTGGAGGTTGAAATCGGGCGCATCGACGCCGATGAAGGCCCGCGGCGGCGCGGCCAGCAGATCGTCGAGCAAGCAGCGCCGGATAGCGGTGATCTCGCGATAGTGACGCAACACTTCGGCATAACCCCGCACCGCCAGTTTTTCTGCCGGGAATCGCACATCGAATCCGGCCGCCTGCATTTTTGGCCCGCCGATGCCGTAAAAGTCAGTCTCCGGGAGACGGCGCCTGATGGCCGCGATGAGATGACTGGCAAGCAGATCGCCCGAGGCTTCTCCGGCGACCATGGCGATGCGTATCCTGTCCGACATGGGAACCTATCTGATGATGCCTCTGCCCGGCATGGCGAGAAAATCGGCAAGGAGGGCAAGCGCCGGCCGGGTTTGCGCCTCGGCCCGGATTGTCGCGCGCGCTTCGTCGAGCGAAGCGCCCGAGCGGAAGAGGAGCTTGTAGGCCCGCTTCAGGGCAGCGACCGACTCCGCATCGTAGCCCCGGCGCTTGAGCCCTTCGGAATTGATGCCGAAGGGCTTGGCGGTGTTGCCTGCCGCCGTGACATAGGGCGGCAGGTCCTGCAGCAGGATGGTGCCCATCGCCGTCATGCTGTGGGCGCCGATGCGCACGAACTGGTGTACGACGGTGAAGCCGCCCAGGATGGCGAAATCGCCGACATGGACATGGCCCGCCAGCTGGGCATTGTTGGCGAAAATGGCGTTGTCGCCGACCTGGCAATCGTGGGCGATGTGCACGTAGGCCATGATCCAGTTGCCCGACCCCACGCGAGTGACGCCTGCATCTTGCGCCGTGCCGCAATTGAAGGTGCAAAACTCGCGGATCGTGTTGCGGTCGCCGATCTCCAGCCGTGTCTGCTCGCCGGCATACTTCTTGTCCTGGGGGATCTCCCCGATGGAGGAAAACTGGAAGATGCGGTTTTCCCGCCCTATCCGTGTGTGGCCACCGATGACGACATGGGGCCCGACCCAGCTGTTGTCGCCGACTTCGACGTGCTCCCCGATAAGCGAATAGGCGCCCACGGCGACATTGCCGCCCAGGCGAGCATTGGGATGGACGATCGCCGTCGGGTGAATAAGCGGCTGATTCATTCGATGGTGCGCACCGTGCACAGGAGTTCGGCTTCCGCAGCAATCTGGTCGTCGACCTTGGCCTGGGCGGCAAACTTCCAGAGTCCGCGCTTGTTGGCCTGGATCGACACCTCGAGAATCAGCTGGTCTCCCGGGCTCACCGGCCTCTTGAAGCGGGCACCGTCAATGCCGACGAAATAATAGACCGACTTGTCGTTCGGCTTGCCGCCCATCGTCTTGAAGGACAGGATCGCTGCGGCCTGCGCCAGCGCTTCGACGATCAGCACGCCCGGCATCACCGGGTGGTGCGGATAATGGCCGGGGAAGAACGGCTCGTTCACGCTGACGTTCTTCAGTGCAACGATGCGCTCGCCCGGTATCACATCGAGCACGCGGTCCACCAGCAGGATCGGATAGCGGTGCGGCAGGTGCTCCAGAATTTCGTGGATGTCCATCGTGCTCAAGGTTTTTTCTCCAGTTGTGCGATGCGCGATTCCAGCGTGCGGATTCTGTCCGCGAGGTCATCCAGGTGCCGCAGGTGGGCGGCATTCCTCAACCAGTCGCGGTGCGGTGCGAACGGAATGGCGCCGCTGTAGGTGCCGGCCCTGTCGATGGATTTAGTGACGAGGGTGGCGGCCGAGATGCTTACGTCGTCGGCAATCGACAAATGCCCCAGGATGATGGCCCCGCCGCCGACTGTGCAGCGGCGACCGATGCGGGCGCTGCCGGCAACCCCGACGCAGCCGGCCATCGCCGTGTGGGCGCCGACACGCACGTTGTGGCCAATCTGGATCTGGTTGTCGAGCTTGACGCCGTCCTCGATCACCGTGTCGTCGATGGCGCCGCGGTCGATGGTGGTGTTGGCGCCGATCTCGACATCGTCGCCGATGACGACGCGGCCGACCTGCGGAATCTTGGTCCAGCTACCGTCGGGCTCGCGAGCGATGCCGAAGCCGTCGGCGCCGATTACCGCGCCGGCGTGAATGATGGCGCGGCGCCCGATCACGCAGCCCGAATAGACGGTCACGTTGCCGTACAGCCGGCTGTGCGCGCCAAGCCGCACGCCATCGCCAAGAATGCAGGCCGGACCGATGACGCAGTGGTCGCCGATGCTCACGTCCTTCCCGATGACTGCGCCGGCAGCGACACTCACGCTCGGATCGAGCTTCGACTCGGAAAGTGCGGCAGGGTGAATGCCGGCCGGCGTCTGCGGAAGCGGGTTGAGCATCTGGGCGACCCGCGCGAAATAGGCATAGGGATTGTCGCTGACGATGCAGGGCTGCGGGCAACCGATGGCATCTGCGGGCGACAGCACCACCGCAGCCGCCCGGCTTGCAGCGAGTTGCCGGCGGTATCTGGGATTGGCCAGGAAGGCGATTTCGCCAGGGCCGGCTTGACTGAGGGTAGCCACGCGGTCGACGCGGACGCCACCCTCGCCGATCAGCCGGCCACCGAGGCGCGATACGATTTCGTCAAGCGTGTAGCCGTCTGCGCGCCCGGTCATGCATGTGCTTTACTTGCCGTCTGCGAGGGCCTTGATGACCTTGTCGGTGATGTCGATGCGCGGTGCGGCATAGACCGCTTCCTGCATAATCACATCGAACTTCTCGGCTTCGGCGATGGCCTTGATGGCCTTGTTGGCGCGCTCGAGCACGGCGGCCAGCTCCTCGTTCCGGCGCTGGTTGAGGTCTTCGCGGAACTCCCGCTGCTTGCGCTGGAACTCGCGATTGAGGTCGTTGAACTCTCGCTCCTTGTTGCGCTTGTCGCTCTCCGACATGGTGACTGCGTTCTTCTCCAGGCTTTCCTGCATGGTCTGCAACTGCTTGGCAAGGCGCTGCATCTCCTGGTCGCGCTTTTCAAACTCCTTCTCGATTTTCTTCTGCGCGCGCACGGCAGGCGCCGCTTCGCGGAATATCTTTTCGGTATTCACGAAGCCGATTTTGGTCTCGGCGGCGGCCGGCTGGGAAAGCAGGCCGGCAGCAACAAGAATGAGAATGGCGATCTTCTTCAACATGACTCTCCTGCAAAAAGGCAACCTCAGAACGACGTGCCCATCTGGAACTGGAAGCGCTCGATCTTGTCCCCCGACTTCCTGTTGAGCGGCTGGGCAATGCTGAACTTCAGCGGCCCGAAGGGGGAAGACCAGGCGACCGACACACCGATACTGTACCGCAAATCCGACAATCGCATTTTCTGGCTGGTGGCCCAGACATAGCCTGCATCGACGAAGCCGCCGAAGCGGAAGGACTTGTCTAGGCCGATGCCCGGCAGGGGCATGAGAAACTCGGCATTGGCGACCAACCGCTTGTTACCGCCCAGCGCATCGTCGTCGTTGGGATAAACGTCATGCGGCCCCAGCGAGCCGGTCTTGAATCCGCGCACCGAACCGATGCCGCCGGCGTAGAAATGGCGGAAGAACGGCAGGGGTTCGCCGCCGTAGCCATCGCCGAAACCAAACTCGCCGTTCAGCATCAGCGTGATGTCCTTCGTTAGCGGGAAAAATTTCTGGTGCTGATAGTTCAGCTTGTAGAATTTGAGGTCCCCGCCCGGCAGTCCGATCTCGCCGTAGGCGCGCTGCACCGTGCCTTTGGTGGTGTAAATCAGGCTGTCGCGCTGGTCGTTGGCCCAGGTGGTGTTCAGCAGCAGCGTGGTGTTCGAGGAGCCGAACTGATTCACGAAGTCGAGATAACGCTTGGGGCTTGTGCTGTAGGTCTTGACCTTGGTCGAGTCGAAGGACAGGCCGACCCCGATCGAATTGTCCTCGGCAATGGGAAACCCGTAGCGGATGCCGGCACCCAGCGAAGAGGTCTTGTAATTCGCGATGGCGGTAGAACTCGGATCCGTGTCGCGACGGTAAACATCGAAGCCCCGGCTCACCCCGTCCACGGTGTGGTAGGGGTCGGTATAGGACATCGAATAAGTCTTGTTGATCTTGCCGGAGTTGACATTCACCGAGAGGTGCTTGCCGCTGCCGAAGATGTTGTTTTGCGAAACGGAGCCCGACACGACGAACTTCTCGGCGCTCGAGAAACCGGCGCCGAGCATGATGTTGCCGGTCGGTTTTTCCTTGACGTTGAGATTGACATCGACCTGGTCGGTGGTGCCGGGTACGGCCGGCGTTTCGACGTTCACCTCGTCGAAATAGCCCAGCTTGTCCACCCGCGAGCGTGTCTTGTTGATCTTCTCGCCGTCATACCAGCCGCCCTCCATCTGCCTGGCCTCGCGACGGATCACTTCGTCGCGCGTGCGGTTGTTCCCGGTGACATTGATGCGGCGTACGTATACCCGCCGCCCCGGATCGATGAAGATGGTGAAGGCGACCTGCTTCCGGTCCTTGTCGAGTTCGGGCGCGGCGTTCACGTTGGCGAAGGCGAAGCCCTCGTTGCCCAGTTTTTCGTTGATCTGCTTCGTCGTGTCGGTCAGCTTCTCCCGCGAGAACACTTCACCGGGCTTGATCCTCACCAGCTTACGCAGTTCGTCCTCCGGAAGGGTCAGGTCTCCGGCCAGCTTGACCGAGGATATCGTGTATTTCTCGCCTTCCTTGACGTTGATGGTGATGTAGATGTCCTTCTTGTCAGGGCTGATGGACACCTGGGTGGACTCGACTTCGAACTCGATATGACCGCGGTCGTGGTAATAGGACTTCAGCGCCTCTAGGTCGGCCGACAGCTTTTGCTTGGAATACTGGTCGTTCTTCGTATACCAGCTGATCCAGTTGGGCGTGCGCAGCGCGAACACATCCAGCAGATCCTTCTCCTTGAAGGCCTGGGCGCCGACGATGTTGATCTGCCGGATCTTGGCAACCTCGCCTTCGTCAACCGCGAAATTGATGCCTACCCGGTTCCGCTCCAGCGGTGTCACGGTGGTGGTAATGCTGACCGCGTAGCGTCCCTTGGAGAGATACTGGCGCTTCAATTCCTGCTCGGCGCGCTCGAGCATCGATCTGTCGAAGATGCGCGACTCGGCCAGGCCAATCTCCTTCAGCCCTTTTTTCAGCGCATCCTTGTCGAATTCCTTGATGCCGACGAAATCGACCGAGGCGATGGCCGGGCGCTCCTCGACGACGACCACCACCACGTCTCCTTCGACCTCGATGCGGACATCCTTGAAGAAACCCGTCGCAAACAGCGCCTTGATGGCCTGCGCGGCCTTTTCGTCGGTCATGGTTTCGCCAACCTTGACCGGCAAGTAGCTGAATACCGTGCCGGCCTCGGTGCGCTGAATGCCCTCGACGCGGATGTCCTTCACCACGAAAGGATCGAAGGCAAGCACGGAGGCGGAGAGCAGTGCCGCCAGCAGGCCCGGAAGAATTTTCTTTTTCACGTTGAGTCAGCCGGATACAAGGCGGTTGATATCGTTGTAAAAGGCAAAAGCCATCAGCATCGCCAGCAGCGCCAAACCGATCTGCTGGCCAATTTCCATCATGCGTTCGGAAACGGGACCGCCCTTGATTATCTCGACAATATAATACATCAAGTGTCCGCCATCCAATAAGGGGATCGGCAACAGGTTCAGGACGCCGAGGCTGATGCTGATCAGCGCCAAGAACTTGATGTAATGCGCCAGCCCCAGCCTGGCCGATTGGCCCGCGTAATCGGCAATCGTGACGGGCCCGCTCAGGTTCTTCCAGGACACCTCGCCGAACACCATCCTGCCCAGCATCTTCAGGCTGAAAACGGATGTCTCCCAAGTCTGGACGACGGCCTTGCCGAAAGATTCGAGCGGGCCGTACCGGACGGTAGTCAACAGGGCCGCGCGATCGCCCTCCCCTTCCCTCACGCCAATGCCGATACGGCCGACCCGAATGCCGCGCTCGTCCGCCTCCGTCGGCGTGACGTCCAGACCGAGGGTTTCTCCGTGGCGTTCCAGCATGATGCGGATGCGGCGTCCGGGCGCCTCGCGAATGATAGCCGTCACTTGCGACCAGGCGGCCACCGGCGCATCGTCGATGGCGACGATCCTGTCGCCTTCGCGCATGCCGGCCAGTTCGGCAACGCTGCCCGCCATTACCTTGCCGATGACCGGCTTCAACTGGGGACGGAAAAAACGGAATCCGATTTGCTGCAGGATGTCGCCTTCGAATGACATGGTGCCGAGCAACGACAGATCCAGCTTGCGGAAGTCGATTTCCTGGCGCTGGCTGATGACTTCCAGCGTTGCGTCGGTTTTTTTGACGGCATGCTGCAACAGTTGCCAGCGCAATTCCTGCCAGGAAACGATCGGCTGGCCGTCGATGCTGCGCACCAGTTCGCCTTCCTGGAAACCGGCCCGGGCTGCCAGTGACTCTGCGACAGGGGCACCGAGAAGCGGCCTGGGCTCTTCCGTGCCGTGAACGAACAAGGCCCAGTACATGAGGATTGCCAGCAGGAAGTTGGCCATAGGGCCGGCCAGCACGATGAGGAACCGTTTCCAGACCGGCTGCCGGTTGTAGGCGCGCGGCAGTTCGGGTGTCTCGACCTCCCCTTCCCGCTCATCCAGCATCTTCACGTAGCCGCCGAGGGGGAAGGCGGCCAAGGACAGTTCTGTCCGATCCGTCCCGAAGCGGCGCGACAGGATGGGTTTGCCGAAACCGACGGAAAACCTCAGCACCTTGACGCCGCACCAGCGGGCCAGAAGAAAATGCCCGGCCTCATGCACGACGATCAGCAGACCCAGAGCCATTGCAAAGGCGCCGAAATAGAACAGAAAATCGTTCATGCCGGTCGTGCCCGGGCATCGACGGCCTTCCGGGCGATCTTGCGTGCCGCAGCATCGGCTTCCATGACGATATCCAGATTGTCTGCCTTCATCCAGGCAGTGTTTCGCAGTGCCTGCTCGATGACGATGGGTATGAGGTCAAAGGCCAGCCTGCGCTCCAGGAAGGCTTCGACCGCGATTTCATTGGCGGCATTCAGCACGGCCGGGGCATTTCCGCCCCGTGCCAGCACCTCATAGGCAAGGCGCAGGCACGGGAATCGATCCATATCCGGGCGTTCGAAGTCCAGGCTGCCGATGCGACAGAGGTCGAGCGGCGCGACGCCGGCCTCGATGCGGTCCGGGTGGGCCAGGGCATGGGCAATCGGTGTGCGCATGTCCGGGTTGCCGAGTTGGGCAATTACCGAGCCGTCCGCGTATTCGACCATGGAATGGATAACGCTTTGCGGGTGGATCACCACCTCGATGCGTTCGGGCGGTACATTGAACAGCCAGTGCGCCTCAATGACCTCAAGCCCCTTGTTCATCATGGTGGCCGAATCGACCGATATCTTTCTGCCCATTGCCCAGTTCGGGTGCGCACAGGCCTGTTCCGGCGTTACATGTGCCAGATCAGACACCGGGGTCCGCCTGAAGGGACCGCCCGATGCCGTCAGTAGAATCCGGCGCACACCGCTACTTGATAAATCACATGAATAATCTCTTGGTAGTGATTGATAAATAGCATTATGTTCGCTATCTATCGGTAGCAAAATGGCATTGTTTCGTTGTATTTCAGCCATGAACACCGGGCCGGCCATGACCAAGGCTTCCTTGTTGGCCAGGAGGATCTTCTTGCCTGCCCGAGCAGCGGCCAAGGTGGGGCGCAAACCGGCTGCGCCGACGATTGCCGCCATCACGGCATCCGCATCGGCCAGGCAGGCAATCCCTTCGAGCGCCTCCGCTCCGGCCAGCACGGTCGTTTCGCAATCTGATCGTCGCAACAGGCTTGCCAACCGCTCGGCTGCGGCTGCCGAGCCGACGACCGCGAATCGCGGTTTGAAGCGGCCGCACTGCTCGGCAAGACGGTCGACCCGATTCTGGGCGGACAGGGCCAGCACCTCGAAGCGATCCGGGTGGCGCGACACCACGTCGAGCGTGCTGACGCCGATCGAGCCGGTCGCGCCCAGCACGACCAACCTTTGCCTGCGGGTTGTCATGGCATCCGCCCCCCCCAGAGCAATGCCGCCAGACCGACGAGCGGCAGGGTGGATGTCAGGCTGTCGATGCGATCGAGCACCCCGCCATGTCCGGGCAAGATCGCGCCGCTGTCCTTTACGCCCGCTTGCCGCTTGGCGAGCGACTCGAACAGGTCGCCGAAGATGCTGACGGTCGTCAGCACGGCCATCGCCACTCCGAACATCATCCAGGCGTGAGCTCCGTCCGGGGTACGGCCGGCCAGCGCCGCTATCGTGCTGCCATACAACCACACGCCGCACACGGCGCCGACCGCCCCCTCCCAGGTCTTGCCGGGGCTGATCGCCGGCGCCAGCTTGCGACGGCCAAAAGCGCGCCCGCAGACATAGGCGGTAATATCTGCCATCCACACGGCTGCCATGACCGCCAGCAGGAACAGCGGGGAAATGGCCCGCAACTGCATCATGGCCAGGCAGGCCGGCAACAGAACCACGAGACCGGCGAGACACCCACGCAGACCGGACCGGACGGGCCACTTTGCCTTCAGCCAGAGCGGCACGACGAGCAGCCAGAACGCGCCAGCCAGCATGTATGCCGCAAGGAGCACATCCGGCTGCTGCGTGCGTCCGCTGCCGAGATCGAATACCACCCAGCCGAGCGCTCCGGTGAGGCTCAGCGAGAGCAGCGCATAGCCGTGCCGGCCGGCCGTGCCGAGCTGCAACAGCCGACCCCATTCCCAGGCCCCCAGCCCGCAAACTAACGAAACGATCAGCAGCCAGACGGAAAACGGCGGCAGGAAAAGCGCGAAAAGGAAACCCGCCAGAAGTAGCAGCGCCGTTACGACCCGCGTTCTAAGCATTCTCTTTCGCAGCCGGGGAGCGCGTGCCCTCCCTGGGGCGCTCCAGAACGCTGTCCGCCTGCAGTTGCTCCGAGGTACGCCCGAAGCGCCGTTCGCGCTGCCGATAGGAAGCGATGGCCGCATCGAGCGCTGCCGCATCGAAGGCGGGCCAGAGGGTGTCGGTGAAATACAACTCGCTGTAGGCTAGCTGCCAGAGCAGGAAATTGCTGATGCGCTGCTCCCCGCCTGTGCGGATGAACAGATCCGGCTCGGGGCCGTAGTTGAGCGCCAGATGCGCAGACAGATCGGACTCGCTGAAACCGCTGCGCCTCTCCGGGCGAGCAGCGAGCATCCTTTCCATCGCCTGCAGGATGTCCCAGCGGCCGCCGTAATTGGCCGCGATGGTGAGGGTCAGCGCCCTGTTGCCGGCCGTGAGCGCCTCGCCGCGGCGAATCAGATCGACGATCTGCGGATCGAAGCGGGACAGGTCGCCGATGACGCGAAAGCGGATGTTGTTCTCGTGCAGATTGGCCACTTCCTCTTCCAGCGCGCGCAGGAACAACTGCATGAGGAAGCTTACTTCTTCCTGCGGACGGCGCCAGTTCTCAGAGCTGAAGGCGAACAGCGTCAGGTAGGAGACGCCGCGCTCGACGCAGGCCTTGATGATCTCGCGTACCGTCTCGACGCCGCGCTTGTGCCCGGCGACGCGGGGCATGAAGCGCTTCTTGGCCCAGCGCCCGTTGCCGTCCATGATGATGGCGATGTGCCGGGGCACCTCCCCGATTGGCGGGATGTCCTGGGTGGCGCTCGGGAAAAGGGTCACGGCGGATATCCGGACCGCTGGATGGTCCGTCGCTCAGACGGCCATCAGGTCGCTTTCCTTCTGGGCGAGCGCCTTGTCGATCTCGGCGATGGCGCGGTCAGTCAGCTTTTGCACGTCTTCCTGGGCGCGCCGCTCCTCATCCTCCGAGATGGTCTTGGCCTTCATGGCTTCCTTGAGGGCGTGGTTGGCATCCCGGCGCAGGTTGCGCACCGCCACGCGGGCATTCTCCGCCTCGCCGCGCACCACCTTGATCAGATCCTTGCGCCGCTCCTCGGTGAGCGCCGGCATCGGCACCCGCACCGAGTCGCCCACCGTCGCCGGATTGAGTCCCAGGTCGGAATCGCGGATGGCCTTCTCGATGACCGCCGCCATTTTCTTTTCCCAGGGCGTCACTCCGATGGTACGCGCATCGATCAGATTCACGTTGGCGATCTGGTTGATCGGCACCATCGATCCATAATAATCCACCTGAACGTGATCCAGGATGCCGGCGTGGGCACGCCCGGTGCGCACCTTGCCGAGGTCGTTTTTCAAGGCCTCGAGCGATTTCTGCATTTTCTGTTCAGTCGTTTTCTTGAGTTCCGGGATCATCCTGAGCTCTCCTCAACAATGCACCATGGTACCCTCGTCCTCGCCGAGGACGACGGATTTCAGGGCACCGGGCTTGAAAATGCTGAAGACGTTGATCGGCAGCTTCTGGTCGCGGCACAGGGCCAAGGCCGTGGCGTCCATCACCTGGAGGTTCCTGCCGATCGCCTCGTCGAAGCTGACGCGGTGGTAGCGCTGCGCCGTCGGCTCCTTCTTCGGGTCGGCGGTGTAGACGCCGTCCACCTTGGTTGCCTTGAGCACGATCTCTGCTCCGATCTCCGAGCCGCGCAGCGCCGCCGCCGTGTCGGTGGTGAAGAAGGGGTTGCCGGTGCCGGCGGCGAAGACGACGATTTTCCCTTCTTCCAGGTAACGGATGGCCTTGCCGCGGATATAGGGTTCGACCACCTGCTCGATGTTGAGGGCCGACTGCACGCGGCCGTTCAAGCCTGCCTGGCGCAGGGCATCGGCCAGGGCCATGGCATTCATCACCGTGGCCAGCATGCCCATGTAGTCGGCCGTGGCGCGATCCATGCCACCTGCGGCTCCGGCCAGGCCGCGAAAGATGTTGCCGCCGCCGATGACCACGCCGATCTCGACCCCCAGGTCGGCGACCGACTTGATCTCGGCGACGATGCCCGCCAGCGTCTCCCGGTTGATGCCGTAGGCGTCGCTGCCCATGAGGGCTTCGCCCGACAACTTGAGCAGAATGCGCTTGTAGGCGGACGCAGGCATTTCAGCGCGCAGCCGCAGCCTGGGCCGCCACTTCGGCAGCGAAGTCGTTGGAGCGCTTCTCCAGGCCCTCGCCCACCACGTAGAGCTGGAATCCGGCGACGGCGGCACCCTTCGCCTTGAGCAACTGCTCGATGGTCTGCTTGCCGTCCTCGGCCTTGACGAAGACCTGGCCGAGCAGGGTCACTTCCTTGAGGTACTTCTGTACCGTGCCTTCGGCGATCTTCTCCAGCATGGCCTCCGGCTTGCCGGCTTCGCGCGCCTTCTCGACGGCGATGCGGCGCTCGGTGTCGAGCAGGTCGGCCGGCACGCCCGAGGCGTCGAGCGCCTTCGGCTTGGAGGCGGCGATGTGCATGGCGACGTCCTTGGCGAGTGCATCGTCGCCGCCGGCCATGTCCAGCAGCACGCCGATCTTGGCGCCGCCGTGGATGTAGCTGGCCAGCTTGCCTTTGGCCTCGATGCGGGCGAAGCGGCGGATCGACATGTTCTCGCCGATCTTGCCGACCAGCGCGGTGCGGGCGGCTTCCACCGTGGCGCCGTTAAAAGTCAGTCCCGCCAGGACGGCGACGTCGGCCGGGTTCTGCTTCGCCACCAGTTCGGCCAGGGCCTTGGTGAAGGCCTGGAAGTCGTCGTTCTTGGCGACGAAGTCGGTCTCGCAGTTGACCTCGATGATCGCGCCCAGCTTCGCATCCGGGGCAATGAACACGCCAACCATGCCCTCGGCAGCCACGCGCGTGGCAGCCTTGCTGGCCTTGTTGCCCAGCTTGACGCGCAGGATTTCCTCGGCCTTGGCCATGTCGCCGCCGGCCTCGGTCAAGGCCTTCTTGCACTCCATCATCGGCGCGTCGGTCTTCTCGCGCAGTTCCTTTACCATCGAAGCGGTGATTTCCGCCATGCTTGCTCCTGAATTCATGCTGTTGATGCACAACGGGGCGGCCATGCCGCCCCGCGGGATTATTGCCGCCCGGCGCTTAGGCTGTTTCGCCTGGTCCGCCCTCGTCGACCTCGACGAAATCGTCGGATACCGCGGCGACGACTTCCTGCACTGCCTGGCTGCGGCCTTCGAGGATGGCGTCGGCGGCGCCGCGCGCATAGAGGCGAATCGCCCGGCTGGAGTCGTCGTTGCCGGGAATCACGTAGGCGACGCCTTCGGGGGTGTGGTTGGTATCGACCACGGCAACCACCGGGATGCCCAGCTTGCCGGCCTCGGTAACGGCGATCTTGTGGTAGCCGACGTCAATGACGAAGATCGCGTCCGGCAGGCCACCCATGTCCTTGATGCCGCCGATGCTCTTCTCCAACTTGACCATCTCGCGCTGCAGCATCAGCGCTTCCTTCTTGCCGAGGCGCTCGAAGGTGCCGTCCTGCGACATCGTATCGAGTTCTTTCAGGCGCTTGATCGACTGCTTGACCGTCTTGAAATTGGTCAGCATGCCGCCCAGCCAGCGCTCGTCGACATAGGGGGCGCCGGCGCGTTGGGCTTCCTCGCGCACGATCTCGCGCGCCTGGCGCTTGGTGCCGACGAAGAGCACGGTGCCCTTGTTCGACGACATCTTGCGCAGGAAATTCATCGCCTCCTGGTATTTGACCAGGGTCTTTTCCAGGTTGATGATGTGGATCTTGTTGCGATGGCCGAAGATGAAGGGGGCCATCTTGGGGTTCCAGAAGCGGGTCTGGTGGCCAAAATGGACACCCGCCTCCAGCATTTGACGCATGGTCGTGGACATCAGATTCTCCGATAAGGGTTGGCCTCCGCCCGGCCGTGCTGCGTTGTTGCGTGGCACCCTTACGGCGCCGGGCGTGCGAATTTTGCCTGTCCGGGGACGGGCAAGGCGCGCATTATAGCGGTATCTCCTTTGTATTTTCAAGCATAATTCGATTTTTTCGCCATGCCATGTACCGCACCCCCAAAGCGATGAGCATCGTCATCAAGACCCCGGAAGAAATCGAGAAAATGCGGGTCGCCGGCCGCCTTGCCGCCGAAGTGCTCGATTACATCGAGCCGCACGTCAGATCCGACGTCACCACAGCCGAACTCGACCGCCTGTGCCACGACTACATGGTCAATGTGCAAGGCGTCATCCCCGCAACCCTGAACTACGCCCCGCCCGGCTACAAGCCCTACCCCAAGTCCATCTGCGCCTCGGTGAATCACCAGGTCTGCCACGGCGTGCCGGGCGACAAGGCACTGAAAAAGGGAGACATCGTCAACATCGACATCACGGTCATCAAGGATGGCTGGCACGGTGACACCTCGCGCATGTTCATCGTCGGCGACGCTTCCATACTGGCCCGGCGTCTTTGCGCCGTGACCCACGAATGCCTCTGGCTGGGCATCGAGCAGGTGCGCCCGGGCGCGCATCTGGGCGACATCGGTCATGCCATCCAGCGTCATGCCGAGTCGAACGGCTTTTCCGTGGTGCGCGAATTCTGCGGCCATGGTGTCGGGCGCCTGTTTCACGAAGAGCCACAGGTACTGCATTACGGCAGGCCGGGCCAGGGTGCGGAACTGCGTCCGGGCATGATCTTCACCATCGAGCCGATGATCAACGCCGGCAAGGCGGCGATATCCGAGCTGCCCGACGGATGGACGATCGTCACCAAGGACCGCAGCCTTTCGGCCCAGTGGGAGCACAGCGTTCTGGTGACCGAATCCGGCGTCGAAGTCCTCACGGTGTCGCCCGGCATGCCCGCCAGGCCGGGTTGACCATGCGGCCGGGCACATCCGGCGACGGCCCGCCCCCCCTGTTTCTGCACGCCAGCCGCATCAGGGAGGAGTTGGCCCGCGGCCAGGCCGCGCTGAAGGCAGCCTATGAAGCCAGGGCAGATGCAGCCCGGCTGTTGCGCGGACACTGCCAGCTTGTCGACGACGTGCTCAGGAAGCTCTGGCTGGAAGCGCGTCTGCCGCTCGGCCTGTCGCTGGTGGCGGTCGGCGGCTATGGACGGCGCGAGCTCTTTCCCGCCTCGGACATCGACTTGCTCTTCCTGCTGCCGGACAACGTGGCAGGCGAAACCGAACGCCAGCTCGAAGCGCTGATCGGCCTGCTGTGGGACATCGGGTTGGACATCGGCCACAGCGTTCGCACGGTCTGGCAATGCGCCGACGAGGCCGCGCGCGACATCACGGTGCAGACCAACCTGCTGGAAGCCCGGCTGGTATGCGGCAGCCGCAGCCTGTACGCCGAATTCACCAGGCAGATGCGCGCCCGGCTCGAGCCCGGCGCCTTCTACAAGGGCAAGCGCCTGGAACAGGACGAACGCCATGTCCGCTACCAGGAAACCTCCTATGCGCTCGAGCCCAACTGCAAGGAAAGTCCCGGCGGTTTGCGCGACCTGCAGGTCATCCTGTGGATCAGCCGTGCCGCCGGCCTGGGCGACTCCTGGCCGGACCTTGCCCGCCGCGGCTTCATCACGCGCGGCGAGGCCCGCCAGCTAAATGGGCTGGAAACCTTGCTGCGCCATCTTCGCATCCGCCTGCATCACCTGACCGGACGGCGCGAAGACCGCCTGCTGTTCGACCACCAGGAAGCCGTCGCCGGCCGGTTCGGCATCCATGCCAGCCGGACGCGGCGCGCCTCGGAACTGCTCATGCAGCGCTACTATCGGGCAGCGAAATCCGTCACCCAGCTCAACACCATCCTGCTGCAGAACCTCGGCGCGGAGATTTTCCCCGAGCCAAACAAGGTGCCGATCGTCATCAACGGGCGCTTCCAGATGGACCACGAACTGCTCGACGTGCGCGACGGGGAGGTGTTCGAGCGCACCCCCGCCGCCATCCTCGAGAGCTTCCTGCTCATGGCGCAGCGGCCCGAACTGAAGGGCATGACAGCGCGCACCCTGCGCGCACTGTGGAGGGCGCGGCGTCTCGTCGGGCCTGGTTTTCGCCGCGATCCGGCCAACCGGGCCGCCTTCCTCAAGCTCTTCCAGCAGAAGCGCGGCCTGCTCCACGAGCTGCGGCGCATGAACCAGTACGACATTCTCGGCCGTTACATTCCGGCCTTTCGCCGCATCGTCTGCCAGATGCAGCACGACCTGTTCCATGTCTACACGGTCGACCAGCACATCCTCATGGTGGTGCGCAACCTGCGCCGCTTCGCCCTGCCGGAATTCGCCCACGAATATCCCTTCTGCAGCCGCCTCTTCGCCGAACTGGAGAAACCCTGGCTGCTCTACGTCGCGGCGCTCTTTCACGACATCGCCAAGGGGCGCGGCGGCGACCACTCGAAGCTGGGCATGGCCGACGCACGCCGCTTCTGCCGCGAGCACGGCCTGGCCGAGGAGGACACGGCGCTGGTGGGCTGGCTGGTCGAGCACCACCTGTCGATGTCGAACGTGGCACAGAAGCAGGATCTGGCCGATCCCGAAGTCGTGCGCGCCTTTGCCAGCCTCGTCGGCGACGAGCGCCGGCTGGCGGGACTGTATCTGCTCACCGTCGCCGACATCCGCGGCACCAGCCCGAAGGTATGGAACGGCTGGAAGGGCAAGCTGCTGGAAGACCTCTACAACGCCGCCCTGCGCCTGCTGCGCGGGGCAACGCCCCAGCAGGCCATCGGCATCGCCGAACGGCAGGAGGACGCGCGCCGCCTGCTGCGCTACTTCGGCCTGCGCCAGGGCGTGGAGGACGCCTTCTGGATAGAGCTCGACACGGTGTATTTCCTGCGCCACGACGCCGAAGAAATCGCCTGGCACACCCGCAGCCTCTATCACCGGCCGGCGCCGGAACAAGCCGTCGTGAAGGCACGCCTGCCGCACATCGGCGACGAAGGCCTCCAGGTAATGGTCTATGTCCGGGACCGGCCGCAGCTCTTCGCCCGCCTGTGCGGCTTTTTCAGCCGCCTCGGCTACAGCATCGCCGAGGCGAAGATCCACACCACCCGCCACGGCTACGCGCTGGACAGCTTCATGCTGCTCGACCCGGACGGCAGGCTGGCCTACCGCGACACGATCAGTCTGATCGAACACGAACTCGCAGCCCGCCTGGCCTCCGACGCCCCGCCCGACAAGCCGGAAAGCGGGCGCCTTTCGCGCCAGGTGCGCCACTTCCCCATCACGCCCGAGGTGCAGATCCGCCCGACGGAAAAATCCGGCCAGTGCTTGCTGTCGATCGTTGCCGCCGACCGCCCCGGCCTGCTGTTCACCGTAGCCAGCACACTCGACGAGCATGGCATCAACGTGCATACCGCGAAGATCGCCACGCTCGGAGAACGCGTCGAGGACACCTTCCTCGTCAGCGGCGAGGAGCTCGCCAAGACGGCGACGTTGCTGCGGCTGGAAACGGAGTTGCTGGATAAGCTTCAGATTTAAGCCAGCGGCCAGCGCTCGTCGATGCAGTAGCGCGCGCCTTCCGGTCTCAGCTCGGATTCGACCAGCACGAAGTCGCGCACCGGCCACTCGATGCGCAATCCCCCCGCCGGCGGCCGCGATGCGCAGTCGGCATGCCGCAGCAGCGTGACGTGGGCGACGAAAGGCCGCTCCTCGACGGGGAATTGCGCCGTCCTCAGGCCTGCCGCCAGTGCATCGGCGAGGTCGCGCAATTCCGGCGGGACAGCAGCGGCGGCCCAGGCGATCCTCCTGCGGTGCCGGCATTCGAGCCGCTCGAAGCGCAATGCGAATGGCGGCAGGCGGATCGCGCCGGCGACGTCGCGCAGCACCGGAAGACGGTCGGCTGCCACGTCGCCGACGAAAGCCAGCGTCAGGTGCAGCGTCTCGCGACGCATGCGCCGTCCGCCGAATGCTGCTTGCGCCAGGCATCCTGCCGCGTCGAATTGGCGCGCCTGTTCCGCCCCGGGCCAGAGCGCGAAGAAAACCCGGCGGTTATCCGGCACGCTCGATCAGCGCCACGGCCTGGGCGGCGATGCCCTCGCCGCGTCCGGCAAAGCCGAGGTTTTCCGTGGTTTTCGCCTTGATGTTGACGCAGCCCGCCCCAATGCCGAGGTCCGTCGCGATGTTTGCCGCCATCGCCGCCACGTGCGGCGCCATGCGCGGCGCGCGTGCGATCACCGTGGCATCCACGTTCGCCACGCGATAGCCGGCCCATTCGATCAGCCGCGCCGCCTCGCGCAGCAGCTGCCGGCTGTCGGCGTCCTTGAAGCGCGCATCATTGTCGGGAAAATGCCGCCCGATGTCGCCCAGGCCGGCGGCGCCGAGCAGAGCGTCGGTAACGGCGTGCAGCAGCACGTCGGCATCGGAATGGCCGAGCAGTCCGCGCTCGAAGGGGATATCCACGCCGCCGACGACGAGTTTCCGCCCCGGGACGAGGGCATGCACGTCGAAACCCTGGCCGATGCGCATCACGCCTGTTTCCTTTGCTGCAGGATTCTTTCTGCCAGCGCAAGATCCGCCGGCCAGGTTACCTTCAGGTTGTCGGGATCGGAGGGCACCAGCAGCGGATGATGGCCCAGCGCTTCCACCGCAGCGGCCTCGTCGGTGACGGCGCGACTGCGGGACAGCGCCTCGCACAACAGGCCATAGCGGAACATTTGCGGCGTTTGCGCCTGCCACAGATGTTCGCGCGGCAATGTCGCTTCAATGCGCCGGTCCGGCGTCCCGCGCTTCAGGGTGTCGGCGACCGGGATGGCGAGAATGCCGCCCACCGCGTCGTCGCCGACCCGGTCGACCAGTTCGTCGAGCTGCCCCGATGAGAGGCAGGGACGCGCCGCATCGTGCACCAGGATCCAGTCGTCCGGTTCGACAAAAGCCGAAATGGCCTGAAGGCCGTTGAGCACGCTGTCGGCCCGAGTCGCACCGCCGCAGCGCAGAACGGCCAGCTGGGGGCCCAGCGCGCTCCAGTGAAAGCGCTCCCACATCCCATCCGCCTCGGCCAGAACGACGAACACCCTCTGGATGCGGGGCGAGGCACAGAATACGGCGAGGGCATGCCGCATCATCGGCTGGCCGGCGAGCAACTGGTACTGCTTGGACCGTTCGCCGCCTACGCGGCTACCTGTTCCGGCGGCAGGTATCAAGGCGAAATATCGAGGCATGCCGTGATTGTAATCGGAATGGAATCAGGCCGTAATGGCGGCATAAGCAAGGCCACTTGGGCCGGCAGCGGGTCGCGGGTACAATACGGCCGCCTTCTCTATCCCGATTCCTGACTCGTCATGACATCCTCGATTTTCGCTGCGGTGGAACTGGCTCCCCGCGATCCCATCCTCGGACTCAACGAAGCCTTCAACGCCGACACGCGCGCCACCAAGGTCAATCTCGGCGTCGGCGTGTATTGCGACGACAACGGCAAGATCCCCCTGCTCGCCGCCGTGCGCGCGGCCGAGAAGGCGCGCCTCGAAGCCATGCCTGCGCGCGGCTACCAGCCGATAGAAGGCCCGGCCAGCTACAACCAGGCGGTGCAGAACCTGTTGTTCGGCGCCGGTTCCGATCTGATCGAGGACGGCCGCGTCGTCACCATCGAGGCGCTCGGCGGCACCGGCGCCCTCAAGGTCGGCGCCGACTATCTGAAGCGCCTGCTGCCGGCGGCGAAGGTGGTCATCAGCGATCCGAGCTGGGAGAACCATCGCGCCCTCTTCGAGTCTGCCGGCTTCGCGGTCGAGAACTACCCCTACTACGACGCCGCCACCAAGGGGGTGGATTTCGCCGGCATGAAGGCCTGTCTCGCGGGTCTGCCGACCGGCACCATCGTCGTCCTTCACGCCTGCTGCCACAACCCGACCGGCGCCGACCTCTCGCAAGCGCAGTGGCAGGAAGTGGTCGAGGCGATCCGCGCGCGCGGCCTGGTCGCCTTCATCGACATGGCCTACCAGGGCTTCGCCGACGGCATCGAGCCCGACGCCCTTGCGCTCAAACTGTTCTCCGCCTCCGGCTTGCAGTTCTTCGTCGCCAGTTCCTTCTCCAAGTCCTTTTCGCTCTACGGCGAGCGGGTCGGCGCGCTGTCCATCGTCACCGCCAGCAAGGACGAATCGGCCCGTGTGATGTCCCAGGTCAAGCGCGTCGTCCGCACCAACTATTCCAACCCGCCGACCCATGGCGGCGCCATTGTCGCGGCGGTGCTGTCCAGCCCGGATCTGCGCAAGGTGTGGGAGGACGAGCTCGCCGGCATGCGCGAGCGCATTCGCGCCATGCGCACCGGCCTGGTGGAACAGCTCAAGGCGCGCGGCGTGGCGCTGGACTTTTCCTTCGTGGCAAGGCAGCGCGGCATGTTCTCCTACACCGGCCTGACAACGGCGCAGGTGGAACGACTGAAAAGCGAATTCGGCATCTACGCCGTGAGCACCGGCCGTATCTGCCTGGCCGCCCTGAACTCGCGCAATCTCGATTACACCGCCGACGCCATCGCCGCCGTCATCCGGTAGCCGGCGGCTGGCTGCAAAGCAGAACGGGCGCCCGGGGCGCCCGTTTTTTCCATCCGCGTTCCGTCCGGCGTCAGCGGCGGCCGGCGGTCAGCTGCGGATCCCTCGCACTGCCGCCGACGGCCAGCGGCATCCTCACGGTGCTGGCCGAGCTTTTCAGTTCCACCGTCACGGCGCCGCTCAGTGCACCGCTGCGGGCCATGCCGATATTCCCGTCGGCTTTCAGCAGGCCCGAGGCCAGGCGCAGCCCGCTCAGGCGGCAATCCTTCGGGTCGCAGTCGAGCGCGCCAGACAGTTGCTCGAACTTCGTCTCGCCGCCACGGGTCGGTACCCGTGTTCTCGCTGCCTCGACCAGATCGAGGCCCTTGACCGCGCCGCGTCCCATCTCGAAGTTGCCGGCGGCGCGCAACGATCCGGCCATTCCGCCCGGCTCGCCGGCCTGGGCCGAGAGCTTCAGGCGGGCGTCGAGCCCTCCTTCTGCGATGAGTTCGGAACCGATCGCAGTCAGCAACTTGGACGCGCTCATGTGCTTGAGTGCCAGATCGCCGGCCAGTTTCGCCGTGCCGGTCCAGTCCAGGGCAAGCTGTCCGGCCAGCAGTCCCTCGTAGGCCCGTCCCTCGATCTTGACCAGTTCCAGCCGGCCCGGCCGAAGTTGGCCCTGCGCTTCCAGCGTCTGAAACGTCAAGGCGGGTGTGAAGGGTGTCTTCCAGCCATTGCCGGTGGCGGCGATGCGATATCCCTCCGCATGCGGCTGCAACCGAATGCCGAACGTCCCCTCGGCATTGCGCAGTTCGATGGCTTCAACATTGCCGGCAGCAGCCAGCTTTACCGCGCCATCGAAACCGCCGAACTGCATGCCGCCCGCCGACAGGCTCAGTCCGCTCAGCGCGATGCGCTGGAGGGTCACCGAAGGCGTGCCGGCGGAGGCCTGGGCCAGCCGACCCAGCCCGGCATCCTTGACGACGACGTTGGCGAGCATCAGCTCGCGGAAGACCTTCCGCTCGCCCAGCAGCGATAGGAAGTCAGGCACCGCCTGCGCCGAGCCGATGCTCAGATGCGGATCGTCCGCCCCGACGGATATGTTGCGCAGGACGAAGTGCGGGCGAGGCAGGAGAGAAAAACCGATGTCGCCGACCTTGACGGCATCCTGCAGCATGGCCGAGGCATTGCGCTCGATGTCCGGCAAGTGCCGGCTGTAGGGATACAGCAGAAAAGTCAGTCCCGCCAGGACGGCGAGTCCGCCGAAGGAGAACCCGGCCAGCGCCCTCGTGCCGAATCTGCGTTCGCGTCGCGCCGGCTCCGGCACGTCTGCGTCGAAGCGGTCTTCCCCTAAGGCCTGCCCGCTTTTCGGCGGGCGGTCCGGTTTCGCCTCTGTGGCTGGCTTCGGCTTCCTTGCAATAAGCGCGCCGATCCTCCCGATCCAGCCGGGACCGGCCGCAACGGCTGGCGACGGCTGCATGTGCAGCGCCGGCCCGGCCAATGATGGCGGTGGGATGGACTCATATTCCACCGCGGACAGATCGATCTCCTCGATCAACGGCGGCTGAGAATGTACCGCTGCCGGCGCCGGCATGGCGGATGCAGCCGGCACCGGCTCGGGCAACGCCACTTGGCGAGTCAGGACGGGCACGTCGTCGGCGGGCGGCGGGGTGAAATCGAACTGGGCGGACTGATCCGCGATGTAGCCGCCGGCCAACAACTCGGCCAGAGCCGTCATGGCCGCATTCTCGTCGCCAAAGCGCTTGACGAGTTCCGCCACGGTTGCCCGGCCATCGACCATGATGAGGATGTTGCGCAGATTGCGCTGGACAAGGCGGGTGCGCTGGCGCATCGCCTCTTCCCCCTCGCTGGTCTTCGTGAAAACCGTGCTCTGGTCCATTGTTGTTATGCCATCAAGATGGATGCGGCGATTCTACTCGCAAAACCGGGGACAAATGAGGGCAAATGGCTTGACGCACTGCGGCGAAATGTCTAACATTCGCGCCTCGGCTGATCCCCGATAGCTCAGTCGGTAGAGCAACGGACTGTTAATCCGTGTGTCCCTGGTTCGAGCCCAGGTCGGGGAGCCATCCTCCTTTCGCACCCTCCTACCCCAGAAGCAGGCAGAATATCGCGGCGCATGCCGGGCTTGTTCAGGCCAAATCCGTGCCTGAACAGGCAGTGAAAAGTCAGTCTTGGCGGGGCGGGGCGCAGGGGCTGGCGCAGCCGCTGCCGGCAGAGCAACTGCCGCAGTTTTTTTCCTCACGGAAGGGGCCAAGCTCGGGATGGCGCGCGGCGAAGCGCCGGTATAGCGCCTGTACGGCGAGGCCGCCCGCCAGGATGGCGAAGATGGCGCCAATGGCAAGGAGGTAAGTCGCCATCAGCCGCCCAGCCCGGCAAAGCCCATGAAGGCCATCGACAGCAGCCCCGCCAGCATCAGCGAGAGCGCCGTGCCCTGCGCCACGCCGGGCACGCTGGAGAGTTGCAGGCGCTCGCGCACGCTGGCCATCAGCACCAGCGCCAGGGTGAAGCCGGCGCCGCCGCCGAAGCTGAACACCATGGCCTGGGCGAAGCTGTACTCGCGCGCGGTCTGGAACAGCGCCACGCCGAGCACGGCGCAGTTGGTGGTGATCAGCGGCAGGTAGATGCCCAGGGCGCGGAACAGCGTCGGGCTGGTCTTCTTGAGGAACATCTCCACCAGCTGCACCGCCGAGGCGATCACCACGATGTAGGAGATCAGGCGCAGGAATTCCAGCTGGAACATCGTCAGCAGCAGGTTCAGGCCGTAGGCGCAGAGCGAGGCCACCAGCATGACGAAGGTCGTGGCGATACCCATCGGGAAGGCCGTGTCGAGCCGCGCCGAGACGCCGAGGAAGGGGCACAGGCCGAGAAACATCGCCAGAACGAAGTTGTTGGCCAGCACCGCGGCGAGGAAGATCTGGCCGAGCGATTCAGGCGCCATGGCCGCCTCCCTGCGCCGCCAGGCGCGCTTCCTGGCGGCGTTTCAGCGCCGAGAACAGCAGCAGCCAGGCGCCCAGCACGATGAAGCCGCCGGGCGGCAGCACCATCACCACCCAGGGCTGGAAGTCGGCGCCGAACAGCGAAAAGCCGAACAGCGTGCCGGCGCCGAGAACCTCGCGCACGGCGCCGAGGGCGAGCAGGCCGATGACGAAGCCGAGGCTCATGCCCAGGGCATTCACCATCGCCACGAGCGGCGGGTGCTTCGAGGCGTGCGCCTCGGCGCGGCCGAGGATGATGCAGTTCACCACGATGAGCTGGATGAAGGCGCCGAGCGCGTCGTACACCGCCAGGCTCACCGCCTGGATCACGTAGTCGACCACGGTGACGAAGGTGGCGATGATGACGATGTAGGTGGCGATGCGCACCTCCTTCGGCACGATATTGCGCATCAGCGACACCAGGCCGCAGGAGCACACCAGCACGAACATCGTCGCCAGCCCCATCGACACGGCGTTGACGGCGGACACCGTCACCGCCAGCGTCGGGCACATGCCCAGCACCATGACGAACACCGGGTTCTGGCGCCAGATGCCCTCCATGAATTCGTCGAAGGTCCTTGCCTGGGACAAATCGCTCATGGGACCACCTTCCCCCCACCCCCTTCCCGCGGAAGGGGGTGACGGCCGTTCGCCGCTGCGCGGCTCCTTGTCGTTGGCTGCGCCGCCCTTCGGACGGCCCGGCGGGCGTCGCTCATGATTCCTTCTTCCCGAGTTTTTCCAGTTCCGGCACCAGCTTCGGCAGCAGCAGCTGCGCGCTGTCGTTGATGGCCTTGCCGACGGCGCGCGAGGTCACCGTGGCGCCGGCGATGGCGTCGATCTGCCACGGGTTCGACTTGGTGCCGTGCTTGACCGCCTTCACCTCGTTGGCCAGCGCCGACAGTTCGGCATTCAGCTTGACGTCGAGCGCCTTGAAGTTTTCCAGGAAGGCTTTGTCGGTGACGATCTTGTCGCCGATACCCGGCGTCTCCTTCGACGCCACCAGGCCGAAGCCGGTGATGCACTGGCAGGCAGGCGCATAGCCGTAGAGGATGCGCACCGTGTCGGCGTAGCCCTTGGCCGCGCCCTCGGCGGCGATGCCGGCGAGTGCGCCGTCTGCATCGTAGGCGGCATAGAACTTCACCGCGCCGGCAACCGTCTCGCCGCCGACCGGGCGGATGCCCTGCGGCGTCGCCTGCCACTCGCTCATCGATTTCGCCGCCGGAATGACCTTGAACACGGTGCGCTCCAGCGCCAGGCGGCGGTTGGCCGCCGCCGCGTCGTAGGTGCCCTGGTAGGCGGCGACGATGATCAGGCCGCAGACGGTGGAAACGATGCCCAGCGTCCTGACGAGCGCGACCGCCGAAGTGCCCTGGGGTTGTTGGATTGCGCCGTTCATTTCTTCTTCGGCTTGTTCTTGAGGAAGCGCTTGGTCGGCGTTTTCGCTGCCGCTTCCTCGCGCGAGATGTAGTCCGGGTGCATCGTATAAGAGGCGCTGCGCCGGGCGCGTATCGAGAGACCCTTGCCGAAGGGTGTCGGCTGGGTGATGCGCTCGATCAGCGGCGTCGCCGCGTTGCCGATGAGGATGGCGTACATGACGCCCTCGGGCAGGCCGCTGTAGTAGCGGATCACCACCGTCAGCACGCCGATCAGGGCGCCGTACAGCCACATGCCGCGCGGCGTCACCGGCGAGGTGGCCATGTCGGTGGCCATGTACACCGCCCCCAGCACCATGCCGCCGGAGAACAGCATGAAGAAGGGGTCGGGGTATTTCGTGCCGAAGGCGGCGTAGATCACCAGCGCCGACAGGCCGGCGCTGCCCAGCACGGCAACAGGGATGCGCCAGTCCATGAAGCGGCGCAGGGCCAGGTAGGCGCCGCAGACCAGGATCAGCAGCGGCGAAGGGCCGACCGCCATGTGACCGGCGAGCGAGGTGATCAGGTCCCAGGCCGGGGTGACGAAGCCCTCGAATTTCCAGCGCGCCAGCGGCGAGGCGCTGGCCAGGGCGTCGTACTGCATGGCCTTCAGCCAGGCCGCCGTGTCGGCCGGCGCCATCAGCGGCCAGGCCAGGGTCGAGGGAATGAACTCCGAAAAGCGGTTGGGCAGGAAGGATGGCGTGTAGGTGGCGATGGCCGCCGGAAACGCCGCCTGCACGAAGGCACGGCCGACAAGCGCCGGGTTGAAGACGTTGAAACCGATGCCGCCGAACAGCGCCTTGCCCAGTGCGATGGCGGCAACGCCCGCCACCGCGCCCATCCATAGCGGAAAGCCCGGCGGCAGGGTCAGCGCCAGCAGCAGCCCCGTAATGGTGGCCGAGTAATCCGACAGGCTGCCGGCCTGGGTGCCGGTGCGCACGAAGAAACGCTCGGCGAGCAGGCAGGACGCCGTGACGACCAGGATCGAGGCCGCTGCCGAGAGACCGTATTGGTAGACGAAGAAAGCGCAGACCGGCAACAGCGAATACACCACGTTCGCCATGATCTGCTCGACGCTGCGCGGGCTCTTGATGTGCGGTGCGCTGCGGATTTCAGTAGTTGATGAAACCATGGAATCCCAAATCTTGAACCACCAAGACACCAAGGACACCAAGAGGCACAAAGGGGTACTCGGTGTACCTTGGTGTTCTTGGTGCCTTGGTGGTGGATTTTCCTTTCACGCCGCCGCCTTCTCGCGCAGGATCTGCTTGGCGACGCGGAACTGCTGCACCAGCGGAATGTTGGACGGACAGGTATACGTGCAGCAGCCGCACTCGAAGCAATCGCCGAGGTGGTACTGCTGGCCCATCAGCTCGTATTCGCGCTGCGCGGCAAGCATGCCCAGCATGGAGGGGTTCAGCCCCATCGGGCAGGACTCGACGCACTCTCCGCACTTGATGCAGGGGTAGGTCCTGCGCCCCTCGCGCTCCGCCATGTCCTCGCCGCGGAACACCAGCACGCCGGAGACGCCCTTGGTCACCGGCACGTCGAGGGAGGCCACCGCCTGGCCCATCATCGGCCCGCCGAGGATCACCTGCCGGGCGGCGGCCCTGGCGCCGGCGAAGTCGAGCACGAAGGACAACGGCGTGCCGAGCGGCACCAGGTAGTTGCCCGGCCGCGCCACGCCAGGCCCGGTGATCGTGACGACACGCTCGATCAGCCCCCGCCCCGCCGGCAGCAGTTTTCCGAGGGCGGCCAGCGTGCCGACGTTGTTCACCACCATGCCGAGCGACAGCGGCAGCTTGCCCGAGGGCACTTCCACGCCGAACAGCGCAGTGATGAGCATCTTCTCCGAGCCTTGCGGATACTTGGTCGGCACCTTCTCGACGAAAATGTCGCCCTGCGGCGGCAGCGCCCGGCGCAGCACCTCGGCCGCCTCCGGCTTGTTGTCCTCGACGCCGATGATGGCGCGCCCCGCCCCGGTGGCGCGCATGGCAAGTCGGATGCCGGCCATCAGTTCGTCCGCCTGCTCCACCATCAGGCGGTGGTCGCAGGTGAGGTACGGCTCGCACTCGCAGCCGTTGACCAGCAGCGTCTCCACTTTGGCGCCCTGCGGCACCGTCAGCTTGGCGTGGCTGGGGAAGGCGGCACCGCCGAGGCCGACCATGCCGGTGCGCTGCACGGCGAGCACGATCTCCTGCGACGGAAAGGCGTCGATGTCCTGCGGCGTACCCCACAGCACTTCCTGGGTGGAGGCTTCATAGGCGCGGATGACGATGCTCTCGGTCCACGGCCCGCGCGCGCTCGGGCGCAGCTCGATGGCCTCCACCACCCCGGTGGCCGGCGCGTGCTGCGGCACCGACAGCCAGCCGTCGGCTTCCGCGATGGGCTGGCCGCGCAGCACCTCCTCGCCGACGCGCACGATCGGCCGCGACGGCTTGCCGATGTGCTGCGACAGCGGCACGACAAACCGCGGCGCGAAGGGCAGCCGGCGGATCGGCGTGTCGGCGGTGTGCTTGCAGCTCGGCGGATGCACACCGCGCTGGAAGGCCTCGCCGCGGAAATAAGACAAGAGTTTCAAGAAAAACCTTTCACCACCAAGACACAAAGATCACCAAGAGGCACCAAGAAATCAACTTCATTTCCGAGGTAACTTGGTGCATCTTGGTGTCCTTGGTGCCTTGGTGGTGTGCTGTTTCATCAATTGTATTTCGCCGCCCGCGCCATCAGCTTGTCGATGCCCGGCTCGCTCATGTTCCAGGGCGTGCCGGGATGCAGGCAGCCGGCGGTGCATTTCTCCGCCGCCTTGACCAGATCGGCGAATTTCGCGCCTTTCGGGTTCACCACCGTGGCCTGTTTCTTGTCGTTGTAGACGAATACTTTCGGCGCGATGCCGGTGCACTCGTCGCAGGCGGTGCACTCCGGCGTCTCGATCCACACCGGCTCGTAGCCGTCGGCGGACTGCGCGGCCAGCGGCAATGGCGCGTTGGCCGCCGGCAGGTCCCCGCCGCCCACGCCCAGGCTGGCGGTGATCTTCGCCAGCAGCTCGGCGCGCACCTGGTCGGCCAGCATCTCGGTATCCACCGCAGCGCGGCCGAGGCCGGCGACGTCCTTCAGCTGTTTCCAGTAGTTCAGGCGCTCCTCGCAGGCGCGCACCAGATCCTCGGTCACCAGCAGGCGGGTCAGGCGGTTCTTCTGGTCGGTGGCCCAGATGAAGGGGAACTTGCCCTCGCGCTCCTCGCGGTCGAGCCGGAGGAACTCGGCGATGGGCAGCATGGCCTCGTTCCAGGTCTCCGGCGGCGCCTTCCTGAACTGCTTGGCGAAGCGGCCTTCCGTTGCGGCGAAGTCGGCGAAAGTCATCGGCAATTCCATCTTCTGCGCGACGCCGTTCTCGTCGGTGTAGGCGAGGGTGTAGCTCGGCCAGTCTTCCTCCGGCGCCGGGTTGCCCTCGAGGCTGACGCACTCCGAGAAGGTGACGCCAGCGTCCGGGTCGAAGCGGAACAGCGGATAGGCGCGGCCCTCCACCGCCAGCTTGCTCTGGTCCACGCTCTTGTCGTCGCCGATGCCGTGCTCCGGCGGGCACACGGCGTAGATGTTGAACAGGGCCGGCCGGCGCGAATTCAGGCCGTCGATGTAGCTCTCGATCAGATGGTTGGTATGGGCGATGGTGCCCGACATGACATAGGCCGTGCGGTGCGCCATGCCGATCAGGCTGATCTCCTTGCGCGTCTCCTGCTTGCCGCGCTGGGCGGCGCCGAAGGGCGCCATGTCGGACACCTGGCCGATGAAGCCGGAGGTGCAGGCCTGGCCGCCGGTGTTCGAGTACACCTGGGTGTCGACCACCAGCACCTTGATCGGCATGCCGGACATCAGCGCGCGCGACAGGTTCTGGAAGCCGATGTCGTACATGGCGCCGTCGCCGCCGAGCGAGACCACCGGCGGGCAGAGCAGCCATTCCTCTTCCGAGAACTGCTGCCAGTTGAAGCGGCGGAAGAAGTCCTCGTCGCGCTCGGCGATGTAATCGCCGGCAAGCTCCTTCTCGGCCAGGCGCACGGCCTTGAAGCCTTCCGCCATCTTCGCCATATGGCCCTCGAAGATGCCCATCGCCACCGATGGGCTGTCCTGGAAGAGATGCGAGGTCCAGGGGAAGGGATAGGGGTGGAAGGGGTAGGTCGAGCCCCACACCGAGGTGCAGCCGGTGGAGTTCACGATGCCCATGGCGGCGCGGCCGCGATTGGCCGGCCCCTCGACGTAGCGCCACTTGAGGTCCTTCAGCTTCTCGAGCAGCTGCGTCGCCCATTTCACCCAGGTCGGATCGAGCGGCCGCGAAGGCTTGTTCTCCATGATCTTCGCCGCCAGGTTGGCCAGGGTCAGGTCGGCGCCCTCGGTCTCGCGCACTGCATGGAGCACGGCGCCGGTGTCGGAGAGGTCCACCGACTCGGTCAGCTTCATGCGGATGTGCTTCTCCAGGCGAACGATCAGCTCGTCGAGCTTCCCGATGTGCTTCTGCACGCGCGGCTGCATCAGCGCCGTCACCGTGCCGGTGAACAGGTGGATGGCGGTCTTCTCGCCGCAGCCGAGGCAGGCGCCGTCGCCGCAGGGCATCGAGCCGTAGTTCTGCTTGTCGAGCAGCAGCGTCTCCAGCGCGCCGATCTTCTCGTCGAGGCTGTCGATGCGGCCGTACTCGGCCGGCGTCGACGGCAGGTCGAGCCAGAACTTCCAGTCGCTGCGCAGGCGCGCGACGGATTCCTCGGTCTGCGTCACCATGCGCAGGGCGTCGTCCTCGCAGACCTTGACGCACAGCGCGCAGCCCTTGCAGGTGTAGGGGTTGACGGTGATCGAGAACAGGCCCCCGCTGCCCTTGCCCTTTTTCTCCTTCTGCGTCCAGTAGGGCTTGGTGGTACCGAACTGGAAGTCGCCGAGCGATTCGCGGAAGAGCTGGAATTCCTCGGCGAGCTTCTCCCGCTCGGCCTCGGGCGCCTCGGCTACGGTGGCGTTGATGGCCTCGTCGATGAGCGGGCGGATGCTCACGCCATCCCCCGAGACCATGCCGCGCAGCTTCTTCTCCAGCGTGCGCACGGCGCGGCGCAGGTAGCGCGTCGGCCGGCCGCCGCGCTCGACGCGCGTCACCGCCGTATTGAAAACGTCGGCCACCGTGCTGACCAGGCCGGGGATGGCGCTGTCCGGGCACTCCGTGTAGCAGTTGCCGCAGGCCGTGCAGTTCTCGGCGATCCACTCCGGGTACTCGAAGCGGATCTGCGTCATGTCGCGGAAGACGCCGGTGGCCGCGGGAACGAGCGAGGCGCCGATGAAGGGGTCGACCAGGTTGTCGGAGCCCTTGCCGGAGGCGTAGAAGCTGCCGGTCTGCTCCCAGAAGCGGTGGATGTCGGCAACCTTGCCGTCGCCCTCGGGCATCTGCTTGAGCATCACCGGCAGGCCGGCGGCCTTGTCACGAAGATTGCGCCGTGTCGCACCGACTGACTTTTCGGTGATCTCCTTCAGCTCGGTGAAGCCGCGGCGCACCACGCGCAGGTTGTCGTCCACCACGCGCTTGCCCTTGGCGCCGAACTTCGCCTGCAACTGGTCCTCAATGGCCTTGAACAGCTTCTCCTCGCTGAGGCCGGCGTTCTGCATCACCGGGCTGGCGGCGAAGAAGGCGCCCTGGAAGGCGATGCCCTGCATCCTCAGCTGCAGGTCGGCCGAGCCGGCCTCCTCGCGCGCGATCTGGAAGGCATCCAGATAGAAGACATGGATGTCGTTGTCGACGATCTGCTTCTGCATCGGCAGCGGGAAGCTCGCCCAAAGATTCTCGGCGTCGAGGTTGCTCTGGATGATGAGGACGCCGCCCTTCTTCAGGCCGGCCACCGGGTTGGAATGCTCGTGCACGTTGGGGTCGGGCGAGAGCACGACGTCGACGTAGACGTACTCGCAATTCACGCGGATCGGCTCCGGCGCCGCCGACAGGTAGTAGGTGGTCGGCTGGCCCTTCTTCTCCGAGCCGTATTTCGGGTTGGCCTTGATGTCCCAGCCGAGCAGTTCGTACAGCGTCATCGCCAGGTTCTTGCCGGTGGTGATGGCGCCCCAGCCGCCGACCGAGTGCATGCGCACGGTGATCGAGTCCTTCGGCAGCAGGTTCGGATTCTCGCTGCCGCGCACCGCCAGTTCGCGGATGCGCGGGTAGGCCTCGAGGATGTTCTGGTTGTGGATCTCGTCCTTCGGGTTGGCCGGCGTGTCGCGCACGAAATCCACCGACAGGTAGAAGAACTTCTTCTGCGGCGCGTTCGGCAGCATGTTCTCGACGGCGCCGATCAGCGCCTCCGGCTGCATGTCGCGGCTGCCCAGGCCGTAGCAGCCCGAGTACAGGCGCGGCATGTCCTTGGCCGAGGCGTAGGCGGCGTAGCCCTCGTAGGGCGCTTTCCCCTCGGCGGCACCGTTCTCGAGGCACTTGGTGACCGTGGCGCGCACCTCGCGCATCAGCGGCAGGTCCTCGGCCAGCGGCTGGTCGGTGCGCTCCAGCACCGCCACGCCCTTCCTGCCCTTGAGGATGGCGCCGAGCAGGTCGCCCGGGAAGGGGCGGAACAGGGTCAGGTCGACCACGCCGACCTTCAGCTTGCGGTTTTCGCGCAGCCAGTCGGCGACGGCCTCGGCCTGCACGATCATGCTGCCCATGCCGAGGATCAGGTATTCGGCGTCCTCGCAGCGGTAGCTCGACACGCGCCGGTAGCGGCGGCCGGTGAGTTCGGCGTACTCGGCCATGCAGCGGTCGGCGAGGTCGGCGATATGGTCGAAGAAGTACGGCCGCTGGCCGGCCACCGCCTGCATATAAGCGTCCTGGTTCTGCACCGAGCCGGAGAGCAGCGGCGTATCCACGTCCCAGATCGCCGGCACGCGGCGGCGCTTCGGGCCGTAGAGCATGGCCTGGGCCGGCGTCGGCGTGTCGATGAGGTCGTCCGGCTTGCCGAGGTACTCGGCCACCAGCTCGCGCTCGGGCAGGCGCACCGACTCGATCAGGTGGGTGGTGAGAAAGCCGTCCTGGCCGACGATGGCCGGGGTGAGCGACAGTTCGGCGGCCTTGCGCGCGATCAGGTTCAGGTCGGCGGCGCCCTGGGCGTCCTTGGCCATCACCTGGATGAAGCCGGTGTCGTCCACGCAGTGATAGTCATCGTGGCCGCAGTGCACGTTGAGGCTGGCCTTGGTGATGGCGCGGCAGCCCATGTTGAGCACGTAGGGCAGCCGCTTGCCGACTGCAGCGTAGAGCGACTCGTGCATGAAGGCGACGCCCTGCGCCGAGGAGAAGTTGGTGGCGCGCAGCCCCGTCATCGACATGCCGGCGGTGACGCCGGCGGCGGCGTGCTCGGACTCCGGCTCGATGAAGATCAGCGGACGGTCGGAGATGTTGAGGTGACCCGCGGCGACGGCCTCGGCCCAGTACTCGCCCATCTGCGTCGATGGCGTGATGGGATAGGCGCCGGCGGCGTCGGAGGCCTCGCGCTCGACGTGGATCACTGCCGTGTTGCCGTCGACGGCGTCGCGCACGCCGGGATACTTGACCTGGGTCTTGTCCCTCCCGGCGCCGGGGCCGGACTCGAACAGCTTGTATTCCATGAGCTTCTTCAGCATGGCATCACCTCACGCGCTAATCAGGGGGAGTTGGTTCTGGCGCAGTATCTTCTTGGCTTCCGCGCCCTTGATCGGGGAATTCGGGTTGTCGAACCAGACGATGGCGCCGGTCGGGCAGCGCTCGATGGCGCGCCTGGCCGCGCCCTCGTTGCGGGCGTAGTCGACCACCGCCAGGTTGTTCTCCAGGCGCATCACGCCCGGCTCGCTGTCCATGACGCACTTGCCGCAAGCGGTGCAGGCCACCTCGCAGGAGGCCTCCGCCGTGTCGCCATCGGAGAGGTTCTTGCAGGCTACCCACAGCTTGCGCGAGACGGGCTCGAGCGAGAACAGGCCCTTCGGGCAGATTTCGACGCAGTCGTTGCAGGCGGTGCACTTGTCGGCGTCCACCACCGGGAGGCCGTGGGCGTCCATGTGGATAGCGTCGAAGGCGCAAACCCTGGCGCAGTCGGCCAGGCCGAGGCAGCCCCAGGCGCAGGCCTTGCCGCCGCCGCTCACCACATGCGCCGCGCGGCAGGAGTCGTGGCCGGCGTAGCGCGCGCGCATGAAGGCAACGTGCCTGCCGCCGCCGCAGGCCAGCCGCGCCACGCGCTTCTCCACCGAGCCGGCGTCGACGCCGAGGAATTCGGCGATGACCTTGGTCTGGGCCGGTGCGTTCACTGTGCACTGAGCGGGCATGATCTCGCCGGCGACCACCTTCTCGGCGAAGTTGCGGCAGCCGGCCGTGCCGCAGGCGCCGCAGTTCGATTTCGGCAGCATCTCCTCGACCTGCTCGATGCGCGGGTCTTCGAAGACGTACAGCCGCCGGCTGGCGTAGGCCAGCACGCCCGCCAGGGCAACGCCCAGGACAGCCATGAACACGCCGGACAAAGCTATCGATCCCATCCGCGCCGCAATCCTTCAGGATTGAAATAACCACGCCATAACCAGGGTCTGCCGGACGCAGAAAGGCGCAGTGCGGCTGCGCAGACACCGGAGTTCAAATGGCCTCGGGCCGCGCCTTGCGGGCGCAAGCGTCAAGCACCATTCACGGGGCAGCCGGAGATCGGATCCGGCTTACAGGACGGTCAGGCGGGGTGTGCCTGGCCGAGTGACGCGCAGACTGCGCGGTTGCACAGGCTACGTTCGTGATGAAGCGAGTATAAGAAGCTCGCCGCAACGCAGCAACTAAGTCTTATATATGATTACCCAAAGTATTTCTTATACGTGTCGCAGGGTTGCGACATATTTTCGTATAGTAAAACAATTTTTCTCCAAGCGGTACGGCGTCTGTGCTGCCCTGCAGCAAGCGTTTCGTATGCGCTGCCTATAATGAAGGCGCAATCTTGTTTCTTCTCGCAGCCCCCATATCTGAATACCATGAGCGCCCCCCCGCACATACGCCCGCCCGCCGTCGCCGGCATGTTCTACCCGGCCGATGCGCTGACGCTCGAAAGCGAAATCCGCGGCTATCTTGCCGCCTGCGAGCCCAATGCCGGTGCCGTACCGAAGGCGCTCATCGTGCCGCATGCCGGCTATATGTATTCCGGCGCCGTGGCCGCTGCCGCCTATGCCCTGCTCGCCCCGCTCCGCCGCAGCATCCGTCGGGTGGTGCTGCTCGGGCCTGCACACCGTGTGCCGCTCAGGGGCCTGGCACTGCCGGTGGCCGATGCCTTCGCCACCCCGCTGGGCATACTGCCGGTCGACGCCGACGCACGTGCCACCGCCATGGCCATGCCGCAGGTCAGCGCCAGCGACGTCGCGCACAACCTCGAACACTCGCTGGAAGTGCAGCTGCCCTTCCTGCAGACGGTGCTGGAGGCGTTCAGCATCGCGCCCTTCGCCGTCGGCGCCGCCTCGGCCGCCGAGGTCGCGGAGCTCATCGATTCCCTCTGGGGCGGGCCGGAGACGCTGCTCGTGGTGAGCTCCGACCTCTCGCATTTCCATGCCTACAGGCTGGCGCAGGCCATCGACCGCGGCACCGCAGACCGCATCCTCGCCCTCGACCCGGCAATCGGGCACGAGCAGGCCTGCGGCGCGACGCCGATCAACGGCCTGCTGCTCAGCGCCGGCCGGCGCGGCATGTCGATCGAGCTGCTCGACCTGCGCAATTCCGGCGACACCGCCGGCGATCGCGCGCGCGTCGTCGGCTATGCCGCCTTCGTCCTGCACGAGTTGCCCCATGCACGACACTGAACTCGGCAACGCCCTCCTCGCCCTGGCGCGCGGCGCCATCGGCGAACGCTTCGGGCGGCCCGCCGCGGCGGCCGTGCACGACGCGCTGGGCGAGCCAGGCGCCTCCTTCGTCACGCTCACCCAGGGCGGCCAGCTGCGCGGCTGCATCGGCTCGCTGGAGACGCACCGCGCCCTCGGCCACGACGTGCGCGAGAACGCGCTCGCCGCCGCCTTCCGCGACCCGCGTTTCCCGCCGCTCGCCGCCGGTGAGTTCGAATTCACCCGCGTCGAGGTCTCGCTGCTCACCGCGCCCGCGCCAATGGCCTTCGCGGACGAGGCCGACTTCATGGCACAGCTGCGCCCCGGCGTCGACGGTATCGTCTTCCGGTACGGCCGCCACCACAGCACCTTCCTGCCGCAGGTGTGGGAAAGCCTGCCCGATCCGCATCAGTTCATGCAGCAGCTCAAGCGCAAGGCCGGCCTGCCGCCCAACTTCTGGCACGAGAGCGTCGGCATCGCGCGCTACGAGGTGACGAAGTGGAAGGAAGACCGATGAGCGGCGACCATTACCCCGGCCGCTGGTGGCACCTGATGGACGACGGCCGCATCCAGTGCGACCTCTGCCCGCGCTTTTGCCATCTGCGCGACGGCCAGCGCGGCGCCTGCTTCGTGCGCCAGCGCGTGGGCAGTAGCATGGCGCTCACCACCTACGGGCGCAGCTCGGGCTTCTGCATCGACCCGATCGAGAAGAAGCCGCTCAGCCACTTCTTCCCGGGCAGCAGCATCTTTTCCTTCGGCACCGCCGGCTGCAATCTCGCCTGCAAGTTCTGCCAGAACTGGGACATCTCCAGGTCGCAGGACATGGACCGCCTGATGGACCGGGCCTCGCCGGAAGAGATCGCCCGCGTCGCCGCCGAACACGGCTGCAAGAGCGTGGCTTTCACCTACAACGACCCGGTCATCTTCGCCGAGTACGCCATGGACGTCGCCGACGCCTGCCACGCGCGCGGCGTGCAGACGGTGGCCGTCACTGCCGGCTACATCGGCGCGGCGGCGCGGCGCGAGTTCTTCGCGAAAATGGATGCCGCCAACGTCGACCTGAAGGCCTTCACCGAGGATTTCTACTTCAAGCTCACCGGCGCTCACCTGCAACCCGTGCTGGACACACTGACTTTCCTGAAACACGAAACCGACTGCTGGTTCGAGCTGACCACCCTGCTCATTCCCGGCAAGAACGATTCCGTTGCGGAACTCGCCGCCATGAGCCGCTGGATCGCCAGGGAGCTCGGTCGCGACGTGCCCATCCACTTCACCGCCTTTCATCCCGACCACAAGCTCGACGACGTTTCACCGACGCCGGCCGCCACGCTGCGGCAGGCCAGGAAAATCGCGCTCGACGAGGGCATTCGCCACGTCTACACCGGCAACGTGCACGACACCGAGGGCGGCACCACCTTCTGCCCCGGCTGCGGCAAGGGCGTCATCGTGCGCGACTGGCACCGGATCCTCGCCTACGACTTGACCGACGAGGGGCACTGCGATCGCTGCGGCACGCCGATCGCCGGCCGCTTCGGCAAATACGAAGGCCAGTTCGGCCGCCGCCGCATCCCCGCGCGCGTGCGCATGGGGGCATGATGGAAATCCTCATCCCCGCCGGCAAAGTCAGCCTCCCCGGCACGGCGACCCTGCCCGGGGGCGCCGCCGGCATCGTCGCCTTCGTCCATGGCAGCGGCAGCAGCCGCCTCAGTCCGCGCAACCGCTACGTCGCCGAAGTGCTGCAGGCGCATGGCATCGCCACCCTGCTCTTCGACCTGCTCACGCCGCAGGAAGACCGCAACTGCGAAACGCGCTTCGACATCGACCTGCTCACCGAACGGTTGCTCGCCGCCATCGCCTGGCTGGAGACAAGCAAAGAGGCGAAAGGCATGGAAATCGGCTGTTTCGGCGCCAGCACCGGCGCTGCCGCAGCCCTGCAGGCGGCGGCGCGGAATCCGAGGATCGCCGCCGTCGTCTCGCGTGGCGGCCGCCCCGATCTCGCCGGCCCGCAGGCGCTCGCTGCCGTGCGCGCGCCGACGCTCCTCATCGTCGGCGGCCGTGACGACGGTGTCGTCGATCTCAACCGGCAGGCCCATGGACTGCTCCGCTGCGAAAAGAAGCTGGAAATCGTGCCCGGCGCAACGCACCTCTTCGAGGAGCCCGGCACGCTGGAACAGGCGGCGACACATGCGGCGCGGTGGTTCGCGTCGCACTTCCGACCCGCCGGGACATGAACCGGGTTGCCGCCCGCGCAGACGGGGTGTAGGCTGAATCCGTTCCGATTGCCCGCGCATTGCATGAAGTCCCAGCCGCATGTCCCCCGCCTCGCGCTACTCCTCGGCGCCTTTGCCGTTCTGCCTGCCTTAGCGCAGGACAGCCTGCACAAGTGCGTCGATGCCAAGGGCAAGGTCGTCTACCAGGACTTTCCCTGCGGCCAGGCGCCCCGCGTCGGCGCGCCGGAACCGCCCCCGGCCGCCGCCGACAGCGCGGCCTCCCCCGTCATGCGCCAGCTCGATGCCGCCGTCAAAGCGGCGATCGCCGCCAGCGATCTGCCGCGCGCCAAGCGGCTGGCCGTCACCGCGGAGCACTGGGAGTGGATCGCCGAGGCCGAGAAGAACCGGCCTGCGCAGGCCGTCACCGGACGCACGCAGGCCGATCTGCGCGCCGAAAAAGGCGCCAGTCAGGAATGCCGGGAGGCACGGCGCAACTACGAACTCGAATCGCGATCCTCCGAGTCGATCGAGAAAATGAAGCACCTGATGTACGAAGCCTGCGGGATGGATCCGCCCCCGGCCGAACCGGGCGTCATCGGCGTTCAGCCGGTGATCGTGCCCCAGCACAGGCCCGGCTTTCACCCCTTTCCCCATCCGCGTCCGCCCCGCCCCGAGAGACCGCCCTCCAGGACGACGGAGCCGTCTGACGACATGCGCGACCCGGCGACGCGGCGGATGGACCGCTAAGGAGTCGTCAGGGAATCACCGCAACGCTTCGGTGCGCGCGGCGCGAATCAGCGGCCGGCCGTCAATTCGCGCAGGGCATTCTTTCCGTCCGCGAGGGAAAACGTGGCGGACAGGACGGTCGCCGGATGGCGGCCATCGACGACGGCCACCTCGACGTGCTGCGCATCCCGCATCATCTCGGCAAGGATTTTTCCAAGACGGCCCGACGCGGGATTGCCGCGGAGGCGATCCGCCACGCCGAACACGAAGCCGTCGGCCACATCTGCGCTTCTCCAGCCGTCCGCAGCCAGCCAGTGGGTAGTGCGCTGGCCGTCCTTGTGGATCGTTACGCTCATCAGCTTCTTGCCCTTCGCGGGGGCGTCGGGGCCTTCGAAATAGTCGAAATCGAAGCCTTTGAGCGGCGCGACTGGAGCGATCGAGAATGCCAGGGCCAGCATCCCCCGCCCCCGATCCCTCGCCGTCCCGCCATCGCCCGTTGCGCTGAACTGCAAGCGCACGACACATGGCAAGCCGAGCACCGGCGCTTCCCGATCAATCCACGCCCTCCTGACGCCGTGCGGACCGACCTCCCGCTGCCATTCGGACAGGGCAGGTTGCGACAAGGCCGCCAGGAAGGCCGCGGCAAGCATCATGCGGCCAATGCCTCCGGAATCGCGGAACATTTGATCGAGATACCCCCTCATTCGGCACGCAGCCAGGTCTGCGTGCGGCCGATGAAGAGCACGGAGCCGCGCATCTCGAGCTTCTTGCCGCCCTCGATGACGGTCACCCTGGCGTTGTAGGTCTTGCCGTTGGCCGGATCGAGTATGGTGCCGCCGCCATACACGCTCTCGCCGCTGTGCTTCAGCCCACTGAGGATGGTCATGCCGATCACCGGCCGGCCCTTGCGCGGGTCCTCGGGTGCGCATTCGTCGCACTTCGCATCCTGCTTGGCCGGGTCGAAGATCTTCTCGACCGTGCCGGAGAAAATGCCGTCCTTTTCCGTGATCCGGACGAGGGATTTCGGCTTCTTCGTCTCGTCGTCGATGGTGGTCCAGGCGCCGACCGGCGAGAGGATTTCCGCGTGCACGGCGGCCGGCAGGGCGGCGGTGATCAGCGCAAGGCGCAATGGGCGGGAGGTCGGGAACATGGCGACTCCTGTGTCCGGGATGGGCGGATTGTATGACGACGCTCCCTGCCGCGCCATTCCGTCCGGCTGGCTTTCGCACCGCCGTGCAAAAGGGCTATGATCCGCCAAGGTGCCTTTCTCATGTCGAGGACCGCCACCTTACAACCATTACCGGAGACCCTTCATGGCCAAGAAAGCTTCGAAAAAGTCCGCGGATGCCGTCTACAAGATCGTCGAGGTGGTCGGCTCGAGCCCGACCTCGTGGGAGGACGCCGCCCGCGCCGCCGTGGAGGCGGCGGCGAAGACGCTGCGCGATCTGCGCGTCGCCGAGATCACCAAGCTCGACATGAAGATCGACAACGGCAAGGTGGTCGCCTTCCGGGCGCGCGTGTCGATGTCGTTCAAGTACGAGGCCTGATGGCGGGCGGCTGGGAGTTGCTCGGCCTGCTTGTGCTGGCCGGGGGCGCCTGGCTGTGGCTGGACGGCCTGAAGGCGCGCGACGGCGGCATAGCCGCAGCGCGCGCCGCCTGCGACGCCGAGGATCTGCAGCTGCTCGACGACACCGTGTCGCTGGCCAGCCTGCGCCCGGCGCGCAACGACGGCGGCCGCCTGCTGCTGCGGCGAGTGTACAACTTCGAATACAGCGACACCGGCGACAATCGCCGCAACGGCAGCGTGGTCCTGCTCGGCCATCGCGTGGTGCTGCTGAACGTCGGCCTGCGGGCGGTGCCGGCGGCGCGCACGCTGAACTGAGGCGCAGCCATTCGCGCCGGGCTCACTCATCCCCCTCGAGCAGTTCCGTATCTTCGTGCCGGTAGGCCGGGCTGCAGCAGCACAGGAAGCGCAGCGGTCCCGGGCCGAACGACTCTATCCTGTGCGGCATGCCGGGCGGGATCAGCGCCGTGTCGCCGGGACTGACTTTTATCCTTTCCTCGCCCAGCGTCAGCACACCCTCCCCGGCGGTGACATGGTAGAGTTCCTCGGTTTCGCGATGTCGATGCAGCCGCGTGTGCGCGCCGGCCGGGACGACCGCCTCGGCCAGGCTCTGGGCACGGTTGCCGTGCACGTCCGGGTGCATCAGTTCGCGGATCTCCGACCCATCCTTGGTCGTGTAGGGAACGACGGCTGCGCGCCGTGTGATCATTGCGACCCCACGCGCCGTCTTTCGGTCGGCCTGGTCTCGGCGCCGCAGGCAGTTGCGGCGGCGGACTTGGAGGCACCGCGGCCCGACAGAGCAATGGCGAATCCCGGCATCGGCAGCCTCACGGTTTCTTCCTTTCGGAAAGCAGGGCGATCACCTCTGCGTCCTCGACCTGGCCGAAATCGACGTAGAACTGCCCGACCGCCTGGAAGTTTTCCGGCGCGTACAGGCACACCACCTCGTCGGCCATGCCGGCGACCTTCGCCAGCGTGTCGGGCGGCGCCACCGGCACGGCGCAGACGAGCTTCTGCGGCATGCGCTGTCGCAGGGCATGCAGCGCCGCGAGCATGGTCGAGCCGGTCGCCAGCCCGTCGTCGACGACGATGTCGATGCGGCCTTGCGGATCGATCGGCGGGTGCAGCGGCGAATATTGGGCGCGGCGCTGGCGGAGGGTCTCCAGCTCGCGCGCCTTGATGCGCTCGATGTAGCCATCGTCCGCTCCGGCCATGGCGGCATACGGTCCCAGATACGCCCAGCCGGTCTCGTCGATGGCGCCGATGGCGAATTCCGGGTTGCCGGGGGCGCCGAGCTTCCTCACCAGCACCACGTCGAACTCGCCGCCGAGGGCGTCGGCGATGATCCTGGCCATCGGCACGGCACCGCGCGGGATGGCGAGGATAAGCGGGTTCCTGCCCTTGTAGGCGGTGAGTTTTTCGGCGAGAAGTCGTGCCGCCTGTTCGCGGTTGCTGAAGATCATGCCATTACCTTAGCCGCGGGCGGAATGCCTGTCCAGACCGGTATAATTCGCCCTTTGAAAAGCCCGCCTCCGCAAGCCTTCCCCGCCATGTCCGCCAACCCTGCGCTGCTGCCGCAGCTCCCGGCCTTGCCCAGGCCCGGCGCGCGCCTCGACCTGCCGGCGCTGGCGGGCTCCGCCGACGCGCTGGCGCTGGCGCAGTTGGCCGGCGGCGGCCGCATGCTGGCGGTGGTGACGGCCAACCCGCTCGACGCGCAGCGCCTGCAGGAGGAGATCGCCTGGTTTCAGCCTTCGCTGCGCGTGCACCTGCTGCCGGACTGGGAAACCCTGCCCTACGACACGCTCTCGCCGCACCACGACCTGATTTCCGAGCGGCTGGCGACGCTCTACGAAATCAGCCGCGGCGCCTGCGACATCGCGCTGATTCCGGCCACCACGGCGCTCACCCGCCTGGCGTCGGCCGAGTACCTCGCCGCGCACACCTTCTTCCTCAAGCAGGGCGCGCGCCTCGACGTCGACGCCCTGCGCGCGCAGCTCACCCTGGCCGGCTACCAGCACGTCACCCAGGTCGTCTCGCCGGGCGAATACAGCGTGCGCGGCGGCCTCATCGACCTCTTCCCGATGGGCTCGGCCCTGCCCTTCCGCATCGAGCTCTTCGACGAGGAGATCGAGACCCTGCGCAGCTTCGACGTCGACTCGCAGCGCACCGTCTTCCCCGTGCCGGAGGTGCGCCTGCTGCCTGCGCGCGAGTTCCCCCTCGACGAGGCCGGCCGCACGCGCTTCCGCGGCCGCTACCGCGAGACCTTCGAGGGCGACCCCTCGCGCTCCCCCATCTACAAGGACGTCTCCAACGGCATCGCGCCGGCCGGCATCGAGTACTACCTGCCGCTGTTCTTCGACAGGACGGCGCTGGTCTTCGACTACCTGCCGCAGGACACGGTGCTGTGCCTGCACCGCGACGTGCCCGGGGCGATCCGCGAGTTCTGGGCCGACACGCAATCGCGCTACAAACTCCTCGGCGGCGACCGCAGTCGGCCGCTGCTGCAGCCCAATGAGTTGTTCCTCAGCGAGGAGCAGTTCTTCGTCGCTGCCGCCGTGCTGGGGAGACTGACTTTTAGTTCCGGCGCAGCCGAAGCCGAGGCTCCGGCCGCAGCGCTGCCCGACCTTGCCGTCGAGCGCCGCACCGACGATCCGTTGCACAAATTGCGCGCCTTCGCCGCCGGCTTCGACGGCCGCATCCTGCTCGCCGCCGAATCGCCCGGCCGGCGCGAGACCCTGCTGCAGTACCTCGCCGAGCACGGCCTGACGCCTGCGCCCTGCGCCGACTTCGCCGCCTGCGCGGCGACGGCGGAAAAGCTCGTGCTGACGGTGGCGCCGCTGTCCAACGGCTTCCTGCTGCCGCAGGCCCGGCTGGCCATCGTCACCGAGAACGAGCTGTACGCCGCCACGGCGCGCCCGCGCGGGCGCAAGACGGACGCCCGCCGCGCCAGCCTCGAGGGCTGGCTGCGCGACCTGACGGAACTCAGGATCGGCGATCCGGTGGTGCACGAGAGCCACGGCATCGGCCGCTACCAGGGGCTGGTGCACCTCGACCTCGGCGAGGGCGAGACGGAATTCCTCCATCTCGAGTACGCCGGCGGCGACAAGCTCTATGTGCCGGTGGCGCAGCTGCACCTCATATCGCGCTACAGCGCCTCCGAGCCGGAGCTGGTCGAACTGCACCGGCTCGGCACCGACCGCTGGGACCGCGCCAAGCGGAAGGCGGCGCAACAGGTGCGCGACACCGCCGCCGAACTGCTCGCCCTCTACGCCCGGCGCGCGGCGCGCCAGGGCCACGCCTTCGATTTCAAGGAGCACGACCTCGAGGCCTTCGCCGACGGCTTCGGCTTCGAGGAGACGCCCGACCAGCTCGCCGCCATCGCCGCGGTGATCGCCGACATGAAGTCCGGCCGTCCGATGGACCGCCTGGTCTGCGGCGACGTCGGCTTCGGCAAGACCGAGGTGGCGCTGCGCGCCGCCTTCGCCGCCGTCATGGACGGCAAGCAGGTGGCGGTGCTGGCGCCGACCACGCTGCTCGCCGAACAGCATTTCAACACCTTCAGCGACCGCTTCGCGCATGTGGCAAATGAGTGGCCCGTCAAGATCGTCGAGCTGTCGCGCTTCAGGAGCGCGAAGGAACAGACGGCCGCGCTGCAGCAGCTCGCCGAAGGCAAGGTCGACATTGTCATCGGCACCCACCGCCTGCTGCAGAAGGACGTCAAATTCTCCCGCCTCGGCCTGGTCGTCATCGACGAGGAGCACCGCTTCGGCGTGCGCCAGAAGGAGGCGCTGAAGGCGCTGCGCGCCGAGGTGGACGTGCTGACTTTGACCGCCACGCCGATCCCGCGCACCCTCGGCCTGTCGCTGGAGGGCCTGCGCGAATTTTCCGTCATCGCCACCGCGCCGCAAAAGCGCCTGGCCATCAAGACCTTCGTCCTGCCCCACTCCGACGGCATCGTACGCGAGGCGGTGCTGCGCGAGTTCAAGCGCGGCGGCCAGGTGTACTTCCTGCACAACGAGGTGGACACCATCGAAACGGTGCGCGAACGCCTGGCGAAGCTGCTGCCCGAGGCGCGCATCGTCGTCGGCCACGGCCAGTTGCCGGAGCGCGAGCTGGAGCGCGTCATGAAGGAATTCACCCAGCAGCGCCACAACCTGCTGCTGTGCACGACCATCATCGAGACCGGCATCGACAACCCGCACGCCAACACCATCCTCATCAACCGCGCCGACAAGTTCGGCCTGGCCCAGCTGCACCAGTTGCGCGGCCGCGTCGGCCGCTCGCACCACCAGGCCTACGCCTACCTGCTCACCGACCGCAATGCGAAACCGAGCGCCCAGGCGCAGCGCCGGCTGGAGGCGATCCAGTCCATGGAAGAACTCGGCTCCGGCTTCTTCCTCGCCATGCACGACCTGGAGATCCGCGGCGCCGGCGAAGTGCTGGGCGAAGCGCAAAGCGGCGAGATACAGGAAGTCGGCTTCAACCTGTACACCTCGATGCTCAACGCCGCCGTGCGCGCGCTGAAGGAGGGCAGGGAGCCCGACCTCGCGCAGCCGCTCGGCATCACCTCGGAAATCAACCTGCACGCCCCGGCCCTGTTGCCCGACGGCTACTGCAGCGACGTGCACGAGCGCCTGACGCTCTACAAGCGCCTCGCCAACTGCCAAGGTGAACATGGGGAGGAGGAGCTGCTGCGCCTGCAGGAAGAGCTGATCGACCGCTTCGGCGAGCTTCCGGACCAGGCGCGCACCCTGCTCGAGACCCACCGCCTGCGCATCCTGGCGCGGCCGGTCGGCCTGGCCAAGATTGACGCCACCGAAGCGGTGATCAAGCTCCAGTTCATCCCCAACCCGCCGATCGACCCGGCGCGCATCATCCAGCTCGTGCAGCAGGACCGCCGCTGGAAGCTGGCCGGGCCGGACAGGCTCGCCGTCGCCCGGGAAACCGCCACCCTGCCCGCGCGGGCGGCCGCAATCCGTGAGATCATTTCACTCTTGAACCACCCTGTATCGCAGAAGTCATGACACAGCAACCGCTCGAAAACGTCCGCATCGGCGCCTTCGACCTGATGCCCTCGCCCGAGGACATCCACGCCCGCGTGCCGCTCTCGGAGAAAGCCTCGGACACCGTCTTCGCCAGCCGCGAGGTGATCAAGGCCATCCTCGATCGCAAGGATCCGCGCATCTTCATCGTCGTCGGCCCCTGCTCCATCCACGACCCCGTCGCCGGCTATGACTACGCACAGCGCCTGAAACAGCTGGCCGACGAGGTGAGCGACACCCTGGTCCTGGTGATGCGCGTGTATTTCGAGAAGCCGCGCACCTCGACCGGCTGGAAGGGCTTCATCAACGATCCCTACATGGACGACTCCTTCCACATCGAGGAAGGCATGGAGAAGGCGCGCGCGTTCCTGCTCAAGGTCACCGAACTCGGCCTGCCGACGGCGACCGAGGCGCTCGACCCGATCGCCCCGCAGTACCTCGGCGACCTGATCTCATGGACCGCCATCGGCGCGCGCACCTCGGAGTCGCAGACCCACCGCGAGATGTCCTCCGGCCTGTCCACCCCGGTCGGCTTCAAGAACGCCACCGACGGCGACATCGTTCCCGCCATCAACGCCATCAAGTCGGCCGCCAGCCCGCACAGTTTCCTCGGCATCAACATGCAGGGACGCTCCGCCATCGTGCGCACGCAGGGCAACGCCTACGGCCACGTCGTACTGCGCGGCGGCGACGGCCGCTCGAACTTCGACACCGTCAGCGTCTGCATGGTCGAGCGGGCGCTCGCCAAGGCGAAGATCGCGCCGAACATCGTCATCGACTGCTCGCACGCCAACTCGCTGAAGGACCCGGCGCTGCAGCCGCTGGTGATGTCCGACTGCGTGCACCAGATCCGCGAGGGCAACCAGTCCATCGTCGGCCTGATGATCGAGAGCAACATCGAGGGCGGCAACCAGCCGATTCCCGAGGACCTCTCACAGCTGAAGTACGGCTGCTCGGTGACCGACGCCTGCGTCGACTGGCCCACCACCGAAACCATGATCCGCAAGGCCCGCGAGGCGCTGAAGGACATCCTGCCGAACCGCGATGCATGAAACCGAAAAAGATTTACCACCAAGACACCAAGAGCACCAGGATGCACCAAGAAAAAGCAGATTCAAGATTTGTCCTTCTTGGTGCTCCTTTGTGCTCTTGGTGTCTTGGTGGTAAACGATTTTCCTGAAAAGATTATAGAAATGTCCCTCATCAAGCCCTTCCGCGGCATCCGCCCGGCGCCCGGCCGCGCCGGCGAGATCGCCGCCCCGCCCTACGACGTCCTTTCCGCCGAGGAGGCGCGCGCCCGCGCCCATGGCAAGCCGAACAGCTTCCTGCACATTTCGAAGGCGGAAATCGACCTGCCGCCGGAAATCGACCACTACTCGCCGCCGGTCTATGCCAAGTCGCGCGAAAACTTCGATCGCATGATCAAGGAGGGCGTGCTCAGGCAGGACGACGCGCCCTGCTATTACGCCTACCGCCTGGTAATGGGCGGCCACAGCCAGACCGGCCTGGTCGCCGCCGCCTCGGTGGCCGACTACGACAGCAATCGCATCCGCAAGCACGAATTCACCCGCCCGGACAAGGAAGACGACCGCGTGCGCCAGATCGAGGCGCTCAACGCCCAGACCGGTCCTGTGCTGCTGGCGCACCCCGATGCGGCGGAGGTCGACGCCATCCTGGCACAAGCCTCGGCCGGCGCGCCCGACGCCGACGTCACCGCCAGCGACGGCATCCGCCACGCGATCTGGGTCATCCGCGATGCCGCCGTACTGCAGCGACTGACTTTTCTGTTCGACGCCATGCCGGCGCTCTACATCGCCGACGGCCACCACCGCTCGGCGGCCGCCTCGCGCGTCGCCGCGGCGCGCCACGCGAAGAACTCGCACCACAGCGGCGAAGAAGACTACAACTACTTCCTCTCGGTGATTTTCCCGCACAGTCAGATGCGCATCATGGACTACAACCGCGTGGTGAAGGACCTCAACGGCCTCAGCACCATGGGTTTCCTGGCGCGGCTGACCGAGCGTTTCGTCGTCTCGATCTGCACGCCGCGCTATCGCCCGTCGCAGCGCGGCGAGTTCAGCCTCTACCTGCCCGGCCAGTGGTACCGCCTGACCGTCCATCCGCATCTCATCCCGACCGACGATCCGGTGGCGCGACTCGACGTCAGCCTGCTCTCCGACAACCTGCTCGGCCCGGTGCTCGGCATCAAGGACCTGCGCCGCGACAAGCGCATCGACTTCGTCGGCGGCATCCGCGGCCTGGAGGAACTGGAGCGCCGCGTCGACAGCGGCGAGATGGCGGCGGCCTTCGCGCTCCACGCCACCGACATGGCGGATCTGATGGCAGTGGCCGATGCCGGCGAGGTGATGCCGCCGAAATCGACCTGGTTCGAGCCCAAGTTGGCCGACGGCCTGGTCTCGCATATGCTGGATTGAGCCGACCCGTACAAGTTCAAGGCCACCCGCAGGCGGCCTTTTTCTGGCGCGTCCGTTTCAGTGCAGGTCGACGGCGTAGCGCTTCAGCGTCTCGAGCGGCACGAGGTCCAGCGTCGCCTCGTTGGTGGCGTTGAGCACCACCTGCGGCGCCATGCCGGCCTTGTAAGCCTCGACCCAGCGCGCGGCGCACAGGCACCAGCGCTGGCCCGGCTGTACGCCGGGAAAATCGTACTCTGGCTTAGGCGTCGACAGGTCGTTGCCGCGCGTCTTGGAAAAGGCGAGAAATTCCTCGGTGGCAACGATGCAGACGGTGTGGCGACCGATGTCCTGCGGGCCGGTGTCGCAGCAGCCTGTGCGGAAAAAACCGGTCACCGGCTGCTCGCTGCACACGCCGAGCGGGCCGCCGAGCACGTTGCGCTGCAGGCCGCCTTCGTCGCGGTTCATTCCTTCTCTTCGATCCAGGCCGCCTGGATCGCCTCGAGGATCTTCTCGCCGCAATGGCCGGGATCGTCATCGAAGTCCGGCAGCGCCCTCACCCAGTTCATCAGGTCGACGAAATTGATCTTCATCGGGTCGACGTCGGGATGGGCATCGGCCAGCGCGATGGCGATGTCGTTGATGTCGGTCCATTTCATAGCGCCTCCGCCGGGCCGCCCCAAGGAGGCGCAGCCAACTGAATGTGAGCGTAGCGATCAACTGTCACCCCCTTCCCGGGGAAGGGGGACGGGGGGAAGGTAGTCACTTCTTGTGGCCCTCCGAAACCATGTTGATGGTGTATTTCGGGATTTCCACGACCAGCGGCGTGCCAGCCACCTTGGCCTGGCAGGACAGGCGCGAGTTGGGCTCGAGGCCCCAGGCCTTGTCGAGCAGGTCCTCTTCCTTCTCCTCGGCCTCGGCCAGCGAGTCGAAGCCTTCGCGCACGATGACGTGGCAGGTCGTGCAGGCGCAGGACAGCTCGCAGGCATGCTCGATCTCGATGCCGTTCTTGAGCAGCCCCTCGCAGATGCTGGTGCCGGGCGGGACGTCGATCACGGCGCCTTCCGGGCACAGTTCGACATGGGGCAGGACGATGATCTGGGTCATAGCTTGAGTTCGATTACCTTGTGTCCGGTGAGCGCCCTTCTCACGCCCTGGTCCATGCGGCGGGCGGCGAAGTCCTGTGTGGCGGCGTTGAGCGAATCGATGCCAGCCTTGATGGCGCGGTGATCGGTGCCGGCGATGCGCTTTCTCAGCGAGGCGATCTCCTCGTCGATGTCGGCGCGCTCGTCCGGGCGCAGCAGGCGGCCGTCCGCGGCCAGCGCCGCCTCGACCGCCTCGATCAGGCGCCCGGCCTCGACCTGCTGCTCGCGCAGGTTGCGCGCCTGCACGTCGTCGCCGACATGCTCCATCGACTCCTTCAGCATGCCGGCAATCTCGTCGTCGCTGAGGCCGTAGGACGGCTTGACGGTGATGGACGCCTCGACGCCGGAAGTCATCTCTCGCGCCGAGACGGAGAGCAGGCCGTCGGCGTCCACCTGAAAGGTGACGCGGATGCGCGCCGCCCCCGCCACCATCGGCGGGATGCCGCGCAACTCGAACTTGGCCAGCGAGCGGCAGTCGGCGACCAGCTCGCGCTCGCCCTGCACGATGTGGAAGCTCATCGCCGTCTGGCCGTCCTTGTAGGTGGTGAAGTCCTGCGCCTTGGCAATGGGGATGGTGGAGTTGCGCGGGATCACCTTCTCGGTGAGGCCGCCCATGGTCTCCATGCCGAGCGAGAGCGGGATGACGTCGAGCAGCAGCCAGTCGTCACTGCCGGCGCGGTTGCCGGCCAGCACGTTGGCCTGCATGGCAGCACCCAGCGCCACCACCTTCTCCGGGTCGAGGTTGGTCAGCGGCTCCTGCCTGAAGTACTCGGCCACGGCGCGCTGGACCTGCGGCATGCGCGTGGCGCCGCCAACCATCACCACGCCCTTGACATCATTCACCGTCAGGCCGGCGTCGCGCAGGGCCTTGCGCGTCGGGCCGAGGGTCTTCGAGATGAGGGTCTTCGTGATCTCGGCGAAGGTGTCGATCTTCAGCTTCAGGTCGATCGTCTCGCCGCCGGACAGCTCGGCGTGGATCGGCGCCACGTCGTGGCCGGTCAGCATCTCCTTGGCCTCGCGCGCCTTGAGCAGCAGGTAGCGCGTGTCCTCGATGCTGGGAAAGCGGATCTTGGCGTCGTCGAGTATCCAGCAGTACACGCGCTGGTCGAAGTCGTCGCCGCCGAGCGATGCGTCGCCGTTGGTGGCGAGCACCTCGAAGACGCCGCGCGAGAGCTTGAGGATGGAGATGTCGAAGGTGCCGCCGCCGAGGTCGAACACGGCATAGACGCCTTCCGAGGCGTTGTCGAGGCCGTAGGCGATGGCCGCCGCCGTCGGCTCGTTGAGCAGGCGCAGCACGTTGAGCCCGGCCAGCCTGGCGGCATCCTTGGTGGCCTGGCGCTGGGCATCGTCGAAATAGGCCGGCACGGTAATGACGGCGCCGACCAGTTCGCCGCCGAGACTCGCCTCGGCGCGGATGCGCAGCGACTTGAGGATTTCCGCAGAAATTTCCACCGGGCTCTTCACGCCGGCCACGGTGCGCAGGCGAACCATGCCCTCGGCGTCGAGGAAATCGTAGGGCATCGATTCGATGTGCGAGACGTCCTTGAGGCCGCGCCCCATGAAGCGCTTCGCCGAGACGATGGTGTTGCGCGGGTCGAGCGACTGGGCGCCCTGCGCTGCGTGGCCGACATCGACGCAGCCGTCGGCCTTGTAGCGCACGATGGAGGGCAGCAGGCTGCGGCCGACTTCGTCCTGCAGCACGACGGCAATGCCGTTGCGCACGGTGGCAACGATGGAATTGGTGGTGCCCAGGTCGATGCCCACCGCCAGCCGATGCTGGTGCGGGGCCGCGGACATGCCGGGCTCGGAGATTTGCAGTAAGGCCATCAGTTTTCGAGCGCTTCGAGCGCGTCTTCTATTTCGTGTTCGAGCTTTTCCATGAACATCAGGCGGCGCACCGCGTCCGCTGCCGCTTCGTAATCCTTCTTCGCATCGAGGCTTTGCTCGATCTCGCCGCGAATCTCGCCGGCGTGCCTCTCCAGGCGCTGCATCAGCTTTTCCAGCTCGTGGTGGTCGCCAGCCGCGCGCGCCTCGGCCACCGCCTCGCGCCACTCCATCTGCTCCATGAGAAACGCCGGCGTCATGGCCGTGTTGCTCTCGTGGTCGGTTTCCGCGCCGGCCAGGCGCAGCAGGTAATGCGCGCGCAGCAGCGGCTGCTTCAGCGTGCGGTAAGCCTCGTTGACCTGCGCCGCCCATTGCATGGACAGGCGCCGCTCGGTTTCCGGCAGGTGGGCGTGGCGGTCCGGATGCACCTTGCCCTGCATGGCATGGTAGGCCTGGTCGAGCCGGGCCGCGTCTATGCGGTAGGCGCGCGGCAGGGCGAACAGCGCGAAGTAGTCCTGGCTGAAATCCGGAATCACGTTCTGGCGCTAAAGGTCAGACGTTGAAGCTTTCCCCGCAGCCGCACTGGTCCTTGACGTTGGGGTTGTTGAACTTGAACCCTTCGTTGAGGCCCTCGCGCGCATAGTCGAGTTCCGTGCCGTCGACGTAGGGCAGGCTCTTCGGGTCGACCAGCACCTTGACGCCATGGCTTTCGAAGACGATGTCCTCGGGGGCGGCCTCGTCGGCAAACTCCAGCTTGTAGGACATGCCCGAGCAGCCCGAAGTCTTCACGCCGATGCGCACGCCGACGCCCTTGCCGCGCTTGGCGATGAAATTGGAAACGTGCTTGGCCGCCCTTTCGCTCAATGTGACCGTCATGATTTACCTCGCCTTATTCGTGTTTTTTCTTGTAATCGGCCACGGCCGCCTTGATGGCGTCCTCGGCCAGGATGGAACAATGGATTTTAACCGGCGGCAGGGCCAGTTCCTCGGCGATCTGCGTGTTCTTGATCTCGAGGGCCTGGTCCACCGTCTTGCCCTTCACCCACTCGGTGACGAGCGAGCTGGAGGCGATGGCCGAGCCGCAGCCGTAGGTCTTGAACTTGGCGTCCTCGATGACGCCCTCCTTGTTCACCTTGATCTGCAGCTTCATCACGTCGCCGCAGGCCGGCGCGCCGACCATGCCGGTGCCGATGCCGTCTTCCTCCTTGTCGAAGGCGCCGACGTTGCGCGGGTGTTCGTAGTGGTCGAGAACCTTTTCGCTATAGGACATTTTCGCTGCTCCTTCAAAAACTCAGTGCGCCGCCCACTGGACGGTGTTGAGGTCGATGCCTTCCTTGTACATGTCCCACAGCGGCGACATCTCGCGCAGCTTGGCGATCTGCCGGTGCAGGAGCTGGATCGTGTAGTCGATTTCCTCGACCGTCGTGAAGCGGCCGATGGTGAAGCGGATCGAGCTGTGCGCCAGCTCGTCCTGGCGGCCCAGCGCGCGCAGCACATAGGACGGCTCCAGGCTGGCCGAGGTGCACGCCGAGCCGGACGAGACCGCCACGTCCTTGATCGCCATCATCAGCGACTCGCCCTCGACGAAGGCGAAGCTGACGTTGAGGTTGTGCGGCACGCGGCTCTCAAGGTCGCCGTTGAGGAAGACCTGCTCGATGTCGGAGAGGCCCTTCCACAGGCGGTCGCGCAGCATGCGGATGCGCTCGTTTTCGCTGGCCATCTCCTCGCGGGCGAAGCGGAAGGCCTCGCCCATGCCGACGATCTGGTGGGTGGCCAGCGTGCCGGAGCGCAGGCCCCGCTCGTGGCCGCCGCCGTGCATCTGCGCCTCCAGGCGGATGCGCGGCTTGCGCCGCACGTAGAGCGCGCCGATGCCCTTCGGGCCGTAGGTCTTGTGCGCCGAGAAGGACATCAGGTCGACCTTCAGCTTGCCGAGGTCGATCGCCACCTTGCCGGTCGCCTGGGCGGCGTCGACGTGGAGGAGGACGCCCTTGCCGCGGCAGATCTCGCCCATCTGCTCGATCGGCTGGATGACGCCGATCTCGTTGTTCACGTACATCACCGAGGCGAGGAGGGTGTCGGGGCGCAGCGCCGCCTTGAACTGCTCGAGGTCGACCAGTCCGTTCTCCTGCGGATCGAGGTAGGTCACCTCGAAGCCCTGCCGCTCCAGCTCGCGCATGGTGTCGAGCACCGCCTTGTGCTCGGTCTTCACCGTGACGAGGTGCTTGCCCTTGCCCTGGTAGAAGAAGGCCGCGCCCTTGATGGCAAGGTTGTTCGATTCCGTCGCCCCGGAGGTCCACACGATCTCCTTCGGGTCGGCATTGACCAGTGCGGCGACGTTCTCGCGCGCCTCCTCGACGGCCTTCTCCGCCTCCCAGCCGTAGGCGTGGGAGCGCGAGGCCGGATTGCCGAATTTTTCGACCAGCCAGGGAATCATCCGCTCGGCCACGCGCGGGTCGACCGGGGTCGTCGCCGAATAGTCGAGGTAGATGGGAAATTTCAGCATGCTCTTCTCCAGCTATTGTTGTCAGGCGGCCACCGCGGCCAGCCCTTTCAGTTTTCGAACCGTTTCGCCGAGCGCCTCCAGAAAGCGCGCGACGTCCTCTTCCGTATTGGCGCGGCCGAGCGAGACGCGCAGGGCGCCCTTCGCCATGCCCGCCTCGACGCCCATCGCCAGCAGCGTGTGCGAGGGCTCGGGCGAGACGCTCGAGCAGGCCGAGCCGCTCGCCACGGCGAAGCCGGCGCGATCCAGTTGCGCCACCAGCGTCTCGCCGTCGATGCCGGCCAGCGCAAAAAATGTCGTGTTCGGCAGGCGCGGCGCATTGCGGCTGAAGATCGCCGCGCCGCTCGCCGCCAGGCCGGCTTCAAGTTGTCCGCGCAGCGCGTTCAGGCGCGCCGCATCCGCCTCCAGCCGCGCCACCGCCAGCTCGCAGGCGGCGCCGAAGCCGACGATGGCCGCGACGTTCTCGGTGCCGGAGCGCAGCTTGCGCTCCTGGCCGCCGCCGGAAATCAGCGGCTTCAGTTCGATGCGCTTGTCCAGCACCAGCGCCGCGGCGCCCTTCGGGCCGCAGATCTTGTGCGCGGAGACCGTCAGCGCGTTCACCCCGGCGGCATTCAGCGCGCGGAAGTCGATGGCCACCTTGCCCAGCGCCTGCACCGCGTCGGTGTGGAACCACGCCTTCGCCGCACGCGCCGCCAGCGCGGCAATGTCCTGCAGCACGCCCGTCTCGTTGTTGGCCAGCATCACCGAGACGATCGCGGGCTTCTTCGCCAGCGCCGCGGAAAAGTCAGTCTCCAGGACACGGCCCTCGGCATCTACGGCGATCTCGTGCACGTCCCAGCCGAACCGCTTCAGATCGAAGGCCGGCTCGCGCACGCAGGGGTGCTCGATGGCCGAGACCGCGATGGTCGCCGGCTTCAGGCAGGCCGCTGCGCCCTTGATGAAGAGGTTGTTGGCCTCCGAGCCGCCGCTGGCGAACACCACCTCGGTCGGGTGCGCCCCCACTGCCGCCGCCACCTGCTGGCGAGCCGCGTCGATGGCGGCACGCGCCGCGCGGCCGTACTCGTGACGGCTGGACGGGTTGCCGTAGCGTTCCTTCAGGAACGGCAGCATCGCCTCCAGCACGCCCGCGTCGAGCGGCGTCGTGGCGTTGTGGTCGAGGTAGGCCGGGACGAACATCGTGTTCAGCGCTACGCCGACATCGCCACGTTGTCGCGTCTTGCGCCGCGCAGGCGATCGTCCATGGAAATCGTCGCCGCCACCGCCTTGGCCTTGGGCTGGTTCACCAGATCATGCAGGGTGACCGAGGCCAGGTACTCGTGCATGCGCTTGTTCAGGTTTGTCCACAAGTCGTGGGTCATGCAGCGCTGCTCGTCCTGGCAGTTCTCGCGCCCGCCGCAGTTGGTAGCATCGAGCGGCTCGTCCACTGCCGCGATGATGTCGGCAACGGATACTTCCTGCATCCCGCGCGCCAGGCGATAGCCGCCGCCCGGTCCGCGCACGCTCGCCACGATGCAGTGGCGGCGCAGCTTTCCGAACAGCTGTTCCAGGTAGGACAAAGAAATTTTCTGCCGTTCGCTGATGCCCGCCAGGGTCACCGGCCCGCCAGTCTGGCGCTGGGCCAGATCGATCATCGCCGTGACGGCAAAGCGGCCTTTGGTCGTCAGTCTCATGGTTGCATCCTTTCCATAAACGGGCGTTTTCACACCCAATACTTGAACATTTCAGTCGACTATACTAATCCCGATTAGTTCAGTCAACTATTTTGCCCAAATACTGCGGATCGAATTTGTCGGCCGTGGCCAGTTCGTCAGCCTTGCAGACACCTGATTGTTCAAGGCAATTCAGCAACTTCTCGATGCGGCGGTCGGTCTCGACGGCATGGTCGAGCAAGCCGTGTATGGCCTGCGACAGCGGATCGTCCTCGTTGCGCGTCACTGCATAGGCTGAAAAACCCATCTGGCCAGCCTTGATTTCGCGCGCGATTTCGCTGCGGTCCTCGACGATGCGCGCCGGGATGCCGACGGCGGTGGCGCCAGGCGGAACATCGCGCACCACCACGGCGTTCGAACCGACCTTGGACCGTTCGCCCAGCGTGATCGGTCCAAGTACCTTGGCCCCGGCCCCGATCACAACGCCACGCTCCAGCGTCGGATGGCGCTTGCCCTTGTTCCATGACGTGCCGCCCAGGGTGACGCCGTGGTAGAGGGTGCAGTCGTCGCCGATCAGCGCCGTCTCGCCGATCACCACACCCATGCCGTGGTCGATGAAGAAGCGGCGGCCGATCGTCGCACCCGGATGGATCTCGATGCCCGTCATCCAGCGCCCGATGTTCGAGCCGAGTCGCGCCAGCCACTTCAGGCCCATCCTCCACAGTCCGTGGTTGATGCGGTGCAGGATCAGCGCATGCAGGCCCGGATAGCAGGTCAGCACCTCCCAGGTATTTCGGGCGGCCGGATCGCGATCGAATACGCAGGCGATGTCTTCGCGCAGGCGGGCAAACATTGTTCTCTTCCAATCCATCAGAAAACGCTGAAATATTACAAAAAACCCTCGATTTTAGTCAACTTTATTGCCGGGCTTCATGAAGGCTTTCAGCATGCCGCGCAACAGGCTGACCTCGTCGCGCTCCAGCGAGATGCGGTCGAACAGCCGGCGCAGGCGCGGCATCAGGCGCTTCGGGTGCGCCGGATCGAGGAAGCCGCTCTGCATGACGGCGGCTTCGAGGTGCGCGTAGAAATGCCGGATTTCCTCTGCGTTCGCAGGCGGATTCTCCGGCGCCGGCGGTGCGCCGGGATCGAGCGCGGCGAGGCGCAGCTCGTAGCACATCACCTGCACCGCGGCGGCGAGGTTGAGCGAGGAATAGCCGGGGTTGGCCGGGATCATCACCGGCAGGCGGCACAGCGCCACCTCCTCGTTGGAGAGCCCCGCCGTCTCGTTGCCGAACACCAGCGCCACCGGGCCGTGCGAGCTGGCGCCGACGATCTCCGGCGCGGCCTCGCGCGCCCACTTCGGCGCCAGCTCGCAC
>WBUF01000090.1 GCA_008933825.1 Rhodocyclaceae bacterium | reverse complement strand
AAGACGCGCTCGGCGCGCAGGGCTGCCGCCATCGGCCGGCCTTCGTCCTGCGCGGCGCGCAGCGCGGCGAGCGTCCTGATCTCGCTGGCAAAGGCCCACAGCAGCAGCGGCGGCGCCACGTCCTCGCCGCGCAGGCCCTCGATCAGCCTGGCGCAGCGCGCGGCATCGCCCTCGAGCAGCGCCGCGCGCAGCTTGTCGACATCATAGCGCGCCACGTTCAGCACCGCATCCTCGGCCTGGGCGAGCGTCAGCTTGCCTTGCGGATAAAGCAGGCCGAGCTTCTGGATTTCCTGGTGGGCGGCGAGCAGGTTGCCCTCGACATGGGCGGCGATGAATTCGAGCGCGCCGTGCTCCGCGGACTGACTTTGCCGCGCCAGGCGCAGGGCGATCCACTCCGGCAGTTCCGCCAGGCCGGGGGCGTTGAGCTCGATGGCCACGCCGGCCTGGGCCAGGGCGTTGAACCAGGCCGCCTTCTTCGTTGCCCAGTCGAGCTGCGGCAGGGTGACCAGGGTCGTCACGCCGCGGGGCAGGCGCGCGCAATAGCGCTGCAGGGCCTCGCCGCCGTCGCGGCCGGGCTTGCCGCTGGGGATGCGCAGGTCGACCAGCTTGTCGCCGCCGAAGAGCGACAGGTTGCCGGCGGCGAGCGCCAGGCCGTCCCATTTGAAGCCGGCGCCGGCGACCAGCACTTCGCGCTCGGCGAAGCCCCGGGCGCGGGCGGCGGCGCGGATGGCATCGCCCGCCTCGATCACCAGCAGCGGCTCGTCGCCGTGCAGGACATACAGCGGCGCGAGCGTCCTGGCGAGGTGCGAGGCGAGCTGGTCGGCGCGCAGCTGCATGGCTGAAGGGGTCAGCCTTCGATCTTGGCGGCAGCCATGCGGCGCAGCAGCTGCTGCACCATGTCGTTCTGCATGTCGCGGTAGAGCAGGACCTCTTCCTGCTCCTTGGCCAGCACGCGATCGTCGCTGAAGCTGATGTCGCGCGCGAGGACGATTTCGGTGGGGGCGACGTATTCCCTGCCCTTCAGGTCGTGCACCTTGAAGGCGATGCGGTAGCGCAGCTGGTATTCGCGCACGCGGCCGGTGCCGGAAAGGCTGAGGATGTTCTTCTCGCGCGCCTCGCCGAGGAGGGTGAACACCGCCTGCGCCTCCTGCGGCGAGGAAGCCAGCTGGGTGCTGCCGTAGGCGCGTATGTTCCTTCTCAAGATGGCGCCGAGTTCCCAGGTGTCCGCGATGTACAGGCTGGAGAAGGGCAGCGGCTGCGCGCTGCGCAGCTGGAAGCCGCAGGCAGTCAGGGTCAGGACGAACAGAAGGGGAATCAGCTTGCGCATGCGCGGCTCCGCTCAGACGACGATATTCACCAGCCGGCCCGGCACGACGACCACCTTCTTTGCCGGATTGCCTTCCATGTATTTCCGGGCCGCTTCCGAGGCCAGGGCGAGCTTCTCGACCTGCTCCTTCGCGGCCGTCGCCGGCACTTTGATCGCACCGCGCAGCTTGCCGTTTACCTGCAGCACCAGTTCGATCTCGTCCTGCGCCAGCGCTTCTTCTATCGGCTCGGGCCAGGGCGCCTGGAGGATATCCCCGCCATAACCCAGTTCGCACCACAGATGATGGCAAATGTGCGGGGTGATCGGGGAGAGCAGGCGCAGCAGGATGGAGAGGCCTTCGCGGAGCAGCGCCGGGCACTCCGCGGCCTCCTTCGGAGCGCGCTCCAGGGCATTGAGCATTTTCATGGCAGCCGAGGCCACCGTGTTGAACTGAAACTTGCCGAAGTCGTAGTTGGCCTGCTTCAGGTTCAGGTGGATGTCGCGGCGCACGGCGGCCAGCGCGCTGTCCGGCTTCGCCGGCACGGCTGGCGCGGCCATCACGGCCTCGCGCACGGCGGCGGCGAAGCTCCACAGGCGCTTGAGGAAGCGGTAGCTGCCCTCCACTCCCGAGTCGGACCACTCCAGGGTCTGCTCCGGCGGGCTGGCGAACATCATGAAGAAGCGCGCCGTGTCGGCGCCGTACTGCTCGATCAGCGCCTGCGGGTCGACGCCGTTGTTCTTCGACTTCGACATGGTGCCGATGCCGCCGGACTCCACCGGCTGGCCGTCGCTCTTGAGCACCGCGCCCGTGCGGTTGCCCTTGTCGTCGAACTTGAGCTCCACATCGGCAGGATTGAAATAGCTGATGCGGCCGGACGCCGGCTTGCGGAAGAATATCTCGTTCAAGACCATGCCCTGCGTGAGCAGGCGGCTGAACGGCTCGTCGAACGCGACGAGGCCGAGGTCGCGCATGACCTTGGTCCAGAAGCGCGAATACAGCAGGTGCAGGATGGCGTGCTCGATGCCGCCGATGTACTGGTCGACCGGCAGCCAGTATTTCACGCGCTCGTCGACCATTGCCTTGTCGTTGCCGGCCGAGGCGTAGCGGCTGTAGTACCAGGACGAATCGACGAAGGTGTCCATGGTGTCGGTCTCGCGCCGCGCCTTCGCCCCGCACTTCGGGCAGGCGCAGTCGAGGAAGTCGGATCGCCTGGCGAGCGGATTGCCCGAGCCGTCCGGCACGCAGTCCTCCGGCAGCACCACCGGCAATTGCGAATCCGGCACCGGCACGGTGCCGCAGCGCTCGCAATGAATGAGCGGGATCGGGCAGCCCCAGTAGCGCTGGCGCGAGATGCCCCAGTCGCGCAGGCGCCAGGTGACCTGCTTGTCGCCGAGGCCCTTGGCCTTGAGGTCGGCGGCGATGGCGTCTACCGCGGCCGCCAGGCCGAGGCCGTCGTACTTGCCGGAATTCACGCAACGGCCGTTTTCCTTGTCCGCGTACCACTCCTGCCAGGCGTCGAGCGAGAACGGCTTGCCGGGGATGTCGATGACCTGCCTGATCGGAAGCGCGTATTTTTTCGCGAAGTGGAAGTCGCGCTCGTCGTGCGCCGGAACGGCCATCACGGCGCCCTCGCCGTAGCCCATCAGCACGTAGTTGCCGACCCACACCTCGATCCGTTCATCGGTGAGCGGGTGGCGCACGAAGATGCCGGTCGGCATGCCCTTTTTCTCCATGGTCGCCATGTCGGCTTCCATGACCGAGCCCCGCTTGCATTCCTCGACGAAGGCGGCGAGCGCCGGGTTGTCGCGCGCGGCGCGCGCCGCCAGCGGATGTTCGGCGGCGACGGCGCAGAAGGTGACGCCCATGATGGTGTCGGCGCGGGTGGTGAACACCCAGAGCTTTTCCTGCTTGCCGTCGAGCTCGTAGGGGAAGGCGAAGCGCACGCCGTACGACTTGCCGATCCAGTTGGCCTGCATGGTCTTCACGCGCTCCGGCCAGCCGGGCAGGGTGTCGAGCGAAGCGAGCAGCGCCTCGGCGTATTTCGTGATGGCAAGGTAGTACATCGGAATCTCGCGCTTTTCCACCACGGCACCGGTGCGCCAGCCGCGCCCGTCGATGACCTGCTCGTTGGCGAGCACGGTCCGGTCGACCGGGTCCCAGTTCACCACCCCGGTCTTCTGGTAGGCAAGGCCCTTCTCCAGCATGCGCAGGAACAGCCACTGGTTCCACTTGTAGTAGTCGGGCTTGCAGGTGGCGAGTTCGCGCTCCCAGTCGATGGCGAAGCCGAGCGACTGGAGCTGTTTCTTCATGTAGGCAATGTTGTCGTAGGTCCACTTCGCCGGCGGCACGGCGTTGGCCATGGCGGCGTTCTCCGCCGGCAGGCCGAAGGCGTCCCAGCCCATCGGCTGCAGCACGTTGAAGCCGCGCATGCGGTGGTAGCGCGTCAGCACATCGCCGATGGTGTAGTTGCGCACGTGGCCCATGTGCAGCTTGCCCGAGGGATAGGGGAACATCGACAGGCAGTAGTACTTCGGCTTCGAGGCGTCCTCGACGGCGCGGAAGGCGGCGGTCTCGTTCCAATGCTGCTGGGCGGCTTGCTCGATGTCGGCCGGGGCGTATTTTTCCTGCATGAGGGAAGGCGGATTGTCGTTGCAAAAGAGCGGATTATACCCTCGGCACGGAGGACGCCGAGGGCTTGGCGCCGCGCGGGACCGGAGAGGCGCCGTGCTGCCTTACAGTGCGCGAGCGCTCAGCGAACGCGCCCACGCCAGTGACCAACCCTCGACTGCCAGCAGGGGCAGGTGGGCGATGCGCGATTGAAGGCGCACCCAGGGGCTGATTTCCGGCGTCGGCAGGCAAGGCTTGCGTTTTTCCCGCGCGATCAGCGCATGCAGTCGGGATTCGGCGGCTTCCCAGTATTCCGAGGTGCCGACCCATCCGGCAGCGTCGGTGGCGTGACACAGGGCTTCACGCCAAAGTTCTTCCGCGCGCGCTTCTGAAATGCCCGCCTTGTGGGCAATCCAGGGCAGGATCATCGGACCGTTCATGTCATTCTCCTCGGGGCATCTAGTCAGTCGTCGGCTGCGGTCAGAAACAACGAATGATGCATTGCAACCCAAGCGTTGCCGAATTTTACGCATGTTTTGACATATGTTTTATTGACCTGGTTCAATAAAATGATGCCCCGCAGCAATTTTGGGTGTGCCTGCCTAAAGGGGTTCAAGGGGTTCAAAGGGGTTCAAAGCGAGTACTTACATTTTGCCAGTCTGGCCCAGCGTGAACCGGAACGTAGCGCCCTGGTTTGGGCTGGCTTCGGCCCAGATTCGTCCGCCGTGGCGGTGGGCGATGCGCGCGACGGTGGCCAGGCCGATGCCGGTGCCCTCGAACTCTTCGGGCTTGTGCAGGCGCTGGAAGGGGGTGAAGAGTCGGCCGGCGTACTGCAT
>WBUF01000024.1 GCA_008933825.1 Rhodocyclaceae bacterium | reverse complement strand
TTGCTTCATGGTGATCATCTCCTCGACTTCCCTGCTCAACAATCGAGCAGCGGAGGTTAATCACCCTGGGTAATTTTGAACGCGCAGATCTCAGAAAATCTGGGGAATTTTTAACGCGTAGCAACAGCAAATATGGTCGATTTCAACATCCCCCTCGTTTTTCAGCATGGAATCCAAGTAGGGTTCAAGGGACCTACCGGTATAGATGCACTTGCCACCCTGTTCTCCATAAAGCCGCATCTTGAGAATCTGGGGAGGGCTTGGGTCATGTCCTATCCTGTTACGCAGATCGCTCCGAATGTTCTCGCTGCGCTTGCGGTTGGTTTCCTGTTGTTTCTTGATTTCATCACGCAGTTTTTTGGAGCGCGCCAGATCGCGGGAGGTCTCTACGTGAATGTAGGCTGGAGAGCCGTGTTTGGCGACCAGCGCGTTAAAAACAAGTCTCGCCTGGTTGAGGGAACGAGCCACAACGGGGTTGCGCAGTTCCTTGTAACGCTTTTCGATGTGCCCGGTCGGTTTGCCGTGGCGGTGGCGCTGATAGATATAGGTGGCGAGCGGCGGAATCCCTTTCCCTCTTCGGAGGGCTCGTTTCTCGGAATGCGAATAACCAGCCAGTTCGCAAGCTTTGCTATAGACCTGCCCATCTTCAAGAAATGGAAGAATTTTTCGCAGCGAATGAAGGCTCAGGTTTCTGAACTTGCTGAAGCTGATGGCTTGCAGGGCTTCGACCTGCATATCGGTATAGCCAAGTTCGTGCAGCTTCTGCTCGACCTCTTGATCTGTCTGGCAAACTGTTAGGACTTCAGCGATCTCGTCGATGTCCTTGGCTGCCCTGAAACCATTTTCTGTGCGCGGACTGCGATAAGCAGCCTCCAGTCGGCGCCATAAGTCAGGAAACTGTTTGGCTAAGGCCGATTGTAGGGAATGCCAGCCTCTCAGTTCAACAAGCTTGAAATCGGCCTCGACGGCTTGTGCATCTTCGAATTGCAAAGGAACCGATGTTAGCGGTTCGGCTTCGACATCGACGGTGTGTTCTTCTTGTCTTGAGTGTTCAAACTGCCAATTGCCAGACATTTCCGGCAGTGAGGCAAGGATACCTCGCCAGTTCGCCAGCGTAGGGGCGGATTGTGCCTTGAGCGTTGCTGCGAGTTTCCAAGCGGCCTTAGGCAGGACTTTGGTTTTACCGTTGGCCTGTATGTATTTGAACGTCTGTCCTGCGGCCAAGAGTTTGTTGCTCTCCGTGGCGAATGGGATGGGCGTTTCTTCTTCCGTACTGCGCGGGACGATGGATGTGTCCGAAATCCTGTAGATGAAGCGGTCTGCTGGTGTGAGCTGTAGCAGTTCGCGCAGTTGCTGAAAAGTCATGACGCCTCCTGTCAGCAACTTCTTGGCTTCGGCCAGACGCTTCTTCCGGTCTTTGTCCTTGGCCCATTTGTCGAGTCGTAAAGGCTCATCGCCAGGCATCACAATGAAAATCCAGGTTCCATCGCTGGCAGGTTTTGCCTGATAGGTGGCAACGTTAAAATTGGCCTCTCGCCAGGAAGCGGGGAAGCCGGCTTCCGCTATCAAGGTTTCTCGCACGAGTTTCAGTGTCACGGTACGGTACGCGTAGGGCAGATCAATCAGGCAGGCGCGTTCTTCTTTGGTTAGCATTTCCGGCCCGTTACGGCGAATGCGTAGGTGATTGAGTTTTTCAAGCCAAGTGGCTCGTTCTGCCGAGAAGGTATTCTTGGATGCCCGGAGATATCCGGGCTCCAACTCGCATTCGCCGACCATTTCGCGGATTTGCTCTGCATAAAGCGGCGGGTGTTGCAGGTCGAATAGATCAAAAACGGCATCCTGAAACGTCAACCCCGCAGACCGCGAATCGCTGCCGACAGGAATGCGGGTCTGCATCTGCTGGAGGTAAGCGCCATCAGTTGGGAGCTTCAGTGCGGTGTATGGATTGCCGTGCTGATATTGCGCTACGAACAATTCGCGCAGTTCTTGACGAAGCGCTTCCCGGAAAAAGGAGTGACGGTAGCTCTTGTCTTTGTTGCGGAAAGATGAGCGAAAGAGCTCGCGGTCTGTTTCATCGGGACGAGGTTCGCCAGGCGCGTAGTCCTCGGACGACAGCCAAATGGCCAAGGCGCCGACAGTTAATGGTAGCTGGCGATGTTTTTCATAGGGAACACGATATTTATCGAGCAACTGGCGTGTGTTGTTGAGTGCAGCGGTGAGGCGCTGCTTTTCTTCGTCTGCCGTTATCACATGGGAATCTTCCTTTGTTGTCTCGCTGCATGTATTGTCTGTGTCTATGAGTTTGACTGGGGTTCCGATTTCACTCTTGCGGAAGAATTCAAATCCTCGATGTTTCACAAGATAGTAAAGAACCCGCGCCCATTCGGAGGGTTCAAGTCGACGTTCAAGTCCCTGAGCGCGCAATTGCCAAGGGCTGGAGGTATCAGGCATACCTTTCACTCGAGGCGGAGCGATTAGTAAACGTGGGTCTGGAGAAGAGAGAAGTCCAATATCGCAGAATAGGAGCAGCAACTGGTTTAAACGCCAGCGGCGCATATGCAACCGGTTTCGAGCTACTCGAGCCGAGCGGCGGGCTTGGTTATGTGGCTTTCCGTCGCTGTCCTCGCCTGAGTCAAAGCAACGCACTCCGAGGTCGATAATGCGATTTTCGCCCAGGACACACCAGCCTACCGAGGCGATGCCGATGTCCAGGCCCAGCGTATAGGGAGTTTTTTCCGGTTGCATGACGGCGTCCCATGCGTATAGAATGTTTCCATTGTAGTCTTCCGGGGTGAGAGCCGTTGCTACAATAAGGTAGTTACCTTCGGGTAACGACCGAATCCGGCCCGACAGGCTTGCCTGTCGGGCCTTCTCATTTCCGGCGAAGAAAAGTCAGTCTCCCCGATACGGCGGTTGTTCGCGCCTGCGCCATAATGCGGCCTGCAGACGAACTTTCCCGCGGGGAGAAACCATGTCCGAGTTCCAGAACCGACGCGTGCTCATCACTGGCGCCGCCAGCGGCATCGGGCGGCTGATGGCGCTGCGCATTGCGGCGCGGGACGGGCGGCTGATTCTGTGGGATGTGGATGAGACGCACCTGGCGGCGGTTGCCGCCGAGATCGCCGCTGCCGGCGGTCAGGCGTCGGTCTATGCCTGCAACCTTGCCGTGCGCGAGGCCATCGCCGCGGCGGCGGCGCGCACGCTGGCGGAGCACGGCGCGGTCGACGTCCTCATCAACAACGCCGGCATCGTGGATGGCAAGCGGCTGCTGGAGGCGACGGATGCGGAGATCGAGCGCACTTTCGCGGTGAATACGCTGGCGCCGTTCCGCCTCGCGCGCGCCTTCCTGCCCGGCATGCTGGCGCAGGGGCGGGGGCACATCGTCACCATCGCCTCGGCCTCGGGCATCGCCGCCGTGCCGCGCCTGGCCGACTACTCGGCGAGCAAGGCCGCCGCCATCGCCTTCGACGAGTCGCTGCGGCTGGAATTCAAGCACGACGGCGCGCCGATTCGCACCACCGTGGTCTGCCCGTACTACATTTCCACCGGCATGTTCGAGGGCGTGCGCACGCGCTTTCCCCTCCTGCTGCCCATCCTGCAGCCGGAGTCGGTGGCCGGGCGCATCGTGCGCGCCATTGAGCGCAACGAGTCGCGCGTGATCCTGCCCTGGTTCGTGCGCTGCGCCTTCCCGCTGCGCCTGCTGCCGACGGCGTGGTTCGACGCGCTGATGGGTTTCTTCGGCATCAGCAAGAGCATGGACGCCTTCACCGGGCGGAAGCGCTAGTTTTCGGCCCCCAGATTTCCTTCACACGCTTGTCGCGCCCGCACAGGGCGCGGTAGAAGCCGTAGCGAATCGGATTGTTCTTGTAGTAGTTCTGGTGATATTCCTCGGCGCGGTAGAAGGGGCCGGCCGGAATGACGAGCGTGAAAACGGGGCCGACCTGGCCGCTTTTTTCCAGCACATCCCTGGCGGAATCGGCAGCGCGGCGCTGCGTCTCGTCCAGGGGAAAAATGGCGCTGCGGTAGGGCGTGCCGCTGTCGCAGAACTGCCCGTCGGCGTTGGTCGGATCGATGTGGCGCCAGAAGTAGTCGAGCAGTTGTCCGTAAGCCAGGCGGGATGGATCGTAGCTGACGCGCACCGCCTCGAAATGGCCGCTGTATCCCTCGCTGACCTGCTCGTAGGACGGATCGGCGGTGCGCCCGCCCGTGTAGCCCACTTCGGTGGCCGTCACGCCGGGCAGCTTGTCGAAATCGGCCTGCAGACACCAGAAGCAGCCGCCGGCGAAGACGGCGGTTGCCGTTGGCGGCGAAGATGCGGGCGCCTGCGCCAGGGCGGAGCCGCCCAGCAGGGCGGCCAGAACGAGGGCCGCCCGGCGTCCCGCCGCAAGCATGCCGCGGATCATGTGCGCAGCGCCGGCAGTTGTTCGCCGCGCGGCACGAACTGCAGCGCCAGGCCGTTGTTGCAGTAGCGCAGGCCGGTCGGCTTCGGGCCGTCGTCGAAAACATGGCCCTGATGGCCGCCGCAGCGCGCGCAATGGTATTCCTTGCGCGGCAAGATCAGTTTGAAGTCGGTCTTCGTGCCGACCGCGGCCGGCAACGGTTCCCAGAAGCTGGGCCAGCCGGTGCCGCTGTCGTATTTGCGGGAGCTGTCGAACAACGGCTGGAGGCACGCGGCGCAGACGAAGGTGCCGTCGCGCTTCTCGCGGTCGAGCGGGCTGCTGCCGGCGCGCTCGGTGCCTTCCTCGAACAGGATTTCATAGCGGTCGGCTGGCAGCAGGCGCTTCCATTCGCCCTTCGATTTCTTGAGCGCGGGCGCGGCGGCGCCGCCTCGGGAAAAGAGGGTCAAAGCGGCCGCGGCGGCGAGGCTGCCCAGGGCGGCGAGCGAGTATCGGCGATTCATGGCGTCTCCTTTGCGTGCGGTTCGGCGATGTTGAGGTAGACCGCGCCAGGGGGCGAAACCTTACACCGCCGCGCTTTGCACGAGCTGATGGAACAGGCTCGACTCGCGCTTGTAGAAGCCCTCGGTGTGGAAGGTTTCCTCGAGTTTGTAGAACTCGTAGTCGAGGTGGTGGCACAGCTCGTGCAGCAGGGTGCGCAGGAAGCTCTTGAAGGCCACCACGCGCTTGTTTTTCGCGGTGCGCATCCACAGCTTGACGATCGCCGCCTCGCCTTCGTCCTCCGGCAGGTAGAGGCCGTGCAGCTCGCCCCAGTCGCCCGCCGGCCGCACCGCCAGCACCTGCACCCGGATCGGCGCCGTCTCCAGCTGGCTGACTATTCCCGCGGCGAGGGCGGCGCACAGGCGCTCGGCTTCGGCGCGGCTCTCTGTTTTCAAGGCGGCTTCGAGCGGGGCGACGAGCGGGCGCAGCGCCGCCGCATCGGGCAGTTCGATGCGCTCGAGGGCGTCGCTCTTGTCGTAGATGCGCTTGCGGGCGGCGGAGAGGCGGGCATAGTAGGCGAAGGGCACTAGAAAATCCCCAGCGCCACGCCGCTCGCCATCGCTTCGCCCAGTTCCTCGCAGGCGGCGAGATCGGCGCCGGTCACTTCGTGCCGCGCGATGAGCGGCTCGGCGACGCGCTTCCAGCCGTAGCCGGTGGCGATGCGGTCGATTTGCGTCACCGCGCCCGTGCCGTCGTTGCCGGCGCTGACGAAGAGGGCGTAGGGCAGGCCCACCGTCTTGCCTTCGGCCGGGTAGTAGGTGCGGTCGAAGAAGTCCTTCACCATGCCGGCCATATAGCCGAAGTTCTCCGGCGTGCCGACGACCAGGCCGTGGCAGGCGAGCAGGTCTTCCAGCGTGGCGTCGCCGGCGCGCCTTATCACCGTGTCGGTTTCCACGGCGCGGCGCGCGCCGCGCAGCACGGCCTCGGCCATGGCGCCGGTGTGGCCGCCCTGGCTGTGGTAGACGATGAGCAGGCGCTTCACCGCAGCGGGTCCTGGCGGTAGAACTGCCGCAGCTGCTCGTACACCGCCGGGTATTCGTGGTGCAGCAGGTCCGGCGCCTCGAAGAACACCTCGCTCGTCACGGCGAAGAATTCGGCGGGATGCTCGGCGGCGTAGGGGTCGATATAGGTGTCCTCGCCGTCGTCGACGCGCGCGCAGAAGTCGGCGTAGGCCGGCTCGAAGGCATCGATCCAGGCTTGCCGGCGCATGCCCTCGTGCAGCGGCGGCAGGCCGTCGGGCGGGCCGTTGAGCATGTCGAGCTTGTGGGCGAACTCGTGGATCACCACGTTCATGCCGTCGGCGTCCTCGGGGCGGTCGAACCAGGAGAGCAGCACCGGGCCGCCCTCCCAGGCCTCGCCCGCCACCTCGTCGTCGTATTCGTGCACCACGCCGTCCTCGGACATCTGCTGGCGCGGGATGACGAAGTCGCCCGGATAGACGATGACGCCGACCCAGCCCTTGTAGGAATCGAGGCCGAGGTTGAGCACCGGCAGGCAGGCCTGCAGGGCGATGGCGAGCTGGATGTCAGGCGTGAGCGTGAGCCCCTGCGCGCCATGCCATTCCTTTTGCGCGATGAATTCGAGCGCCATGGCGCGCAGGCGCTCGCGCTCGGCGGCGGACAGGTGGCCGAGGAAGGGCAGGCCGGCCTCGACCCGCGCCCATTGCGCGGCTTCGACGGCGGGCAGGGCCGGGGCGCTTTTGCCGAAGAGTTTTGTCAGGGCGCTCAGCATCGGTTTAGGATAAGCGAACTTCGTTCGGCGCGTAACCCTGAAGAGATGTCCACCTATTCAGCCACCATCCGCTGGCAGCGCAACGGCGCCGCCTTCACCGACCAGCGCTACAGCCGCGCCCACGAATGGCATTTCGACGGCGGGGCGGTGGTGCCCGGCTCGAGTTCGCCGGACAACGTGCCGCTGCCGTATTCCGATGCCGCGGCGGTCGATCCGGAGGAAGCCTTCGTTGCCGCCCTGTCGAGCTGCCACCTGCTGTGGTTCCTGCATCTGGCGGCCAAGGCCGGTTTCGTCGTCGACCACTACGAGGACTGCGCCGGCGGGGTCATGGCGAGGAACGCCGAGGGCAAGCTTGCCATGACGCTGGTGACGCTGCGCCCGCGGGCGAACTTCGCCGGGGAGCGGCTGCCCTCGCGCGCCGACATCGAGGCGCTGCACCATGCCGCGCACGAGGAATGCTTCATCGCCAACTCGGTGAAGAGCGAGGTGCGCTGCGAGCCGGTGTTTTAGGTTCGCACCCGCGTCGTCAGGAAGATGCCGAGCAGGATGAGCGCGATGCCGGCGAGGTGGTAGAGCGCCGGCTCCTCGCCGAGGAAGACGATCGCCAGGAGGGTGCCGAAAGCCGGCATCAGGTGCATGAACTGGCCGGCGCGGTTGCCGCCGACCTCGGCCACGGCGCGGTTCCAGAAGATGAAGCCGAGCGCCGCCGGAAAGATGCCGGCGTAGGCGATGGCGGCGAAGGCCGGCACGCCCGGCACGATGAGCCTGCCCGCTGCGATTTCCCACAGGTAGAAGGGCGCCAGGCCGGCGAGGCCCCACAGCGTGACGGCGGCAAGGAAGGAGAGGGCGTGCAGGCCGGGCGGGCGGCGCACCAGCAGTACGGTGTAGAGGGCCCAGAACAGCATGGCGAACAGCACCCACAGGTCGCCGGCGTTGGGGCGCAGCTCCAGCAGGCGCGGGAGTTCGCCCTGGGCGAGGATGGCCAGCACGCCCGAAAAGGACAGCGCCACGCCAATCCATTCGAGCGGCCGCAGGCGCTTGCCGAACAGCGCCCAGCTCAGGCCAATGATCATGATCGGCGTCGCCGAGGCGAGGAGCACGCCGTTGGTGGCGGTGGTGTGGGCGAGGCCGGTGTAGGTCAGGGCGTTGTGGCAGGCGCCGCCGAAGAGGCCGAGCAGGGCCAGCACCTTCCAGTGCTTGAGGGTTTCGCGCCATTGCGCGCGCAGCCGCGGCCAGGCCCAGGGCAGCAGGCAGAGGAAGGCGATCACCCAGCGCCAGAAGGACAGTGCGATGGGCGGCACGTCGCCGCGGATCCAGCGGCCGACCACCCAGTTGCCCGACCAGAACAGCACGGTCAGGGTCAGCAGCAGGTAGGCATAAGCCCGGGATGGAGGCGGGGAGGAGGGCACGCTGTTAGTTTAAGCCTTAAGCTGTTGATCGATATCAAATCCATGCCGATTTTATGGCAGCATTATGCCTTTCGATGACCAGGCATATAGTTTGGTCCGGGATGGAGGCGGGCATGGGCGACATCAAACCGCCGTCGGGCGCAGCGGGGGCGCCGGCGGCAGGGCAGCGCGAGTACTTCTCCGACGATCCGCGCGACATCGGCTGGGTCAAACAGAACGTCCCCTGCCAGACGGCCTGTCCGGCGGGCACCAACGTCCCGGTCTATATCCGGGAAATCATCGAGCGCCAGTTCGGCCGCTCCTACGAAACCAACCGCGAAGCCAACGTCCTGCCCGGCGTGCTGGGTCGCATCTGCTCGCGCCCTTGCGAGTCGCAGTGCCGTCACGGCTGGCCCGGCAACGGCGAGCCGGTGGCGATCTGCCACCTGAAGCGCGTCGCCGCCGACATGAAGGACGCCGGCCACCGCATCACCGAGCGCCTGTATTCGCCCACCGGCAAGCGCGTCGCCATCGTCGGCGCCGGGCCGGCCGGCGTGGCGGCGGCGCACGACCTCTCGCTGCTCGGCCACGACGTGGTGATCTTCGAGCGCGAGGAGCGCGCCGGCGGCATGCTGCGCTACGGCATCCCCGAGTTCCGCTTGCCGCGCGACACGCTCGACATCGAGCTGCACAACGCCCTGCGCCTCGGCGTGCAGGTCCGCACCGGCGCCGAGATCGGCAACGGCGCGGGGCAGATCCCGATGACGAAGCTGGAGAAGGAATTCGATGCGGTCCTGCTCGCCACCGGCTGCATGGCGGCCTCGCCGCTGCCGCTCGCCGGCGAGTGGGAGAAGCGCGAGCTGCGCGGCCTGGAAGGCGTCGAGTACGGCCTGGACTTCCTCGTGCAGATGCACCGCGGCGTGAAGAAGGTCGTCGGCAAGCGCGTCGCCGTGGTCGGCGCCGGCTTCACGGCGCTGGATTGCGCCCGCGTCGCGGCGCGTCTCGGCGCGCAGGAGGTGACCATCCACATCCGCACCGCCGAGGAGTACATCCCGGTGACGCAGGAGGAGATCTTCGAGGCCAAGCGCGAGGGCGTGCGCATCAAGGGCCTGCGCACCCCGGTCGGCCTCACCGTCGAGGGCAACCGCCTGACCGGCATCGAGTTCGTGCAGAACCGCCTCGGCGGCTGGCGCGCCGGCGGGCGGCGCCAGGCCATCCCCATCGAGGGCTCGGAATTCCACGAGCCCTGCGACACCCTCATCGTCGCCATCGGCCAGCAGACGGTGAACGATTTCCTCGGCACCAAGCTGGAGCTCGACCGCTGGGGCAATGTGCGCGTCGGCGAGGACGGCATGACTTCGCACAAGGGCATCTTCGCCGCCGGCGACTACGTTAACGGCGCGTCCACCGTGATCCAGGCCGTCGGCCACGGCCGCAAGGTGGCCAAGCGCATCGACGCCTGGCTGATGGGCCGCGAGCGGCGCAGGCAGGTGGTGCGCATCGTCCCGGTCGAGCAGCCGCTGCGCGAGCGCGCCTTCGACTTCATCCCGCGCCAGCACATGCCGGTGGCGCCGCTCGGCGAGCGCATGAAGGACGGCGCCCACGAGGTCGAGCTCGGCCTCGACGAGAAATTGGCCTTCGAGGAGGCCAAGCGCTGTTATCTGTGCAACCTGCGCTACCAGATCGACGTCGACCGCTGCATCTTCTGCCGCGCCTGCATCGAGGTGGCGCCGAGGAACTGCATCAAGCTGGTGCGCGGGGTCGAGGTGAACGACGACGGCGCCTACGGCAAGCTGCTCGAGACCAAGGAGTGGAACCAGGTCGGCGCCATCTGGATCGACAACAACGAGTGCATCCGCTGCGGCCAGTGCTTCAAGGCCTGCCCGGTGCAGTGCATCTCGATCTCGCGCTGCGAACTGACGGAAGTGGAGGTCTGAGGTGGCGAACGCCAAGAACGCAAGGCATCACGTGGTGATCGGCAGCGGCGTGGCCGGCAGCCAGGCCGCCGAGACGCTGCGCGAGCGCGAGCCGGAGGCCCGCGTCACCATCCTGACGCTGTCCAGCCTGCTCTTCTACAATCGCTACGACCTGCCCAAGGTCTTCCGCGGCCACCGCGACTGGCGCGAGTTCCTCGCCTTTCCGGCCGAGTACTACAAGGACCACCGCATCGTGGTGCGCCGCTGCAGCCGTGTCGCGGGGGTGGACGGCCCGCGCCGCACCATCGCCCTGGAGCACAAGGAGGAGATCCGCTTCGACACCCTGCTGGTCGCTTCCGGCGGGCGCGGCTACATCCCCGAGGAGCTGGCCGAGTTCCGGCCGCTGATGCATCCCTTCGCCAGTTACACCGAGGCGGTCAGCGCCGCCGCCGTCGTGCCAGAGCGCGGCCACGTCATCATGCTCGGCGGCGACATGATCGGCCTCGACCTGGCGCGCACCCTGGTCGACACCCGCCACCGCGTCACCCTGGTCGCCGGACCGCAGACCTTCTGGCCGCACGAGGTCACGGACGACGAGCGGCCCGGCCTGATCGCCGCCCTCGAGAAGATGGGCGTCGAGGTGATCGAATCGGCCGACGCCGGCGGCATCGCCTCGATCGAACAGGGCGCGCGCGGCCTCTCGGCGCGGCGCGTGCTCTTCAAGGACCGCACCGAGCTGTACGGCGATGCGGTGATGCCCTTCTTCGGCCTGTCGCCCTCGGTCGAGTTCATGCTTGGCTCGGGCACCGACATCGAGCGCGGCCTGCTGGTGAATCCGGCGCTGCGCACCACCGGCGAGGGCATCTGGGCTGCCGGCGACGTCTGCCAGATCTGGTCGGATGCCGAGAAACGCTACCGCTTCTACTACGGCTGGAAGAACGTGCGGGCAATGGGCGACCTCGCCGCGCGCAACATCGCCGGCGGCGACGAGCCCTGGGTGCCGGCGCAGGACGAGAAGCTGCACATAGGCAGCGACGGCAAGATCCAGTCTCCTTTCTGGGAATACGAGTAATGGCGACAGACATCCAGATTTCCATCGTCGGGTCGGCGGGCGACGGCACCATCGCCGCCGGCGACATTCTGCGCAACGCGCTGGCCGGCATGGGCTACAAGGTCATCAGCTTCGACGTCTATCCGCCCGAGATCCGCGGCTTCGGCAAGTGCATCGCGCGCATGCGCATCACCACCGAGCAGGCCTACTCGCTCAAGCACCAGTCCGACGTGCTGGTCTCGCTCGACGACAGCCATGCCATCCCGCACGCCGGCGAGCTGCGCGACTGCGGCGCCCTCGTCTATGAGCAGAAATCCCTTGTCAAGCTGCCCGAGGGCGGCCACATGAGCGCCCACGTCGGGCCGGGCCAGCTGCCCTATCCGGTGCCGATCCGCGAACTGTCGGAAAAGAGCACCGGCGCCAACCGCTCGCGCAACATCGTCGTGCTCGGCTTCCTCGCCGGCCTCTTCAACCTGCCGGCGGAGGGCTTCCGCAAGGCCATCGGCAAGAAGTTCCGGAACAAGGCTGCCGCCGCCGAGGCGTCTGAAGCCGCCTTCAAGGCCGGCCTCGACTATGCCGCGAAGACCTTCAAGCTCGACGACGTGACCTTCGGCCCCCCGGTCTCCAGCGTGGTCGCCGGCGCTACGGTGGAAATGATCAACGGCAACGCCGCCATCGCGCGCGGCGCGCTGGATGCCGGCATCGATACCTTCTTCGGCTACCCGATCACGCCGGCCACCTCGATCATGGAGCGCCTCGCCGCCGAGATGCCCAGGCGCGGCGGCCGCCTGCTGCAGACCGAGGACGAAATCTCGGCGATCTCCGCCGTGGTCGGCGCCGGCTTTGCCGGCGCGCGCGCGGCGACCTCGACCTCCGGCCCCGGCCTGTCGCTGATGGCGGAAATGCTTGGCATGGGCGTCATCGGCGAGGTGCCGAGCGTGGTCTTCGTCTCGCAGCGCGGCGGGCCGTCCACCGGCATGCCGACCAAGACCGAGCAGTCGGATCTCCACATGGCGGTATACGGCGGCCACGGCGACGCGCCGCGCATCGTCGTTGCGCCGACCAACGTCGATGGCTGCTACCGCTGCGCCGGCAAGGCCTTCGAGATGGCCGAGGCCTACCAGACGCCTGTGATCGTGCTGATCGACCTCTACCTCTCCAACCGCTACGAGACGGTGGTGTTCCCCGCCCGCCCCCCATTCGAGGCGGACCTGAACCGCAAGCCGGGCAAGCCGGCCGCCGGCGCGCCGTACAAGCGCTATGCCCTCGCGGCCGACCACGTCAGCCCGCGCGCCATTCCTGGCGACAAGGGCAACATGCACGTCGTCACCGGCCTCGAGCACAACGAGCTCGGCCGCCCCAACGACTCGGCCGAGCTGCACACGGCGATGAGCCGCAAGCGCCACGAGAAGCTGAAGCTGGCGCTGAACCATCCCGACTTCACGAAGTTCAAGCGCTTCGGCGACGAAGGGCCGGTCGACGTCGGCGTGATCTCCTGGGGCTCGAATTTCGGCGAGTGCCTGGAAGCGATGCTCAGGGCGCGCAGCGAGGGCATCCGCTGCGCGGCGATGAAGGTGGTGATGCTCTCGCCCTTCCCGACGGAAGCGGTGGCGGCCTTCATGGCCGACTGCAAGGAAGTGCTGGTGCCGGAGCTGAACTACCAGGGCCAGTTTGCCAACCTGCTGCAGGCGCACGTGGCCAAGCCGGTGACGCGGCTCAACCGCGTCTCGGGCGAGCCGATGAAGGTCGAGGAGATTCTCGAGGAAATCCGCCGGCTGGCGGGCCGCGGCAAGACCGCACAGAAGGCGGCGTAAGGAAACCATCATGGGCGACATCAAACCTGTATATCTCGAAGAGAAACTCAAGGAAGTCGAGGAGAGCGGGCGGCTCGACTATCGTTCGAAGACGCTGCCGACCTGGTGCCCGGGCTGCGGCTACTTCTCCATCGTCGAGGCGGTGGCCGCCTCGCTGTGCGAGCTGAACATCCCGAACGAGAACGCCGTGGTGGTTTCCGGCATCGGCTGCTCCTCGCGCTTCCCCTTCTTCGTGAACACCTACGGCATGCACACCCTGCACGGGCGCGCGCTGCCGGTGGCCACCGGCGTCAAGACGGCCAACGAGGCGCTGACGGTGGTGGCGGTGGGCGGCGACGGCGACGGCTTCGCCATCGGCGGCGGCCATGTGCCGCACGCGGCGCGGCGCAACGTCGACATCACCTATCTGCTGTTCGACAACGGCATCTACGGCCTGACCAAGGGACAGACCTCACCCACCTCGGCGGTGGGCTTCCGCACGCCGACCAGCCCCTACGAGAACCCCGACCGGCCGCTGAACCCGCTGCTGATGGTGCTCTCCTACGGCGCGAGCTGGGTGGGGCAGGCCTACGCCGGCCGGCCCGACCAGCTGCGCAGCATGATCACGCAGGCGATGGCGCACCGCGGCTTCTCCTACCTGCACATCCTCTCGCCCTGCGTCACCTTCGACAAGACGCACCGCACCTACCAGAACCTCGGCATGCAGGTGCGCGAACTGCCGGCCGATCACGATTCCGCCGATCGCGCCGCGGCGATGCGCCTGGCCATGGACGACGCCACGCCGGCCCTCGGCCTTTATTTCCGCGAAGAGCGCCCGACCCTCGGCGACGCCCTCGACAGCCTGGTGGAAAAGGCCGGCGGCGAGCTGCCCGGCAAGCCGGCGGCGAAGCCGGCGCGAAAAGCCGCCCGGCGCTAAGGAAAAGTCAGTCTCCACAGCACGGTGATCAAGGGACTCCCTCTCCCCCGCGGAGAGGGCTGGGGTGAGGGGCGCTTTTCGGCGATAATTCCCCGTCGGCTTCAACCCTTTTTCGCACGTGGTCTCCGTCACCCATTCCATCGCCCAGGCCGGCGCCGACGAGGCGCCGCTGGATCTGCTCGCCGAAGGCCTGCCGCCCGAGGCGCGCGAGGCGCTCGCCCGGGCCGCCGACTACGCCAGGGAGCTCTACGGCGAGAGCCTGCTCGGCAGCGGCGAGCCGGCCTGGCCGCACGCCCTCGGCACGGCGCTGGTGGCGACCTCCCTGCGGCTCGACCTCGACACCCGCCTGGCGGCGCTGCTCTTCGCGGTCTCGGATTACCTGGAAGACGCCACGGAAAAACTCGCCGCGCGCTTTGGCGCGCCGGTGGCCGAGCTGGTCGCGGGGCTCGCCCGCCTGAAGGGCCTGCAACTGGTGACGCGCAAGGGCGAGGGCGCGCAGAGCGTCAAGGCCCAGGCCGAGGTGCTGCGCAAGATGCTGCTGGCGATGTCGGCGGACATCCGCGTGGTGCTGCTGCGCCTGGCCAGCCGCACCCAGAGCCTGCGCCACCTGGCCGACCGGCCCGGCCCGGAGCGCGCCGAGGTGGCGCGCGAGAGCCTCGACATCTACGCGCCGCTGGCCAACCGCATCGGCGTCTGGCACCTGAAGTGGGAGCTCGAGGACCTCGCCTTCCGCTACCTCGAGCCGGAGACCTACAAGCGCATTGCGAAGATGCTCGACGAGCGCCGCGTCGAGCGCGAAGGCTTCATCGAGGAGGCCATCGCCCGCCTGCGCGGCGAGCTGGCGGCGGCCGGCGTCAAGGCCGAGGTCTTCGGCCGGCCCAAGCACATCTACAGCATCTACAGCAAGATGAAGTCGAAGCGCATCGACTTCGCCGAGGTCTACGACGTGCGCGCCCTGCGCGTGCTGGTGGACGAGGTGCGCGACTGCTACACCGTGCTCGGCATCGTGCACCACATCTGGCAGCCGATCCCCAAGGAGTTCGACGACTACATCTCCAACCCGAAGGGCAACAACTACCGCTCGCTGCACACCGCCGTGATCGGGCCGGGCGGGCGCGCGCTGGAGGTGCAGATCCGCACCCACGAGATGCACCGGCATGCCGAGCTGGGTGTCGCCGCGCACTGGCGCTACAAGGAAAAGACCGGCTCCGACGCCCGCTACGACGACAAGATCGCCTGGCTGCGCCAGCTGCTCTCCTGGCGCGACGAGATCAGCGACTCTTCGGAATGGGTGCGCCAGTTCAAGCGCGCCGCCCTCGACGACACCATCTACGTGCTGACGCCGCAGGGCCGCGTCTTCGACCTGGCGCGCGGCGCGACACCGGTCGACTTCGCCTACCGCCTGCACACCGACCTCGGCCACCGCTGCCGCGGCGCGAAGGTGAACGGCGCGCTGGTGCCGCTGAATACGCCGCTGGAAAACGGCCAGACGGTCGAGATCGTCACCGTCAAGCAGGGCGGCCCCTCGCGCGACTGGCTGCAGCCGGAGCAGGGCTACCTCGCCACCTCGCGCGCCAAAGCCAAGGTGCGGCAGTGGTTCACCGCGCAGGAAGAGGCCGAGATGCTGGCGCAGGGCCGTCAGATCGTCACGCGCGAGCTCCAGCGCGAGGGCCAGACCGGCGCCAGCCTCGAGGAGCTGGCGCACAAGCTCGGCTTCGCCAGCGCCGACGCGCTGTTCCTCGCCGCGGCGCGGAACGAGGTCGGCCAGCGCCAGCTGCAGACGGCGCTGCGCGGCGCGCCGGAAGAAGCGCCGGCCGAGCCCGTCATCCAGACCCGGCGCAGCAAGGCGGGGGCCTCCGGCAGCCGCGTCCTCATCGTCGGCGTCGACAAGCTGCTCACCCAGCTCGGCCGCTGCTGCAAGCCGGCGCCGCCCGACGCCATCGCCGGCTTCGTCACGCGCGGCAAGGGCGTCTCGATCCACCGCGTCGAGTGCACCAACTTCCGCAACATGAGCGCACGCAACCCGGAGCGCGTCATCAGCGCCGAGTGGGGAGTGGGTAATGGAGGGGGCGCCGACGCGCTCTACCCTGTCGACATCGTCGTCGAGGCGCAGGACCGCCAGGGCCTGCTACGCGACATCTCCGAAGTGCTCTCGCGCGAGAAGATCAACGTCACGGCGGTGAAGACCCAGTCGAAGCAGGGCGCCGCGCGCATGGGCTTCACCATCGAGGTGAGCGGAGTGGCGCAGTTGCAGCGGGCGCTGAAGCTGATCGGCGACATCGGCGGCGTGCAGCGCGCCAGCCGGAGTTGAACCTGCAAGAAAAGTCAGTCTTTGGAGTGCGGCGAATGAGAGCTATCGACCCAATGTTGTCTTTCGCTTATCCGAAGCTCCAATGACAGGTAAGCAAAGGTAAACAGTCATCCACGAAAGCTATTTACCAGATGACAAGCTGTCACTATCTTCGGGTCTCGCTGGACGTGGTGCCCACGAAGAGACAGCAACCACTTTTGGTGTATGCGGATCATCCATGTAGTGTGGCGACATGATCTGTACACCATAGCGGTTGAACGCATCCTGAATGGCAGCGTGCAGATCGCTGGCGATACGGGCGCGTGTTGCCGGTACTTCAGAATCCACCTGCACAATCAGCTTGTAGGCGACGTAAAAATCAGCCAGTGCCGTCTGCACCACATAGGCTGGCGGTGTCGATAGGATTTCCGGGATCGATCCCGCCGCTTCAAGCAGCATGGCATGCACCTGTCGCCATGGCGTGTCGTAGCCGATCGTTACGGTCACGTCGAGTACATAGGCCTTGCCGGCGCTGGCCCGCGAGAAATTGCGCGTGACATTGGCGAGCACGAACGCATTGGGCAGCGAAATCTCCTCACCCATTCCCGTACGCAGACGCGTAACGAACAGATCAAGTTCCGTCACCGTACCCTCGTAGTCCTGGATGCGTACATACTCCCCCTTCTTGAGCGCATAGGTATAGACAATCATCATGCCGCTGGCGATCTGACCGATTACCCCGGAAGCGCCGATCGACACCATCAGGCCGAGCAATACTGACAGCCCCTTGAACGCCTCGGTGTGCGAGCCTGGTAGATAAGGGTAGGCCATGGCGACGGTGAACAGCCACAGCGAGGCATTGACGATACGGCGCGTCGCCGGTGCGGTGTGCGCGTTGAGCATGCTGCTGTCGTCCGGCCGTGTCGTGACACTGGCAAAAAACTCGGTCGAGACGCGCGTGGCAACCCAGGCGGCGAGAAATATCAGGGTCGCGATGAACATGCCCGGCAATGCCTCGGCGATGGCGCTGAACGCCTGTGCGGTGATAGTCGCCAGCGATTGCGAGAGTGTTTCGCTGGCCGGGCGCGTGAGGACAAATTGTGCCAGGCTGTAAGTGAGGTAGATGAATATCAGGAACAGACTCAGCAACCAGCTCAGCAGAATCAGGCCACGCGCCAGCACAGACGGCAAAAAACCGGCCAGCCGATGAAGGGCACTACTTTCCGGTAGCGCCTGTAGCTGTTTTGCTAGCCGGCGGATCAATCCGGTGCGCAACCTGAAGGAGACTTTTACGATCAGTACCAGCGCACCGACCAACAGCACCGTCGCCAGAGCGACCCTGAGCAAAGCCGCCAAGCTGGCACGCGGGTCGCGACGTTCGCGGGCTTCGTTCCAGGCCTTCTGCAGCGTACGCGAAGCCTGGTTGGCGAGGTCTTCTGGCGTCTCGCCCGCCAGTTCTCGTGCATCACCGGGCATCACGAGAAACAGGGGGGTTCCGTCAAGCATCACCTCGAAACCCTGCGGACCAGGCTTGATTGAGGTCCAGCCTTCGCCGGACTGTTCAAAGCTACGCTCAATGCGCTGGCGTGCACTGGTGGCGCGTTCAGCCGGCGAGAACATGCCCAGTGGTGCGCGAAAGATGTGAATGGTGCGATTGCCGATCACCAACGGGACGCCATCGCTCTCTGCCGCCTGCACGGTGAGCGGTGAGGTGAATAGCGAAAAGAGCAGAAGCAAAACGCCCCACCACCGGTTCAGTCGCGTTGCAAATGTCGACATGATTTCCCCAAAATTTTGGGCAAGTCTAGCGTAAACTGCATGCCGAATCGCTATTCCTGAGCGCTCGTCCGGAGGTGTCATGTTTTGTGTGAATCTGTGCCGTGGCTTGCTGTTGCTAGGTTGCTGCGTTGGCCTTGCCTGCGCCCAGGGACCCGCCTATGACTGTAACAAGGTCAGCGGCAGCATCGAGAAATTGATCTGCGAGGATGCCGAACTGGCGGCACTGGATCGCGCGATGGCGAGCGTTTATGCCGCCGCCCTGCACAAGGCCGGCAATGAACATCCGCCTGTGCTCAAAGCCGAGCAGCGCGGCTGGATCAAGGGCCGCAACGACTGCTGGAAAAGCAACGACCGTCGCCAGTGCGTTGTGGAACTCTACCGGCTGCGCCGCGTCGAATTGCAAACGCGCTACCGACTGGTTCCGGTGGCCGCCAGCGCAAAGTTCTTCTGCGACGGTGACCCGCGCAATGAGGTGATCGTCGATTTCTTCGCGACTGACCCACCCAGCCTGATCGCCGAACGTGGCGACAGCGTGTCATTGATGCTGCAGCAGCCTGCCGCGAGCGGCACGCGCTACCAGGGCCGCAACGAATCCTTCTGGGAGCATCAGGGCGAAGCCACGGTCGTCTGGGGCTACGGTGCGCCAGAAATGCGCTGCCAGAAGCAGCCGGATCAGGCCGCAGGCCTTACCGGTAGGACCTGGGAGCTCGTTGCCATCCGGTCGATGGACGATGCACAAGGCACGACCCGCATCGGTCACCCCGAAAAGTTCACCGTCAGCTTTGCCCCCGACGGACGCGCATACTTGCGGATCGATTGCAATCGCGGCAACGCCTCATGGAAAGCGACCCCAACGGCCGATTCATCATCGGGTTCGCTCGAATTCGGCCCGCTCGCAGCGACGAAGATGATGTGCCCGCCCGACTCGCACGCCCAGAAAGTGCTACGCGATCTGGTCTATGTTCGCTCTTACCTGCTCAAGGACGGCAAACTGTACCTATCCCTGATGGCCGACGGAGGCATTTACGAATGGCGACAACAGAAACCCTGAACTCGCGCCGTCCCGCCAGCGCCGACTTTTTCGATGCAATAACCCCTCTTGAAAGGAAAAACAACATGCTCAATAGAAACCAGCTTGCCTTGCTCATGCTTTGCCCCTCATTGGCATTGGCCCAGTCTCTGACACTCTCTTGCGATGGTCAGGGGACAGTGATGGCCACCCAAAGCACCACCGTCAATCAGTATGATTTCAAGCACAAAGAGAACAAGACGGGAATCGCGCAAACTCAAGTGCGTCGGCCGTTTTCCGGGAACGGTATGGTGGAGATTTCATCCGGAACCGGCCGCATGCGCATCCCGGACCCCATGATTCCGGCGCTCATGAGCGGCGACAGCAATGGCTGGTACCCCATCGAAAACCTCTTTATCAACGACCGCGAGATCACGGGCGTGGTCCACATCAGTTTCTTGAGCCAACCCAAGCTGCGTATCGACCGCATGACAGGGAAACTTTCCATGAGTGGCGGGGCGGGCGACTTCTCGGCCGACTGTAGCGCAGCGGATGTGAGCAAGCCCAAGTTCTGAGCTTCACGAAGACGATCCCCCAACCGCCACCCGACCCTGAGAAGAAAATGACACACCCCCACCCCTTCAGAGAGCCCGCCTGCGTACTCCCCGCCTTCCTCATCGCGGCCGGGCTACTGGCCGCATCATCGGCTCATGCCGGCAGTTTCCTCACCGACGTCCCATCCCTTGGCTATTCGCCGCAGAACATGGATCGAACAGTCAATCCGCGCCAGGATTTCTATCGCTACGCGGCGGGCAACTGGCTCAAGAAGACCGCGATTGCGCCCAGCGATCCGGATGTCGGCGGCTTTACGCTGCTGGCGCATAACCTGGACAAGCAGTTGCTGACCCTGATCAAGAAAGCTGCCGTCGAGACCGATGCGCCCAAGGGCAGCCCCCGCCAGCAAGTCGGCGACTACTACAAGGCGGCCATGGACGATGCGCGCCGTTATGCCCTAGGTCTCAAGCCGCTGGAGGCCGATATGCAGCGCATTGCCGCGGCAGGTGGCACGCCGGCCGACTACGGCCGTCTGGCCGGCCGGCTGCAGGATGCCGTTGGTGGTTCCCCGCTGATCATGGTCGGCGCCATGCCGGATGCCAAGGACAGCAGCACCGGTGTATTGATACTGGCGCCCGGCGCGCAACTGCTCGAACAGGACGAGTACGCCCGGCCCGAGCACCAGAAACTGCGCGACCTCTATCGCATGTACATCGTGGCAATGCTGCACGGCATCGGCGATCCGATCGACGCCGCCAAGGTCCAGGCGGCCAACATCCTGGCCATGGAAGCGCAAGCGGCGGGCGCGATGATGACGCCGCTGCAGCAGCGCGATCCGGCCAACACCTACAACATCATGACGCTGGATCAGGCCCAGGCGCTGGTGCCGGCACTCGACCTGCGCGTCTTCCTGGCCGAGTTGGGCGTTGCCGCGCCCGCGCGGGTGCAGGTGGTCGATATCAACGCCATGAAGGCGCTGCAAAAAATGCTGACCGAACGCTCGGTCGATGAGGTGAAGCTGCTGCTGCGCTGGTTCCTGCTGGCCGGCCGCGCCTCGGAGCTGGGACGGCCGTGGCGCTTGCAGGAAGAGGCGTTCACGGTGGAGCGCAAGGGCCTGAAGACGCCACCCGAGTTGGAGCGCGTCATCACCCAGCAGATCGGCGCGCAGTTGTATCACCCGCTGTCGCAGTTGTATGTGCAGGCCTACTTCCCCGACGCTACCCGGCGCGACATCACCGACATGGTCGGGCATATCAAGGACGAATTCGCCACCCGCCTGCGCAGCAATATCTGGCTGGACGAGGCGACCCGAAAAGCGGCGCTGGAAAAGCTGGGCAAGATCGACATCCAGGTCGGCTACCCCAAGGAATGGATTGATTTCAGCGGTCTCGACATCCGCCCGGACGATCATTTCGGCAACGTGCAGCGCGCCAACCGCTTCGCCTTTCAGCGCCAGATGGCGCAGGTCGGCAAACCCGTACTGGGCAACCGTTTCGCCGTCGCGACCAAGACCACGCCGATTGCGGTGAATTCCGCCTACAACTTCACCACCAACACCATCGACATCACGGCGGCCATCCTGCAACCGCCGTTTTACCAGCCGGATGCCGATGCCGCTGCCAACTACTGCGCAATCGGCGCGGTGATCGGCCACGAGATCACCCACGGTTTCGACAGCCTGGGCCGCCAGTTCGACCCGCAAGGCAACCTGCGCAACTGGTGGACGCCCGCCGCCGATGGCCAGTTCAAGCGGCGTACCGATGTGCTGGTCGATCAATACAGCCACTACGAAATCCTGCCCGGCCTGATGCACAACGGCGCGATGACCGTGACGGAGAATACCGCCGACCTCGGCGGCATCACCCTCGCCCACGCCGCGTTGAAGCGCTATTTGGCGAAGAACCCGACGCCGGACGTCGATGGGCTGACCGCCGATCAGCGCTGCTTCGTGGCCTGGACGCAGATGTGGGCCTACAAGGCACGCTCGGAACGCTTGCGCTATTTGGTGTCGGTCGATGTGCATGCCATCTCTTCGGTGCGCGCTGTCGCGCCCTTGCTGCATCTGGATGCCTTCCACGAGGCCTTCGGCACGCGGCCGGGAGATCCGATGTGGCGCGATCCCAAGCGCCGCATCGTGATCTGGTGATATCGATCAAGAGATTGTCAGTTTGGAGTCGTTTGCATTGATGGCGAGTTTCTGAGTGTAGCGGCCCCTCGAATGACCGTTATGAATAGAAGGCGATTGGCCGCTTCTGGCTGTTGGCAGCCTGTCGCCATCACTACCGCCGTTTCACGCAGACTGACTTTTCTCTTCCCGAGCTCGCATCTATACCGAAAGCAGCAGGAAGGCCCAATACACCCCGATCCCCATCTGCACCGCGAAGGCGCTGAAGCGCAGCGTGACGGCGGTGGGGGAGAGGGAGGCGAGGTGGATCGACGACTGCACGATGCGCGCGCCGAGGAGGACGAAGGCGAGCGGGTCGGTCAGCGCGGCATTGCCCGAGACGGCCGCGACCAGCATGAGGCCGCCGAAGACGGGCAGGCCTTCGAGGCAGTTGGCGTGCGCCCGGGCGAGGCGCTGCATGAAAGGGGAGAGGTTGGCGTTGTCCGGCCGGAAGCCGTTGGCCGGGACTTCCTTCGCAACGACCATTTTGGAACGGATGGCTTCCATCACGACGAGGAGGAGCAGCATCCAGGCGATGAAGCCGGTGAGGGCGGCGAGCGTCGGCGTCATGGGCATCTCCTTTTGCGGCCGGTACGGCGAGTATGCGCCCGCATTTCACCGAGGGACAAGGCGCGGGCGCCGCATCGCGGAAACTGACTATTGGAGCGGCGGGGTGCTGCTCAAACTTCGCTTTGATCCTATTAGCCGGCTTCGCGCTGATGGCGTATGGCGTGGATCAAGACGGCTTCCTGCTTTTCTTCGAAGCTGTAGAGGGCCACATAACCCGTTCGGCCGCGAGAGATGACCAGTTCCCGCAATTCATGCTCGACAGGGCGACCGATCAGCGGATGTCGCCGTAGCACGGCGACGGCTTCCTCGATCAGTCCGACCGTTTCAGCAGCCGCAGCCGGATCGTTCGCAGCGAGGAAATCGGTCAGCCGCTCGATGTCGGAAAGCGCCTGTCCCGAGTAGATCAGCTTCGCCAAGACTTGGCTTTCGGCCTGGCGGGTTTCTTGCCGTCTATGCGTGCCTTGAGATAGGCGTGAACTTCGTCTGCATCGTAACCCTTGCCTGTGCGCAGCATCTGCTCGCGCGCCGCTTGTGCCTCGGCCACGAAGCTGGCCCGGCGCTCGGCCGACTCGGCCGCCTGCTCGATCGCCTGGACCATGAAGGCGTGGGGCGACACGCCCTGCTTCTGTGCGGCGGCTGCGGCGCGTTGTTTGAGCTCCTCGGGTAACTTCAATGATGTGGTGGACATGCTGGCCCCCAATGGCGATGCAAGTAGTACTAGGGTAACACCTGGGCTTTGTCCAAGGCAAACAGGCTGTTGCCGTCCCGTAGCGACTGACTTTTGCGTCGCCGCTCAGGCCGCAGGCGCGGCGAGCGAGAGATCGGCGAGCAGGGCGTCCTGCGCCGAAAAGCCTTTCTTGCGCGAGCGCTTGCGGCGGTAGCGGCCGTCGGCGTCCATCTGCCAGGCCTGGTTGTTGTCGGCGAGGTAGGGCAGCAGGCCTTCCTTGAGGATGCGGCGCTTGAGCTTGGCATCGAGCACCGGGAAGCACAGTTCGATGCGGCGGAAGAAGTTGCGCTCCATCCAGTCGGCGCTGGAGAGATACATCTTCATCTCGCCGTCGGCGTAGAAGTAGAACACCCGCGTGTGCTCGAGGAAGCGGCCGACGATGGAGCGCACGCTGATGTTCTCCGACAGCCCCTCGACGCCGGGGCGCAGGGCGCAGGCGCCGCGGATGACGAGGTCGATGGTCACGCCGGCCTGCGAGGCGTCGTAGAGCGCCTCGATGATCTCCGGGTCGAGCAGCGCGTTCATCTTGGCGATGATGCGCACGCGTTTGCCCGCGCGGGCGTTGGCGGCTTCATTGCGGATGGCGGCGAGCATGGCGCCGTGCAGGGTGAACGGCGCCAGCAGCAGGTGGTTGAGCTTGCTCGCCTTGCCGAGGCCGGTGAGCTGCTTGAAGACTTCGTTCACGTCGGCGCACAGCGCCTCGTTGCAGGTGAGCAGGCCGAAGTCCGTGTACAGCTTGGCCGTGCGCGGGTGGTAGTTGCCGGTGCCCAGATGCACGTAGCGGCGCAGTACGCTGCCGCCTTTGCCAACCTCGTCGCCCTCCTCGCGCCGCACCACCATCAGCATCTTGGCGTGGGTCTTGTAGCCGAACACGCCGTACACGACGTGCGCGCCGACTTCCTCCAGGCGCGCCGCCCAGTTGATGTTGGCTTCCTCGTCGAAGCGCGCCATGAGCTCCACCACCACCGTCACTTCCTTGCCCTGGCGCGCGGCGCGCATGAGGAGATCCATCAGGATGGAGTCGGTGCCGGTTCGGTACACCGTCATCTTGATGGCGACCACGGCGGGATCGTCCACCGCCTGTTCGAGGAACTCGACGACCGGGCTGAAGGACTGGTAGGGATGGTGCAGCAGCACGTCCTGCTTGCGGATGCTGGCGAAGACGTCGTAGTTCTTGGCCAGCACCTTGGGCAGGCCGGGCTGGAAGGGCGGGTACTTCAGGTCCGGCCGGTCGACCAGGTCGGGCACCTGCATCAGCCGCACCGGGTTCACGATGCCGGGCACGCGGTAGAGGTCGTCGTGGCCCAGGCCGAACTGCTGCAGCAGGAAGTCGGTCATCACCCCGGAACAGCTGTCGGCCACTTCCAGGCGCACGGCGTCGCCGAAGTGGCGCTGCGGCAGCTCGCCCTGCAGGGCGAGGCGCAGGTTCTTGATTTCCTCCTCGTCCACCCACAGGTCGCTGTTGCGCGTGACGCGGAACTGGTAGCAGCCGAGCACGTTCATGCCGGAGAACAGCTCGCCGACGTTGGCGTGCAGCACCGAGGAGAGGAAGACGAAGCCGTGGGGCGCGCCGGCGACCGCCTCGGGCAGCCGGATCACGCGCGGCAGCACGCGCGGCGCCTGCACGATGGCGGCACCCGAACTGCGGCCGAAGGCGTCCTTGCCTTCCAGTTCGATGGCGAAATTGAGGCTCTTGTTGAGCACGCGCGGGAAGGGGTGGGCCGGGTCGAGGCCGATCGGCGTGAGTACCGGCATCACCTCGCGGAAGAAATAGTCGCGGATCCAGGCCGATTGCACATCCGTCCATGCGGCGCGCTTGAGGAAGCGGATGCCCTGTTTTTCCAGCGCCGGCAGGATGACGTGGTTGAGCAGGTCGTACTGCTCCTCGATCAGGTCGTGGGCCTCGGCGGCGAGGCGGCTGAAGGCTTCATGCGGCGCAAGGCCGTCGGTGCTGGGCGCCACGGCGCCGAGCTTGATCTGTTCCTTGAGGCCGGCGACGCGGATCTCGAAGAATTCGTCGAGGTTGCTCGAGACGATGCACAGGAAGCGCAGGCGCTCGAGCAGCGGCACGCCGGCATCGGCCGCCTGGCCGAGGACGCGGCGGTTGAAGGCGAGCAGGGAGAGTTCCCGGTTGAGGAAGTGCTCGGCGGGGAAGCGTTTGACGCTCGATGCCTTGATCATCGGCTCCCATTGAATCAGGAAAGGCTAATATGATCAAGCTGTCCGGCTCATGACGCGGATGGTGACAGAAGAAAGACGGAGGCGGCCATCGCGGCTGTTAAAATCCGCCCATGGGTTATGAACTCGTCGCCGCCGTCGATCTGGGCTCGAACAGTTTCCGCCTCCAGGTCGGGCGGGTGGTGGACGACCAGATCTACCCGCTCGACTCCCTCAAGGAGACAGTGCGGCTCGCCGCCGGCCTGACCGCCCAGAAGACGCTCGACGGCCCTTCCCAGCTGCGTGCCCTCGATGCGCTGGCCCGCTTCGGCGAACGCCTGCGCGGCTTCGATCGGGGCGCGGTGCGCGCGGTGGCAACCAACACGCTGCGCGTGGCGAAAAATGCGCCGCAGTTTCTCGCCCAGGCCGAGGCGGCGCTGGGTTTCCCGATCGAGATCGTCGCCGGGCGCGAGGAGGCGCGGCTGATCTATCTCGGCGTTGCCCACTCCCTGCCGAACCGGCGCACCCGGCAGCTGGTGGTCGACATCGGCGGCGGATCGACGGAAGTCATCATCGGCCGCGACCTCTCGCCGATCGAGCTGGAATCGCTCTACATGGGCAGCGTCGGTTTCAGCCTGCAGTATTTTCCGCGCGGACGCATCGAGAGACCCGGCATGAAGGCGGCCGAGCTGGCGGCGAGGCAGGAATTGCAGGCCATCGTGCGTCAGTACCGGAAGACCGGCTGGGAGCAGGCGGTGGGGTCCAGCGGCACGGCCAAGGCACTGGCGGACATCCTGGAGCTGAACGGGCTGTCGGAGAGCGGCATCACGCGCGATGGGCTGGAGCGCCTGCGCGCTCTCCTGCTGCAGGCCGGCGACCTGGGGAAGCTGACTTTGCAGGGTCTGCGGCCCGACCGCATTCCGGTGCTGCCGGGCGGGCTGGCCATCATGCTGGCGGTGTTCAAGGAGTTCGGCCTCGAAAGGATGATCTTCTCCGAGGGGGCGCTGCGACTGGGCGTGCTCTACGACCTGCTTGGCCGTTACCACCACCAGGACCTGCGCCATGCCACGGTGCAACAGTTCATGCGCCGCTACCAGGTCGATGCCGGCCAGGCATCGCGCGCGGCGGCGACGGCGCAAGGCTTTCTGCAGCAGCTGCTGCCGGAGGCGGCCTGCGCGGAGCAGCCGGAGGCGCAGGTGCTCGAATGGGCGGCCCGGCTGCATGAGATCGGCATCTCGGTGGCGCATTCCGGCTACCACAAGCACAGCGCCTACATCCTTGCCAATGCCGACATGCCTGGCTTCTCGAAAATGGACCAGGCGCGCCTGTCGCGCGTCGTGCTGGCGCACCGCGGCAAGCTGGAGAGGGTGCAGGCCCTCTCCCACGACAGCACCGACTGGCTGCTGATCTTCAGTCTGCGCCTGGCCGTGCTGCTGCACCGCGCACGCGACGATACTCCGCTGCCGGCCATCGGGGTGAAGCGCAGCGAACGGGGCTTCACGCTCGGCGTCGACCCGCACTGGCTGGCGGCATCGCCGCTGACGTCGGCTGCGCTGGAGGAGGAGGGTCCGCAGTGGGCGGCCATGGGCATGGAATTCAGGATCAAGGCCCGAAGCGGCAAATCGCAGGCTGCGGCATAATGCGGCGTCATGCTCATGCCGGCCGCCGCCGCGGCCGGCAAGCTCAAGACTGATGCGAGGGGGCGGAGTGAACGGCGCAAGCCTGCTGCTCGAAACGGATGCCGATGGCCGGCGCTGGCTGCGCCTGGCGGGCGAATGGCGCCTGATGGCGCTGGCGCCGCGCTATGCCGCCATCGATGCCGAACTGGCCGCCCATGCGCGCGACGCTGCCCTGGGCTGGGACCTGCGCGGCATCGCTTCGCTCGATTCCGTCGGCGCCATGCTGCTGTGGCGCGCCTGGAGCCACCGCTTCCCCGAGCATTACGCCGCGCGCGACGACCTGGAGCCGGTGTTCGCCCGGCTCTATGCCGCCAGCAAGCTGAAGGAAACGGGACCCGAGCCGAAACTCCCCTTCGCATGGGTCGTCACCGTCGGTCAGCTCACCTTGCGCCTGTGGCGGCACCTGGTCGATTTCACCGTCCTGATCGGCCAGCTCATGCTGGACATCGTTCATGTTGCGCGCCATCCGCGCGAGGGCCCCTGGCGCGAGTCCTCCGCCAACCTGTACAAGAGCGGGGTGCGCGCCATGCCGGTGACGGCCCTGGTCGGCTTCCTCATCGGCATCGTGCTGTCCTATCTGTCCGCCCTGCAGCTGAAGAACTTCGGCGCCGACATTTTCATCGTGAACATCCTCGGCATGGGCATCATCCGCGAGCTGGGACCGGTGCTGGTGGCGGTGCTGGTGGCCGGTCGCTCGGGCTCGGCCATGACGGCGCAACTCGGCGTGATGCGCGTCACCGAGGAGATCGACGCGCTGGCGACGATGGGCGTCTCGCGCAGCCTGCGCCTGGTCTTCCCGAAGGTGGTCGCCCTCGCGCTGGCGATGCCGCTGCTGGTGCTGTGGACCAGCGCCATTGCCCTGATGGGCGGCATGGTTTCGGCGCAGTTCCAGCTCGACATCTCCTACGGCTTCTTCATCGACACCCTGCCCAAGGCGGTGCCGGTGGCCAACCTCTATATCGCCATGGCGAAGGGCGCGGCCTTCGGCATCCTGGTGGCGCTGGTGGCCTGCCACTTCGGCCTGCGCGTGCGGCCGAACACGGAGAGCCTGTCGGCGAACACCACCGCCTCGGTGGTGTCGGCAATCACCGTCGTCATCCTGGTCGATGCGATGTTCGCCATCGCCACGCGCAACATCGGGATGCCGATATGACAACCCCCGCCCCGCAGGCGGGGACGACACCGGTGATCGAGGTCGAGCACCTGTTCACGCGCTTCGACACCCATTGGGTGCACCGCGACCTCAACCTCGTCATCGACAAGGGCGAGGTGATGGCGCTGGTGGGCGGCTCGGGCAGCGGCAAGACGACGCTGTTGCGGCAGATGATCGGCCTGCTGCGTCCGACGCAGGGGCAGATCCGGCTGTTCGGCGAGCCGCTGTTTACCGGCGACCCGGTGCAGGAGCGCAACCTGCGGCGCCGTTTCGGCATGCTGTTCCAGTATGGCGCCCTATATTCCGCTTTCAATGTCTTCCAGAACATTGCCTTCCCGCTGCGCGAACTGGGGGTGGTGGACGAGGCGCTGGTCCACGACCTGGTGATGCTCAAGCTGTCGATGGTGGAACTGCTGCCGCGCCATGCCTGGCTGATGCCTTCCGAGCTCTCCGGCGGCATGATCAAGCGCGTCGCCCTGGCGCGCGCCCTCTCGATGGAGCCCGAACTGCTGCTGCTTGACGAACCCACCGCCGGGCTCGATCCGGACCGCAGCGAGTCGTTCGTCAAGCTGATCAACGGCCTGCACAGGCAACTGGGACTGACCGTGGTGCTGGTGACGCACGACCTCGACACCCTGGCCGGCATGGCCACCCGCGTTGCGGTGCTGGCCGAACAGCGTATACTCGCGCTGGGCACGATCGACGAGATCACGAAAGTCGACCATCCCTTCATCCGCAATTTCTTCTGTTGCGATCGCGCGCAGCGGGCGCTGCAGAGCAGGGTATCGGAAGGAACCGTCTGAATCATGGAAAGCCGGGCTCATGCACTCGCCGCCGGTGTGTTCACGCTGCTGCTTGGCCTGGCCTGCGCGCTGGCCGTGTTCTGGTTCTCGGGAAAACGCGAAGCCACCCGTGAGTTCGTCCTCGTCAGCAAAGGCAATGTCTCCGGCCTGAACACCCAGGCGCAAGTGCGCTTTCGCGGCATCCGCGCCGGCAAGGTGCAGGACATCGAGCTCGACCCGCGGGATGCGCGTAACATCCTCATCACCATCAGCATCGCGTCCGATCTGCCGGTGACCAAGGGGACGACGGCGCGGCTCAACTACCAGGGCGTCACCGGCCTGGCTTCGATCCTGCTGGAGGACAGGGGCGAGGATCCCGAGCCGCTGCCGGCCGCGGACGGCGAGCCGCCGCGCATCGCATTGCAGCCAGGCTTCATGGACACACTCGGCGAGAATGCCGCCGAGCTGATGGCCCAGATGCGCCAGGTCGCCGAGCGCACCACGACGCTGCTCTCTGACCAGAACGTCAAGCGCATCGGCCAGACGCTGGCCAATGTCGAAGCGGCGACGGCCGGGCTCTCGGGCAGCATGAAGGACCTGCCGCCGCTGATGGCTTCCCTCAGGGAGGCGCTGAGCGACGAGAACCTGAGACGGCTCAAGTCGAGCCTGGCCAACATCGACAAGGCCACCGGCGAGGCGGCACCGCTGATCGCCAGCCTGCAGGGCGTGGCGAAGAAGCTCGACACGCTGCTCGGCGAGTCGGGCGGCGAGATCACCCATACCACCCTGCCGCGGCTGAACATCCTGCTGCAGGAACTGGCCGTCAATACGCGGCAGATGTCGCGCCTGCTCGACCAGATCGAGGAATCTCCCAACGTACTGATCTTCGGCCGCGAGGCCCGCCGCCCCGGGCCGGGCGAGGCGGGCTTCGCCAAACCTTGAGGACGCCATGAAGAAAGCCTGGATGCTTGCCGCCGTGCTGCTGGCCGCCTGCGGCGGCGGAGCCAAGTCGGTGTCGAATGTCGCCCAGTACGATCTCGGTGCGGTGCGGCCGGCGCCCAACAACCGCATCGTTGCCGCCCTGCGCGGCATCGATGTTTTCGCCGTTTCCTGGCTGGACTCCTCGGCCATGCAGTACCGCCTGCTGTATGCTGCCAGCCAGCGCCGGCAGAACTATGCGGAGAGCCGCTGGGTGGCGCCGCCGGCCGAGCTGCTCGGCTACGGCCTGCGCAAGCGCATGCTTTCGGGCGAGGCGGGCGGCGCCTGCCGCCTGCGGGTCGATCTCGACGAGTTCGTCCAGGACTTCGAGTCGGTCAAGTCCAGCCTCGCCCTGATCGAGGCCCGCGTTCAGCTGATCGCGCCGAGCGGCGGAGAAATCCTGGCGCGGCGCAGCTTCAGCCTGTCCCGGCCGGCGGAGAGCGCCGATGCTGCCGGCGGCGCGACGGCGCTGGCGATGGCAGTCGAGGCGCTCGCCGCCGAGTTGCATGACTGGCTCGGCGGACTTGACCGGACTGCGGCCTCGGGATTGAATATCGCCCAGCGCTGTCGCAGTTGACCAGCCGTCCGGTGGCAGCCGGATACCCGTGAGAGAGTCTATGTCGGCAAATCCCTACACGATCGGCTTGGGCAGGAACGCGGCGAATTACACGCCGCTGTCGCCCCTCTCGTTCATCGAGCGGACGGCGGCGGTCTATCCGCAGCGCGCTTCCATCATCCATGGCGCGCGGCGCTTCACCTGGGGGGAGACCTATGGCCGCTGTCGGCGCCTGGCCTCCGCGCTGGCCGCGCGCGGCATCGGCAGGAACGACACCGTCGCCGTCATGCTGTCCAACACGCCGGAAATGGCGGAGTGCCATTTCGGCGTGCCGATGAGCGGCGCCGTGCTGAACACCCTGAATACCCGTCTCGACGCCGAAGCCATTGCGTTCATGCTCAATCACGGCGAGGCGAAGGCGCTCATCACGGATCGCGAGTTCTCGCCGACCGTTTCAAAGGCGCTGGCCCAGGCCGGCCGCGCGCTGCCGGTGATCGACGTGGACGATCCCGAGTATTCCGGCCCGGGCGAGCGCCTCGGCAGCGTCGACTACGAGGCCTTCCTCGCCGGAGGCGATCCCGATTTCGCCTGGCAGGGGCCGGCCGACGAGTGGGACGCCATCTCGCTCAACTACACCTCGGGCACCACCGGCAACCCGAAGGGCGTGGTCTACCACCACCGCGGCGCTTATCTGAATGCCGTCTCGAACATCGTCTCCTGGGGCATGCCGCCGCATGCGGTGTACCTGTGGACGCTGCCGATGTTCCACTGCAACGGCTGGTGCTTCCCGTGGACCATGGCGGCCAACGCCGGCACCCACGTCTGCCTGCGCCGCGTCGAGGCGAAGGCCATCCTCGATGCCATCCGCGAGCACAAGGTCACGCACTACTGCGGCGCGCCGATCGTGCATTCCATGCTGATCAACGCCCCGTCCGAGTGGCGCGAAGGCATCGACCACAAAGTCAGTGCCCTGGTGGCGGCGGCGCCGCCGCCGGCCTCGATGATCGAGGGCATGAACACGATCGGCTTCGACATCACCCATGTGTATGGGCTCACCGAGACCTACGGGCCGGCCTCGGTCTGCGCCAGACATCCGGAGTGGAGCGAATTGCCGCTGGAGGAGCAGGTGCGCCTGAACGGCCGCCAGGGCGTGCGCTACCACCTGCAGGAGGGGCTCACGGTGCTGGACCCGGAGACGATGCAGCCAGTGCCGCGCGACGGCGAGACGATCGGCGAGATCATGTTCCGCGGCAACATCACCATGAAGGGCTACCTGAAGAACCCGAAGGCCAGCGAAGAGTCCTTCCGCGGCGGCTGGTACCATTCCGGCGACCTCGCCGTGCTGCATGCCGACGGCTACGTCAAGATCAAGGACCGCTCCAAGGACGTCATCATCTCCGGCGGCGAGAACATCTCCTCGGTGGAGGTGGAGGACGTGCTCTACCGCCATGCCGCGGTGCTGGCGGCGGCGGTGGTGGCCACGCCCGATCCGAAGTGGGGCGAGGTGCCCTGCGCCTTCATCGAGCTGAAGGAGGGCGCGCAGGCGACGGAAGAGGAGTTCATCGCCTTCTGCCGCGAGCGCATGGCGCGCTTCAAGGTGCCGAAGAAGGTGGTATTCGGCCCGCTGCCGAAGACGTCCACCGGCAAGATCCAGAAATTCGTCCTGCGCGAGAAGGCCAAATCGACGCAGGCCATCGACTAAGGAGCAAGACCATGAGTGCCGTGATGCAATCTTCCAGCGAGCCCCTACTGCTGCGCAGTGACGACAACGGCGTGACGACACTCACGCTGAACCGTGCCAGCCAGTTCAACTCGCTTTCCGACGCGCTGATCGACGCGCTGTCTGCGGCGCTCGACGCCATCGCCCGGGACAAGACGGTACGGGTGGTCGTCATCGCCGGTGCCGGCAAGGCCTTCTGCGCCGGGCATGACCTGAAGGAGATGCGCGCCAGCCCGGCGAAGGAATACCAGCAGGCGCTGTTCCGCAAGTGCGGAAAGATGATGATGAGCCTGGTGGGCCTGCCGCAGCCGGTGATCGCGCGGGTGCACGGCATGGCCGTCGCCGCCGGCTGCCAGCTGGTCGCCATGTGCGACCTGGCGGTGGCGGCGGACACGGTGAAGTTCGCCGTCTCCGGCGTGAACCTCGGCCTCTTCTGCAGCACGCCGGCGGTGCCGCTGTCGCGCAACCTGCCGCGCAAGCAGGCCTTCGAGATGCTCGTGACGGGCGAGTTCATGGATGCGCAAACGGCCTTGTCCCGGGGCCTGGTGAATCGCGTCGTGCCGGCGGACCGGCTGGATGCCGAGGTGAAGACGCTGACGGACTCCATCCTGTCCAAGTCGCCTGCGGCGGTGGCGATGGGCAAGCAGGCCTTCTACCGCCAGATCGAAATGGGGCTGGATGGCGCCTACCAGTTGGCCGCCGAGACCATGGCCTGCAACATGATGGCCGAGGACGCCCAGGACGGCATCGACGCTTTCATCGCCAAGCAGCCGATGCCGCAGTGGAAGGGAAAGTAGCCGGGCAGGGCGAATCCGGTTATCATGGTTTCAAAATAACTGCCAACCGGCAGAGGGTGGAGTGGCAGAGGACTACATTCTCGAAACCAGAAACCTCGTCAAGGAATTCAAGGGGTTCATCGCCGTCAACGACGTCAGCCTGAAGGTCAGGCGCGGGCACATCCACGCGCTGATCGGTCCGAACGGCGCCGGCAAGACCACCTGTTTCAACCTCTTGACGAAGTTCCTCGAGCCGACACGCGGCGCCATCAGCTTCAACGGCCTCGACATCACCGGCGAGAAGCCGGCGCAGATCGCCCGCCGCGGCATCGTCCGCTCCTTCCAGATTTCCGCCGTCTTCCCGCACCTGACCGTGCTGGAGAACGTGCGCATCGCCCTGCAGCGCAAGCTCGGCACCTCCTTTCACTTCTGGCGCTCGGACAGGAGCCTGGATGCGCTCAACGATCAAGCCATGGCGCTGCTTGCCCAGGTTGGGCTGGAGACCTTCGCCGGCATGGTGACGGTGGAATTGCCCTACGGCCGCAAGCGTGCGCTGGAGATTGCCACGACGCTGGCGCTGGAGCCCGAGCTGATGCTGCTCGACGAGCCGACCCAGGGCATGGGCCACGAGGACGTCGACCTGGTCAAGCAGCTCATCAAGAAGGTCTCGGCCAACCGCACCGTGCTGATGGTCGAGCACAACATGGGCGTGGTGGCCGACATTTCCGACACCATCACCGTGCTGGCGCGCGGCGCCGTGCTGGCGGAAGGCCCCTACGCCGAGGTGTCGAAGAACCCGGCGGTGATCGAGGCCTACATGGGCAGCGCGCACTGATGAGCGCCGTCCGCCGGGCCGCCCCAAGGACGGCGCAGCCATTCCATGGAGCCGCGCAGCGGCGAACAGCCATCACCCCCTTCCGCGGGGCGAGGACGGGGTTTCGTGGAGCACTGCTCCACGCCGTCCGAGCCGGCCGGCTGTGCATAGCCGGCCGTGGGGCAGGGGGCGGGGGGAAGGCATGAATACCACCGAATACCTGCGCGTCACCGACCTGCACGCCTTCTATGGCGAGTCGCACATCCTGCACGGCATGGACTTCCGCGTGAACCGCGGCGAATGCGTGACCCTGCTCGGGCGCAACGGAGCGGGGCGCACCACCACGCTGAAGGCCATCCTCGGCCTGACCGGCCGGCGCACCGGCTCGGTGATGCTCAATGGCCGCGAGACGATCGGCTGGCCGGCGCACCGCATCGCCCACCTCGGCGTCGGCTATTGCCCGGAGGAACGCGGCATCTACGCCAGCCTGTCGGCCGAGGAGAATCTGATGCTGCCGCCACTGGTCGGCAGCGGCGGCATGCCGGTCGAGGAGATCTACCGCATGTTCCCCAACCTGGCGGAGCGGCGCAACAGCCAGGGCTCGCGCCTGTCGGGGGGCGAGCAACAGATGCTGGCCATGGCGCGCATCCTGCGCACCGGGGCACATCTGCTGCTGCTTGACGAGATTTCCGAGGGGTTGGCGCCAGTCATCGTGCAGAAGCTGGGCGAGGTGATCCGCAGCCTCAAGGAGAAGGGCTTCACCATCGTCCTGGTGGAGCAGAACTTCCGTTTCGCCGCGCCGCTCGCCGACCGCATGTACATCGTCGAGCACGGCCGCATCGTGGCGGAAATCGGCAGGGACGAACTGGAACAGAAGCAGGCGTTGTTGCACGAGTATCTCGGGGTTTAACCAACGAAGAGGAGACAGAGATGAAACGCAAATTGATCGGGACTTTGGTCGGTGCTGCAGCGATGTCCATGGCGGCAGGCCAGGCTTTTGCCCAGAAGGCGCCGGCGGTGAAGCTGTCCGGCGACATGGTGAAGATCGGCGTGCTGACCGACATGTCCGGCGTCTATTCGGACCTCGGCGGGCAGGGCTCGGTGACGGCCGCGCAGATGGCCATCGACGACTTCAAGGCCCAGGCCAAGCCGTCCTGGAAGATCGAGCTGGTCTACGCCGATCACCAGAACAAGGCCGATGTCGGCTCGAACAAGGCGCGCGAGTGGTACGACACCCAGGGCGTGGACATGATCACCGATGCCCTTAACTCAGGCGTGGCGCTGGCGGTCTCCAAGGTGACGCTGGAGAAGAAGCGCGTGCTGATCGACACCGGCGCCGCCTCGACGCGGCTGACCAACGAGGACTGCTCGCCAAACACGGTGCACTACGTCTATGACACCTATGCCCTTGCCAATGGCCCGGTTTCGGTCATGATCAAGCAGGGCAAGGACACTTGGTATTTTCTGACCGCCGACTACGCCTTCGGCCACTCGCTGGAGAAGGATGCGACCGACGTCATCAAGGCGAACGGGGGCAAAATATTAGGTGGGGTGCGCCATCCGCTCAATGCCTCCGACTTCTCCTCCTTCCTGCTGCAGGCGCAGTCGTCGAAGGCCAAGGTTGTTGCACTGGCAAATGCCGGCGGCGACACTATCAACTCGATCAAGGCGGCCAACGAGTTCGGCTTGACCAAGAACCAGTCCGTGGTCGGCCTGCTTACCACCATCATCGATATCCACGCGGTCGGCCCGCAGGCGACGCAGGGCATGATGTTTACCGAGGGCTTCTACTGGAACCTGAACGCCGAGACGCGCGAGTGGAGCCGGCGCTTCTTCGGCAAGATGAAGAAGATGCCCTCGATGCTGCATGCCGGCACCTATTCGGCCGTGATGACCTACCTCAAGGCGGTGCAGGCGACGGGGACCGACGAGGCGGATGTAGTGATGAAGCAGCTCAAGGCGACCACGATCAACGACATGTTCGCCAAGGGCGGCAAGATCCGCGAGGACGGTCGCATGATTCACGACATGTACCTGGTCGAGGTGAAGAAACCGGCCGAGTCGAAGGAACCGTGGGACTATTACCACATCAGGAAAGTGATTCCGGCCAGCGAGGCCTTCCAGCCGATGTCGCTGTCGCGCTGTCCCCTCGTGAAGAAGTGAGCTGAGAGCGCCCGAGCGTGTCGGAGATCTTCGGCATCCCCATCCAGGCCTTCATGGGCCAGCTCATGCTGGGCCTGGTCAACGGCTCTTTCTACGCCATGCTGAGCCTGGGGCTGGCCGTCATCTTCGGCATGCTCAACATCATCAACTTCGCCCACGGCGCGCTGTACATGGCCGGGGCGATGCTGGCCTGGATGGGCCTCAACTACTTCGGCATCGGCTACTGGTGGTCGCTGCTGCTGGCGCCGCTGGGCGTCGGCATCGTCGGCGTGATCATCGAGCGCAGCATGCTGCAGTGGCTGTACAAGCTCGACCACCTCTACGGACTGCTGCTCACTTTCGGCCTGGCGCTGATCCTCGAGGGCCTGTTCCGCGACCTCTACGGCGTTTCCGGCCTGCCGTATTCGATCCCGGAGGAGTTCGCCGGCGCCTACAACCTCGGTTTCATGTTCCTGCCGAAGTACCGCGCCTGGGTGATCCTCGCCTCGCTGCTGGTGTGCTTCGCCACCTGGTTCGTCATCGAGAAGACGCCGCTCGGCGCCTATCTGCGCGCGGCTACGGAGAACCCCAGGCTGACCCAGGCCTTCGGCATCAACGTGCCGCTGATGGTGATGCTGACCTACGGCTTCGGTGTGGCGCTGGCCGGCTTCGCCGGCGTGCTGGCCGCGCCGGCGATGCAGGTGAGCCCGCTGATGGGCTCGAATCTCATCATCGTGGTGTTCGCCGTGGTGGTGATCGGCGGCATGGGTTCGATCCTCGGCTCCATCGTCACCGGCCTCGGTCTCGGCGTCATCGAGGGGCTGACCAAGGTGTTCTATCCGGAGGCCTCGTCGACGGTGGTGTTCATCATCATGGCCATCGTGCTGCTGGTGCGGCCGGCCGGACTGTTCGGGAGGGAGAGATGACGACCTGCCCCCCATCCCCCTTCCCCGGGAAGGGGGTGCGCAAGCGCACCCCGTATGGGCATGTAA
>WBUF01000023.1 GCA_008933825.1 Rhodocyclaceae bacterium | reverse complement strand
TGCTGGCGATGGCGGCGGCCATCCGCCGCGAGCGCGCGGCGCTGCTCGCCGCCAACCGCGAGGACCTCGACGCCGCGCGCGCCGCCGGCCTCGACGAGGCCCTGCTCGATCGCCTCGCCCTCTCCGACAAGTCGGTGGCGACCATGGCGGAAGGGCTGGAGCAGATCGCCGCCCTCGCCGATCCGATCGGCGAGATGACCGACCTCAAGTTCCGCCCCTCCGGCATCCAGGTCGGCCGCATGCGCGTGCCGCTCGGCGTCATCGGCATCATTTATGAAGCGCGTCCCAACGTCACCGTCGACGCCGCCGGGCTGTGCCTGAAGGCCGGCAACGCGACCATCCTGCGCGGCGGCTCGGAAGCGATCCGCTGCAACCGCGCGCTGGCCGCGCTGGTGCACGAGGGCCTGCGCGAAGCCGGGCTGCCGGCCGAAGCGGTGCAGGTGGTGGACACCACCGACCGCGCCGCCGTCGGCGCGCTCGTCACGATGAAGGAGTTCGTCGACGTCATCGTGCCGCGCGGCGGCAAGGGCCTCATCGAGCGCATCTCGAACGAGGCGCGCATCCCGGTCATCAAGCACCTCGACGGCAATTGCCACGTCTATGTCGACGACGACGCCGACGCCGGCAAGGCGCTCGCCATCGTCGACAACGCCAAGACGCAAAGGCTGGGCACCTGCAACACCGCCGAATCGCTGCTGGTGGCGCGCGGCGTCGCCAAGGCCTTGCTGCCGCAACTCGGCGCCCTGCTGGCCGGCAAGGGCGTGGAGCTGCGCGGCTGCGCCGAGTCGCTGGCGATCCTGCGCGGCGCAGGCATCGACGCCGCCAGGCTCAAGGAAGCGACCGAGCAGGACTGGTACGAGGAGTACCTCGCCGCCATCCTCGCCGTGAAGGTGGTGGCGGGCGTGGACGAGGCCATCGCCCACATCAACAAATATTCCTCCCAGCACACCGACGCCATCGTCACCGAGGACTACACGCGCGCCCTGCGCTTCCTGCGCGAGGTGGATTCGGCCTCGGTGATGGTGAATGCCTCGACGCGCTTCGCCGACGGCTTCGAGTACGGCCTCGGCGCCGAAATCGGCATCTCGACGGACAAGATCCACGCCCGCGGCCCGGTCGGCCTGGAAGGCCTGACCAGCCTGAAATGGATCGTGCTGGGCAACGGGGAAGTTAGAGCGTAAAAAGTCAGTCGCCGTGACACGGCGGCACAACAACGAGGAGGAGCCATGAAACACCGCAACGTGATCGTGTCGTTTGCCGCAACCCTTGTCCTGGCCGCCTGCGCCACGGTGCCGCCGGAAAGCCGCCAGCTCGCCGCCAACTATAATGCCATGCAGCCCACCTCCGGCCTGTCCAAGGAGATGACCATGGAGCGGGCCGAGCGCATCCGCGACGGCCTCGTCGCGGAACTCGCCGCCAGCCACGGCCGGGTGGTCGGCTACAAGGCCGGCCTCACCAACCCGGCGGTGCAGAAACGTTTCGGTGTAAGTTCCCCGGTGCGCGGCGTGCTGCTGGAGAAGATGCTGATCGAGGACGGCGCGGAAGTGCCGGCGAAGTTCGGCGCCATTCCCTTCTTCGAGGCCGACATCGTGGTGGTGGTCAAGGACGAAGGCATCAACCAGGCGAAGACGCCGGCCGACGTGATCAAGCACGTTTCCGCCATCCGCCCCTTCATCGAACTGCCGGACCTGGTGACGGCCAAAGAGCAGCCGCTCACCGGCGCCATCATCACCTCCTTCAACGTCGGCGCGCGCCTCGGCGTGCTGGGCAGGCCGATCGCGGCCGCGCCAGAGATGGCCGACGCGCTCGGCAGGATGACCGTCGTCATGCGCGACGGGGACGGCAAGGAACTCGGCAAGGCGCCCGGCGCGGCCATCCTCGGTCATCCGCTCAACGCCGTCCTCTGGCTGGCGCAGGACCTCGCCAAGTCGGGCGGCAAGCTGCGCGCCGGCGACGTCCTCAGCCTCGGTTCCTTCACGGCGCCGAACTTCGCCAAGCCCGGCACGGCCGTCACGGTCACCTACGAAGGCCTGCCGGGCAACCCGAGCGTTTCGGTCCGCTTCAAGTAAAGGAGCCGACATGAAGAAATACTTTCACTGCTTGCTCGTCCTGGCCTTCGCCCTATGGACTGCACAATCCAACGCGGCAGAAGTCGCAGGCGTTAAATTGGATGACAAAGCGAAACTGGGGAATTCAGAACTCGTGCTCAACGGCGCCGGCCTGCGCACCAAGGTGTTTTTCAAGGTCTACGTCATCGGCCTGTATTTGCCTGCGAAGGCGGCAAGCGGCGAGGCCGTGCTGGCGCAGAAAGGCAGCAAGCGCGCGCAGCTGTCCCTCGTGCGGGACGTCGGCCCCGAGGACTTCAGCGACGCGCTGATCGACGGGCTCAAGAACAACAGCAGCGACGCCGAGTTCTCCGCAATGAAGCCGAGAATCGACCAGTTCAGGCAAGCCATCGTCGCCGCCGGCGATGTCAAGTCTGGTTCGGTCGTGCACCTCGATTTCCTGCCGGAGTCCGGCACCCGCCTGACGATCGGCGGCAAGCAGCTGGGCAAGGACATCCCGGGAGAGGATTTCTTCAACGCCCTGCTGCGCATCTGGATCGGCGACAAGCCCATCCAGGACAACCTGAAAGAGGCCCTGCTCGGCAAGCCGCAGTAACTCGCTATAATCGCCCGTTCATAACCACAACACGGAGGAGACGAACATGCGCAAGCCCTATCGATTCCTGCTCGCCCTTTGCGGCGCCGGCGCCCTGCTCGCCCTGCCCGCCCAGGCCCAGCAGTTCATCAACGTGCTCACCGGCGGCACCAGCGGCGTGTACTACCCGCTCGGCGTCTCGCTGTCGCAGATCTACGGCAAGGCCCTGCCCGGCGCCAAGACGGCGGTGCAGGCAACCAAGGCCAGCGCCGAGAACCTCAACCTGCTGCAGGCGGGGCGCGGCGAGATGGCATTCACCCTCGGCGACGCGCTGTCCGACGCCTGGAAGGGCGACGCCGAGGCCGGCTTCAAGGCGCCGCTCGCCAAGCTGCGCGGCGTGGCGGCGATCTACCCGAACTACATCCATCTGGTCGCCAGCGCCGACTCCGGCATCAGGAGCCTGGCCGATCTCAAGGGCAAGCGCGTCGCCGTCGGCGCGCCGAAGTCGGGCACCGAGCTCAACACCCGCGCCATCCTCAAGGGCGCCGGCATGGGCTACCAGGACCTCGGCAAGGTGGAGTACCTGCCCTTCGGCGAGTCGGTCGAGTTGATGAAGAACCGCCAGCTCGACGCCACCCTGATCTCCGCCGGCCTCGGCGTGGCCGCCGTGCGCGACCTCGCCACGGCCGTGAAGATCGTCATCGTGCCGATCCCGGCCGATGTCATTGCGAAAATCGGCGACCCGGCCTACCAGCCGGCGACGATTCCGGCCAACACCTACGGCGGCCAGACCGCGGACGCGCCCACGGTGGCGATCCCGAACTTCCTCGTCACCCACGAGGGCGTGCCGGCCGACACGGTCTATGCCATGGCCAAGTCGATGTACGACAACCTCGACCAGATGGTCGCCGCCCACGCCGCCGCCAAGGCCATCAAGCGCGAGAACGCGATCAAGGGCATGCCGCTGCCGCTGCATGCCGGGGCCGAGAAGTATTACCGCGAGGTCGGCCTGATCAAGTAATGGCCAGGTTCTGACATACGGGCCGTGCCGGTTTCCGCGCACGGCCTTTTTGTTTCACCGGAGGGCGAAATGGCGCAAGCCGAGAGCGAATTTTCCGAGCACGGCGTGCAGCGCCGACTGGGCGACGGGCCGATGAAAGTCGTCGTCGCCTTGGCGCTGGCCTTCTCCACCTACCAGCTGGTCATGGCCGCCTTTCACCCGCTCTCCAGCCTGGTGATGCGCTCGCTCCACGTCAGCTTCCTGGTGCTGCTCACCTTCCTGCTCTACCCGATGTTCCAGCGCGGCAAGCTCACGCGCATACCCTGGTACGACTGGATTCTCGCCGCCGCCGGCTTCGCCCTCGGCTTCTACCAGTGGGTATTCGAAGGCGAGCTGATCCAGCGCGCCGGCGATCCGACCGCAGTCGACCTCGTCGTCGGCACGATCATGGTGCTGCTGGTGTTCGAGGCGGCGCGGCGAATCCTCGGCCTGGCCCTGCCGCTGGTCTGCGCCGCCTTCCTGCTGTTCGGCCTGTTCGGGCAATACCTTCCGGCGGCGATCGCGCACCGCGGCTACAGCTTCGCGCAGATCGTGGACCAGCTCGGCTTCGGCACCGAGGGCATCTACGGCATCCCGACCCTGGTCTCGGCCACCTACATTTTCCTCTTCATCCTGTTCGGCTCCTTCCTCGAGCACGCCGGCATGATCAACCTGTTCAACTCGATCGCGCTCGGCTTCGTCGGCCACACCAAGGGCGGCCCGGCCAAGGTGGCCGTGATCTCCTCGGCGCTGATGGGCACCATCTCCGGCTCGGGGGTGGCCAACGTGCTCACCACCGGACAATTCACCATCCCGCTGATGAAGCGCTTCGGCTACTCGGGCGTGTTCGCCGGCGCGGTGGAGGCGACCTCCAGCATGGGCGGCCAGATCATGCCGCCGGTGATGGGCGCGGTGGCCTTCATCATGGCCGAGAACCTCAACGTGCCCTACGCCGAGATCGTCAAGGCGGCGGCGATTCCCGCCATCCTCTATTACGTCACGGCCTTCTGGATGGTGCATCTGGAAGCCGGGCGCAAATCCCTGCTCGGTCTGCCGAAGGAGCAGTGCCCCAACCCCTGGCGCGCCATGCGCGAGAGCTGGTACCTGGTGCTGCCGCTCGCCGCCCTGGTGTGGATGCTCTTCAACGGCTTCACGCCGATGTTCTCCGGCATGGTCGGCCTGGCGCTCACCGCCATCCTGATCCTCGGCGCGGCGCTGGCCGCGCGCATCTCGGGCACGGCCTTCCGCGTCGTCTTCTGGATCGCCGTGGGCCTTGGCGCCTCGGCTTTCGCCAAATGGGGCATCTATCCGGTGCTCGGCCTCATCGCCGCGCTGGTCGCCGCCTGCTTCGCGGCGAAGGGCGGGCGCAAGACCCTGCACACCATGAAGATGAGCCTGGTCGACGGGGCGAAGCAGGCGCTGCCGGTCGGCGTGGCCTGCGCCGTGGTCGGCGTCATCATCGGCATCCTCACGCTCACGGGAGCGGCCTCCAGCTTCGCCGGCTTCATCCTGCAGGTGGGCGAGAAGAGCCTGTTCCTCTCGCTGGTGCTGACCATGCTGGTCTGCCTCGTGCTCGGCATGGGCATCCCGACCATTCCCAACTACATCATCACCAGCGCCATCGCAGCGCCCGCCCTGCTCAAGCTCGGCGTGCCGCTGATCGTCTCGCACATGTTCGTCTTCTACTTCGGCATCATGGCCGACCTCACGCCGCCGGTGGCGCTGGCGGCCTTCGCCGCCTCGAGCATCGCGAGGGAGCCGCCGATGAAGATCGGCTTCAAGGCGGTGCAGGTCGCCATCGCCGGCTTCGTCGTGCCCTACATGGCGGTCTACGACAACGCGCTGATGCTGCAGGGCGAGTGGACCTTCGCGGCGGTCGCCTACGTCGTGTCCAAGGCGGTGATATCCATCGCCCTGTGGGGCGCGGCGGCGATCGGCCATCTACGTGCGCCGCTCAACTGGGCGGAGCGGCTCTTCGCCGCGGCGGCGGCCTTTCTGCTGGTCGCCGCGATCCCGCTCACCGACGAGATCGGCTTCGTCCTCGCGGCGGGCTTCCTCGGCTGGCATGTCTGGCGCAGCCGCCGTGCCGCGCAGACTGACTTTTCCTGATGCTGTGCATCGCCGCCGGCGCGCTCGTCACGACGCTGGCCGTCGAATCCTTCACGCTGGCGTGGACGCATTCGATCGAAAGGATCCGCTGGGAGGAGGACTGGCGCATCGAGGCGGGCCGGCTGCGCATCGTCGAGGCGCGCATCCGCGGCGCCGGCGCCGGCATGGAGCCGCCCGCCGGCGCCGTGCTGGAGAACGGCGTCTGGCGCTACCGTCCCGCGGCTGCGCCGCTGGCGCGCCTGCGCCTGGCCAATTCCGCCTTCACGCCGGGCTACGAGCTGTGTGCCGACGGCCGCTGCCGCCCGCTTGCGCAGCTTGCCGGCGGCGCGGAAAATGAACCGCTCGAACTCTTTGCCTGCACAGGAGGAGATGATGCCCGCTGAATTCGATGCCGTCTTGAAGACTCCTTTCGGTGCGCTCGGCGTACGCACGAAAGGCGAAGCCATCGCCGAAATCCGCTTTCTGCCGCCCGGCACGCCGGCCCGCAAGCCGAAAGCCGCGCTGGCCGGGCGCGCCTGCATGCAACTGGCCGCCTATCTGGACGATCCGCAGGCCGGCTTCGACCTGCCGCTCGATCCGGCCGGCACGCCTTTCCAGCGCCGCGTCTGGCGCGCCATCTCCGCCATCCCGCAAGGAAAGACGCTCACCTACGGCGAGATCGCGCAGCGCCTGAAGAGCGCGCCGCGCGCCGTCGGCCAGGCCTGCGGCCGCAATCCCTATCCCGTGGTGGTGCCCTGCCACCGCGTCGTCGCCGCGGACGGCGGTCTGGGCGGTTTCGCCAGCGCGCGCGGCGGCTGGCTGCTCGACGCCAAGCGCTGGCTGCTCTCTCACGAGAAGGCGCCTTGAGCGCAAAAGTCAGTCCTGCCGGCACGGCGGACCAGGCGCGGCTCGACGCCTTCTGCGACACGCTCTGGCTGGAAGCGGGCCTCTCGAAGAACACGCTTTCAAGCTACCGCGCCGACCTGGTGCAGTTCTCCGCCTGGCTGCGACCGCAGGACAAGACGCTCGAGGGTGCGAACGCCGTCGATCTGCAAGGCTACTTGCGCGACTTCAGCCGGCGCGCCAAGTCGACCAGCCAGCGCCGCCTGATCGCCTCGCTGCGCCGCTTCTACCGGCACCTGCTGGCCAGCGGCGAGATCCAGACCGATCCGACGCTCAACATCGAGCCGCCGCCGCGCCCGCAGCGCTTTCCGAAAACCCTCTCCGAAGCCCAGGTCGAGGCCCTGCTCGCCGCGCCGGACATCGACACGCCGCTCGGCCTGCGCGACCGCGCCATGCTGGAAGTGCTCTACGCCACCGGGCTGCGCGTCTCCGAGCTGGTGGCGCTCAGGTTGTTCGAAGTGGGAATGAACGAAGGCGTGGTGCGTGTCTTCGGCAAGGGATCGAAGGAACGCCTGGTGCCGCTCGGCCAGCTGGCGCTGGAATGGCTGGAGCGCTATCTGAAGGAAGCGCGCCCGCAACTCCTCGCCGGGCGCGCCTGCGACGCGGTGTTCGTCACGCGCCGCACGGCGGGCCTCACCCGCCAGATGTTCTGGACGATCGTCAAGCGCCATGCCGTCCGCGCCGGCATCGATCCGGCGCGCCTCTCGCCGCACACCCTGCGCCACGCCTTCGCCACACACCTCATCAACCACGGCGCCGACCTGCGCGTGGTGCAACTCCTGCTCGGCCACGCCGACATCTCCACGACGCAGGTATATACCCATGTTGCAAGGGAGCGGTTGAAGTTGTTGCACGCGCAGCACCACCCGCGCGGCTGATCCGAAAAAAGAGCCCCGCACGCGGGGCTCTTTTGCGCCGGCTTCGGCGCGGCGCCTTCCATGAGGCGCAACTGCGGGATCGACGATCCCGAAAGGGTGCTCCGGCGAAACAACCGCTTCCTGCTTCTTCCGGTCCGTTCTCCATGTGATGGGAACGGTTTCTTTATAGCCCGCGGCGTGCCACGATTCAAGGCGGATTTTGTAGAATGCTGAAATGAAACGCGAATCTCGCGCCCCGGAAACCCCCGCCACCCGTTTCCTCCAGCAGCAACGCGTCGCCCACTCGAACCATTTCTACGAGTACGAGGAACACGGCGGCACGCGCGTCTCGGCGCGCGAACTGAACGTCGACGAGCACGCCGTGGTGAAGACCCTGGTGATGGAGGACGAGGCCGGCAAGCCCCTGATCGTGCTGATGCACGGCGACCGCAAGGTGTCGACCAGGAATCTCGCGCGACAGATCGGCGCGAAGAGCATCTCGCCCTGCAAGCCGGAGGTCGCCCAGCGCCACACCGGCTATCTGGTCGGCGGCACCTCGCCCTTCGGCACCAAGAAGCCGCTGCCGGTATGCATCGAGAAGACCATCCTCGACCTGCCGCTCGTATATATCAACGGCGGCCGCCGCGGCTTTCTCGTCGGCGTGCAGCCGCACGAGATTCTTCGCGTGCTTCAGCCCATGCAGGTCGAATGCGGGCTGGAGGACTAGCCGAGCTTTCCCCGCTCGATCGCCACGCCGACCCGCTTGACGCCCTTCGCCACGCCGGTCTTGGCGATGGAAATCCTCGCCCAGGGTGCGCGGAAGTCCTCGGTGAGCAGGGCGACGACGTACTCCCCCAGCGTCTCCAGCAGGTTGAAGTGCCGCTCGCCGAGCTCCTTGCGGATGCGCGCAATCACCTCGGCGTAGTCGATGGTGTCGGCGATGTCGTCGTGCTGGGCGGCGGCGTCCGGCACGCCGAACTCCAGGCTGATCTCGATGGTCTGGCGCGCCGCGCGCTCGCGCGCGTAGATGCCGACCCAGGCCTCGACGCGCAGTTCCTCGATGAAGATGCGATCCATGGGGAATTCTCGATTAGAATGCGGCGAATTCTATTCGATACGCCATGAACACGCTCGGTTTCGCCCTGTTGGGCTACCTGCTCGGCTCGATCCCCTTTGCGGTGGTGACGAGCCGGCTGTTCGGCCTGGCCGACCCGCGCAGCTACGGCTCGGGCAACCCCGGCGCCACCAATGTGCTGCGCAGCGGCAACAAGCTGGCGGCGCTGCTGACCCTGCTCGGCGACGCGGCCAAGGGCTGGCTCGCCGTGTTCCTCGCCCAACAGTTCGGCGGACAGCCGCAGGACTTGGCCTTCGCCGGCTTCGCCGCCTTCTTCGGCCATCTGCACCCGCTGTTCCTCAACTTCAAGGGCGGCAAGGGGGTGGCCACCGCCGCCGGCGTGCTGTTCGGCTTCAGCCCGTGGCTCGGTCTGGCCGCGATGGCAGTGTGGCTCGCCACCATCGGATTCTTCCGCATCTCGTCCCTGGGCAGCATCGCCACCGCCATCACCGCGCCGCTCCTTGCGCTGGCCCTGCTCGATTCGGCCGACATGGTCACTGCCGTGTTCTGCATCGCCCTGCTGCTGTTCTGGCGCCACAGCGAGAACCTGCAGCGCATCCGCGCCGGCACCGAGCCCAGGATCGGCGAAAAGAAAGGCGCCGAGTAGATCAAGCCTCCTGCAGGTTCCAGCGCGGCCTGACGCCGAAGCGGCCCGGCGCCTTCGCGGCCTTCCCGGAAGTCAGTCTCTGCGCCCCGGCGAAAGCGATCATGGCGCCGTTGTCGGTGCACAACTCCAGTTCCGGATAGAACACCCGCGCACCCGCCGCGCGCGCGCCGGCATCCAGTGCGGCGCGCAAGGCCCGATTGGCGCCGACGCCGCCGGCGACCACGAGCTGATCGAGGCCGCTCGCCTTCAGCGCGGCCAGCGCCTTGGCCGCCAGCACCTCGACGATGGCGGCCTGGACATCCGCGCACAGGTCGGCTTTCTCCGCTTCTCCGATCGCCCGTTCGCGCACCCGGGTCAGCACCGCAGTCTTCAGGCCGGAGAAGCTGAAATCGAGGTCGCCGCTGTGCAGCATCGGACGCGGAAGGTCGAAGCGGCCCGTCTTCCCCCGCTCGGCCAGCTGCGCCAGCTGCGGCCCGCCGGGATAGCCGAGGCCGAGCAGCTTGGCGGTCTTGTCGAAGGCCTCGCCAGCCGCGTCGTCGAGCGTCTCCCCGAGCAGTTCGTATTGCCCGACGCCGGCCACCCGCATCAGTTGGGTATGGCCGCCGGACACCAGCAGGGCAACGAAGGGAAAGCGCGGCGGATCGGCCGACAGCAGGGGAGAAAGCAGGTGGCCCTCCAGATGATGCACCGGCAGGGCCGGAACGTTCAGGGAAAACGCCAGCGCCTCGGCGAAGCCGGCGCCGACCAGCAGGGCGCCGGCCAGGCCTGGTCCGGCGGTATAGGCAACGGCGTCGATGTCTCCTGGGCCGGCATCCGCCTCTGCCAGCACCATGCGCAGCAGGGGCACGATCCGGCGCACATGGTCGCGCGAAGCCAGCTCCGGCACCACGCCGCCGTAAGCCGCGTGCAGGTCGATCTGCGAATGGACCGCGTGTGCCAGCAGCCCGCGCACCGTGTCGTAGAGGGCCAGCCCGGTTTCGTCGCAGGAGGATTCGATGCCGAGGACGCGCATGGCCCCATTCTAAGGGGAGTTGGACATTCCCGGAAATGCGGCTATAATGCGCGGCTTTCCCAGTTAAGCAGGGTTTATCCGCATGCCTGGCATCCGCGTCAAGGAAAACGAGCCGTTCGAAGTGGCCATCCGCCGTTTCAAGCGCGCCATCGAGAAAACCGGTCTTCTGACCGAACTGCGTTCGCGCGAGTTCTACGAGAAGCCCACGGCCGAGCGCAAGCGCAAGCTGTCCGCTGCGGTGAAGCGCCATCACAAGCGCATCCGCAGCCAGATGCTGCCGCCGAAGATGTACTGAGCGCAGTCCGTCCGGACTGCCTGCCGCAAGCAGCCACGGCCAGCACGGAATCCCTCCGTGCGATCCGTGGCTTTCGCATTTGGGGGGTGCCATGAACCTTAAGACCAGAGTCAATGAGGACATGAAAACGGCCATGAAGGCGCGCGAAAGCGCGCGCCTGGGCGCCATCCGCCTGCTGCTGGCCGCCATCAAGCAGAAGGAAGTCGACGAGCGCATCGAACTCGACGATGCTGCGGTGCTCGCCGTCATCGACAGGATGCTCAAGCAGCGCCGCGACTCGATCGCCCAGTTCGAGAAGGCCGGCCGGCAGGATCTGGTCGACGCCGAAAAGTTCGAGGTGGCAGTGCTCTGTGCCTATATGCCCCAGGCGCTCTCGGCAGCCGAAATCCAGGCTGCCGTGGCCGAGGCCGTCGCCGCGAGCGGCGCCAGCGGCCCGCAGGACATGGGCAAGGTGATGGCCATGCTCAAGCCGAAGCTCGCCGGCCGCGCCGACATGAGCCAGGTCTCCGGTCTGGTCAGGGCCGCGCTGGCAAAGTAAATTCCGCCGGCAAATCCGGCGGCCTTTCCTATAATGGGTTGAAGGCCGGGAGGCGGCGGCGCCCGTTCCCCGAGACAAGTTGAGCGTGATCCCAGAATCCTTCATCCAGGAACTCCTCGCGCGGAGCGACATCGTCGACGTCATCGAGCGCTACCTGCCCCTGAAAAAGGCGGGTGCCAACTACGTCGCCTGCTGCCCCTTCCACAGCGAAAAGACCCCTTCGTTTTCGGTCAGTCCGAGCAAGCAGTTCTACCACTGCTTCGGCTGCGGCGCGCACGGCAGCGCCATCGGCTTCATCATGGAATATTCGGGCCTCGGGTTTGTCGAGGCCGTGGAGGACCTGGCCGGAAAAATCGGCATGCAGGTGCCGTTTCAGAAGACGGAGGACAGGGGACGGAGGCCAGAGGCCGCGCCGCTCACCGAATTCATGGCTCGCGCGGCGAAGTTCTACAGGGAACAACTCAAGGCCGGCGCAAAGGCCGTGGGCTATCTCAAGGGCCGCGGCCTCACCGGCGAGATCGCCGCGCGATTCGGCCTGGGCTATGCGCCCGAAGGCTGGCAGAGCCTTGCCGAGGTCTTCGACAACTACCAGGACAAGGCTTTGGTCGACTGCGGCCTGGTCATCGAAGGCGACTCGGGCAAGCGCTACGACCGCTTCCGCGACCGCATCATGTTCCCGATCCTGGACAGCAGGGGAAACGTCATCGGCTTCGGCGGCCGCGTCATCGGCCAGGGAGAACCCAAGTATCTCAACTCGCCGGAGACGCCGCTGTTCGAAAAGGGGCGCGAACTGTATGGCCTGTTGCAGGCGCGCGCTGCCATCCGCGACGAGGATTGCATCATCGTCGTCGAGGGCTACATGGACGTGGTGGCGCTGGCCCAGCACGGCATCGCGAACGCCGTGGCGACGCTCGGCACCGCCACCACGCCGACTCACGTGCACAAGCTGCTGCGCCAGGCCGACCGCGTCATCTTCTGCTTCGACGGCGACAACGCCGGTCGCAAGGCCGCCGCCCGCGCCCTGGAGGCCAGCCTGGAACAGGTCGCCGACAACAAGACGGTTGCCTTCCTGTTCCTGCCGCCTGAAGACGATCCGGACAGCTACGTGCGCGCCCACGGCGCCGAGGCCTTTCGCAAACTGGCGCGGCAGGCCATGCCGCTCACCGACTTCCTCATGCAGGAACTGAAGGCCGGCAAGGAGCTGGCCGCGGCCGAAGGGCGGTCGCAGCTGGTGCATGCCGCCAAGCCGCTGCTCGGCCGCCTGCAGGCGCCGCTGCTGCGCCTGCAACTCGTCAAGCAGCTGGCCCTGGCGAGCGGATTCTCCCAGGCCGAGGTCGAGTCGCTCTGCGAGCTGCCGGCAGTGGTGCGCAAGGCGGCACCGGCGCGCTCCCCACGCGGGGCGCCCTCCCCGCTCGCCCGTAAGCTGCTGCGCCTGATCGTACAGCAGCCGGCCCTGGCGGCGCGCCTGCCGGCCGACCTGGTTCCGGGCGGATATGCCGAAACCGAAACCCTCGACGCGCTCATCGCGGCCGTCGCCGACGGCGCCCTTGCCGGGGAAGGCTTCGGCATGGTGCTGGAGCACTTCCGCGGCACCCTGCACGAGGGGCTGATTTCGGAAATCCTCCGGGAACTCGTCGAGCAGGAATACGACGCAGAATCCATCGAGGCGGTGTTTGCCGATACCGTCGAGCGCCTGCGCCAGGCGAGCATACGCAGCGAAATCGACGCCCTCAATGCAAAGAACAAGAGTGTCGGGCTGGCCCCTGAGGAAGTGCGCCGGCTTCAGCAATTACTGGCGCAGAAACAGGCAGTTAAACCAGCAACTCTGGCTTGATTTTTTGATATAATTATCGGTTTTCCCCGCATGCCGGGCACACTGAGGAACAACATGGCCAAGGAAAAAGCCAAATCCGCCGGAAAACGGAGCAAGGCAGCAAGCAAGCCGGTCAAGAAGGCCAGGCCGGTCAAGAAGGCCAAGGTTTCGAAGGCGCCGGCCAAGGCCGCGCACAAGGCCAGCAAGGCCAAAACGGCGGTGAAACCCGCGCCGGCAAAGAAGAAGGCAGCGGCGAAACCCGCGCCGGCAAAGGCCGCGGCAGCCAAGGCGCGCAAGGAAGCCTCTCCTCCGGCCGTCGTGCCGGTCGCCGACGTGTCGCCGGCCAAGGCCAAGGGCGGCCGCGGCAAGGGTCGCGCGCTGCTGGCTTCGGTTCCGGCGGCGCAGCCGCTCGATCTCGAAACGCGCCGCACGCGCCTGAAAACCCTCATCGCCCTGGGCAAGGAGCGCGGCTTCCTCACCTATGCCGAGGTAAACGACCACCTGCCGGACGACATGGTCGACGCCGAACAGATCGAGTCCATCATCAGCACCTTCAACGACATGGGCATCCAGGTCTTCGACGAGGCGCCGGCCGCCGAAGACCTGCTGATGACCGAGGGCACGCCCCAGCCGGTGGCTGACGAGGACATCGAGGAGGAAGCCGAGCAGGCGCTGTCCACGGTCGAATCCGAATTCGGCCGCACCACCGACCCGGTGCGCATGTACATGCGCGAGATGGGCTCGGTCGAACTGCTCACCCGCGAGGGCGAGATCGAGATCGCCAAGCGCATCGAGGACGGCCTCAAGCACATGGTGCAGGCCATCTCCGCCTGCCCGACCACCATCGCCGAGATGCTGGAAATGGCGGCCAGGGTGGCGCGCGACGAGATGCGCATCGACGAGCTGGTGGACGGCCTGATCGATCCGAATGCCGCCGAGGACATCGAAGCGCTGGCCGAGAACGAGGAGGCTGCGGTCGAGGAGGACGAGGCCGAGGAGGAGGACGAGGGCGGAGCCGTTTCGGCCTCCCTGCTCCAGCTGAAGGCCGACGCCCTGGAGCGCTTCACCACCATCCACGGCCTCTTCGTCAGGATGCAGGGCGTGCTGGCCAAGAAGGGGCCGCGCGAGAAGGCCTATCTCAGGGCCCAGCAGCAGATCTCCGGCGAGCTGATGAACATCCGCTTCACGGCCCGCATCATCGAGCGGCTGTGCGATTCGGTGCGCCACATGGTGGAGAACGTGCGCAACCACGAGCGCAAGATCCTCGAGTTGTGCGTCAAGAAGGGCAACATGCCGCGCGCTCATTTCATCAAGGTGTTCCCCGGCAACGAGACCAACCTGGAGTGGCTCAAGCACGAGGTGACCGGCGGCAAGCCCTACGTCGCCACCCTGATGCGCGCCGCGCCGGCCATCCTCGAGGAGCAGCAGAAGCTCCTCGACCTGCAGAACCGCATCGGCATTCCGCTGAAGGACCTCAAGGACATCAACAAGCAGATGTCCACCGGCGAAGCGAAGGCGCGCCGCGCCAAGCGCGAGATGACCGAGGCCAACCTGCGCCTGGTGATCTCCATCGCCAAGAAATACACCAACCGCGGCCTGCAGTTCCTCGACCTCATCCAGGAAGGCAACATCGGCCTGATGAAGGCGGTGGACAAGTTCGAATACCGCCGCGGTTACAAGTTTTCCACCTACGCCACCTGGTGGATCCGCCAGGCCATCACGCGCTCGATTGCCGACCAGGCGCGCACCATCCGCATCCCGGTGCACATGATCGAGACCATCAACAAGATGAACCGCATCTCGCGCCAGATCCTGCAGGAAACCGGCCAGGAGCCGGATCCCGCGACGCTGGCGGTCAAGATGGAAATGCCCGAGGAGAAGATCCGCAAGATACTGAAGATCTCCAAGGAGCCGATCTCCATGGAGACGCCGATCGGCGACGACGACGACTCGCACCTGGGCGACTTCATCGAGGACGCCGCCACGCTCGCCCCGGCCGAGGCGGCCGTGTATGCCAGCCTGCGCGACGTCACCAAGGAGATCCTCGACACGCTCACCCCGCGCGAGGCCAAGGTGCTGCGCATGCGCTTCGGCATCGAGATGAACACCGACCACACGCTGGAGGAAGTCGGCAAGCAGTTCGACGTCACGCGCGAGCGGATCCGCCAGATCGAGGCCAAGGCCCTGAGGAAGCTGCGGCATCCTTCCCGCTCGGAAAAGCTGCGCAGCTTCCTCGACACGGAAACCTGAACAGGAAAACGGCAGCCGCGGCTGCCGTTTCAGCATCGCCGCACAGCAGGGCCTATAGCTCAATGGTTAGAGCAGCGGACTCATAATCCGTTGGTTGCAGGTTCGAGTCCTGCTGGGCCCACCAACCGACAACGACAAGGGGCAGCCCTTGCACCTGCCGTTCATCGACTTGCTAAGGGCGCTCGCCGCGCAACTCATCGTGCTGCACCATCTGGCTGTCTACGGTCCGATGTCGGACGCGGTGCGCGAACTGGCGCCGGCCCTGATCGACGGGCTGGCGCGGCATGGCCGGCTGGCCGTGCAGGTATTTCTGGTCGTCGGCGGATTTCTCGCCGCGCGGGCGCTGGCCGCGCGGCGCAGTCGCACGTCGGGGCAGTCCCTGAAGCTCGTCTGGCTGCGCTATGGCAGGCTGGCGATTCCACTCGCGGCGGCCCTCGTCCTGGCGCTCGCCTGCGCCGCCGTCGCGAGGGCCTGGTTTCCGCAGCCCTCGACTCCCGCCCCCGCCTCTCTGGCCCAGCTGGCGGCGCACCTTTTCCTGCTGCAGGATCTGCTCGGCTTCGAGGCGCTGTCGGCCGGCGTCTGGTACGTGGCCATCGACTTCCAGCTGCACGCCCTGCTGATCATCCTGTTCTGGCTGTCGGGGCGCTGGACGATGGCGCTGGTCGCCGCGCTCGCCGCCGTCTCACTCTTCCATTTCAACCGCCTTCCCGCCTGGGATGCGTGGGGACTGTATTTCTTCGCGGCCTACGGCATGGGGGCGCTGGCGTTCTGGGCCGCGGCAAGCAGGCGCGCCCCCGGCATCCTCGCCCTGATGGGCGGAGTGGTCATCCTCGCCCTGGCGCTCGACTTCCGCAGCCGCATTGCCGTGGCGTTCGCCACCGCCGTCCTGCTGGGACTGACTTTCGGGCGCCTGCCGCTGCCGTTCGCGGCAAAACGGCCGCTGAATTTTCTCGGCGGCATTTCCTATTCACTCTTTCTGGTGCATTACCCGGTATGCCTGGTCGTCAACGCTGCCTTCGGTCGCTGGTGGCCTGCCGATCCGGCGATAAATGCCATCGGCCTGCTGCTCGCCTGGGGCCTGAGCCTGCTGGCGGGCGCGTTGTTCCACCGTCTTGTCGAAATACCGGCTGGCCGTTGGCTGGCGCGCGCGCCCCGGCCGGTCTAGGCCGATTTCTTCTGGATCAGCTCGATCATGTAGCCGTCCGGATCCCGCACGAAGGCAATGACCGTGCTGCCGTGCTTCATCGGGCCGGCTTCGCGCGTCACCGTGCCGCCGCGGCGCCTGATCTCGGCACAGGCGGCGTAGGCATCATCGACTTCCAGCGCAATGTGCCCATAGCCCGTGCCGGGGTCGTACTTGTCCACGCCCCAGTTGAACGTCAGTTCCAGCACGGCGCCGTCGCGCTCGTCCTGGAAGCCGACGAAAGCCAGGGTGAATTTTCCCTCCGAAAAATCGGCGCGGCGCAGCAGGCGCATGCCGAGCACCTCGGTGTAGAACCCGATCGAGCGGTCGAGGTCGCCGACACGCAGCATGGTGTGCAGGATGCGCATGATCCTTCCTTTCCTAGATGTGCGGACAGGTCGCCGCCAGGCGCCGCAGCTCTTCTCGCGCCGCCCGGTGGTCGGGACAGAGCCGCTCGACGACCTTCCAGAACCGCGTCGAGTGGTTCATCTCGACCAGATGCGCCATCTCGTGCGCCACGACGTAGTCGATGAGCCGCGGCGGCGCATGGACCAGCCGCCAGGACAGCCGAATCCCGGTTTGCTCGCTGCAGCTGCCCCAGCGCGTCTGCGCATTCGACAATGCAATGCGCGGCAGCGGCCGCCGCAGCGTTTCGGCATGGTGCGCCGCATGTTCCCGAAACACGTCTAGCGCGCGTTCGCGCAGGGCGCGGCGCGCCAGCAGGCGCAGGTCGGCGTCGGGCCGCGCCTGGAGGATGAGGCAGCGGTCGCCCCACCGGACGCGATTGGCCCCCGGCTCGATGCGCACCACGCACTCCTCGCCGAGAACAGGAATGCGTGCACCATCGCAAATCGCCAGGTGGCGCACCTGGCCGTGGCCGTGCCACTCGTCGAGCTTCTTCAGCACCCAGGCGGCATTGTGGCGCAGGAAGCGCTCGATCTCGGCCAGGGAAGTGCGCGGGGAGGCGCCGACGCGCAGCCCGCGCTGGTCGATGGTCATGCCGAGGCGGCGCCGGCTGGAGCGGATCAGCCGGTAATCGACGATGCGCGTGCCGAGCAGGATGTGGCGGGTTTGCTCCGCCGGCGGGGCGGTGCGGCGGAACAGCGGCAGCTCAAGCTGGAAGAGCCGCAGCATCCCAGATGTCGCGCGCGCCGGCGCGCAGCTGCATGGGTTCGAGTTGGCGGCGCAGCCGCCGGTCGATGTCCTCCGGCGCCAGCTGCGCCAGGCGCCAGGGCAGACGGAAACGCCCGGCGGCATCCACCTCGACCGTCATGCCGGCGGTAAAGGCCAGTTGCCAGACTGGCGCCGGCAGGCCGAGGCGCTGCGCACACAGCGCCAGGCGCTCGCCGAGCAGGCGGCGCGCCTCCCCTTGCAGCCAGCCCTCGGCGCGGTCGCGAATCTGCCCCTCGCCTGCTTCCGGCGGCAAGGGCAGGAAGAGGATATCGCCGGCGCGCTCGGCGCGGCTGCGCGCCCCGTCCAGTCGCAGGATCACGCTGCGACCGAGAAAGGGCATGGTTGCCGCATCGCGCCACGCCTGTGCCGGCACGGTCTTGCGCGGCCGGCGACGGGGAGCCGGGTGCCGGCCAAGCGGCAGTTCAAGCTGGCTTTTTTCGCTCTGCATCGTATTTGCGGGGGCTGATGCGACGCATCTCGGCCTCCATCCAGGCTTCGGCGCGCGCATTTACATCTTCCGCCGAGAGGCCGGTCGGGTCAATGGTCGGACCGATGCTCACCGTCACCGTTCCGGGATATTTGATGAAGGCCTGGCGGCTCCAGAACTCCCCCGAGTTGAGCGCCACGGGCACCACCGGTGCGCCGGTTTCGACTGCCAGATGCGCGCCGCCGACCTTGTAGCGGCGATGGGTGCCGACCGGGGTGCGCGTGCCTTCGGGAAAGATGATCACCCAGTAGCCCTGGCCGAGACGCAGCCGCCCCTGGTCGACCAGCTGCTGCAGCGCCGCCTTGCCGGCGCCGCGGTCCACCGAGATCATCGGCGTGGCGGCCAGCGCCCAGCCGAAGAAAGGCAGCATCTTCAGCTCCTTTTTCCAGACGAACAGGGTCCACGGGAAGATCATCTGCAGCACGATGGTTTCCCAGGCGGACTGGTGCTTGGCGAGAATGACCGAGGGCCGGCCGGGAATGTTCTCGCGGCCCAGCACGCGATAGTCGATGCCCAGCACGTGCCGGATCAGCCAGGTCGCCATGGCGACCCAGGGCACCACGGAACGGCGGCGCCAGCGGTGCGGCAGCGGAAAGCAGAGCATCACGCCGAGCGCATAAGGCGGCGTGATCACGACCAGCAGCGCCATGAAGAAGGCGGAGCGCAGGATAATCGACAGGGTCGGTTTGGACGCCTGGCTCATGCGGCTATCTGCGCCGCAACGGCAGCCAAATCGGGGAACACCAGCGTCTCGCGCGGCAGGTCGGAATGTTCGCGGGTTCTGGCGCCCTTTCCGGTGAGCACCAGGATCGGCTGCGCACCCATGGCGACGGCGGCCTGCAGGTCGCGCAGGCTGTCGCCGATCGCCGGCACCCCCGCAAGGCTCACGCCGTAGCGCTGGGCGATTTCACGCAGCATGCCCGGACGCGGCTTGCGGCACTCACAGGTCGAATCCGCCGCATGCGGACAGAAGAAGATCGAGTCGATGCGCCCGCCGGCCAGCGCCACCGCCTTCATCATCCGGTCGTGGATGGCATTCAATGCATCCATATCGAACAGGCCGCGGCCGATGCCCGACTGGTTGGTCGCCACCACCACGCGGTAGCCCCACTGCGAGAGCCGGGCGATCGCCTCCAGGCTTCCGGAAATCGGCCGCCACTCCTCCGGCGACTTGATGAACTGGTCGCTGTCGTGGTTGATGACGCCGTCGCGGTCGAGGATGACCAGCTTCATGCTGACAGTTTCGACAGGTCGGCGACGCGGTTCATGGCGGCGTGGAGGATGGCGAGCAGGCCGAGGCGGTTGGCGCGCAGCGCTTCGTCGTCGACATTCACCATGACGCCGTCGAAGAAGGCGTCCACCGGGCCCTTCAGCGCCGCCAGGGTCTGCAGCGAGGCGGCGTAGTCGCCCTGCTCGAAAGCGGCGTCGGCCTTCGGCCTGACCTCGGCCAGCGCGGCGTGGAGGGCGATTTCCGCCGCCTCCCGCAGCAGCGCCGCATCGGTCTTCGCCGTCACAGGGACACTGACTTTTTTCAGGATGTTGCCGACGCGCTTGTTGGCGGCGGCGAGACTCGCCGCCTCGGGCAGCGCGGCAAAGGCGCGCACGGCGGCCAGCCGCTTGGGAATATCGCCCAGCTGCTGCGGGCGCGGGCCGAGCACGGCGTCGACTTCCAGCGCGGAATAGCCCTGCTCGCGCAGGCTCCCCGCCAATCGCTCGTAGATGAAGTCGGCGAGTTGCGCGGCCACCTTCGCGTCCTTCACTTGGGAGGCCTCGAACAGCCAGCCGAGGTCGAGCGGCAGGTCGCGCTCGATCAGCATGCGGATCACGCCCAGCGCATGGCGGCGCAGGGCGAAGGGGTCCTTGTCGCCGGTGGGCAGCTGGCCGATGCCGAACAGGCCGGCCAGCGTCTGCAGCTTGTCGGCGAGCGCAACGCACAGCCCGACCTGCCCGCGCGGCAGCTCGTCGCCGGCGAAGCGCGGCTTGTAGTGGTCTTCGATGGCGTCGGCGATCTCCGCCGGCTCGCCGTCGTGCAGGGCGTAGTAGCGGCCCATGATGCCCTGCAGCTCGGGAAACTCGCCGACCATGTCGGTGAGCAGGTCGGCCTTCGACAGCACCGCGGCACGGTCGGCCTGGTTCGCCAACGCCTCGCCGCCGAGCCTGTCGCCGATCGCGCGGGCCAGCGCGGCGACGCGCTCGACGCGCTCGCCCTGGGTGCCGAGCTTGTTGTGGTAGACGACCTTGGCCAGGCCGGGAATGCGGTCCATCAGGGACTTCCTGCGGTCCTGGTCGAAGAAGAACTTGGCATCGGCCAGGCGCGGTCGCACTACCCGCTCGTTGCCGCCGATCACGGCGGAGGGATCGGCCGGCCGGATATTGCTGACGACGAGGAACTTGTTCGTCAGCTTGCCGGCGGCATCCAGCAGCGGGAAGTACTTCTGGTTGGCCTTCATGGTGAGGATCAGGCATTCCTGCGGCACGTCGAGGAACTCCTTCTCGAACTGGCAGGTCAGCACGTTCGGCCGCTCCACCAGCGCCGTCACTTCGTCGAGCAGCGCCTCGTCCTCGATGGGAAGCAGGCCTTCCTTCGACGCAGCCGACTTCAACTGCTTCTCGATCTCGGCACGGCGCGCGGCGAACCCGGGGATCACCGCGCCCTCGCTCTCCATCTGCTGCGCGTAGCTGTCGGCGTCGCGGATCGACACGACCGGGCTCTTCGCCTCGAAGCGGTGGCCCTGCGTCTTGCGGTCGGCGGTAAGGCCAAACATCTGCACGTCAACTTCCTCGTCTCCATGCAGCGCAACGAGGCCATGCACGGGGCGGACGAAGTGCACTGTGTCCCACCCATCGGCAAGCTGATAACTCATGACCTTCGGGATTGGCAGCCTGTCTAGCGTCTCCAGCAGGGCAACGCCCAAGCCGAGGCGTAATGTCATTCCTTTGATCACCGAATCCATGAACAGCGCCTCGGCCTTGCCGTCCGGCTGGCGCTTGAGCGCAGGCAGGACGGCGACATCATGGCCCAGCGCGGCAAGCTTCTTCATCAGCGCCGGAGTCGGCTGTCCCGTCGCATCGAGCGCCACGGCAACCGGCATCAGCTTCTGCTGAACTTGCTTGTCGGCCGCCTTCGCGGCGACGTTCGTGACATGGACGGCCAGACGGCGCGGCGAAGCGAAGGGGGTCACTACCGAGGCGGCATCGGCCAGGCCCTGCGACTTCAAACTCGCGGCCAGTGCCTCGGCGAAAGATTCCCCGAGCTTCTTCAGCGCCTTCGGCGGCAGCTCCTCGACGAACAGTTCGACGAGCAGATTTTTCGTCGTCATCTCAGTCCGCCCTCTTCGCCAGCTGCGCCGTCACTTCCTCGGCCCAGGCCTTGGGCGCCATCGGGAAGCCGAGGCGGGCGCGGCTGTCGACGTAGCTCTGCGCCACGCTGCGCGCCAGGTTCCTGATCCGCCCGATATACGCGGCGCGCTCGGTGACGGAAATCGCGCCGCGCGCGTCGAGCAGGTTGAAGGTGTGCGCGGCCTTGAGCACCTGTTCATACGCCGGCAGCGCGAGCCGCTGTTCCATCAGGTGCCTGGCGTTGCCCTCGTGCGCGCCGAAGGCATGCAGCAGGAACTCGACGTTGCTGTGCTCGAAGTTGTAGGCGCTCTGCTCTACCTCGTTCTGGTGGAAGACGTCGCCGTACTTCAGGCCGGGCGCGTAGGTGAGGTCGAAGACGTTCTCGACGCCCTGCAGGTACATCGCCAGGCGCTCGAGGCCGTAGGTGATCTCGCCGGTGATCGGCTTGCAGTCGATGCCGCCGACCTGCTGGAAGTAGGTGAATTGCGTCACTTCCATGCCGTTCAGCCAGACTTCCCAGCCAAGGCCCCAGGCGCCCAGCGTCGGGTTCTCCCAGTCGTCCTCGACGAAGCGCACGTCGTTCGTCTTCAGGTCGAAGCCGAGCGCTTCGAGCGAGCCGAGATAGAGATCGAGGATGTCCTTCGGGGCGGGCTTGAGCACCACCTGGTACTGGTAGTAGTGCTGCATGCGGTTCGGGTTCTCGCCGTAGCGGCCGTCCTTGGGCCGGCGCGAGGGCTGCACGTAGGCGGCCTTCCACGGCTCGGGGCCGAGCGCGCGCAGGAAGGTGGCGGTGTGGCTGGTGCCGGCGCCGACCTCCATGTCGTAGGGTTGCAGCAGGGCGCAGCCCTGCTTGTCCCAGAACGCCTGGAGACGAAGGATAAGTTCCTGGAATGTCGGCATGGAACGGCGGCCAAATCGCAAAAGCGCGATTTTACCGGCTTTTCCCTATGAAAAAGCGCGGCGCGCTCAGGGATTTTCGCTCTTGCGCTTGCCGCGCAGGATGGCGTCCGGCTGCTGTTCGAGCAGCTCCGCCAGCTTGCGCAGGGCCTCGGCGGCGCGGGCGATTTCCTGCAGCGCCTGGTTGGCATGCTGCACCGTCGGCGATTCCGACTCGGCCAGACGGCGCACCGTCTGCGCCGCGCCGGCCAGCTCCGCGCCGGCCTGCGTCAGGTTGCGCACCAGTTCCGAGTCGGCTGCCGCCAGGGTGCCGATGCGGTCGGCGGCGCCCTCCAGCCGCGCCATGGCGGCCTGGGCGGCAACCAGCGCCTTGTTCATCTCGGCCAGGTCGGATCGGGTCGCGTCGAGAATCGGGCCGCTTTTCGCGTCCAGCCGTGCCGCCAGCGATTCGAGGTGCTTCAGGGTCGCGTCCATGCGTTTCGGCAGGCTGCGCAGCTCGGGCGTGTCGAGTGTCTGGCTCAGCGCCGCGCCGATGGCCGCCACGTCGGCGAGGAAGGTGTCCATCGGGAAGCCCTCCAGTTTCCGCGTCAGTTCCTGCACGGCCGTGCGGATGGTGGGGATCTCGCTCACGCCGGCATCGGTGGCGACGAAGCGCGCCGGCTTGTCGGGGTGGAAGTCGAGGTCGACATAGAGCTGGCCGGTGAGGATGCTCTGCAGGCGCAGGCGCGCGCGCAGGCCGCGCTCGACCAGGCGGCGCAGCGTCTCGCGGTCGCGCAGGTCGATCTGCTCGCCGCTGCGGGTGCGCACCAGATGCGGCTCGACCTCGATGGTCACCGGCACGACGAACTTGTGGTTCGATTCGTCCAGCCCGAGCTGGATCTTCTTCACGGTGCCGACCTTGACGCCGAGGAAGACCACCGGCGCGCCCACCTGCAGGCCGTGCGCCGCGCCCTCGAAGTAGAGCAGGTGCTGGCTGTGCTTGCGAAACCAGTCGTCGCCGGCCACCAGCAGGATGGTGGTGATCGCCAGCGCGATGGCGCCGAGGACGAAGAGGCCTATCAGGGTGGGGTCGGCTTTGCGGCTCATTCGGAACCTCTCGTGAGGAAATGGCGCACCTTGGGATCGCCGTGGGTCAGCGCCTCGCGCGGGTTGCCGGTGGCGATCATGGTGTGCGTGTCGGCGTCGAGATAGATCGAGTCGCTGCCGATGGCGAGAATGCTCGCCAGGTCGTGCGAGATGACGATGATGGTGGTGCCCAGGCTCTCGCGCAGCTCGAGGATCAGGTCGTCGAGGCGGCGCGCCGTGAGCGGGTCGAGGCCGGAGGACGGCTCGTCGACGATCAGGATGTCCGGGTCGAGCGCCATGGCGCGCGCCAGGCCGGCGCGCTTCTTCATGCCGCCGGAGAGTTCCGAGGGATAGAAGTCCTCGAAGCCGGCCAGGCCGACCAGGGCCAGCTTGAAAGAGACGATCTCGGCGACGCGCGCCGGCGGCAGGCCGGTGTACTCGGCCAGCGGCAGCGCCACGTTCTCGGCCAGGGTGAGCGAACTCCATAGCGCGCCGCCCTGGAACAGGATGCCGAGGCGGCGTTTCATTCGTGCGCGGTCTTCCTCGGCGGCGCCCCAGAAATCCTCGCCGTCGTAGCGCACCGTGCCGGCGGCGGGGCGCTGCAGGCCGATCAGGGCGCGCATCAGCGTGGTCTTGCCGCAGCCGTTGCCGCCCATGATGACGAAGACGTCGCCCTTGCTCACCGCGAAGTTCAGGTCGCGCTGGACCAGGAACTTGCCGTAGGCCATGGAAAGGTTGCCGACCTCGATATGCGCGCGGCCGGCCATCAGATGTCCAGCTGGTAATAGACGATGGTCATCACCGAGGCGGCGACGGTGATGAGCAGGATGCCCGTCACCACCGCCGAGGTGGCCGCCTCGCCCACCGCCTCGGCGCTGCGGCCGCACTGCATGCCGCGCAGGCAGCCGGCGAAGGCCACCATGGCGCCGTACACCGTGCCCTTGGAAAGTCCCACCCAGAAGTGCTTCAGCTCGAGCGCGCGCAGCGTCTCGTTGTAGTACTCGAACAGGCTGATGTCGAAGATGGTGACCGACACCACGAGCCCGGCGAACATGCCGACGAAGCCGGCGTAGAGCGTCAGCAGCGGCACCATCAGCATCAGCGCCAGCATGCGCGGCAGCACGAGGAAATCCACCGGCGGGATGCCCAGCGTGCGGAAGGCGTCGATCTCCTCGTTCACCTGCATGGTGCCGAGCTGGGCGGCAAACGCCGCTCCCGTGCGCCCGGCGATGATGATGCCGGTCATCAAGGCGCCGACTTCGCGCACCATGCCGATCGCCACCAGGTCGGCGATGAAGATCTGCGCGCCGACGAGCTTCAGCTGGTCGGCGCCGAGATAGGCCAGGATCAGTCCGACCAGAAAGCTGATCACCGAGACGATGGGCAGCGCGCGCGGACCGACCTGCTCCATCTCCAGCCACAGATCGCTCATGCGAAAACGTGCGCGGCCGGAAAAAAGGCGCAGGAAGGACAGGACGATCTCGCCGAGAAAGCGCAGCATGGCCGGCGCACCGCGGGCAAGCACCAGCGTCGCCGCGCCGATCCGCGACACCAGGGACGTCCGCGCCGCCGCGTTGCGCGGCGGCACCTTCTGCTCGGGCACGGCGGCGGCCATCGCCAGCAGGCGGCGCACGCCTTCCGGCAGACCCGACGGGTCGACCGCGACACCCCGTGCGGCGCAGGTTTTGAGCAGGCCGGCAAGGAAGGTCAGCAGACCGGAATCCCAGTCCGCCAGCGCGGCCGTGTCGAAAGTCAGTCTGCCCGGGACGGCGGGGATGTCGCGCTCGGCCGCGTTGCGCGCGGGCAGTGTCTCGTCGAGACACCAGCGCCCGGCCAGCACCAGCGTCAGGACGCCCTCGGATGGCCGGTGCCAGGAGAGCCTCGGCCCCGACTCCCCGGCGGGATGCAACCCGTCTTCTTCAGGGCGTGTTCTCATGGCACGCATCCTAATCGGCGGCGCGCATCCGGACAAGACCGCGAAAATTGTCGGGCCTGCGACTGTGCGGGCAAGGCGGATGGGGTAACATTCGCCCGTTCCAACACTAGCGGAGCCAGCGATGGGCTGTCACGTCACGGTTGTCACCGGCAACGGCGAGCGGCACGAGTTCGAGCTGCACGACGCCGACCTGGCCGGCCTGGATCCGCGCCAGGCGCAGGAATGGCTGGGCAGGGAGTTCGAAGCGGCCGGCTGCGTGCCGACCAACCCCGTCGGCAAGCTGCTGCTGGCCGACAAGATCCTCTGCCTCGCCAAGACGCAGAAGGACGCCGCCTGGGCCGAGCCGACATCCTGGGCGAAGCAGTTCGTGCGCGCCGCCGCTGCCGCCATCGGCCGCAGCGTGCTCACCGTCGATCTCGGCAGCCACACGCTCGGCTATTGAGGCGTCCCCGAACGGGGCTTCCTGAAAAGAAACGGGGGCCGAAGCCCCCGTTTCCCCTCCTCCCGCGGCAGACCGTGCCGTCTGCCTTGCCTTGTTCGATTCGGTCCGGCATTTTCTGGGTGGGCGGATTCTGCACATTAAGGCGGTCCGGGTCAATGTGCACTGCGGCGAATGCCGGCCAGGGGGGCCAGCAGCCCGGCGGCCACCAGCAGCAGCGCGGCGGCATTGCCCCAGCGCACATAGGGCGTGGCGCCGCTGCGGCCGCTCACCTCGCCGACCAGCGCGCCTTCGCGGAAGGGCGGCAGCACGCGCTCGACGCGGCCGTCCGGGCCGACGATGGCGGTCATGCCGGTATTGGTGGCGCGCAGCATGGCGCGGCCGGTCTCCAGCGCCCGCATCTGGGCAATCTGCAGGTGCTGCGGCTGCGCCAGCGAGTTGCCGAACCAGGCCGTGTTGGACAGATTCACCAGCAGCGTCGCCTCGGGAAGCGCGCGAATGATCTCCTCGCCGAAGACATCCTCGTAACAGATGTTCACCGCCAGCCGCTGCCCCGCCAGGTTCAACGGCGACTGCCTGGCGGCGCCGGGCGTGAAGTTCGACATCGGAATATTCAGCAGCGCCAGCGTCCAGGCGAAGGCCGGCGGCGTGAATTCGCCGAAGGGCACCAGATGGCGCTTGCCGTAAGCCTGCACGCCGTCCGCCGCGAAACCGACGGCGCTGTTGGTGTAGCGCCCCTGCGCATCCTGCGCGGCGATGCCGAGCAGCAGGCCGCCGGCGGCCGGTCGGCGCAGCTCGGCGAGGTAGTCGCGCGGCAGCTGGTCGAGCATCAGCGGCAGCGCCGTCTCGGGCAGCACGACGAGTTCGGCCGGATGGGCGCGGGCCAGACGCAGGTAGGCGTCGAGGGACAGCTGCAGGCGTTCCGGCTTCCACTTCAGCCCCTGTTCGATGTTGCCCTGCAACAGACTGACGCCGACCGGCTTGCCGACAGGCTGCGTCCATTCGATGCGCATCAATCCGGCGCCGACCGCCAGCAGGAGCAGGATCGCCACGCCTGCCTGCCGCCCGTGGCGGCGTTGTGCAAAAGTCAGTCCCGCCAGGATGGCGATCAGGGCGGCGGCAAAGCTCACGCCATAGACGCCGAGCACGGGCGCATAGCCGGCCAGCGGGCTCGGCGGCGTCTGGGCATAGCCGATGGCCAGCCATGGAAAGCCCGTCAGCAGCCAGCCGCGCAGCCACTCCGCCAGCGTCCAGGCGGCGGCGCCGAGCAGCGCGTCGGCGAACAGGCGGCGGCGGCGCAGTCTGGCGAACAGAATGCCGGCCAGCGCGGGAAACAGCGCCAGCAGACAGCAAAAGAGGAGGGCCGCCAGCCCGGCCAGCAGCGGCGGCATGCCGCCGAAGGCATGCATGCTGACATACACCCAGGAGACGCCGGCGAGAAACAGGCCGGCGCCGAAGGCAAGGCCAAGCAGGGCCGCGCGGCGCGGCGCCGCGTCCCGCCACAGCCAGGCCAGCGCCGCCAGGGCAAGGATCGGCAGCGGGAACAGCAGGAACGGCGCGAAGCCGAGCACGGACGCCGCACCGAGCAGAAAGGCCGCGACGACGCCCGGTACTGCGCGTCTCATGTCGTCGCGCGGGGAAGATCCACCAGCAGCGTATGCACCCGCCGGCTGTCGGCGCGCAGCACCTGGATGCGCAGGCCGCCGACCTGCACGATCTCGCCGCGCCTGGGCAGGCGGCCCAGGTGGTGGATCACCATGCCGCCGACGGTGTTGTAATCCTCGCCGGCAAACCGCGTGCCGAAGGCGGCATCGAAGGTTTCGATCCCGGTGGTGGCCTTGACGCGGTAGTGGCCGGCCTGGTCGAGCAGGATGCTGTCGGCGGCCTCGTCGAAATCGTACTCGTCCTCGATGTCGCCGACGATCTGCTCGAGCACGTCCTCGATGGTCACCAGTCCGGCGACGCCGCCGTACTCGTCGACGACGATGGCCATGTGGTTGCGCGAGGCGCGGAACTCGCGCAGCAGCACGTTGAGCCGCTTCGAGTCCGGGATAAACACTGCCGGCCGCAGCAGGTCGCGCACGGCAACCTGCTCGCCGGCCTGCAGGCGCAGCAGGTCCTTGGCGAGCAGGATGCCGATGACGTCGTCGCGGTTTTCCCCGGTGACCGGGAAGCGGGAATGGCCGGTCTCGATCGCCTGCGACGCCATCGCCGCGGGGGCGTCGGCAAGCGAAATCACCTGCATCTGCGCGCGCGGCACCATGACATCGCGCACCTGCATGTCGGAGACGGCGAGCGCACCCTCGATGATCGACAGCGCGTCGGCATCGAGCAGGCTGCGCTGGTGGGCCGAGCGCAGCAGCGCCATCAGCTGCGCGCGGTCCTCGGGCTCGCGCATCAGCAGCGCGGAGAGCCGCTCGAGCAGCGACGGTCGACTGGGAGCTTCCATGGTCAGTAGGGGTCGGGAAAGCCGAGGCGGGCGAGGATCTCGCGTTCCCTGTCTTCCATGATGCGGGCCTCGGCGCCGTTCTCGTGATCGTATCCCTGCAGATGCAGCATACCATGCACGATCAGGTGGGCGAAACGGGCCGGCGGCGCCTTGTCCTGCCCGGCCGCCTCGCGCAATACCACCGGCACGCACAGCACCAGATCGCCGACCGGCACCGGCTCGCGCGCGTAGGCGAAGCTCAGCACGTTGGTGGCGTAATCCCTGCCGCGGTACTGCGCGTTGAGTGCACGGCCTTCCTCTGCGCCGACGAAGCGCACCGTCAGCTCGGCCGCGCCCGGATCGGCGGCGCGCACCCACTTGCGCACCTCGGCGCGCGTCGGCAGCCACGCCGCCTTGACGGCATATTGAACGCTGAGGCTAAGACGCCCCGGGTTCGTGCTTCGCTTCGTGCTTTTCATAGGCGGCAACGATGCGCGCAACCAGCGGGTGGCGCACCACGTCGGAGGCTTCGAACTCGGTGAAGGCGATGCCGCGCACCTCGCGCAGGATGCGCGACGCCTCGATCAGCCCGCTCTTCGTGCCGCGCGCCAGGTCGATCTGGGTGACGTCGCCGGTGACCACCGCGCGGGCGCCGATGCCGATGCGCGTGAGGAACATCTTCATCTGCTCCGGCGTGGTGTTCTGCGCTTCATCCAGGATGATGAAGGCGTGGTTGAGGGTGCGCCCGCGCATGTAGGCGAGCGGCGCGATCTCGATGGCCTGGCGCTCGAAGAGCTTGGCCACCTTGTCGAAGCCCATCAGGTCGTAGAGCGCGTCGTAGAGGGGGCGCAGATACGGGTCGACCTTCTGCGCAAGGTCGCCGGGGAGAAAACCCAGGCGCTCGCCGGCCTCCACCGCCGGGCGCGTCAGCACGATGCGGCTGACCTGGTCGCGCTCGAAGGCGTCGACGGCGCTGGCCACGGCGAGGTAGGTCTTGCCGGTGCCGGCCGGGCCGATGCCGAAGGTGATGTCGTGCTCCTGGATCTGGCGCAGATACTGCACCTGGCGCGGCGTGCGGCCGTGCAGCTCGGGCTTGCGCGTGAGCAGGCCCGGCGCGGACACGCCGGCCTGCCCCCGGTTGGCCAGCTCGACCAGGCCGAGTTGAATGGCGTCCACCGTAAGGTGCTCGCCGGCTTCGGCATAGAAATGCTGCAAGGCTGCGGTGGCCTGCGCCGACTGCGCAGGATGGCCGCGCACGCTGAAGCGCTCGCCGCGCCGCGCGATGGCGACGTCGTAGGCCGTCTCGATCTGGCGCAGGTTTTCGTCCAGCGCGCCGCACAGGTTGGCCAGGCGCTGGTTGTCTACGGGAGACAACACCACTTCGGCGGATTTGATCTTCACGATTCGCGGGTGACAATCTCGCCGCGCAGCGAATGCGGCAGCGCGGCGGTGATGGCGACCTCGACGAAGCGTCCGATCAAACGCGGGTTGCCGCCGAAGTTGACGATGCGATTGTTGTCGGTGCGGCCTGCCAGTTCGGCGGCGTCCCTCTTCGAGGCGCCCTCGACGAGGATGCGCTGCAGCGTGCCGACCATCCCCGCGCTGATGGCCTGCGCCTGCGCCTCGATGCGCTTTTGCAGGCGCATCAGGCGCCGGTTCTTGACTTCCTGCGGCGTGTCGTCCGCGAACTCCGCCGCCGGCGTGCCCGGGCGCGGGCTGTAGAGGAAGCTGAAGGAGGCGTCGAAGCCGACCTCCTCGATCAGTTTCATGCTCGCCTCGAAATCGGCCTCCGTCTCGCCGGGAAAGCCGACGATGAAATCCGTCGACAGCGAAATGTCCGGCCGCGCCGCGCGCAGCTTGCGCACGACCGACTTGTATTCGAGCGCCGTGTAGCCGCGCTTCATCGCCGCCAGCACGCGGTCGGAGCCGGACTGCACCGGCAGGTGCAGGTGCGAGACCAGCTTCGGCAGGCGCGCGTAGGCGTCGATCAGGCGCGCCGTCATCTCGCGCGGATGCGACGTGGTGCAGCGGATGCGCTCGATGCCGGGAATCTCGTGCACGCATTCGAGCAGGAAGGCAAAGTCCGCGGTATCTCCATCCTCCATGGCGCCGCGCCAGGCATTCACGTTCTGGCCGAGCAGGGTCACTTCCTGCACGCCCTGCGCCGCCAGGCCGGCGATCTCGGCCAGCACGTCGCCGAGCGGGCGCGAGATCTCCTCGCCGCGCGTGTAGGGAACGATGCAGTAGGTGCAGAACTTGCTGCAGCCTTCCATGACGGAAACGAAGGCCGAGCCGCCCTCGACGCGCGCCGGCGGCAGGGCGTCGAACTTCTCGATCTCCGGGAAGGAGACGTCCACCTGCGGCCGGCCGGAGACGCGGCGTTCGCGGATCAATTGCGGCAGGCGGTGCAGGGTCTGCGGGCCGAAGACGACATCGACGTAGGGCGCGCGCCGCACGATGGCTTCGCCCTCCTGGCTGGCCACGCAGCCGCCGACGCCGATGACCAGCCCGGGCTTCGATTGCTTGAGCAGCCGCACGCGGCCGAGGTCGTGGAACACCTTCTCCTGCGCCTTCTCGCGCACCGAACAGGTGTTGAAGAGGATGACGTCGGCGTCCTCGGGGGAATCGGTCTTCACGATCCCTTCGGCGGCAAGCACGTCGGCCATGCGGTCCGAGTCGTACTCGTTCATCTGGCAGCCGAAGGTCTTGATATACAGCTTCTTGATCACTACTTCGGCGCTGCGGATTCGGATTTCTTCTGCTTGATGAGCTGGTCGGCGACTTCCGCCTCTTCTGGCGTAAGCACCCAGACGCGCTGGACCGAGCCGTACTCGTCGAGCTTGTAGAGCACGGGCACCGCACCCTGCATGGTCATCGGCATGACGATGCGGTTTTGCGTATCGCGTATCTGCAGGCTGGCGGACAGCCGCAGCGTCTCGTTGCCGAACTGGGCGAAACCGTTGTTCGGCGGCGTCATCATCGCCAGCGGCCCCTGCCCCAGCGCCGGGCGCACGACGCCCGGCGGCGCGCTCGGTGGCAAGGCCGGCGCCGGTGTCATCGCCGACTCGAGGATGCTGTCGATGATGCTGCTGAGAATCGCCGAGACGATCGGGTTCATGGACGCCTTTTCTGCTTTGGCATGAAAGGATTATAGCGAACGACCGGCCCGGCGAAGGAAAAGGGTGGTGGTGATGGGCAGAATCGAACTGCCGACCTAGGGGTTATGAATCCCTCGCTCTAACCGACTGAGCTACATCACCTTGGAGAAAGGGGGCGAATTATCGTTGCCGGGCAAGGCCTTGTCAAGGTTGGCCGGCCGGCCCACAATGCCCGGCCCGCCCATTTTTCGTCGCGATTTGCACTTCGACATCCTCATCGTCGGCGCCGGTCTTGCCGGCGCCAGCCTCGCCGCCGCGCTGCGGCGCAGCCCCTATCGTATTGGCCTGATCGATGGTCGCGCGCCCGGGCCGGCGCCGGCCGGCTGGGACAGCCGTGTCTATGCCGTCAGTCCCTCTTCGCAACGCTTCCTGCAGGACCTCGGCACCTGGCGGCATCTCGATGCAGCGCGGCTGACGCCGGTCCATGACATGGCCATTCGCGGCGACGCCGGCGGCCGGATCGATTTCTCCGCCTGGGACAGCGGCGTCGACCAGCTCGCCTGGATCGTCGAGGCGGGCCTCATGCAGCGCGAGCTGTGGGAAGGCCTGCAGCGGCAGGACAACCTGACGCTGTTCTGCCCGGCGCAGCCGCAAGGCCTGGAGGTGCGCCGGGACGCCGTCCTGCTGCGACTGACTTCCGGCGAAATGCTGCAGGCGAACCTGGCGGTGGGCGCCGACGGCGCCGACTCCTGGCTGCGCGCGCAGGCTGGCCTGCCGGCGGACACCCTGGACTATGGCGAAATGGGCGTGGTGGCCAATTTCGAATGCGAGCGGCCGCACCGCAACACGGCCTTCCAGTGGTTTCGCCGCGACGGCGTGCTGGCCTGGCTGCCCCTGCCGGGCCAGCGCATCTCGATGGTCTGGTCGACGCCCGAGGCGCATGCCGGCGAACTGCTCGGGCTGGATGCGGATGCATTTGGCCGGCGCGTCGCCGAGGCGGGCGGGCGGCGGCTCGGGGCCTTCGCGGCACCGGCGGCATCGGCTGCCTTCCCGCTGCGACTGGTTCGCGTGCCGCGCATCGTCGCGCCGCGCCTGGCGCTGATCGGCGACGCCGCCCACGCCATCCATCCCCTTTCCGGCCACGGCATCAACCTGGGCTTCGCCGACGCGCGCGCGCTGGCCGGCGTGCTGCTGTCGCAGGCGGCAACGGGCGATTGCGGCGACGAACGGCTGCTCCGGCGCTACGCACGCGCCCGGGCCGAGGAGGTCGCCCTGCTACAATGGACGACACATGGACTGCAAAGACTGTTCCGACCCGCCCATCCGGCCGTATCGCTGATACGCAACCTGGGATTGAACCTGGCCGACAGCCTGCCTGTCGTACGCAACATGCTGGTGCGTTATGCGCTCGGCTGACCTCAACGGAGACATCATGTTCAAGAAACCCATCGCCCCCCTGCTCATCGCCCTGTCGCTGATCGCCGGCGCCGCCCACGCCAACGAAGCCGCCGTTAGGAAATCCGTCGAGGCATGGCTCGGCGGCAAGGTCAGCGCCGTGCGCAAGACCGATCACCTCGGCCTCTACGAAATCCTGGTCGGCAACGAGATCTACTACACCGACGAGAAGGTCAGCCTGCTCTTCGCCGGCAACATCATCGACACGAAAACCCGCGCCAACCTGACCCAGGACCGGCTCAACAAGCTCTCCGCCATCAAGTTCTCCGACCTGCCGCTGGAACTCGCGGTGAAGCAGGTGCGCGGCGACGGCAAGCGCGTTTTCGCCACCTTCGAGGACCCGAACTGCGGCTACTGCAAGAAACTGGCGAAGGAACTGGCCGGCATGAACAACGTGACGATCTACACCTTCCTGTTGCCAATCCTGTCACAGGACTCCACCGAGAAATCGCGTGCCGTGTGGTGCGCCGCAGACCGCGCCAAGGCCTGGAACGACCTGATGGTCAACAACACCCCGCCTGCCGCCGGCACGTGCGATGCGCCGACCGACAAGGTGCTGGCGCTCGCCCAGAAATACAACATTCGCGGCACGCCGACCATTTTCCTCTCCAACGGCGAGCGCATCCCCGGCGCCATCCCCGCCGCCCAGCTCGAGCAGAAACTGGCGCAGGCCAGGTAAGCCGCCTCGCACCGGCCCTTCGGTCCTGCCCCGGCGGGGGGTGCCCCCGCAATCCACGGTGTTGCCATGCGACGGGACCTCCGCCCTGCGTCACCGCCTGGCTACCGCGTCAGTTCGCGGCAACGCCCTCGCGCATCACGTAGCGCGCGAGGCCTCCGGCGCCGGGCAGTTCGAGGCCGGCGCCCTCTTCCGCCACACCGCCCACGCCCATCAGGCGGCAGCCCTTGGGCGACAGGCCATAGGCATCCTTGAACGCCTTGCTGAAGTGGGTGGCGCTGGAAAAGCCCCATGAGAAGGCGATCTCGGTGATCGACTTCCAGGCGCAGTCGGGCGATACCAGGTCGCGCCGGCAGTGCTCCAGGCGCAGGCGCCAGATGGTCTCGCTGATCGTGGCGCCGTCGTTGCTGAAGGCCTTGTGCAGGTTGCGCTTGCTGCAACGCAGCGCAGCGGCGATGCGGTCGATGCTCAGTTCCGGATCGCGCAGGTTGCGCAGGATATAAGTGCGAATGCGGTCGCGCAGCGCCTCGCGCAAGGTGAGCGAGGTGGGCCGTCCGGCCCGCTCCATGAGCGACTGGCGCAGGAGCTGCGCCACGGCCTCGCCGATGGCCTCGGCCGACTCGGGGCTGCACGATTCAATCTCCTCGAAGGCATGCTGGAGCAGCTCGCGGGCCAGCCGCCCGATGCCTGCGCGGGCGTCGTAGCGTTGCACCAGCAACTCGTCCGGATTGAGGTGGGCGGCAAGCACCTTCTCGCGCGGCGCCACCAGGACGAACTGCTCGATGTCGCCGTTGTTGGCGACGGTGTACGATTTCATGGTGTCGTAGATGCTCCACTCGCCCGGATGAAGCAGCGTCCGGCGACCGCCCTGCTCGAACCAGGTGGTGCCTTCGAGCTGGAACACCACCTTGAGCAAGCCGCGGTCGTCCTGGCGGATGAGGTCGGGTGTGCGCGCGACGCGGTGGCCGGAGGCGGAGAGCCGGCACAGTCGGACGTCGCCGGCATTGCAGTGCAGCAGACGTCCGCGGAAGGCGCCCTCCGCGCTCGCTTCGGAGCGCAGTCGCCCGAGCAGTTGCCAGATCAGGTCCTTCCAGTAGGGAATGCTGTCCTTCGGCGCGACCTGGTCGGTCGACACCAACGCCAATGCCGCCATGGCTCCTCCGTCGGGTGGGGCTTGTTATTATTGTTTGGACTTCAAACATAGCAGACAACGGGAGTAGGGGCAAACGGAAAGCCCCCTCAACGGAAAGCCCCCTCACCCCAACCCCGCTCGCGAAGAGAGGAAGATAAAAATCCTGGCCCGGCTCTTGCTAAGATGATTCCGGGAAAAAAACGAGGGAATGCATGGGCAGCGTGACAACGACGAACGATGCCGGGCTGGTGCCAGGACTTGACGAGCTCGCCTCCCGGCTGCGCTTTTCCTACGACCACGGCCACATCTGGCTGGGCGAGACGCGCATGATCCTGCTGCACAGCGCCGCCATGGCCTCGCTGCGCAAGGAGCTCGTCGATTCGCTCGGCGCCGAGCGCGCGCGCGGCGTGCTGACGCGCACCGGTTTCGCCTCGGGCTCGCGCGACGCCGAACTGGCGCGCAAGCTCTACCCGAACGCTTCCGACGCCGATCTCCTCGGCATGGGGCCGCAGTTGCACACGCTGGAGGGCATCGTCACCGTGCGCACGGTGCAGGTGGACATTGACATCGCCGAGGGCCGCTTCTACGGCGAGTTCCTCTGGGACAGCTCCTTCGAGGCCGACCTGCACCACGAGCTGTTCGGCGTCGACACCGGCCCGGCCTGCTGGATGCAGACCGGCTACGCCTGCGGCTACTCGACCACGGTGATGGGCCGCAGCATCCTCTACAAGGAAACCGAGTGTCGCGCCAGTGGGGCGCACGCCTGCCGCATCGTCGGCAAGCCGGCGGAAGAATGGGAGGACGTCGAGGAGATCCTGCGCTACCTGCGGCCCGACTCGGTCGCCGAGCACATCCTGGAACTGCAGGAGCAGGTGCAGCACCTGCGCTACTCCATCGACGACGACCTGCGCACCGACGACCTGGTCGGCGCCTCGGCCGGCTTTCGCGAGACCTGTGCACTGATCCGCAAGGCGGCGCGCAGCCTGGTCACCGTGCTGCTCACCGGCGAGACCGGTGTCGGCAAGGAGATGTTCGCGCGCGCTCTGCACGGCTGCAGCCCGCGCGCCAACGGCCCCTTCGTCGCCGTCAACTGCGCCGCCCTGCCCGAGGCGCTGATCGAGTCGGAACTGTTCGGCGTCGAGAAGGGCGCCTTCACAGGGGCCCACCAGTCGCGCCCCGGCCGCTTCGAGCGCGCCCAGCGCGGCACGCTGTTTCTCGACGAGGTCGGCGAGCTGTCGGCCTCGGCCCAGGCCAAGTTGTTGCGCGTGCTGCAGGAGGGCGAGATCGAGCGCATAGGCGACGGCCACACGCGCAAGGTGGACGTGCGCGTCGTCGCCGCCACCAACGTCGACCTGCAGGAAGCCGTCGAGCAGGGCAGGTTCCGCCGCGATCTCCTCTACCGCCTCAACGTCTACCCGGTGCACATCCCGCCGCTGCGCGAGCGCGCCGACGACATCCCGCTGCTCATAGAACGATTCGTCGCCAAGCTCTCGGCGCGCCACGCCAAGAAGGTCGTCGGCGTCACCGACAAGGCGCTGCACGCACTGCGCGCCTACGCCTGGCCGGGCAACGTGCGCGAACTGGAGAACGTCATCGAGCGCGGCGTCATCCTGGCGCCGCCGGGCGGGCGCATCGACCTGGCCGACCTCTTCCCCGCCATCAGCGCCGGCACCCAGAAGGGCCGCTCTGCCGGCGTCGGCCGCGACGGCAACATGCGCCGCAGCGACATGCAGGCGGTCGATGCCTTCGTCGACCATGTCTTTTCCCGCCAGACCGGCCTGGATGCGGTCGAGTCCCTGCTGCTCAAGGCGGCGCTGGAGCGCGCCGGCGGCAACATCAGCTCCGCCGCGCGCGCCCTCGGCATGACCCGCCCGCAGTTCGAATACCGCCTGAAAAAGCACAAGCTGCTGCCTTGAACCAACCTTTCAGCATTTGATGAAAGGGTTTCATCTTTCATCATTTGCTGAATTGCTGGACTCCCAATTACCGCATCGCAGCATCCGCAATCCTCTTTCGCGGCAGCAAGTTAGCTGCTGGCACGGCCCCTGCTAAACGGGCTGCGCATACCAACACAAAGAGGAGGATGACAGATGGGCTTCATGAAATCATCGCGCCATGCCGCGCTCGCCATCGGCGGACTCGCGCTGGCCTTCGCTTCCAATGCCGTGCTCGCCGACAGCGCCGGCAAATGGACCAGCGGCAAGGAGGTCTACGACAAGGTCTGCGGCTACTGCCACGAACCGAACCCGGGACTCGGCCCGAACATCAAGGGCGCGCATCCGCGCGACGTGCGCGAGCGCGTGCGCCAGGGCCACCGCGCCATGCCGTCCTTCCGTCAGAGCGAGATCGACGAGCAGGCGCTGGCGCAGCTGATCGACTTCCTCAAGTAGGGGGCGCGATGAAAGCGCAACGACGCACCCTGCTCAAGGGCATGCTGGCCGGCAGCGCAGTCGCCGCGGTCGGCCTGCCGAAAATCTCCTTCGCCGGATCGTCGGCGCCCGCGGCGCGCGAGATCGTCCTGGTCGGTTGCGGCGCGCCCGCGGCCGACTTCGCCGACCACATCGCCGCGCGGCGCGACCTGGGCGCCGGCCCGCTGCCGGACTACGCCGCCACCCGTGCGCTGTTCGAATCCTGCCGCGGCAAGCGCCTGGTCGGCCTGATGGAGGATGGCGCCTATGTGCTGTTCTCCGAACTGGCGCGCGACGCCGGCGTGCGGCTGGTGTTCGAGGGCCAGCACACGGCGAGCGCCGATGGCCGCGTCTCGCGCCACGCCTTCAGCGCGGCGGCCGGTTTCCACGGCTCGGCCGAAGCGCTGGCCGCCGCCCTGACGGGCGAGGACGCCGCCTTCGCCATCGCCGAGACGCCGGTCGGCGCAAGCGGCCGCCT
>WBUF01000022.1 GCA_008933825.1 Rhodocyclaceae bacterium | reverse complement strand
GCCGTCGGGGCTGCCGGCGGGAGGCTCTCCGCGACCGGCTCGGCGGGCGTGCGCACGGGCGCTTCGGCGGCGAGCCGGCGCTGCACCGGCTTTTCCGGCGGCCTGGTTGCGCTGTTCCGGGAAGGTTTCGGCGGTTCCGGCGGACGCGGCTCGGTGCGCAACGGCTCGACGAACAGCGTGACGATCTCTTCCGGAATCGGCACGATGCGCAAACTCATCAGCCCCCACAAGCCCGCCATGTGCAGCGCAACGACCAGGGCCAGCCCCGCCGCCCGCTCCATCCGTCGCTGGAGGATCGCATCCATTGCCGTTACGCCGCGAGCAGGATGCGCCGCAGGCCGAGCACGATCAGGACCGCCGCCGCGCCCCGGACGAGCCAGCGCGACAGCCAGGCGCGGCCGGCGCGCAATTCCCGCCCCAGCCGGCCGGCCAGCGGCACGAGCACGAGAATGGGCGTCATCGCCGCGCCGAGACCGAAGGCCAGTCCGTAGGCCGCGCCCTGCGCCGGGCTGCCGGATTGCGCGGCCAGTGCCAGCAGCGAGGCGAGCGGCGTGCACGGCGTCAGCGACAGCGCCGCGCCGAGGAAGAGCGGCGGCAGTCCGTCGTGCTTGCGCTGCCAGCGTACCGGCGCCACCGTCGGCGGGGAGCCAGGGCTGCAGCGCCTGTCGGCAGGGCGCAGCAGCCAGACGCCGGCAAGGACGCTGGCGCCGCCGATCAGGGCATTGCCCCAGCTGCCGCCGAGCGCTTGCGCAAGCCCGAAGCCGAGCGCGCCGGCAAGCGACGACAGCACGGTGTAGGTGGCCACCCGCCCGGCCAGGAACACGCCGGTATGGACGAAGGCCTCGCGCTGCCCGCTGGCGCGGCCCAGCGCCCAGGTGCCCATGAAGGGCAGGCAGGTGACGGTGCAGGCGGTCAGGCCCATCGACACGCCCAGCAGCCAGACGGTCGCCAGCGTCACCTGCCCGGCGGCGAGTTCTTCAAGCATCGGCGGGATCCGCCGCCGGCCTGGCGGCGTTCCTGACGAACTTGACCGGCTTGACCGTGCCGTCGGGCAATTCGCCCTTTACCTTGTTCTTGTAGTAGTCGCGGCGGGAGGAAAACAGCGCGAACGGGCCCCACTTGATCTGGATGGTGCCGTCCTGCGGGCAATACTCGGCGCAGCGGCCGCACAGCGTGCAGTCCTCGTGGTAGGCCTTGCGGCCCTCCTCCCGCGCGATTTCCGGAATATCCATCGGGCAGGCCTCGCTGCAGATGCCGCACTTGCCGCAGTTGTCGTGCATCTTCTTCTGCAGGCGCATCGGCGACAGGCGCTGGAACACGGCGTTGAACGCCAGCAGCGGGCAGATGCGGCAGAACGGCTGGCGGATGGCGAGCGCACCGACCAGCATGAAGCCGATCAGCAGGTTGGCGACGGCGCCGAGAACAAGGCTGACGTTGTCATTGACCCGCAGGGCCAGCTGCTCGGTGTTGCCGGTGAGCAGGGTCGTTGCCACGCGCGATGGACAGATGTCGCAGTAGGGGTTGCCCAGCGAGTGCGGCGTGACGCCGAGCCCGGTGGCGAGCGGCAGGACGAACACCAGACCGAGCAGGAGCAGCCATTTCACCGGCCGCACCCGCTTCACCTCGCCGAGGTCGCCCTTCTCGATGCGGCGCAGGCCGAAGCCCAGGCGCCGGCCGAGCTTGCCGACGAGCTCCTGCAGGGTGCCGAGCGGGCAAACCCAGCCGCAGAACATCTTGCCGAGGACGAAGAAGAAGGCGAAGAAGGAGACGAAGGACATCAGCAGCGGCAGCACCATGCCGAAGGTGAGCTGCTGCGCGCGCACCACTGCCTCGCCGATGCGGTGGTGGAGGATGTGCTGGGTCGGGATCAGCACGCAGTAGCCGCCGTTCATCTGATCGTAGGCGCACGACAGCGCAGGCAGGTTGTTGGATATCTTGTCGGCCATGTAGGTGCCGACGATCACGCTGCCATAGACGGTGACGAACAGCATGACGAGCTGCACTGCCATGCGGAATCGGGAGAGGGCGGGAAAAAGCAGCTTAAGCATGGTTGTTATCTCGCTTGTCGCGGCGACGCAGGAGCGGCGCGGCAGCCAGCATCCCGGCCAGTCCGAAGGCCGCGCCCCAGCCCAGGCTCCGGCCGCGGTCGCCGTCCTGGCCGTAGGTGAGGTTGAAGGACGTGAGGTACTTGCGGCCGCCGGATTCCTTGACGGTCGTGAGCACGAAGGGAACCCGGCGCGGACCGTGCCCTTCGTGGCCGCCCTCGGCCTTCTTCTCGGCGGGCCTGAAGTCGCGCGGAAACACCACGGTGGCGATGCCCGCCGCATCGGTCAGCGCGGTGCTGCGGCTGCCGAACGCGGTTTCGAGCGTCACCGGCTGGTCCGGCTGCGGCCGGCCGTCGAAGCGGACGAGGAAGCGCCATTTCTCGCTTTCGCGGTAGCTGCCGTGCTCGCGCGGCAGCGGCTCGGGCACGATCTCCAGCTCGTGTTTCGGCGTCCTCAGCAATTCTTTCGGGGAATCGCCGGGGTTGCCGAAATACCAGGCGGTCGAAGCGACGCGCACCGCCGCGCCGCTTTCCTCGCGTGCGACGACCCAGTGGTAATTGCCGGTCTTCGGCGTCGCCGCCTCGATCCTCGCCCCGTCGGCCCCGACCGGGTAGTCGACCTTCAGGCGCGCGGCCGGCCCTTCCGGCGCATACACCGTGACTTGCGCGGCCGCCAGGCCCTGCGGCCGCAGCAGCGCCGAGGCGCGCTCGCCGCGTACCAGCTTGCCCGGCAACAGGAGCGGCTGCTGCGTCCAGGCGCGCGCCGCCGGCGCGGTTGCCGCCGGCGCGACCGTGTGATGCTCGTGCTGGGCGGCGGCGCCCGTCGCCGCGGCCAATCCCAGGGTAGCCAAGATGCGCTTCATGTGCCGTCCTTGTCAGAAACTTGCCGTGATGCCGGCGATCCAGTGGCGCGGCTTGCCGACGACGATCGAGAGATCCTCGGCGTTGTAGACGCCGTCGTAGGCGCCCGTCAGGTAATTCGACTGGTCGTTGGTGCCGCGGGCCGCCGACCAGTAGCGCTTGTCGAACAGGTTGTTGACGCGCGCAAACAGCGACCATTTCGCGCCCAGCAGGCCCGCCTCGCGGAAATCGTAGCTGGCCGACAGGTTGAAGAGCGTGCGCCCGGACCATTTCTCCTGGTTGATCTCGTCGGCCCACGACCAGGAGCGCGCGTCGGCCTCGAGGGCGAGCCGGAAGCCGTCGTTCGGCTGCCAGCCGAAGGTCAGGTTGAGCTGGTGCCGCGGCACGCGCGGCACGTCGTTGCCGGTGTTGTCGTAGGCAACGAGGGTCGGCGCGGGAATGTAGGGATTGCCGAGCGTCAGGCCGAAATTGTCGTAATCGGTGAATTTGGCACGGATGTAGCTGTAGGCCGCCTCGAAGGTGAAGGTCCGCTTCCGGTCCGTCTTCAGCGACAGCTCGAGACCGCGGTTGCGCACCCCGCCGATGTTGTCGTACATCTGCGGCGCGCCCGCCGTGCCGGTGCTGTACTGGCCGTTGGTGGCGAGAATGAAATCCTTGCGGTCGACCTGGAAGATCGCCGCCTCGACATCCGCCGCCACGCCGGCGAGCAGGGTTCTTGCGCGCAGGCCGAGCTCGAAGTTCAGCGCCTTCTCCGGCTTCAGGTTCTCGTTGTTCAGCGTCTTCCCGCCGGTGGGCGAGAGGCTGCCGTTGTAGAGCTGGTCGGTCGTCGGCGCGCGGAAGCTGGACGATACGTTGGCGAACCAGTCCGTGTTCAGCGCCGCCGCGTAGTTCGCGCCGGCGCGCCAGGAGGCGGTGCGGAACGACTTCCTGCGGCCGAAGGGAGCGGCGATCTCGTTGGTGCGGCCGGACCGGAAGTCGAGCCCGATATGGTCGTGGCGGCCGTTCAGGGTCAGCGTCCATTGCGGCGCGAGCAGGTACTTGAATTCGCCGTACAGTGCATTCACCGCCTCGTCCGTCGCGTTGTCGGTCAGCACCGTGCCGGCGGTCACGAGATTGGCGCCGCCGTTGCAGTTGAAGGGCGGCGCGAAATCCCGCAGCGTGCAGTAATCGACCTTGGCCGTATTGAAGTTCGCATAGCGGTTGCGGCGCAGGTCGAGGCCGCCGAGCCAGCCGGTCTTGCCGGCGCTGGCGCGCCATTCCGCCTTGATGCCGCGCTGCGTCTGGTCGTAGTTGTTGATCGTCGTGTAGCGCTCCTGGGCGCCCGGCGCGGAGTCGCTGATCGACAGGCCGGCCGCGCTGACCCGCTGCGGCGCCGACCAGTAGCCGGTGCGGTCGCGGTATTCGTAGACCGTCGCCAGCAGGTTGCTGTTCGGCGCCAGGTCGTTGGCGTAGGTCAGGTGCAGCTTCCGCAGATTGACGTCGTACATCCGCGTGAAGTCGCGGCCGATCTCTCCCTGCGGGTCGAGCCGCGCCTGCGTGGCGCCCTTGACCGCGCCATGCTTGTCCTTGGCCCGGTCCGACTTCTCGAAGCCGAAGGTCAAGTCCGAGGTGTCGGTGAGATGGAAGCGCAGGTTGCCGTCGATATAGCCGGTCTTGTAGGCGGACTGCCAGTAATAATCGTCGCCGGCCCGGTGCGTCGCCTGGACATGCCCGCTGCCCCATTCTCCGGCGAGGCCGGCGCGGACCAGCTGCCGGTTGTAGCCCCAGGCGCCGGCGTCGGCCGAGACGGTCGCGCCCGCATGTTTCGCGCCGCGCTTGGTGGTGATGATGACGGCGCCGGACAGCGCGTCGTCGCCGAACAGGTAGGAGGCGCCGCTCTTGATGACCTTGATCGACTCGATGTTGTCGAGGTCGATGTTCACCTTGCCGGTGCGCTCGAACACCGGCACGCCGTCGATGACGATGGCCACGCCGGGCTTCTCGCCCATGTAGCGCTGGTTCTCGATGCCGCGCAGCTTGATCTTGATTTCGTCGCCGGAGGACAGGTCGGCGGTGACGCCGGGAATCGCGCGCAGTATCTCGATCATGTTTTCCGGCCGCTTTCCATCGACGTCCCGGCCGCTGATGTCATGGACGGTGGCGGGCTCGCCGCGCTTGCCGGCGAAGCGGTCGTCGATGGTCGAGGAGGTCACCCTGATCTCCTCGAAGCGCACGTCCTGCGCCGCGGCGGCGAGAGGGAGCGATGCGATCACGGTGGCAACGAGCCTGCCTGCATGCTGCATTTCTGTCCTTTGCGGAAAATACGCTGGAGCCGGCAATTCTAGAAGCTGGCGCGCGCCCGTCCGTGCGACATAACGCCGCACGCACCGCGGCAGGCGTTCGGCCGGCAGGACGGCCCGTGCGGCAAATTGCCGCGCGGAGCCAATCGGTCATCGGCTAGAATCGCCGCGGAAGCCCGAAACCATGAATGCCGTTCCCGACCGCCCCGATGAGGGCGCCGACCACCTGAGGCGCCTGCTGCTGATGCGCTGGTTCGCCGTCGCCGGGCAGCTCGCCCTGGTGGCCGCCGCCGGCCCGCTGCTCGAGGTCGCGCTGCCGCTGGCGCCGATGCTGGCCATCATTGCGCTCCTCGCCGGCTTCAACCTCGCCACGCGGAAACGCCTTGCCCGGGGCGGCGCCGTCGCCGACCGCGAGCTCTTCGCCCAGCTCGGCGTGGACATCACGGCGCTGACCCTGCTGCTGTTCTTCAGCGGCGGCGCCGCCAATCCGCTGGTCTCGCTCTACCTGCCTTCGATCGCCATTGCCGCCGTGGTGCTGCCGGGGCGATTCGCCTGGGGCGTCGTCGCGCTCAGCGTGGCGGCCTATTCGCTGCTGGTGTTCTGGAGCGTGCCCCTGCCGATGGCCGACGCCGAGCGCGCCACGCGCCTGCACCTGGCCGGCATGTGGCTGATCTTCGTCGCCTCCGCCGCCCTCATCGCCTGGTTCGTCGCGCGCATGGCGGCGGCCATCCGCAGCCGCGACCGGGAACTTGCCGCCGCGCGCGAGGAAGCGCTGAGGAACGAGCGCGTCATCGCGCTGGGCAGCCTCGCCGCCGGCGCGGCGCACGAACTGGGCACGCCGCTGGCGACGATGGCGATCCTCGTCGGCGAACTGGGGCGCAACGCCGAAGCCAAGGCGGAGTTGCAGGAGGACCTGGCGCTGTTGCGCAGCCAGATCGAGCATTGCAAGGGCATCATCACGGGCCTGGCGGCGCGCGCCGGCCAGCTCCGCGCCGAAGGCGGCGCCGCGCTCGGCCTCGACCGCTGGCTGGAGCAGCTGATCGAGCGCTGGCGGCGCCTGCGCCCGCATGCCGAGGCAAAAGTCAGTCTGCGCGGCACGGCGACGCCGCGGGTGGTGGGCGAGGCCACGCTCGAACAGGCGCTGCTGAACCTCTTCAACAACGCCGCCGACGCCGACGGCGGCGCGATCGAGATCGAGGCGGAATGGGACAGCGATCGCCTGCGCCTCGAAGTGCGCGACCGCGGCGCGGGCTTCGACGAGAACGTGCTGCTCGCCGCCGGGCGCGCCTTCGTCACGACGCGCGCCGAGGGCACCGGCATCGGCCTCTTCCTCGCCCATGCCGCCGTCGAGCGGCTGGGCGGACGCATCTCGCTGGCCAACCGCGAAGGCGGCGGCGCCGTCACCCGCGTCGAGCTCCCCCTCGACAAACTCAAGGCGGAAGGCTGAAGATGGAAAACCCCCAGACGATTCTCGTCATCGACGACGATCCGGCCTTCAACCGCGTGCTCGGCCGCGCACTGAAACACCGCGGCTTCGAAGTGGCCAGCGCGCTAAGCGCGCAGGAGGCCGCCGCGCTCATTCCGGCGACGCGGGCAGCGCGCGTCGTGCTCGACCTGAACATCGCCGGCACCTCGGGGCTGACGCTGATCGGGCCGCTGCTCGCCGCCAACCCGGACTGCCGCATCGTCGTGCTGACCGGCTACGCCAGCATCGCCACGGCGGTCGAGGCGATCAAGATGGGCGCGACGCACTACCTGGCCAAGCCGACCGACGTGGAGGCGATCCTCGCCGCCTTCGAGGCGACGGCGCCGCAGCCGGAAGTCGCCCCGCCGAGCCAGCCGCTGTCGGTGGACCGCCTCGAATGGGAACACATCCAGCGCGTGCTCAAGGAGCACGACGGCAACATCTCGTCGACCGCCCGGGCGCTGAAGATGCACCGCCGCACGCTGCAGCGCAAGCTGATGAAGCGGCCTGTAAGGGGGTAATGCCGGGGCTAAGAATCAGAAGCGAAGGTTGACGTTGGCTGCCAATACACGACTGCTTGAATTGGAACGGCTAAGTTCCTGTTCAAACATGACGCCGCCCGTCACTTTGCTTGCGAGCGAGAAAAAGTTAACCCCGAGTGTCGCAATGAATGTTCCCCGCCCCAACTGATCGTCACCTGCTTGACTGGCGCGATGAACATTGTAGGAATAGCTGAGCTTGCCATAGGGCATGACGCCATTCATCCAATAACCTGCCTGCGCTCCAAAACGAAGCTGATCCAGCCTGTTCTTTACATCAGTATTGGCGAACCTTACTCCATTTACCTTGGTGTTATCGTAATCTTCCTTGCCGTGCAAATAACTCGCCTTGCCCGTAAATTGCCATCTACCCAACCAGCGAGCGTAGTTCAGATTGGCGGCAGCGAACAAACGGTCTGCTTCTGATTTAACACCGCCGGTTGCCGAAAATCTGCCTCTTCCCAACCCGGCGCTGAGGTCAGTCGACCACTCCTTACTGATTTGATAGCCCCAATAGGGGGCAATCAAAAACCCCTCCGTGTTGTTTCTGTTACTGGCAGTCGCCCCATTTCGACCTTGCCCGTTGCCGTTATCAAACGCAGCCGATATGCCCAGTACCATGCCCGGCTTCAATGCATAGTCTGCGCCAAGGACCGCAGTCAAGATCGAGTTGTCACCGCGTGTCCTGCCCCCGTTAGGGGCACCATACCCGTAACTGGTATCGATATTGTCGATGTTGGCCCAGATATTCCAAGCTTGAAAATTACCGCCGGCTGCCATGCCTTTGTAAGACGGAGAAAGTCCTAAGGCGGGGTTGTCGACAGAGGAACTCAAGCGAGATGCGATTGAGCCGGAAATTGCGGTTGCATGGGAAAAAGCGGTTGCATTTATTCGTATTGTGGAAGTAACGCCGCCACCGCCAAAACATTCCGGCTGATTTGTGGCAACCCGATCCTGCGCGTAGGTGTCACCGGAGTAGTAAATCCCAAAATCATATATGACAGAATCGCAGGAATCCGCCCAAGCCAAACCGCTCGCTCCGGCAATCAGAAGACCGCCCAATCCTTTTTTAAGAATTAGCTTGGCGGCCAGGTTCTCCCTTGAATCGCTTTTCATATGAGCCTCACAGTCCTGAGGATGTTTCAGGGTTGATTATTGTTTTTGGATATGCTAGCGACAAATCAAGATAAATTCAACCCATGTTCATAGATCAGCCACCAATTGTTCTAATCAAGCTGCTCGTTAAGTGCCAGCGCCAGCGTGATCGGGATGAACAGCAGCGCGGCGACGTTGCCGACCATGACGATCGAGGCGACCTTGTCCGGCCCCTGTGCGTAGCGCTCGGCGAAGACGTAGTTGAGCACCGCGGGCGGCAGGGCGCCGGCGGTGCCGACGCCCCAGGCGTGGAACGAGGCGTCCGCGAGGCGCACGCCGAGCGTGAACAGCAGCAGCGGGATGGAAATGTCGCCGAGCACGCGGATGGCGGTGACGAGCGGCGGCCACAGCGCGATGCCGGCCAGCGCGGCTAGCATCATCGGCATGCGCCAAAGAGTGGCAAGGCGTGCGTGGTGGTCGAGCATCCAGGCGCAGAGCGGGAAATGCAGCAGGTTCTCCACCAGGAACAGCGCCACCGCCGCCGGCAGCGCCGCCTCGCCCAAGAGCACCAAGGCGGCCCCGCCAATGGCCAACGCCTGGTAGGCGATCAGGTCGAATGACTTCCCGGCGGGCGCCGCGAACACCAGCGCCGGCACGAAGACATCCATGTTGAGCTGGTTGGCCAGCGCCATGTCCGGTTTGTGGCGGCGGCCGTAGAGCCACAGCCCGCCAGGACGATGGCGAACAGCGGGAAGATGATCGAAACGATCCTGAGCAGCATGAACCGCTCAGAGGACGTAGCGCGCCAGATCCTCGCTCTGCGCCAGGTCCTTCAGGCGCGCGTCGACATAGGCGGCGTCGACGGTCAGCGCCGCGCCGCCGTGGCAGCCGGCATCGAAGGCCACTTCCTCGAGCAGCTTCTCCATCACCGTGTACAGCCGGCGCGCGCCGATGTTCTCGGTCTTTTCGTTCACGGCGAAAGCGATCTCGGCCAGGCGGCGGATGCCCTCGGCCTTGAAATCGAGCTTCACGCCCTCTGTGGCGAGCAGCGCCTCGTACTGGCGCGTCAGGCAGGCATCGGTGCCGGTGAGGATCTGCTCGAAGTCCCCGACCGAGAGCGAGTCCAGCTCGACGCGGATGGGAAATCGCCCCTGCAGCTCCGGAATCAGGTCGGAGGGCTTCGACAGATGGAAGGCGCCGCTGCCGATGAAGAGGATGTGGTCGGTCTTCACCATGCCGTACTTGGTGGCGATGGTGGTGCCCTCGACCAGCGGCAGCAGGTCGCGCTGCACGCCCTGGCGCGAGACGTCGGCGCCGTGCATCTCCGATCTTGTCGCGATCTTGTCGATCTCGTCCAAAAAAACGATGCCGTTCTGCTCCACCGACTGCACGGCGGCAAGCTTGATCTCGTCGTCGTTCACCAGGCGCGCGGCCTCCTCGTCGGCGAGGGCCTTCAGCGCCTCGCGGATCGTCATGCGGCGCGCCTTGCGCTTGCCGCCGCCGAGATTCTGGAACATGCCCTGAATCTGCGAGGTCAGCTCCTCCATGCCGGGCGGGGCGAGGATCTCCATCTGCGCGCCGGGCGCCGCCACCTCGATGTCGATCTCGCGCGCGTCGAGCTCGCCCTCGCGCAGCTTCTTGCGGAATTTCTGCCGCGTGGCGGATTCCTCCGTGGCTTCGGCATCGCCATGGAAGCCGACGCTGCGCGCCGCCGGCAGCAGCACGTCGAGCACGCGGTCCTCGGCGGCGTCCATCGCCCGGTCGCGCACGGCGCGCATGGCCGCCTCGCGGCCGTCCTTGATGGCGATCTCGACCAGATCGCGCACGATGGTGTCGACGTCGCGGCCGACGTAGCCGACCTCGGTGAACTTCGTCGCCTCGATCTTGATGAAGGGGGCGTGGGCGAGCCGCGCCAGGCGGCGCGCGATCTCGGTCTTGCCCACCCCGGTGGGGCCGATCATGAGGATGTTCTTGGGCGTGATCTCGGAGCGCAGCGGCTCGGCCACCTGGGCGCGGCGCCAGCGGTTGCGCAGCGCGATGGCCACCGCGCGCTTGGCACGCGCCTGGCCGACGATGTGCTTGTCGAGCTCATGGACGATTTCCTGCGGCGTCATCGTGCTCATTCCAATACCTCGATGACGTGGTTCTGGTTCGAATAGATGCACAGGTCGCCGGCGACGGTGAGCGCCTTCCTGACGATCTCCTCCGGCGTGAGCACGGTGTTCTCCAGCAGGGCGCGCGCCGCCGCCTGGGCGTAGGGGCCGCCGCTGCCGATGGCGACGATGCCCTGTTCCGGCTCCAGCACGTCGCCGTTGCCGGTGATGATGAGCGAGCTCTGCCGGTCGGCCACCGCCAGCATGGCCTCGAGTCGGCGGAGTATCCGGTCGGTGCGCCAGTCCTTGGCCAGCTCGACCGCGCTGCGCAGCAGGTTGCCCTGGTGCTTCTCCAGCTTGGCCTCGAAGCGCTCGAAGAGGGTGAAGGCGTCGGCGGTGCCGCCGGCGAAACCGGCCAGGATCTTCTCCTGGTAGAGGCGGCGCACCTTGCGCGCGGTCGCCTTGACGACGATGTTGCCCAGCGTCACCTGGCCGTCGCCGCCCAGGGCGACGGCGGCGCCGCGGCGCACGGAAAGAATGGTTGTGCCGTGATATTGCTCCATGGGTCTGCCGCTAGGGGTGGTGGAAAGGCGGGTTCAGAACTTGCGCCGCTCGACGTGCGCCACTTGGTTGATGCCAAGCACGCCGAACAGAGCGCTCAGCAGGTGGCTGGGGTCGCGAATGGTCACGCTGCAGCCGCCGATCTGCAGATTGGTGAGCGTGTTGAGGAGCAGGCCGGCGCTGACAAAATCCATGCGCTTGAGCGTGCTGCAGTCGATCAGCACCTGCTCGCGCCCGCCGGCATAGTCGATCAATTGCCTGAAGGCATCGGAGCCGGCGCTGTACATCTCGCCGCTCAGCCTGAAGGCATCCGGCTCGTTCGGTGTTTCGGATTGCGCCGGCACGGCGGCCGGCTTCTTCGGCGGCGGCCGGTTATCCCAGGAGGGCGGCGACACCTCGAACGTGACGGCATAGTTCACCGCCCACTCCTCGAAGGGGTCCTGCAGCGCCATGTGCTGATAAAGTTCCAGCAGCAGCATCCAGATCGGCTCGTCCTCGCGCTTGCCGACCTCGAGCTTGTCCTTCAGCAGTACGGCCAGATGCTCGGCGCCGCTCATGACCAGCTCGCACCTGGCCTTGCGCGCGGACTGCATCGCCTTCAGCAGGAGTTCGGCGCCGAGCGGATCGACATTCAGCAGCTTGCCGAACTCGACGCGCGCCATCGGATTGCCCGAGACGATTTTCTCGAGCTGCCTGACCGCCTTGTCGGCGCTCTCGTCGAGCATGCCGGAGAAGGCCACGAAGGCCGTGCCGCCTGTGGTCAGCGCCGGCCCCAGCGTCTGTTTCGCCGGCTCGACCCAGGTCGGCGGCGACTTTTCGCACTGCATCGAATACTCGAGGGCGCGCTTGTCGAACAGCTCGCGCTTGCCCAGTACCTGATACAGATCGAACAACATCGCCCACACCTGGTCGGCGTCCGCGCCCAGGCCGGCGGCGCCGACCGCGGCTTCCAGCGTCGCCAGAGCCGCTTCGTCCTGACCGTTGGCGAACAGGATGGCAGCCTCCTCGGCGACCGGATGGATGGACGCCGAGCTTTCGCGGATCTCGAAATGGCCGGCGTGATCCTCCTCGCGTACCTCGATTGCGCCGGGCGCGGTGAAGTCGAGGGATTCCAGCTCCTCCTTCGGCGCCGGCGCGGTCTGGCGGACATCCGGGCGCGCCGGAGCAGACGCCGGCAGCGGCTTATTAGCCGCCGGCTTGGCCGGCTCCGGCTGGGGCTTCTTGCCGAAAAGTGAGAAAACCACGCTTGTCTGTCGGGAAGGTCAAGGAGGGCTGGCTTGCCGGCCTGTCAGTCCGGCCGGCCAAAAGGCCCAAAGCACATCGCTTTTAGCATAACGGCCGGGCCGGCGCAACGCTTGAACGGAAAATCGCAATAAAAGCAGCCCATGGCCACCGGTGGCGTCCCGGCGAGGCGAAGTCCTTAAACCATCTGGCAGAGCAGGCCCTTCAGATATTCGCCTTCCGGGAAGGCCATCGCCGCCGGGTGGTCGGGCGCCGCCGCCAGGCGCCGCAGGATGCGCGCATCGACGCCGGCGTCGCCGGCCGCACCGGCAACGATCTTCTGGAACAGATCGAGGCCGATGCCGCCCGAACAAGAATAGGTCATCAGCAGCCCGCCCGGGCTGAGCAGGCGAAAGCCGAGCAGGTTGATGTCCTTGTAGGCGCGCGCGGCGCGATCGGCGTGGGCGGCCGACGGCGCGAACTTGGGCGGATCGAGGATGATGAAGTCGAAGCGCGCGCCGGCCTTCCTCAGCGCGCGCAGCGCCTCGAAGACGTCGGCGTCGCGCCACTCGGCGCGCGCGGCGTCGAGCTGCGGGTTCAGCGCCAGGTTGCGGCGAGCGCCCTCCAGGGCCGGGCTCGAGCTGTCGATGGAGAGCACGCTCGAAGCCCCCCCGGCCAGCGCCTGCAGGCTGAAGCCGCCGGTGTAGCAGAAGCAGTTGAGCACGCTGCGCCCTGCGGCGAGCCGGCCGGCCAGCAGGCGGTTCTCGCGCTGGTCGAGGTAGAAGCCGGTCTTGTGGCCGCCGCGGACGTCCACCTCCAGGCGCACGCCGTGTTCCTCGATGACGATTGCGCCGGGTTCGCTGCCGTGCAGGGCGCCGGTGCGCGCCTGCAGCCCCTCCAGCCCGCGCACGTCCGAATCCGAGCGCTCGAAGACGCGCGCGCAGCCCGTCGCCTGCACCAGCGCGGCGACGAGGGCGTCGCGCCACTTCTCCGCGCCGGCGCTGTTCAGCGCGAGCACCACCGTGTCGCCGTAGCGGTCGGCGATGACGCCGGGCAGGCCGTCGGATTCGCCGTGGATCAGGCGCAGGCCCTGCTGGTCGCGCAGTTCCGGCAGTACCGCGCGCGCGGCGACGGCGGCGGCGACGCGGCGCTTGAAGAAGGCATGGTCGATGATCTCTTCGCTATCGAAGGTCCACATCCGCGCGCGGATCTGCGAGTGCGGACTGAAGGCCGCCCGTCCGAGCGGCCGGCCGTCGTCGGCAAGCACGTCCACGGTATCGCCGGTGCGGACGCGGCCCTTCAGGTGCGCCACGGAACCCGCGAAGACCCAGGGATGGCGGCGCAGCACGGAGCGCTCCTTGCCGGGCATGAGGACGATCGCAGCGCTCACGAGCGGCCGACTTTATCGAGCAGGGCGTCGAGCCCGGGGTAGCGCTGCGGCGTCAGCGTGACCTTGCGCGAAGTTTCGCCCCATTTTTCTCCGGCGGCGACGCGGGCGAGGAAGGCGTCGGCTTCGGCGACCCAGGCGGTGCCCACCGCCGAGACGCCGGCGGCGAAGAACGCATCGGGCGGACAGCCGGCCGAGGGGCCGACGATGGCCACCGCCTCCGCCCCGCGCCATGCCTCGCTCACCCGCTCGAAGGTGTCGTTGAGCAGCAGCGTGCTGGTCGACACGATCTTGTTGCAGCCGGCGAGGCGCTGCGCGTCGAGCGTGACGACCAGCCCTGCCTCCTCGCGCACCAGTTCGGCCTTCAGCTCCAGCACGGTGACCGGGATGCCCAGCGCCCGGGCCTGCTCGATGAGCGGCGTGAAGTGCCCGATCATGCCAAGGCGGTCGCCGGCCTTGAGCGCCAGCGAGCCGAAGGAGTCGGTGGAGTCGCCGGGCACGAAGCCGGCGCGGTCGAAGAGGCGGCGTGTCAGGGCGTTGATCGCCGCCAGCCCCAGGGCGCGCGCGGCGCCGTCGCCTGTGGCGTAGCCGCCCACGAGACCGAGTGCCGCAGCGCCCGTCGTCGCGCCGCGCGCATGCAGCGCGGCCAGCGTGCCGTCGAGCAGCGTAAACGCCAGGCCAACGCTGCCGTCGTCGAGCTGCACGGCGCAGAACTCGCCCTCCTTGCCCGGCTGGTCGACCAGCGGCGGCAGCACGATACGGGCCACGCGCGCCGGGCCCAGCGCCGCGTCGATGCGTCGCGCGGCTTCGCACAGCCAATTGCGAACCGGTGAAGCCACGCTCACTTTTTCTTGGCCCTCGGGTGGGCGGCGTCGTATACCTTGGCGAGATGCATGAAATCCAGATGGGTATACACCTGCGTCGTGCCGATGCTGGAGTGGCCGAGCATCTCCTGCACGGCGCGCAGGTCGCCGGAGGATTGCAGTACGTGCGAGGCGAAGGAGTGGCGCAGCATGTGCGGGTGGACATGGGCGCCGAAGCCGGCCTTCTTCGCCCAGCGTTCGAGGCGCAACTGGATCATGCGCATCGACAGGCGCGAGCCGCGCCGGCTGACGAAGAGCGCCGTGCTATCTACGGCGGCGATTTCTCCGCGACGCGCCAGCCAGGCCGCCAGCGCCGCGCGCGCCTTGGCGCCGACCGGCACGGTGCGCTTCTTGGCGCGCTTGCCGGTGACGGTCACCTCGCCCGCCGCCAGGTCCTGCGCCGCGCCGACATCGAGGCTCGCCAGCTCGGCCAGGCGCAGGCCCGACGAGTAGCACAGCTCGAACATCGCCTTGTCGCGCAGTTCCAGCAGGCCGTCGGTATCCGTTTCCAGCAGCGCGTTCGCCTGGTCGGCCGAGAGCGCCGACGGCAACGCCTTCTTCGACTTCGGCGCACGCACGGCAAGGCAGGGATTCTGTTCCAGGCCGCGATGCCGCGCCAGCCAGTTGAAGAAGCCGCGCCAGGCCGAGAGCACGCGCGCCAGCGAGCGCCCCGACAGCCCGCGCGCGTGCAGCTGCGCGACGAAGCGGCGGATGTCGTGGTGCTTGAGCTTGCCGGCCGGCACGGCGCCGGCCATGTCCAGCAGCGCAGCAACGTCGCGTCCGTAATTCTCCAGCGTCAGCGCGCTGGCGCGGCGCTGGTGGGCGAGCTCGCCGAGCCAGGTTGCCGCGTCCGCGGCATTGGCGCCCTTCGCGCCTTCGCCCGCCAGCGCCGCCACCGTTACTCCAGGGTTCGCAACAGGGCCGCACTGGCCAGTTCGCCGATGTGGCCGAGAAACAGCGTGCCCATCTCGGGATAGAAGCGCTGCACATCTTCGGAGCCGAGCGCCAGCAGGCCGACCGTCTCGGCATCGCGCCGCAGGGGAATCAGGGCCACCGAGCGCACCTGCCCGCCAGCCTCGCCAAACCAGGCCGCAGCCTCGAAGCCGGCGTTGGCGCCGCAGAAGGGATGATTCATGCCGGCGGCAAAAATGCGCGTCTGCTCGCCCACTTCGGCGAACTCCGCCGCGCCGTCCGGCGCCGGCAGCGCCCACAGGCGGAAAGCGACGTGCGGGACGCTAAAGTCCTCGCCGAGGTGGGTCAGCAAGGCGCGCCGCACGGCATCGAAGCCGCGTGCGCCGGCCAGCGCCGCGGCGAGGCGATGCACCTTCTCGCCGATGGCGTCGTTCTCCTCGCCGAATCGGATCAGTTCGCCCAGCTTGGACTCGAGTTGCCTGGCCTTCTCACGCAGCGTGAGAATCTGCCGCTCGGTGATGGAAATGGCACGGCCGCCGTGCGGATGGGGGATGTAGAGCTGTGCCAGCAGCTCGGCATACTCCTCGAAGAAGTTCGGGTGGTCCTGCAGGTAGCGCGCGATTTCGTCGGCTTTCATTGTTCCCCCTCTGGTTAATCCGTAGGTCGGCCTTCAGGCCGACATGGGCGGTCGGACATGCGCGGATGTCGGGCTAAAGCCCGACCTACAGCTCCAACTCGCCATCGAACACCGTCACCGCCGGCCCGGTCATCAGCACCGGCCGCCCTGGGCCTTCCCAGGCGATGTTCAGTTCGCCGCCGCGCGTCGCCACCTTCACGGGAGAGTCGAGCAGGCCGCGCAAGACGCCGACGGCGACGGCTGCGCAGGCGCCGGTGCCGCAGGCCAGCGTCTCGCCGGCGCCGCGCTCGTAGACGCGCAGCCGGATCGCGTGGCGGTCCACCACCTGCATGAAGCCGGCGTTCGCCCGCTGCGGGAAGCGCGGGTGGTTCTCGATGAGCGGGCCCTGCACGGCGACCGGCGCGGCGTCGACGTTCGCCACCAACTGGACGGCATGCGGATTGCCCATCGACAGCGCGGTGATCTCCACCGTATCCGCGCCGACGTGCAGCGGCTGCACCAGGGCGTCGCTGTCGGTGACGAAGGGCACGTGCGAGGGCTCGAAGCGCGGCATGCCCATGCCCACCGTGACCAGGCCGTCGGCCTCCAGGCGCGGCTCGATGAGGCCGGCCTTCGTCTCGACGCGGATGGCGCGCTTGGCCGTCAGGCCCTTCTCGTGCACGAAGCGCACGAAGCAGCGCGCGCCGTTGCCGCACTGCTCCACCTCGCCGCCGTCGGCGTTGAAGATGCGGTAGCGGAAGTCGGCGTCGGGGCGCGCCGATTGCTCGACGACGAGGATCTGGTCGCAGCCGACGCCGAAGTGGCGGTCGGCGAGGAAGCGCGCCTGCGCCGGCGTCAGATCGACGGCCTGCGTGACGGCGTCGAGCACGACGAAGTCGTTGCCGAGGCCGTGCATCTTGGTGAACTTAATCCGCATCGGCCGTCTCCGGGCACAGGCTGGTGTAATCCCGCCAGATGCAGCGATCCATCACCACCGTCATGCCGCCGGCCACGGCTTTTTCCGCCGCCTCCTCGTTCACAACGCCGTCCTGCAGCCAGAGGCGCTGCAGGCCCAGGCGCAGGCATTCGTCGACGAGCGGGCCGACGTGCTCGGCGGCGCGGAAGACATCCACCAGGTCGATCCGCTCCGGCACTTCGGAGAGCGAGGCATAGGCCTTCTCGCCCAGCACCGACTCGACTCTCGGCCGCACCGGAATGACGCGGTAGCCGAAGCGCTGCAGGGCCTGCGCGATGCGGAAGGCGGGACGGGCGGGATTCGGCGAGAGGCCGACCACGGCGACGGTCTTCACCTCGCGCAGCAGCGCGCAGATCGCCTCGGGATCGGGGTTGCGAAACATGGCGCGATATTAACTCAATACGGCTTCTTCTCGCCCTTTGGCCGCGTCTTGAAGCGCTTGTGCACCCAGTAGTACTGCTCGGGCATCTCGGCGATGCGCTGCTCGATCCAGGCGTTCATGCGCAGCGTGTCGGCCTCGATGCTCGCGCCGGGGAAGTCGGCCCAGGGCTCGCCCAGCTCGACGACATAGCCGCCCCCGCCCGGCAGCATGCGCGTGATGCAGGGCACGACCTGCGCGCCGGTCATCCGCGCCAGGCGCGAGAGCCCGGTGATGGTCGCCGCCGGGACATCGAAGAAGGGTACGAAGATGGTGTCGCGCTGGCCGTAGTCCATGTCCGGCAGGTAATAGAAGGGCCGGCCGTCCTTCATGCCGCGGATGGCCTGGCGCACGCCTTCCTGGCGCGACAACAGCGTCGAGTTGCCGAAGCGCAGGCGGCCCTTGTAGAGCGCCGCGTTGAAATAGAAGTTCTTCTGCTGGGCGTAGATGCTCACCATGTCGAGTTCCAGGGTGAGCCGCGTCCAGCCCATGTCGAGGCCGACGAAATGCGGCACGAAGAGAATCACCGGCCGCCCCGCCAGTGCGCGCACCCGCTCCAGGCCCTCGACGCGCACCAGGCGGCGGATCTCCTCGGCCGGCGACCACCAGAGTATTCCGCGTTCGAGGAAGCTGCGGCCGAAGGCGCGGAAGTGCGCCCGGGCGAGTGCTCCGCGCTCGCTTTCCGGCATCTGCGGATAGCACAGGCGCAGGTTGGTGAGCGCGACATGGCGGCGCTCGCGCCCGAAGCGCCAGAGCAGGCCGCCGAAGGCCTCGCCCAGCGGCGCCAGTCGCGCGAGCGGCAGGAGGTGCAGCAGCCAGATGAGGGCCAGTCCGAGGCGCGTCAGCACGGCGGCTCCGATCCGCGCGGCGCCTTGTAGCGGTTGTAGCCCCACAGGTATTGCTCGGGGCAGCGCCGGATGACGGCCTCCAGCGCGCAATTGATCTGTGCGGCACGCGCTTCGGGCGGGCCCTCGATGGCCATCTCGGGCGCGGCAAGGTGCAGGTGGAAGCCTGCGCCGCCGGGCAGGCGCTCGGCGTAGGCCATGATCACCGTGGCATGGCTGGCCTCGGTGAGGCGCGCCGCCAGCGTCATGGTATAGGCCGGCCGGCCGAAGAACGGCACCCAGGCGCCCTCACCCGCGCCCGGCACCTGGTCGGGCAGCATGCCGACCGCCTCGCGCCGCTTGAGCGCCCGCAGCATCAGGCGCACGCCCGACAGATCGGCCGGCGCAAGGTGCAGGTTCGCCCCGCCGCGCCCCGCCTCGATGAGCGGCTGCAGCCAGCGCTGCTTCGGTCGTCGGTAGAGCACGGTGATCGGCGCGTGAGCGGCGTAATACTGCGCGGTGATCTCGAAACAGCCCAGGTGCGGCGTCAGGAACAGGATCCCCTCTCCGCGCCGCCAGGCCGCCTCGACGACCTCCCAGCCGCTGACCTGCGTCACCATGCCCGCCGTCTGCGCCTGCGGGCGCATCCAGACGCGCGGCAGCTCCATGACCCCGCGGCCGGCATGGGCAATGGTCGCAGCGCGGATGGCCTGCGCCTCGGCGACGGGATAGGCCAGCGCCAGGTTTTCCTTGAGGTGGCGGCGATAGGTCGGCGAGCCGAGCCAGGCGAGCCAGCCGACGAGGGCGCCCAGGGCATGCAGCAGACGCAGGGGGAAGCGGCCCAGCAGACGGAAAAGCAATGACATTCGCGAAACATACCAAGTTTGACCCGGCCCTGGACGAAAATTATAATCGCGCTTCCGCCGAGTTAATGGGATCGCCAGATTCCCCAGGACAACTTGCAGGGCGGCCATAAATACTGCTAAAGCGTCACCTGCTCGTCTTCCCGGGGCCGGTAACGTCGCTGCAACGGGAACAACATGCAAGGAGCAGGACACATGTCCAGAGAATTTCTTTTTTCGTCCGAGTCGGTTTCCGAAGGTCATCCCGACAAGGTCGCCGACCAGATTTCCGATTCCGTCCTCGACGCTATCCTGGCCGAGGACAAGCACGCCCGCGTCGCCTGCGAGACGCTGGTGTCCACCGGCCTCGTCGTCATCTCCGGCGAGATCACCACCACGGCGCACATCAACTACCGCGAGATCGCCCAGGACACCATCAAGCGCATCGGCTACGACAACTCCGACATCGGCTTCGACTGGAAGTCCTGCGCCGTGCTGGCCGCCATCAACCGCCAGTCGCCCGACATCGCCCAGGGCGTGAACGAAGGCCAGGGCCTCGACCTCGAGCAAGGCGCCGGCGACCAGGGCCTGATGTTCGGCTACGCCTGCAACGAGACGCCGCAACTGATGCCAATGCCGATCTACTACGCCCACCGCATCATGCAGCGCCAGGCCGAGGTGCGCCGCGACGGCCGCCTGCCCTGGCTGCGCCCCGACGCCAAGAGCCAGCTCACGGTGAAGTACGTCGACGACAAGCCGGTGTCCATCGACACCGTGGTGGTATCCACCCAGCACGACCCGGACGTCTCGCACGCCCAGCTCTCCGAGTCGGTGATCGAGGAAATCATCAAGCCGGTGCTGCCCAAGGAGATGCTCGCCGGCAACGTGCGCTACCTGGTCAACCCGACCGGCCGCTTCGTCGTCGGCGGCCCGCACGGCGACTGCGGCCTCACCGGCCGCAAGATCATCGTCGATACCTACGGCGGCGCGGCCCACCACGGCGGTGGCGCCTTCTCCGGCAAGGACCCCTCGAAGGTCGACCGCTCGGCCGCCTACGCCTGCCGCCACGTCGCCAAGAACGTCGTCGCCGCGGGACTCGCCGACCGCTGCGAGGTGCAGGTCGCCTACGCCATCGGCGTCGCCAGGCCGGTGTCGCTGATGGTGCACACCTACGGCACCGGCCGCATCGCCGAGGAGAAGATCGAGGCGCTCATCCGCAAGCACTTCGACCTGCGGCCGAAGGGCATCATCCAGTCGCTCGACCTGCTGCGGCCGATCTACCGCAAGACCGCCGCCTACGGCCACTTCGGCCGCGACGAGCCGGAATTCACGTGGGAGGCGCTGGACAAGGTGGCGGCGCTGAAGGCGGATGCCGAACTGTAATCCCTCGCAAGAAACTGAAACGGGCGCCCTTGGGCGCCCGTTTTCTTTCCGGCAAAGTCAGTCCCGCCAGTACGGCGATCCGCTCAATCCACTTATGCGGCGGCCTGCGTCGGCTCCGGCTGGGTCAGCCGCTTGCTCACGTCGAGCACCTCGACGCCGACTACATTGCCTGCCGAATCGAAGTCCAGGATGATTCCTGGGCGAACCTGCTCGGTCTCCATGATCTTCGCGTCGTTCAGCCGCAGATAGAGGGCGTCGGCCTGCGGGTCGAATTCGAGCTTCATAGCTTTCCTTTCATCGTCCGGTCGAAATAGACCGTCACCACCTTCCAAGGTTCGATGGTGTGATTGTAGACCACCCGCAGCACACGGCCATCCCTTTCTGCAATGGGCAGAAGGACATAGCTCAACGCCGGATCGATTTCGTGCGGCTGCCGCAAGGCAGGGGTGGCCAGAGCGGCTTCGAGCCACTTCTGCTCGATGTCGCGCTCCCGCACCACGTCCAGGGCATGCTGGCTCAAGGTGTAATCCATGTCATTCAATCCCCGGCCTCGACCTGGGTCAGCCGTTCAATCCCTCGTCGATCCGATCTGGCAGGCGCGTATTTTCCAACTGCAGCAGGGTATTCACCATGAGCAGGGCAGCCGTCAGTCCCTGCGGAACGGCAAAAGCAACTTGTACGGGTCCAATTCATGCAATTCCTTGTCGAGAAAATTCACTTCCAACACATCGGCCATCTGTTTTGCCCAGTCAAGAACCCAGATGTAGGCAAACAGCTCGCCTGACTCGCACTCGGTAAGCGATTCCTTCTTCGCCAATTCCATTGCATTGTCGAGGGCAAGTCGCAGCGTCTCTTCCAGCACGACATATTCGGCGCTAACACGCGCATCGCATTTGTTATCGCTTCTACTGTTTACTGTTTCGGGTAGATCAACCAGCGATGCAGACGACGTCGGCGTACTGGGCGTTGTATTCGGCGGTGGTCATCGGCAGGCCGATCACCAGCGAGGTGCGCGCATTGAAAACGCGGGGGGAGAGCACCAGGAAAGGATGGACATCACGCATCTCCCGCCCGGCCATGGGATTGCAGTCGATCCAGACGATCTCCTGCCGGTCCGGCGTCCAGGCCGCGCGCCGGCCGGCTCACCACCGCTCCGCCCCGACGCGCCCGCTCGCCATCGCTTCGCCGCCGTGACGCGCCGGATCGTAAAGCGCCAGCCGCTGCTCGAGCGAGAGCGGCGCGGCCGCTTCCGGCGTGATGACCACGCGCCCTGCTTCCACGGTCACCCGCACGCGCTGGCCGGCATGCAGGTGCGCCGCCCGCGCCACTGCCGCCGGCAACCGCACGCCGAGGTTGTTGCCCCACTTCTTGATGTCGAGAACCGCTTCGCTCACAGGCCATCCCTCCACAATGTCTATACACAGTTTAGACATCGGCTGCGGCGCCCGTCAGGCGGCCGCCGCGCCGCGTCTCCGCCTCAGCAGAACGCCTCTTGAATCTTGCGAAGAATGCGGGTGTTCTCCAGCAGCAACAGGGTATTCACCGCGAGCAGGGCGGCCGTCAATCCCTGCGGCGTGGCCAGGTCCAGGCCGTAGTCCGCGGCGGCCTCGTCCAGCAGCTTGTCCAGTTGCGGCCTGTCGAGTGCAATCATGATTTCCCCTCCCGAATCCAATCGATTCCGTCAGCAGCCGTCGTCGAAAAGAACATCCAGCAGCGTGAAGCCCAGGGCGCACAAGGGTGCAAACAGGATGCGGCGCACGACAGGTCCCCGGATGATCGAACATCTTCAGCCTACGCCTCGCCGGGCTCAGGGAATGAGCCAGCAGCAATGGCTACTTCGAGCCCGGAAGACGTTCCCGCCAGTAGCCGGGCTGGCGATGCTGATGGCCTACCGCCAGCACCAGCACTTCCTCCGGCAGCGGGGCGTAGATGACGAGATAGGGGAAACGCGACATGAGACACCGGCGGGTGCCCTCGCCGCTGGGCGGCCACGCCATGGGCATTCTTCCAACGAGGCGCATCAGTTGCCGCAACTCTCTTCTGAAAGACAAACCCAGTTCAGGCGAAATGGCCGCGTAGTACTCGGCTGCTTCCTGGATTTCCGATTGGGCGACGGACAGGTAGCGGATTTTCATCGACCGCCGAGATCGCCGAAGACATCGCCTTCTCCCACGGATTGAATTTCACCGCGCCGGTATGCCGCGAGACGATCCTCGGCCTCACGCGCCCAGGCCGCAGCGATCTCCGGGTCCGGCTTGTCGAGGGTCGCCAGTATGGTTTCCACGAGTTGCAGACGCTCACTCGGAGGGAGCTTTGCTGCCAGAGAGGCAAGTTCAAGGGTTTCTTGAGTCATGCTGGTTTCCTCGCTAATGCAGACCGTATCGGCGTAACTTACCCCATCCAGCGGCCGTCTTCCAGCACCCGCGCGCGGCCGAGGGCGACGAGGGTGTCGAGGAGCTGGGGCAGGCGCTTCTTCCACGGGCCCTTGCCGGCGAAGCGGGCGGCGAGATCGGCTTCGGCGAGCGGCGCGCGCGCCTCGGCCAGCACGCGCGCGACGGCGGCGACCTGTTCGGGCAGGGTGTTTGGCCAGGGCTGGCGTGGTGGTTCGGTGCGGGGCGGAGACGGGCTTGTCCCGCCCTCCTTAGCGGCCACCGAATGCGTCGGGCGGGACAAGCCCATCTCCGCCTGGACCGCTTCGGGATGCTGGAAGGCCGGGCGCAGCCAGCGCACCTGGCCGTTCGCCTCCTCGGCGGCGCGCTCGGCGTTCAAGGCGACGAGGCGTTCGAGAATGGTTTCGTCGGACGGCGCATCACGCCAGCCGTAGGCCTCGAGCACGGCGGCATCCAGCTCGTCGTGCAGGCTTTTCAGCACCGACACCAGCCCCATCTCGTGAATCGCCTTCTCCTTCGCCGTCATGGGGAGACTGACTTTCAACTTTTCTAGCACGTTGTACATCCCCGTCAGCGTCAATTCCGCATGCAGCCCCTGCTGCCGCTTGCGATGCGCGTCGATCTGCTCGGCGAGATCACGAATGCGCGCCTGCTGCTCGGGGGTGGCGGCGGGGAAGGGGAATGCCTCGTAGCATTTGGATTTGTTGTACACGGGATCGTTGCCAACCCCCAGCCAACCACCCCCTGCCAACGCCAAACACGCATGTATACGACTTGAAAGCACGCCCAGCGCGTAAGCATCGTCGAGTGCGATGGCGATGAGTTTGTCGTCGGGCAAGATACTGGCATCGAGAAGCTGGAAGATGCGGTGCTTGGCGGTCTGGCCGGTAGCGATGTAGCGGGACAAGCCTTCCACGCTGGCGCGCATGCGAGGCTGGTTCTCGCCGAAAAGCCACCAATTTTCTCAGCGGTTCTTGCGCGGGTTGTGATCGCGCTCCGGCTTTACGCGATCATGCAGCCATTGCCCGCCCCGGCGGAACGGGGCATCATGCGCGCCTCGACCGCCCCCGGTGAATGCTCCATGCACAAGATCGGCCGCAATGACCCCTGCCCGTGCGGCAGCGGAAGGAAATACAAGCACTGCTGCATGATTGCCCAGCAGGCGGAATCGCCGGAGGAGCTGCGCTGGCGGCGCGTGCGCCGCGCCATCGAGGGCATGGCCGACACGCTGCTGCGCCACGGGCAGAAACGCTACGGCCCGCTGCTGCTGGTCGAGGCCTGGGATGCCTTCCTGCTGGCCGAGGAGCCGGAGGACTTCGACCCGGAAACGCCGCACCTGCCGGTGTTCATGCCCTGGCTGTTCTTCGACTGGCAGCCCGATCCGCGCGACACCGACATGAACCCCGCCGTGCTGGACGGACTGACCCTGGCGCAGGCCTGGCTGCGCGACAACGCGCGGCGCGCCGATCCGGTGCTGGTCGAATACATGGAGGCCTGCTGCGCCGCGCCCTTCAGCTTCTACGACATCGTCTCCGTACGGCCCGGCCTCGGCGCCACGCTGCGCGACATTTTCAACGGCGAGGAGCTCGAGGTGCGCGAGCGATCGGCCTCGGCCCAGATGCAGGCGGGCGATATCCTTTTCGCCAAGCTCGCGCGCCTGAAGGACATCACTCTCATCGAGGGCATGACGCCGGTCATGATTCCGCCCGACCGGCGCGGCCCCATCCTGGCGCTGCGCAAGCGCATGGCGCGCAGCAGGAAGGCGCTGACGCCGGCCGAACTGCGCAAATGGGATCTGGACATGCTGTGGACCTATCATGACATCGTCGAGCCGATCCTCGATCCGCCCCGGCCGCAGTTGCAGAACACCGACGGCGACCCCTTCGTGCCGCACAAGCTGGTCTTCGACATCGGCTCACCGCAGGAAGCCTTCGACGCGCTGGCCGGCCTGTGCATCACGGCCAGCCCGGAGGAACTGCTGGAGGAGGCCCGGCGCGACGGCGACGGCCGCCTCGCCGGCGTCGCCATCGACTGGCAGAAGGCAGGCAACGAAAAGCACAAGAGCTGGAGCAACACCGTCATGGGCAAGATCGACATCGACGGCGGCCGCATGACGGCCGAGGTGAATTCCGAAAACCGCGCCCAGCTCTTCCGCCGGCTCGTCGGGGAGCGCCTGCCCGGGGCGCGCCACCGGGCAACGTCGATAGCGCCGATCGAATCGATGCTCGCGGAAAGGCAGCAGCGCCCCCCCACGGCCGCCGAATTGCGGGCGAGAGAGGAGCACGATGCGTTTAACGCGCAGCCCGAAGTGCGGGCCATGCTGACGGAAGAAATGCGGCGCCACTACCGCGAATGGCTGGACATGAAGATTCCGCTGCTGGGCAACAAGACGCCGCGCCAAGCGGTGAGAGGCCGCGACGGGCGCGAACTGGTCGAAGGCCTGCTGCTGCAGATCGAGCGCGGCGTCGAGCAAACGCCGCAAATCGACCCAGCCATCGTGCGCGAACTGCGCGAAGCGCTCGGGCTGCTGCAGAAGCCTCTGCTGTAAAAAGTCAGTCTCCGCAGGACGGCGGGGTCAGTCGTGCGCCAGCTCCTCGCGGATCACACGCCGGATGTCGGCCTCGATGTGGCCGGCCTCGATCACCCGGCGCAGGGTATCGTTGATGATGGTCTGGTAGCCGCGCTCGCCGGCCAGCGCCTTGAAGTGCTCGACGATGGGCGCGTCGAGCATGATGTTGATGCGCAGCTTGCCGACCCGCGCGCGCGTCGCCGCCTGCCACTCGGCGCGCGTGACATCCTTGCCGCCGACGCGAAAGCGCGCCTTGTCGAAATCCTTCTGCGTCAGCTTCGGCGCGTCGTCAGAAGTAGCCGGCGTTCTGGTAGAAGAGGTCCGTTTCATCGCTGTCCGCCTTGCGCATCGAAATGATGCGAATGGTTTCGTCCGTTTCGACATGCACGATCAGTACCACCAGGCAATCCAGCAGGCCGATGCCGATCATGCGTTGTTCGCCGTAATGCTCGCGATTGTCTTCGATCAGTACCATCGGGCCTGCGAAAACCTTTTCCGCATCGGCGAAATCCAGGCCGTGCTTCTTGAGGTTCGCCAGCCGCTTGGGCTCGTCCCAGACAAAGCGCATGGGTCATTTATACACATCGGAATATGTATGTCAATGCTCGCGTGCCTCGGGCGTATAATGCGCGGCTTCCGAGGAGCGCTGCGAGGTGCCGCATCCGTCGGCCCCCAGGCTCGGAAATCACCTTCGGCCGCGCAGCGGTCCGAAGCCAAAAGCTGCAACGGCGCTCACCTCAACCCGTGCCGGGCACGGGAGCGCAGGTGGGCACAGCCTCCCCTCCCTCCCCCGGCTGCTTTGACAAGGAGCCGCACATGAACGCTGTCATCCAACCCTCCGGCTTCGCCGACTACAAGGTCGCCGACATCGGCCTCGCCGAATGGGGCCGCAAGGAAATCGCCATCGCCGAAACCGAGATGCCCGGCCTGATGGCCGTGCGCGAGGAGTTCGCTGCCACCCAGCCGCTGCGCGGCGCCCGCATCACCGGCTCGCTGCACATGACCATCCAGACGGCGGTGCTGATCGAGACGCTGAAGGCCCTGGGCGCCGAGGTGCGCTGGGCCTCCTGCAACATCTTCTCGACGCAGGACCACGCCGCCGCCGCCATCGCCGCCGGCGGCACGCCGGTGTTCGCCTGGAAGGGCGAGTCGCTGGAGGAGTACTGGGACTACACCCACCGCATCTTCGAGTGGCCCGGCCATGAAGCCGGTAAGGGCGCCAACATGATCCTCGACGACGGCGGCGACGCCACGCTGCTGCTGATCCTCGGCGCCAAGGCCGAGGAGAACCCCTCGGTGATCGCCCACCCGACCAACGAGGAAGAGACGGTGCTGTTCGCCTCGATCAAGAAGCGGCTGACCTCCCACCCCGGCTGGTACGCGAAGCAGCTCGCCGGCATCCAGGGCGTGACGGAGGAGACCACCACCGGCGTCAAGCGCCTCTACCAGATGGCGTCCGAAGGCAGGCTGCCCTTCCCCGCCATCAACGTGAACGACTCGGTGACGAAGTCGAAGTTCGACAACCTCTACGGCTGCCGCGAGTCGCTGGTCGACGGCATCAAGCGCGCCACCGACGTGATGGTGGCCGGCAAGATCGCCCTGGTGGCCGGCTACGGCGACGTCGGCAAGGGCTGCGCGCAGTCGTTGCGCGGGCTCGGCGCCACGGTGTGGGTCACCGAGATCGACCCGATCTGCGCCCTGCAGGCGGCGATGGAAGGCTACCGCGTCGTCACCATGGACGAGGCCGCGGCGCACGCCGACATCTTCGTCACCGCCACCGGCAACCTGCGCGTCATCGCGCACGAGCACATGAAGGCGATGAAGAACAATGCCATCGTCTGCAACATCGGCCACTTCGACTCCGAGATCGACATCGCCTCGCTGCGCCAGTACCGCTGGGAGAACATCAAGCCGCAGGTCGACCACGTGATCTTTCCGGACGGCAAGCGCCTCATCGTGCTGGCGGAGGGCCGCCTGGTGAACCTCGGTTGCGCAACCGGCCACCCGAGTTTCGTCATGAGCAACTCCTTCACCAACCAGACGCTGGCGCAGATCGAGCTGTTCACGCGCGGCGGCCAGTACGGCAAGCAGGTCTACGTGCTGCCCAAGCACCTCGACGAGAAGGTGGCGCGCCTGCACCTGAAGAAGATCGGCGCGCACCTGACCGAACTCTCCGACGAGCAGGCCACCTACCTGGGCCTCGCCAAGGACGGCCCGTACAAGCCGGAGCACTACCGGTATTGACGCGCATGGAGAATGGAGCCAAAATGGAACCATCCGGTTCCGTTTTGGAGTCAATCATGCCCAGCCTCTCCATCAAGGACGTGCCCGAGTCCCTGCTCATCGCCATCCGCCAGCGTGCGGCGCGCAATCACCGCTCACTGCAGGGCGAGCTGATGGCGCTGCTGGAGGCGGCCGCCGCGTTGGAACCTCCGTTCCTGGTGCAACCGCAACAGGGCTCGCCCGCCGCTTCGGATTGGCAATCCCGCTTCACGGCCTTGCGTGCCGAGACGACACACCGAGGGACCAGGGACGCCAATCAAATTATTGACGACATGCGGCGCACCCATCCCAAGCCGCGCAAAACCCCCTCCTCCACAGAGATCATCCGGCAGATGCGCGATGAGCACTATGGCGAAGCCTGGGTTGCCGCCGGAATCAAGGACGGCCCCTGGCCGCCCGAGCCGGAGAAAGACGCGTGAGCCGCATATTGATTGCGGAGCCGGGACGTAACTATTGGCCCAAGCCGCCCGTGGTGGTCGATTCCAGCGTCATCGCTGCCATCGTGTTCGACGAGAGCGAGCAGGAAGATGCGCGGAGGACCTTGGCCGGAAAACAACCCGTCGCCCCCGATCTGCTGCGTTTCGAGATCACCAATGTGGGCATGAACAGGCTGCGGCAGGGCAAATCCCGTCTCGAAGATGCGCTGGAAGGGCTGGAACATTTCGATGATCTCGCCATCGAATTCGCCGGCATCGTTCTCGCCCCGGTGTTGCGCATGGCTGCCCGCTACAAACTCTCCGCCTACGACGCCTCCTACTTATGGCTCGCAGCAGAATTGCGCGCGCCGCTGGTAACCTTCGACAAGCGCTTGGCCGCCGCTGCGGCCGACTGCCTGGCGAATCTGCCGCCGCCCGAGGACATGCCCGAAAAGCCATGAAGCCCGAAATCTCCTTCGAATTCTTCCCGCCGCAGACGGCCGAGGGCGCCGAGAAGCTGCGCGCCACGCGGCGCCAGCTGGCGCAGCTCGCGCCGGCCTTCTTCTCCTGCACCTTCGGCGCCGGCGGCTCGACGCGCGACCGCACGCTGGAAACGGTGCTGGAAATCCAGGCCGAGGGCCTGCCGGCGGCGCCGCACCTGTCCTGCATCGGCTCGACGCGCGACAACGTGCGCGCCGTGCTGGAGCGCTACAAGGCCGCCGGCATCCGCCGCATCGTCGCTCTGCGCGGCGACCTGCCCTCGGGCATGGCCGACCCGGGCGAATTCCGCTACGCCAACGAGCTGGTGGAATTCATCCGACGTGAAACTGGTGACTGGTTCCGCATCGAGGTGGCGGCCTACCCGGAATACCACCCTCAGGCGAAGAGCCCGCGCGACGATCTGCTGAACTTCAAGCGCAAGGTGGACGCCGGCGCGAATTCGGCCATCACGCAGTATTTCTACAACGCCGACGCCTACGCCCATTTCGTCGAGGCGGCGCAGGCGCTGGGAGTGAGCGTGCCGATCGTGCCCGGCGTCATGCCGATCGCCAATTTCAGCAAGATCGCCCGCTTCTCGGACGCCTGCGGCGCCGAGATCCCGCGCTGGATGCGCAGGAAGTTCGAGAGCCTCGGCGACGATGCCGCCGCGGTGCGCGCCTTCGGCCTCGACGTGGTGACGGAACTGTGCGAGCGCCTGCTCGCCCAGGGCGCGCCGGGATTGCACTTCTACACGCTCAACCAGGCGGGACTCACCACGACGATCTGCCAGCGGCTCGGCTTATAGCCGCGGAAAAAGTCAGTCTGCGCAGGACGGCGATACGAAGACGAGATAAGATACGGCGGCGCAACCGCAGGGAGCAGGCTCGATGCAAGTCCTGGTGGTCGACGATCATCCGCTGATCCGTACCGGCGTCACGGCCATGCTGTCGCGCCACGACGGGAACTGCACCGTCACCGAATCGCCGGACTGCCAAAGCGCGATCGCGCTGCTGGCGGCCGGGAGCCCCCCGCCGGATCTGATCCTGCTCGACCTCAATCTGCCTGACTGCAGCGGACTGGCCGCCCTGGAAGCCGTCCGCGAGGCCTGTCCGGACGCGCCGGTGGTCGTGCTGTCCGGCAACGACGACAAGGCCACCATCCTCGACGCGCTCAATCTCGGCGCGATGGGCTTCATCCCGAAATCGATGAATCCGGAGCTCGTCTGGTCGGCGCTGGGGCTGGTGCTTGCCGGCGGCGTCTATGTGCCTCCCCAGGTCTTAACGGATCGGGGAGACGCCCCGCCGCGACGCATCGGACAACCGTCGGGCAACACGTCGGCCCTGGCCTCGCTCGGCCTGACCGAGCGGCAGATCGACACCCTGCGCATGCTGGTGAAGGGCCTGCCCAACAAAACCATCGCGCGCAACCTGGGCATCTCGGAGGCCACCGTCAAGGTCTATGTCAGCGCCGCCTTGCGCGCCATGAACGTCACCTCGCGCACCCAGGCGGTCATCTGGCTTTCGCAGAACGGCGCCGGCTTCGAGGACAAGCGCGAAGCGGTCTGAGCGCCGCTCAGGAGCCGGGCGGCGGCGCGAGCGCCTCATGCATGGCGGCGCGCAGCGCTTCGGCGGCCAACGGCTTGCGCAACATCCGGTAGCCGTTGTGCGTGCGGCCCGCCATGTCCGCCGCAAGCCCGGTTGCCGTGATCACCAGGACGGGAATGTCCGGCCAGACCTGACCGTGTATGCGCCGCACCGCGTCGTCCGCCGTTTCCCCGCCCGCCAGCTCGTAATCGCAGACGATCAGGTCGGGGATGCGCTCATGCCGGCCGAGCGCCTCCAGCGCCTGCCTCCCCGAGCCCGCCAGCACGCTGTGGCAGCCCCAGAGCTCCAGCAGCCGGCGCATGCTGTCGAGCACCTCGCGGTCGTCGTCGATGACGACGACGAAGGCGCCGAAGACGCGGTCCGCTTCGTCACGCGCCGCCGGCTGCGCCACGGGCGCTTCGTCGGTGAGCGGCACGCGCACCGCGAAACAGCTGCCGCGGCCCGGCCGCGAGCGCGCCGCCAGCGCATGACCCAGCATATGGCAGGCCTCGCGCACGATGGCGAGGCCGATGCCGAGACCGCGGTCGCCCTCGCGGCCCTGCCGCCCGAGGCGCACGAATTCGACGAAGATGCTGTCGAGCGCATCCTTGGCGATGCCCGGGCCGGTATCCCAGACCTCGATGCTCAGCGTGGCGCCGCGCCGGCGGCAGCCGACCAGCACGCCGCCCCGCTCGCTGTAGCGCACGGCATTGGCCACCAGGTTTTGCAGGATCTGGCGCAGCAGCTGCGGATCGCTTCTCACCCGCCCGCGGCAGGCGCGCAGGCGCAGTTCGAGGCCCTTGTCGCGAGCGGCCGCGCCGAACATCGATTCCAGCTCGCGCAGCAGTTCGCTCACGGAAAGGCTTGCCAGGTCGGGCTTGACGAGGCCGGAGGCCAGCCGCGACAGGTCGAGCAGGGAGTTGAACATCGTCTGCATGGCGCCGACCGCCAATTCGATCTCGGCCAGGACCTCCTTCTGCTCGGGGTAGCGCACCCGGTTCTTCAGGGCATACACGTTCAGCCCGAGCGAATGGATCGGCTGCCGCAGGTCGTGGCTGGCGGAGGCGAGGAAGCGCATCTTGGCCTGGTTCGCCTGTTCGGCCGCGACGCGCGCCGCGTCGAGCGCCTGCAGGGTGTCGAACTGGCGCCGGTGCAGGCGCTCCTGCCAGTAGGCCGCCCACATCACCGCGCCGGCGGTGGCCCAGACGAAGTGGGCGTTGATCTCCAGCAGCCGCGCCGCATTCTCCGGCGCCAGCCGGTGGGCGACGACGAAGGCCACTGCGCTGAACAGCGAGACGGACACGACGTAGAGAAAGCGCGCCCGCATGAAGGCGATGAAGAACAGCATGGTCTGCATGGTGGGGTGCGCGGTGTAGGCCATGCCGCCGTCGAGCACCGGCATGACCAGCAGGAGCTGCGTCAGCAGCGCCGTCATCGGCGGCAGGATCACCAGCGTCTCGGCATGGCGCCGCATCGCGGGCAGGAGCAGCAGGGCCTGCGGCAACAACAGCAGGGGAAAGACGGCCAGCTTGATCCAGTGCGTATCCGGCGCGCCCACCGGATCGATGCTTTCATGCCAGAACACCGAGGCGGTGGACACGATGGCGCCGCCGAGCAGGAAGGCCTGCATGAGATTGACGTGGCGCTCCACGAAGAACTCGCGGAACGCCTCCTCCCGGCCCGGCTCGGGGAAATACAGCCCCGCCCTCGCCAGCCATTTCCGGTACCAGCGCATCCCCCCTCCCCGGCAACGCTCAGGATGTCAGCATAATACCCGGCCGCGCCGGGCGCGGGCGAACCCGCCGGCCCTCAGTTCGGCTGGCGGCTCACCCACTCGGCGATGGACTGGATCTGCGTCTGGGTCGGCAGTTCCGCGCAGCCGGCCACCGCATCCTTGTGCGACATCGTCGCGATTAGCTTTCCAGTCTTCTCGGTGAGGTACTGGCGGTCCAGTCCGGCGATCTTCGGCACGCCGGTTTTTTTCGGCGTGCGCGCATCCTCGCCGTGGCATTGCCCGCAATTGAAAATGGCGTAGGCCTTGCCTCCCTCCGCGTGCTGCTGGGCATGCGCCTGCGCGCAGCACAGCAATGCCAGTCCGCCGCACAGCCAAACCTTGTTGATGGCATTCATGGTCGCCCCTCCCGTGTGTGATGACAGCAGCCTGATTATCGGAGTAACATAATGACAACCGCAATTCGCCCGTGGGCTTAATACCTTGGTCGCATGGCGGGCATACGCAAGAAAAGCCGGCCTTTGCAGGGCGGCGATCGGTATGAGGGGAGGCAGCATGTCGGCTTGGCTCGATCACGGCAGGCGCGCCCGGTTGCGCGGGATCGTCCTGCTTGCGGCATGCTCGCCAACGCTGTCCTTCGCCGGCGGCCCAGTGCACGGCGCGCGCGCGGCTGCGATGGGCACGGCCTTTGTCGGGCTGGCGGACGACGCCTCTGCCTTCGCCCACAACCCGGCCGGTCTCGCGCTGCTGGGCCCCGAGCGGCAGATCTATGGCGGCGCCACGCTGGTCATGCCTGCCACCGATTTCCGCAATCCCTCGGGCCTGGAGGAATCGACGGAATTCCTGGCCTTCGCCCCGCCGCATCTCTACTACCTGCCGAAGGCAAGCCATGCCGATTGGCGCTTCGGGTTGGGCGTCTTCGCGCCCTTCGGCGTCGGCGGACGGAAATGGAGCAGCAACGGCCTCACCCGCTACGCCTCGACGGAAAGCCTGATCGGCACGCTGGCCGTCAATCCCACGCTGGCGGGGCGACTGGCGCCGGGACTGCTTGCCGGATTCGGCCTCGACCTCATGCTGGTCAAATCGCTGTCCCGGCTCAGGACGGACCAGTCGCTGCTCGGCGCCGGCGACGGCATGGTGAAAATCAAGGGCAGCGGCGCCGGGCTGGGCTACAACTTCGGCCTGCTCTACGCGCCCGCGGAAGAATGGAGCCTGGGCGCGGCCTACCGCAGCAAGATACGCGTCCGCCTGAAGGGCAACCTGCACCTGCGCAACCTGGCACCGCCCCTGCAACCCCTGTTCGGCGGTGCGGCATTCAACTCCGACATGTCCTCTCCGCTCACCTTTCCCGACATCCTCAGTTTCGGTGTCGCCTACAAGGGATGGCGCAACATCACGCTTACCGTCGACGCGGAGCAGATACGCTGGTCGAGCTTCAGGAGTCAGAAATTGAATCTCGAGCGGGAAGTACCGCCCGTCGCCACGGACAGCACGACGCCGCTGCGCTGGCGCAATATCTGGACGCTGCGCGCCGGCGTCGAACTGCGCCTGTCCGGCACGACCGCATTGCGCGCCGGCTACGCCTACGTCCCCTCGCCCGTCCCCGAGCGCACGCTGAGCCCGGCCGCGCCCGACGGCACGATGCATCACTTCAGCATCGGCGCCGGCCGCAAGCTGCGCGACGGCCTGGCGCTCGACGTCTTCTACACCGTCGGCCTGGCCGGCAAGCGAAACGTCGAAAACGCCATCCTGAGCGGCAGCTACCGCAACACGAACCACTACGCGGGCATCAGCATCGCCCAGGCATTCTGAGGTTCGGAAAAGTCAGTCCCCGCAAGACGGCGTTACTGCCGTTTCACGCTCACCAGCAGCACGCCGGCGATCACCAGCCCCGCGCCGGCGAGCTGGCTCGCCGACATGGCCTCGTCCAGTATCCCCCAGCCGAGGAAGATGGTGATGACCGGTCCGAGCGTGCCGACCAGGGCGGCGGTCGGGGCGCCGACGCGGCGCAGCGCCTCGGCCTGCAGCCAGATCGGCAGCACGGTGGACACCAGTGCCAGTGCCAGGGCGTCGAGGTACGCACGCGGCGGCACCGCCAGCGCCGCGAGCGGGCGCGTCGCCGCGAAGTGACCGAGCACGAACAGGCAGGCGAAGATCGAGGCGTAGGCCGACAGGCGCATCGCGCCAATGCGCGCGACGACGTGGCCCGAGCCCATCCAGAACAGCGCGTAGCTCACCGCGCTGGCGAACACCCACAGGCTGCCGACAATCAGGTCGCGCGACGCGCCGGCAAAAGTCAGGTCGTGCGACACGGCGAGGCCGATGCCGGCGTAGCACAGCGCCAGCGCGCCCCAGGCCGCCGGGCGGATCTTCTGGCCGAGGAACAGCGCCGAGAACAGCAGCACCAGGGTCGGGTAGGTGAACAGGATCAGCCGCTCGAGGCCGGCGCTGATGGTCTGCAGGCCGAGGAAGTCGAACAGGCTCGACAGGTAGTAGCCGGCCAGGCCCAGCACCGCCAGCCACAGCCAGTCGCGCCGCGTCAGCCCGGCGGCGCCGCTGCGCCAGGCCATGGCGAGGAACACCGGCAGGGCGAAGCCCATGCGTAGCGCCAGCAGCGTCACGGCGTCGGCGCCGTGGGCGAGGCCGAGCTTGACGAAGATGGCCTTGAAGGAAAAGGCGACGGCCGAGAGCACCGCCAGCGTCAGGCCGACGGTGCGCAGGTCGGCCATCAGCGCCGCTTGCCGCCCAGTATCGAGCCGAGCACGCCGCGCACGATCTGCCGTCCCAGGTTCGAGCCGATGGCGCGGGCGGCGCTCGTCACTGCCGCCTCGGCCACCGACTGGCGGCGCCGGCCCGAGCCGCCGCCGAGCAGGTCCCCCAGTCCGCCGAGGATGCCGCCGCCGGCTTGTTGCGGTTGCGGTTGCGCCTGGGGCGGCGGCGCGGCCTGCGCCGCGCGCGCCTTGAGGACCTCATAGGCGGATTCGCGATCCACCGTCTTCTCGTAGACGCCGGCGACGAGGGAATTCTGGATCAGCTGGCGGCGCTGGGCGTCAGTGATCGGGCCGATCTGGCCCTGCGGCGGCACGACGAAGGCGCGCTGAACCACGCCGGGGCGGCCCTTCTCGTCGAGGCAGGAGACCAGCGCCTCGCCGACCCCCAGTTCGGTGATGGCGGCGACTTCATTGAGGCTCGGGTTGTCGCGCATGGTCTCGGCGGCCGCCTTGACCGCCTTCTGGTCGCGCACGGAGAAGGCGCGCAGCGCGTGCTGCACGCGGTTGCCGAGCTGGGAGAGCACCTTGTCCGGCACGTCGGCCGGGTTCTGCGTGACGAAATAGACGCCGACGCCCTTGGAGCGGATCAGCCGCACCACCTGCTCGATCTTGTCGACCAGCGCCGCCGGCGCGTCGGCGAACAGCAGGTGCGCCTCGTCGAAGAAGAACACCAGCTTCGGCTTGTCGAGGTCGCCCGCCTCGGGCAGGTTCTCGAACAGCTCGGAGAGCAGCCACAGGAGCAGCGTCGCGTACAGCTTCGGCGCCTGCATCAGGCGGTCGGCGGAGAGGATGTTGATGATGCCGCGCCCGCGGTCGGTCTGGATGAGGTCGGCGATGTCGAGCATCGGCTCGCCGAAGAGCTTCTCGCCGCCCTCCGATTCGAGCGCCAGCAGGCCGCGCTGGATGGCGCCGATGGAGGCGGCGGAGACGTTGCCGTACTCGGTGGTGAACTGCTTGGCGTTCTCGCCGACGAAGGCGAGCATCGCGCGCAGGTCCTTGAGATCCAGCAGCAGCAGGCCGTTGTCGTCGGCCACCTTGAACACCAGGTTGAGCACGCCGCCCTGGGTTTCGTTGAGGTCGAGCATGCGGCCGAGCAGCAGCGGCCCCATGTCGGAAACGGTGGCGCGCACCGGATGGCCGGCCTCGCCGAAGGGGTCCCACAGGGTGACGGGGTAGCCCTGGTGCGCGAAGCCTTCGAGTTTCAGCATCGCCACCCGCTCGGCCACCTTGGCGTTGCCGCCGCCGGGCTGCGAGATGCCCGAGAGGTCGCCCTTGACGTCGGACATGAAGCAGGGCACGCCGATGCCGGAGAAGTGCTCGGCCAGCGTCTGCAGGGTGACGGTCTTGCCGGTGCCGGTGGCGCCGGTGATGAGGCCGTGGCGGTTGGCCATCTGCGGCAACAGCGCCAGATCGAGTTCGCCGGATTTGGCAATGACGAGCGGCTGGGCCATCGGCAGGCTCCCCGTGAGTGTAAAATTGCATTTTATCGCAGCGATTCGACAAGGGGTTTCACATGGCCGGCCATTCGAAATGGGCCAACATCCAGCACCGCAAGGGGCGCCAGGACGCCAAGCGCGGCAAGATATTCACCAAGCTCATCAAGGAAATCACCGTCGCCGCCAAAATGGGCGGCGGCGATCCGAACAGCAATGCGCGCCTGCGCCTGGCCATCGACAAGGCCAAGGCGCAGAGCCTGCCCAAGGACACCATGGAGAACGCCATCAAGCGCGGCACCGGCCAGCTCGAGGGCGTCAGCTACGAGGAGATCCGCTACGAGGGCTACGGCATCGGCGGCGCGGCGGTGATGGTGGACTGCCTCACCGACAACAAGACGCGCACCGTGGCCGACGTGCGCCATGCCTTCTCCAAGAACGGCGGCAACATGGGCACCGAAGGCTCGGTGGCGTTCCAGTTCAAGCATTGCGGCCAGTTCCTCTTCGCGCCCGGCACCAGCGAGGACAAGGTGATGGAGGCGGCGCTTGAAGCCGGCGCCGAAGACGTCGTCACCAACGAGGACGGCAGCGTCGAGGTGATCTGCGCGCCGGCGGACTTTCATGCCGTGAAAGCCGGGCTGGAGCAGGCCGGGCTGAAGGCGGAGATTGCCGACGTTACGCTGAAGCCGCTCAACGAGACCGAGCTGGCCGGCGAGGACGCCGCCCGGATGCAGAAGCTGCTCGACGCTCTCGACGCGCTGGACGACGTGCAGGAGGTCTACTCGACCGCGGTCATCGACGAGGCCTGAGGGCGGTGGGAGACGCCGCGACGCCCGTCCGCATCCTCGGCATCGACCCCGGGCTGCGCGTCACCGGCTTCGGGGTGATCGAAAAAACCGGCAGCAAGCTTGCCTACATCACCAGCGGTTGCGTGAAGACGCCGGAGGACGGCACGCTGCCGCTGCGCCTGAAGACCATTCTCGGCGGCCTGCGCGAAGTCATCGCCGAGCATCGCCCGGAGCAGATCGCCGTCGAGATCGTCTTCGTCAACGTCAACCCGAAATCCACCCTGCTGCTCGGTCAGGCGCGCGGCGCCGCCATCTGCGCCGCGGTGGACGCCGAACTGCCGGTCGCCGAGTACACCGCGCTGCAGGTCAAGCAGGCGGTGGTCGGCAACGGCCACGCCGCCAAGGAACAGGTGCAGCACATGGTGCGGCGCCTGCTCAATCTTCCGGGCGACCCCGGCCCGGACGCCGCCGACGCGCTGGCCTGCGCCATCTGCCACGCCCACGGCGGCCAGGGGCTGGGCGGGCTCGCCACCGCCGGGTTGCGCCTGCGCCGCGGCCGGCTCGGCTGACTTCCTGTCCTTGCCTTCATATTGCTTTCGGCATCACCCGAATGGATGATGCCGGAATCGCTTCGTTGCGATCTAATGCGTC
>WBUF01000021.1 GCA_008933825.1 Rhodocyclaceae bacterium | reverse complement strand
GGCAGGGGCAGGGGGAGATGGGAAGATTGAATCCCCTGTAAAATGATATACAATTTCAGCATGTATATCCATGCAACGGAGACCATCATGCAAATCGCCAAATGGGGCAACAGCCTGGCCGTGCGCCTGCCCGCCGCCGTGGTGGAAGCCCTGAAGCTCAAGGAAGGCGACGAGATCGAGATCCATGTCGCCGGAAAGCGGGAGTTCGAAGTGGAGAAGCGCCCCGCCCCCAGGGAACTGCTGGCACGCCTGAGAAAATTCCGCGGCCGCCTGCCCGGCGATTTCAGGTTCGACCGCCTCGAAGCCAATGAAGGCCGCTAAAGCCGCCGAGCAGTTCTTCGACACCAACGCCGTTCTCTACCTGCTCTCCGCCGACCAGGCCAAGGCCGACCGCGCCGAAGCGCTGCTCTCCGGGGGAGGCGTCGTCAGCGTGCAGGTGCTCAACGAGTTCGCCTCGGTCGCCTCGCGCAAGCTGGGCATGACCATCGCCGAAATCCGCGAAGCCCTGGCCGCCATCCGCGCCGTATGCGCCGTGGTGCCCATCGTTGAGGAGTCGCACGACCTGGGCCTGCAGCTCGTAGAACGACACGGCCTGTCGCTCTACGACGCGATGATCGTCGCCTCCGCCTTGCTGGCGGGCTGCAAGACGCTGTATTCCGAAGACCTGCAGAACGGCCAGCGCTTCGAGAAGCGGCTGGTCGTCACCAACCCCTTCAAGTAATCAGCCGGCCGCCTTCGCCTGCTTGGCCTTCAGCCGCTGCGCGGTCTTCTCCAGGCCGACGACGAAGCGGCTGTGCTTGCCGCGCGCCACTTCCTCCACCGCATCGCGCGCGGAAAACTCGAAGGTCACGGCGGGCCCGTTCACCTCCGCCAGCTTGACGGTGATCTCCACCCACATGCCGAGCAGCGTGGCGCCGACGTGGTCGAACTCGACGCGCGTGCCGACCGAGTCCTTGCCCTCGCCGACGTGCGGCAGGATCAGCTCGCGGCAGGCCACCTCGACGTCGTAGAGCAGGCTCGGCGTGGAATACACACGCAGGTCTTCGCCCATGAAGCCGATGGTGCGGGGCGTGTCGACGGTGATGCGGACGGTAGCGGTGAGTCCGGGTTTCAGCGTATCGCTCATATTGGCTCCCTCTTTCAAAAGTCAGTCCCGCCGGGACGGCGGTCTTTCAGGTAATCGGCGTACAGCCTCGCCTGGGCGTAGCGTACCAGGGCACGGGTGCCGCGCGCGCAGTTGCGAAAGACGCATACGCCCTGATCCATCAGGCGCGCCGCCATGGTGTCGTAGAGCGTGCCGCCGTCCACGATGCCGATGAGCGGCTTGTCGTTGCGCTCGACCATCGGCGGCATGAGATGCACCGTGCTCTTCGGGTCGTTGATGTCGTGCCCGGGGCGCAGCTTGCTCGATTCGAGCGCGCGCACCGAAGGGGCGGTCGGGTCGAGGCCGACCACCACGGCATCGATGTTCGGGTCCTGCAGGAAGGCTTCCGAGATGTCCAGGTGCGCCTCGTCGTCGGCGCCCGGGTTGATGTCGATGGGATTCCTCACCTCGACCAGCTGGTCGAGCTTCTTGGCGACGAGGATTTCCTCGACCTTCCTCACTGTGGCGTCCTCGATCGCGCCCATCTCCATGGCAAAGCCGTCGGTCTCGATGTTGTCGGCCATGCCCACCGCCTCGAAGCCGGCGCCGCTGATGGCGCCCAGCCGCGTGCCGCCGATTTTCTTCTCCTGCAGCGCGCCGGCGATGTAGAAGAGGTCGTCGAAGGTGCTGAAGTCCTCGGTGACGATGGCGCCGGCGTGGCGCACCACCGACTCGAACAGCGTCAGGCCGCCGGCGATGGAGGCCGTGTGGCCCATCACGCCGCCCTGCCCCGGCGCGGTGCGGCCGGACTTGTACACCACCACCTGCTTGCCGTTGAGCACCGCCTTGCGCACGGCGCGGGCGAAATGCAGGCCGTCGAGGTCCTTGAAGCCTTCGATGTAGATGCCGAGCGTCTCGATGCCCGGCAGCGCGGCGAAGTAGCTGAGCATGTCGCCGTGCGTGAGATCGGTCTGGTTGCCCAGGGCCAGCATGTAGGCCGGATCGAGCCAGGGATTCTGCGACAGGCGCGTGATCATGAAGGCGCCGCTCTGCGAGAGCATCACCGAATTGCGCACCGGCTTCTTCTGCGGCTTGGGCAGGCGCTCGAGCGGGATGAACCAGGAGTCGTAGGCGCCCGGATGCGACACCACGCCGAGGCAGTTGGCGCCGAGGAAGATCGGCCCGCCGTCCGGCTTGCCGTGGGCGGCGTTGATGCGCGCCGCAAGCCGGGCCGCCGGCTCGCGGCTCTTCTTCGTCTCACCCATGCTGCCAGGAATGAGCATCACGGCTTCCACCGCGTCGGTGGCAATGATTTCGTCGACCAGTTCATAGACCGCGCTCGCCGCCACTGCGACGATGAGCAGGTCCAGCTTGCCGTCGATGGCCTTCAGACCCTCGACGCACCTCACGCCGTCGATCTCGGCCTCGCCCGGCTTGAGCACCAGCAGCTGTTCCTTCGGGTAGCCGCTGCCCATCAGGTTGCGCAGGATGATGCGGCCGAAGTTCATGCCCGTGCCCGAGACGCCGATGAGACCGATGCGCTTGGGGTGGATCAGCTTGTCGATCTTGGATATCGGCCGCGGCAGGCGGGCGGGTTGCGGCGCACCGAAGGAACATGCCGCGCCACGCGCCGTGAACTGCGCACCGGCCTGCACCGGATTCAGTTCCAGCGCCTGCAGCACGCAGGGCGCATCCGGGTTTTCCGGGGCGAAGGCCCGCGCCAGTTCCAGCAGGCGTGCGAAACAGGCTTCCAGCGCCGCATCGGGCGATGCCGCGCCGGCGCGCTGCGCCACGGCGGCGAGCTTCTGATAAGCGAGCGTGCGCTTGAAGAGGCCGAGGAAATCCGCCGCGTCGGTCAGTGCCGCGGCGGCGTACACGGAGCCGCGGTCGCGGCGGAAATTGCCCTCGTCGAGCTCCGCTTCCAGCCCGCCCAGCCCGGCGCTGATGACCATGCCGAACTCGCGCGTGCTGTTCAGGCTGATGCGCATGTCGGCCGCGCCCGCCGGCGCGCCGGCGTCGAAGGCGAGGCCGAGCCCGTCGAGCAGCGCCTTCAGTTCGCCCGCGTCGAGCGCCCCGCGACCCTGCCCAGCAGCTTGGCGGAACAGCTCACTGGCTCGCGTCGTAATGGATTTGCTCACGATACCGTCCTCCCGGTGAATCACGTCATCAGGCGCGGCGATGGGTGTGGTTATGGTGGCCGCGTCGCAGCGAGAAACTATATCAGATACAGTAATTCTGAGACATACGCTTTTCCTGTATCAATTGACTCCCATCAACTGCAGGCTGGCTTTCCCTCTTGCATTGCCCTCTGCCAACACATAACATACGTGTATGTTATATGGGGTCCCAGATGCACTTCAACATCTACATCGATGACCAGACTGGCCAGAAGCTAGCCCGAGTCGCCGAGGAAGCGGGTGAAAGCCGCAACGCAATCATCCGCCGCGCGCTGCAGGAATGGCTGGCATGCAGAGGCAAGCCATCGTGGCCCGAGGAGGTGATGGCGTTCGAGGGTCTGCCCGACCTGCCGCCCTTTGAATCCAGGCGCGATCGCCTAAAACCGCCGCCGGCCGATCCCCTCGCATGACCTGGCTGCTCGACACCTGCACGGTCAGCGATTTCGTCAAGGGGCAGGCGGGCGTGCTGGCGCGGCTCAAGACCACGCCGCCGCAGTCGATCTCCATTTCTGCGGTGACGCGAATGGAGATCGAATACGGCCTTCAACTGCATCCCGCCCGCACGGAAAAACTGGCGCCGGTGATCAACGCCTTCCTCGCCAGCATCGCCGTGCTGCCGTTCGAGAATGCCGACGCGAAAGCCGCCGGCACCATTCGCGCCGTCCTGCAAAAGCGCGGCAGGCCCATCGGCGCTTACGACATCATGATTGCCGGCACCGCCCTGGCCCGGGGCCTGACCGTGGTCACTTCAAACGTGGGTGAATTCGAGCGTATCGAAGGGTTGCGGGTGGAAAACTGGCGCTGATCTTGATTGCTTGCTGTCTAACACAGGCGAACCGCGCTCATGGCCAGCGTGGCCAGGTAAAGCTGGCGAAACCATTTGCTGCCCAACTCGGTGCAATGCTCCTTGCGCAGCCCCGGCAGGAACAGCGCGTAGCGCGTCGCGTCATGGCAAAACATCGCGCATTGACGACGATCCAGGGTGATCAGATGCCCATGCCAGCCGCCCAGCGGGCTGGTCAGCTCGAGCGGCATCGATGAAACATCGGGCAGTTTCGCGGCAAGCTTTTTCGAACAATGAATGATCATGCATATCCCTGCTTGGCGCCGTGTCGTAGGGAGTGACCAGCTACCTGTCCAGCGCCCCTGCCCCGATCTGCTCGATCCGCTCCACGCCCAGCAGGGTCATGGTGATTTCCAGCTCGCGCTTGAGGAGGGCGAGGACTTCGGCGACGCCCTGCTCGCCCCTTGCGGCGAGGCCGTAGGCCCAGGGGCGGCCGAGTAGGATGGCTTTCGCGCCGAGGGCCAGCGCCTTGGCGACGTCCTGGCCGCTGCGGATGCCGCCGTCCATGAGGACTTCCAGCCGGTCGCCGACGGCGTCGACGACGCGCGGCAGGGTGGAGATGGCCGAGGGCGCGCCGTCGAGCTGGCGGCCGCCGTGGTTGGAGACGACCACGGCGCTGGCGCCGATGTCGGCGGCGGCGCGTGCATCGTCCGCGTCGAGCACGCCCTTGATGACGATGTTGCCGCTCCAGTTCTCGCGCAGCCAGCCGAGGTCGCGCCAGGTGATGGCGGGGTCGAACTGGGCGTCGACCCAGACTTTCATCGCTTCGAGGCTCTTCGCCGAGGGCACGGCCTGGGCGAGGTTGCCGAAGGTGAGCGGCTTGCCGCCGACGGCCACGTCGAGGAGCCAATCGGTGTGGCGGACGATGTCCCAGAGCTTCGCCAGCCGGCCGGCCAGCGTGGCGCCGCCGGTCATGCCGTTCCTCACGTCGCGGTAGCGCGTGGCGAACACGGGGAGGTCGACGGTGAACACCAGCGTGGTGCAGCCGGCGGCCTGGGCGCGGGCGAGAAGTTCTTTGGCGTAGCCGCGGTCGCGGATGACGTAGAGCTGGAACCAGAACGGCGCCGTGCCGGCGGCACTGACTTCTTCGATGGAACAGATGGAGACGGTGCTGAGGCAGAACGGCACGCCGGCGGCCTTCGCCGCGCGCGCCGCCTGCACTTCGCCGCGGCGGGCATACAGGCCGGCCAGGCCGACCGGGCCGAGGATCACTGGTTGGGCCAGCGTCTCGCCGAGCACAGTGGTCGAGGTATCGATGTTCGCGGCGCCGCGCAGCACGCGCTGGTGCAGATTCAGCGCATCGAGGTCGTCGCGGTTGGCGGCGAGCGTCAGCTCGTTGTAGGCGCCGCCGTCGATGTAGTCGAAGAAGGCGCGCGGTAGGCGCTGCTCCGCCAGCAGGCGGTAGTCGGAGACGGATGCGGGAACAGGCACGGGCGCCTCGCTCGGGAAAGAACCCGGCGATTATCCCATCATGCCGGTGTGGCGGTCAGCCTGAGAAACTTGTCGTGCAGCTGTTCCTTGCTTTCGTCGTGGCCCGGGTCGGCTACGATGCAGTCGACCGGGCAGACGGCAACGCATTGCGACTCGTCATAATGGCCGACGCATTCGGTGCATTTGGCCGCATCGATGACGTAGGTTTCATCGCCCTGCGAGATGGCGCCGTTTGGGCACTCGGGCTCGCACACGTCGCAGTTGATGCATTCGTCGGTGATCATCAAAGCCATTTCTCTTTCTCTCCTTACGCGATGGTCCAGGTATCTCCGCTGCCGAAAAGCCCGGCGAGCGTGCCGCGCCCCTTGCGCGCCTCGGCATCGGCGTGCAGCTGGATGTTCATCTCCTCGTAGGTCGGCTGGCGCACGGCGCGGAAGACGCCGAGCGGCACGGGAAACTTCGGTGCATCGAACTGCGACAGGAAGAAGGCCAGGCCGCTGTGGTCGGCGGCCTCGTCGTGCATTACCAGATCGCCCTCGCCGGCGCCGCCCTCGCCGAGCGTGACCACCTCCGGCTCGAGGCCGCGCAGGCGGATGCCCTTGTCGCGGGCCTTGCCGAACACCAGCGGCTTGCCGTGCTCGAGCAGCAGGCGGGCGTCGTCCCTCACGCTCTTGTCGGTAATGGCGTCATAGGCGCCGTCGTTGAAGACGATGCAGTTCTGGTAGATCTCGACGAAGGCCGTGCCCTTGTGCTCGGCGGCGCGCTTGAGCACCTGCGCCATGTGCGCCTGGTCGGAATCCACCGTGCGCGCAACGAAGGTGGCGCCGGCGCCCAGCGCCAGGGCGACCGGGCTGAACGGTCGGTCGATGTTGCCGAGCGGCGTCGTCTTGGTCTTCTTGCCCATCTCCGAGGTCGGCGAGTACTGGCCCTTGGTCAGGCCGTAGATGCGGTTGTTGAGCAGGATGATCTTCAGATCGATGTTGCGACGCATGGCGTGGATGAAGTGGTTGCCGCCAATGGCCAGCGCGTCGCCGTCTCCTGTCACGACCCACACCGAGAGTTCGGGCCGCGCCAGCTTGAGGCCGCTGGCGATGGCCGGAGCGCGGCCATGGATGCTGTGCATGCCGTAGGTTTCCATGTAGTAGGGAAACCGGCTCGAGCAGCCAATGCCGGAGATGAAAGCGAAGTTCTCGCGCGGGATGCCCAGCGTCGGCATCAGCTTCTGGATCTGCGCCAGCACGGCATAGTCGCCGCAGCCTGGACACCAGCGCACGTCCTGGTTGGACTCGAAGTCCTTCTTGGTGAGAACGGCCATGTCTGTCATTTCGACCCCTTCTTGCACAGTTCGACGATGCGATCGTGGATCTCGGACACCTTGAACGGCTTGCCCTGCACCTTGGAAAGGGTGTCCACCTCGCGCAGGAAATGCTCGCGCAGGATGCGCGAAAGCTGGCCAAGGTTCATCTCGGGCACCAGCACGCGCTTGTAGCGCCTGAGGATGTCGCCGAGATCCGGCGGCAAGGGGTTCAGGTGACGCAAGTGCACGTGGGCGACGGTATGGCCCTCGGCGGCGGCTTTCTCGCGCGCCTGCACGATCGAGCCGTAGGTGCTGCCCCAGCCGACGACGAGGAGATCGCCGCTGGCCGGGCCTTCCACCTTGAGCGGCGGCAGGTCCTTTGCGATTCCCTCGACCTTGGCGGCGCGCACTTCGACCATGCGCTGGTGGTTCATCGGGTCGTGCGAAATGTTGCCGGTGAGGAAATCCTTTTCCAGGCCACCGACGCGGTGTTCCATGCCGGGCGTGCCGGGGCGCACCCAGGCGCGCGCCAGATTGGCGTCGCGGGCGTAGGCCTGGAAGCCTTCGGGATCGGTGCGGAACTTCACCTTCAGCTTGGGCAGCGAAGCCGGATCGGGAATGCGCCAGGGTTCGGCGGCGTTGCCGATGCCGCCATCGGACAGGAAGATCACCGGCGTCATGTATTTGACGGCAAGGCGGAAGGCCTCGATGGCGCAATCGAAGCAATCGGCCGGCGAATTGGCGGCGATGACCGGAATCGGGCATTCGCCGTTGCGGCCATAGACCGCCTGCAGGAGGTCCGACTGCTCGATCTTGGTCGGCAGGCCGGTCGAGGGCCCGCCGCGCTGCACGTTCACGATCACCAGCGGAATCTCCAGCATCACGGCGAGGCCGAGCGCCTCGGTCTTCAACGCCATGCCGGGGCCGGAAGTGGTGGTCATGCCGAGCGCACCGCCATAGGCCGCGCCGATCGCCGAGCAGATGCCGGCGATCTCGTCCTCGGCCTGGAAGGTGGCGACGTTGAAATGCTTCAGCGCCGAGAGCTCGTGCAGGATGTCGGTCGCCGGGGTGATCGGGTAGGAGCCGAGGAACAGCGGCACGCCGGCCAGTTCCGAGGCGGCGACGAAGCCGAGCGCCGCGGCGTGGTTGCCGGTCAGGCTGCGGTAGGTGCCCGGTGCAATGTCGGCCGTGCGCACGCGGTAGCTCGTGATGAACATCTCGGTAGCATCGGCATAGGCATAGCCGGCGCGCAACGCCAGCACGTTGGCCTCGGCGACCTCTGGCTTTTTGGCGAACTTCTTGCGGATATCCTCCTCTTCTTTCTCCAGCGGACGGCTGTAGAGAGAGAGCATGAGGCCCAGCGCATAGTAGTTCTTGCAGCGGCCAACCTCCTTCTTGGAGAGTCCGGACGCCTTCAGGGCATGGGCGGTCAGTTCGGAGATGTCGATCTTGTAGAGGCGGTAGTCGCCGAGACTACCGTCGTCGAGGGGATTGCCCTTGTAGCCGGCCTTCGCGAGGTTCGCGTCGGTGAAGGCGCCGCTGTTGGCGATGATGGTGCCACCGTGCTTGACGTCGGACAAATTGGTCTTCAGTGCCGCCGGGTTCATGGCGACCAGCACGTCCGGGGCATCGCCGGAGGTGAATACGGCGCGCGAGGCGAACTGGATCTGGTAACCGGAAACGCCGAACAGGGTACCGGTCGGGGCGCGGATTTCGGAGGGATAGTCGGGGTGGGTGGCGAAGTCGTGTCCGGCTTTGGCGATGGCGCGGGAAAACTCGTTGCCGGTCAATTGCATGCCGTCGCCGGAATCGCCGACGAAGCGGATGGTGACGCTGTCAAGCTCTTCTACCGGGCGCGGCGCGCCCCGCTTCGTGCCCGCTGGTGCCGTTGCCGCTGCTGACATGACTGCCTCCTGATGGAACCGCAAGACGTAACTTTACCCCACTGCCAGCCGGTATTATAATTTGTTTACAAACTGTTTGCTATCCACCATTATTTGACATGGATCAAATAGGCACGAGATTGCCGGTATAGACTGTCCTGCATCCTAGGCAAGGAGGACCGATATGGGCATTCGCGACCTGGTTGACCGGCTTTGCTGCCGACTGCAAGACACACCACAGTACCCGACCCAGGGCGCCACCCTGTTCGTGGACCTGGAACGCCGGGAAACCCGCCGCAAGTATCTGCCGGCGGACGTACTGACACATTTCCTCGGCGGCCGCGGCGCCAACATGTGGCTGCTCTACAACCTGCTGCAGGAGAATAAGGACGCCCTCGATCCGGAGGTGCCGCTGATCTTCGGCGCCGGCGTGCTGACCAGCGTGATGCCCTCGGCCACGCGCGGCAACTTCACCAGCAAGTCGCCGGAGTCCTACGCCATCCTCGATGCCAACGGCGGCGACTACTTCCCCTCCTTCCTCAAGCGCCACGGCTACGACCATCTGGTCCTGTATGGCAAGGCTTCGCAGCTCACGCTGCTGCGCATCGCCCTTGACGAGGCCACCTTCCACGACGCCACGGCCTATGCCGGCCTGAACAACCTCGACACGGCAGCGGCCGTCGAGCGCGACTTCGACTGCAAGGAGCGCAAGGACATGGCGCTGGCACGCATCACCAGCGCCGGCGAGAACGGCGTGCTGTGCGCCGGCATCATGGGCGGCATCAAGGCCATCTGGGCGCGCGGCGGCGGCGGCGCCAAGATGGGCGCCCTCAACCTCAAGGCCATCATGGTGCACGGCCGTCCGCCCGAGGCGCCGCTGCCGGCCGACGTCAAGGCGCAGAACAAGGCCATCGGCAAGAAGATCACCGGCACTTCGGTGATCAAGAACGCGCTGAAGATGGTCGGTACGCCCTTCCTCTACAAGCCGAGCCGGGTGCTCGGCGCCATGGGCACCAAGAACAACCAGGAGACCACCTGGGTCGAGACGCTCGACGCCGACAACTTCGACGTCTACCGCCCGGGCATGGACGGCTGTTTCAAGTGCCCGGTGCACTGCCGCAACCTGAACGACATGACGCCCGAGGGCAAGGGCGGCTGGGGCGCGCACGCCCTGAAGGGCCTCAAGGGCAACGCCAGCTACGACAAGGCGCAGGCGGAGGTCGAGCACGAGCGCAAGAAGACCTACAACGGCATCCATGGCGACGGCAAGTTCGACCGCTACGACAAGGGCGACGGCCCCGAGTACGTCACCCTCGGCAAGTTCGGCCCGAACATCGGCATCAAGGAGCCCGAGCAGGTCCTGCGCCTGAACAACATCCTCAACGACCTCGGCATGGACTCGGCCAGCGCCGGCGGCGCCCTCGCCTGGGCCATGGAACTCTGGCAGCGCGGCATCATCACGCAGAAGGAGACCGGCGGACTCGACCTCGCCTGGGGCAACTACGAGGTCATCGAGAAACTCCTCTTCATGACGGCGAGGCGCGAGGGCTTCGGCAACGTCATCGCCGACACCACCCGCGCCGTCGAGAAGGGTCACTACCCCGAGGAAGCCGCGAAGTACCGCATGGCGGTGAAGGGCCTGTTCCAGTCCGACCCGCACGATGCGCGCATCCTCAAGGCCTTCGCCCTCGGCCTCTCGGTGGCGACGCGCGGCATGGACCACCTGCGGAACCGCGTCACGCTGGAGATCAACGCCCGCGTGAACGACGACCCGGCCTTCAAGACCGCGCTCTACGGCGGCGTCGTGTCGGCCAAGCCGAATTCCTACGAGGGCAAGGAATTCGCCGTGCGCAAGTGCGAGAATACCTTCGCCGTGGGCGACTCGGTCGGCATGTGTCGCTTCGACACCAAGCTGTTCAACTCGCCCACCCTGCCCGACCCGGCCGACTTCGCCGAGCAGGTGAATGCCCTCACCGGCACGAAACTCACCGCCGCCGACATGGACGAGATCGGCCGCAACGTCACCGGCATCGAGCACATGCTCAACTTCCGCCTCGGCCTGCGTGCCAAGGACGACACCCTGCCGCCGCGCTGGTTCGAGGAGGGGAACACCTACGGCCCGTTCAAGGGCGAGAAGATCGACCGCGCCCAGTTCGAGCAGCTGAAGGCGCGCTTCTATGCGCTGACCGGGCTCAACGCCGAGGGCGCGCCACAGGTCGACTGGCACGAGAAGCTGGCCAGGGTCATCACCGGCTTCGCCGTGCGCGTCGAACTGCCCAACGACGTGCCCGGCGCGCCGGAGCACGCCATCGTCGTCGATGAGCCGGTATCGAATGTCGTCGAGTTGCGCCAGTCCCTGCGCCGCCGCCTGCCCGAAGCCGCCGACAGGCTCGGCGACCGCAACCTCAATGTGGCGGTGAACGGCGAGATGGTGCTCTCCGGCGAAGCCGGCGCGCTGCTGAGGAACGGCGACCGCGTGACGGTGTTTCCGATGATCGCGGGGGGCTGACGCCCCTCTCCCCCGGTTGCTCTCCCCGCGGGGAGAGGGGGAGACAGTCAGAGGATGAAGGCCGGCTTCATCTTCACCGGCAGCAGGCAGCCCTTGCGGGCGCGGTGCAGGCGATACTTCTCGACGTCCTTGCCCGCCACCTTGCACGGCACCGTCCTGCCGCCGCGGCCGATGCCCTCGACGACGACGCCGCCGCCGTCGTTCACCGTCACGCCGACCAGTTCTTCCTTGTCGTCGAGGCCCATGACCAGCACGCCGCGTCCGGCGGACTGACTCTTCATTTCAGAGGCGTCGAACATCAGCAGGCGGCCGTTCTCGGACACGGCAGCGATGGTGTTGCCGGCCGCCCTGGCCGGGTGCAGCACGCGCTCGCCCGTCTCCAGGCTCATGAAGGCCTTGCCGGCCTTCTGCCGCGAGACCAGGTCGCCGACCTTCGCGATGAAGCCGTAGCCGCCGGAATTGGCGAAGAGATACTGCGCCTCGGATTCGTCCGACACTGCCGCGGCGACGCGGCCGCCGGCCTGCAGGTCGACCATGGTGGCGATGGGCGCACCGTCGCCGCGCCCGCCGGGCAGATCCGACACGCGCAGCGAGTAGGCGCGGCCGTTGGAGTCGACCACGATCAGCGGCCAGGTGGTGCGCGTCTCGGCGACGAAGAAGGGATAGTCGCCGGCCTTGTAGGTGATGGCCGTGCGGTCGAGGCCGTGACCGTCGCGGCGGCGCACCCAGCCGTTCTTGGAGAGGATCACCGTTACCGGCTCGTCCGGTACTTGGATCTCGGCAGGCGCCACCGGGGCCACCGCCTCGATCAGGGTGCGGCGCTCGTCGCCGTACTGCTTTGCGTCCTGCTCGATCTCCTTGAGGATGAGTTTCGTCATCTCCTTGCGTTCGCCGAGGATGCGCCCGAGGGATTTTTCCTCCTCCTTCAGTTCGGCCAGCTCCTTCTCGATCCTGATGCCTTCGAGCCTCGCCAGCTGGCGCAGGCGGATATCGAGGATGTCCTCCGCCTGAATTTCCGACAAGGCGAATTTCGCCATCAGGTCCTGCTTCGGCTCGTCGGAATTGCGGATGACCTTGATCACCTTGTCGATGTTGAGGAAGGCGATCATGCGGCCGTCGAGGATGTGGAGGCGGCGCTCGACCTCGCCCAGGCGATGCCGCGTGCGCCGCTCGACGGTGTCGTAGCGGAAAGCGACCCACTCCGAGACGACCTGCACCAGGTTCTTCTGCTGCGGACGGCTGTCGCGGCCGAGCATGGTGAAGTTGAGCGGAACGTTGGTCTCCAGGCTGGTGTTGGCGAGGAGCACGTTCATCATCTCCTGCACGTCCTGGTTCTTCGACTTCGGCTCGAGGATCAGGCGCACCGGCTCCTTCTCGTTCGACTCGTCGCGCACCGTGTCGAGGACGGAGAGCATCAGCTGCTTGAGGTTCTTCTGCTCCTGCGAGACGTCCTTGCGCCCCTGCTTCGGCTGCGGGTTGGTGAGCGACTCGATCTCGGCGGCGATCTGCGCGGCCGAGACGCCGTGCGGCAGCTCCTGCACGACGATGCGCCACTGGCCGCGGGCGAGGTCCTCGACGCGCCAGCGCGCGCGCATGCGCAGGCTGCCGCGCCCGGCGGTGTAGGCGTCCACGATGTCCTTCGGCTGCGAGATGACCTGACCGCCGCCGGGGAAGTCCGGCCCCTGCACGTGGGCGAGCAACTCGGCCACCGTGGCCTTCGTATTGCGGATGAGGTGGATCGCCGCCTGCGCCACCTCGCGCAGGTTATGCGGCGGAATCTCGGTGGCCATGCCGACGGCGATGCCGGAGGCGCCGTTCAGCAGCACCATCGGCAGGCGCGCCGGCAGCAGCACCGGCTCCCTGAAGGCGCCGTCGTAGTTGGGGGCGAAGTCCACCGTGCCGCGGTCGAGCTCGCCGAGCAGCAGCTCGGCGATCGGCGTCAGGCGCGCCTCGGTGTAGCGCATCGCCGCCGCCGCGTCGCCGTCGCGCGAGCCGAAGTTGCCCTGGCCGTCGATGAGCGGGTAGCGCAGCGAGAAGTCCTGCGCCACGCGCACCATGGCATCGTAGACGCTCTGGTCGCCGTGGGGGTGGAACTTGCCGATGACGTCGCCGACGACGCGCGCGCTCTTCACCGGCTTGGCGCCGGCCTTCAGGCCCATCTCGTGCATGGCGTAGAGGATGCGCCGCTGCACCGGCTTCTGGCCGTCCTCGACGTGCGGCAGGGCGCGGCCGGTAACCACGCTCATGGCATAGGTGAGGTAGGCGCGCTCGGCGTAGAGATCGAGCGGCAGGGCGTCGTCGGGCAGCGCGTTGGGCGCCGGCGGCGGCGCGGAAGGCGGCAGTTGCGCCGTGCCGCCGTGGCTGACTTTTGCATCGTCGAACAGGTCAGGCGTGCCGTTGCTCATACATCCGCTTCCACGAGATTGCCCTTCTCTTCCATCCAGCCGCGGCGGCCGGCGGACTCGCCCTTGGCCATCAGCAGGGTGAACATCTTCTTCGTCTCCTCCTCGGCGCCCTCGCGCAGCACCACCGGCAGCACGCGCCGCGTCGCCGGGTCCATGGTGGTCTCGCGAAGCTGCTCGGGGTTCATCTCGCCGAGGCCCTTGAAACGGCCGATCTCGACGGCGTCGGGATTGACGCCCTCCTTCCTCAGGCGGTCGCGGATCGCCTCCAGTTCGCCCTCGTCGAGCGCATAGAGGCGTTTGGCCGGGCGCTTCTTGCCCGAGGCCGGCACGTCGACGCGGTAGAGCGGCGGCATGGCGATGTAGACATGGCCGCGCGCGATCAGCTTCGGGAAGTGGCGGTAGAACAGCGTCAGCAGCAGGGTCTGGATGTGGGCGCCGTCGACGTCGGCGTCGGACATGATGACGGCCTTGCCGTAGCGCAGCCGGTCGAGCACGGCATCCGGCGCGTCGGCCGGGTGCGGGTCGACGCCGAGCGCCACGGCGATGTCGTGGATCTCGGCATTGGCGAAGAGGCGGTCGGCGTCGACCTCGAAGGCGTTGAGCACCTTGCCGCGCAGCGGCAGGATGGCCTGGGTCTCCTTGTTGCGCGCCATCTTCGCCGAGCCGCCGGCGGAGTCGCCCTCGACGAGGAACAGCTCGTTGTCGGCGGTATCCTCGCTCTCGCAGTCGGAGAGCTTGCCCGGCAGCACGGCGACGCCGGAGGACTTCCTCTTCTCCACCTTCTGCGCCGTGCGCAGGCGCGCCTCGGCCTGCTTGATGGCCAGCTGGGCAATGGCCTTGCCGGCGTCGACATGGTTGTTGAGCCAGATCTCGAGCGGGTCGCGCATCATCGCCGAGACCAGCTTCACCGCCTCGCGGGAATTCAGCTTCTCCTTCACCTGGCCCTGGAACTGCGGGTCGAGGATGCGTGCCGAGAGGATGAAGCTCATGCGGCCGCAGACGTCCTCCTGCTGCAGCTTGATGCCGCGCGGCAGCAGCGCGTGGTGCTCGATGAAGGATTTCACCGCCTCGAAGACACCGGCGCGCAGGCCCGACTCGTGCGTGCCGCCCAGCGCGGTGGGGATGAGATTGACGTAGGACTCGGCGCAGACCGGCTCGACGAACCAGCCCAGCGCCCAGGCCGCGCCCTCGCCCTCGGCGAAGGTCTCGTCGTCGGCGGCGGCGTATTTCTCGCCGGTGTAGACCGGACAGACAGCCTCGACGCCGGCGCCGGCCTCTTCGAGGTAGCCCTGCAGGCCGAGCGGATAGCGCCAGGTCTTGGCCGCCCCGCCCTGCTCGGTTTCCAGCGTCACGGTCAGCCCCGGCAGCAGCACCGCCTTGGAGCGCAGCAGGCGCTCCAGCTCGGCCACCGGCAACTTGGCCGACTCGAAGTACTTGGCATCCGGCCAGGCGCGCACGCGCGTCCCGGTCTGGCGGCCGCAGGCCTCGCCCACGCGCAGATCGGAAGTCCTCTCGCCGTTCTCGGAGAAAACCACATGATGCACCTTGCCGTCGCGCCGCACCTCGACTTCGACGCGCGTCGACAGCGCATTGGTGACGGCGACGCCGACGCCGTGCAGGCCGCCGGAGAAAGCATAGGCCGACTGGCCGGACTTCTTGTCGAACTTGCCGCCGGCGTGCAGGCGCGTGAAGGCCAGCACCACCACCGGCACCTGTTCCTCGGGGTGCGGGCCGACGGGAATGCCGCGGCCGTCATCTGCGACGGTGACGGACCCGTCGGCATGCAGCGTGACGTGAATATTTTTCGCGAAGCCGGCAAGCGCCTCGTCCGCGGCGTTGTCGATGACCTCCTGGACGATGTGCATCGGCGAATCGGTGCGGGTGTACATCCCGGGCCGCTCGCGCACCGGCTCGAGGCCTTTCAGCACGCGGAAGGAGGATTCGTCGTAGGCGGCGTTTTTCTTGCTCATCGTCTCGTCTGTAATGGATGCACGCGCGGCATCATGCCATCCGGCATGGCTCATTGCATGAGCCTGCATTGTAAGGAAGAGGGATGGGGTGGACGACGGGACTCGAACCCGCGACAACTGGAATCACAATCCAGGACTCTACCAACTGAGCTACGTCCACCATTGATGCCAGGGGCTGGCGCGCCCGACAGGACTCGAACCTGTAACCCCCGGCTTAGAAGGCCGGTGCTCTATCCGGTTGAGCTACGGGCGCCAGTCGGTTCAGCGTCCTGGTCGGGGTGAGAGGATTCGAACCTCCGACATCCTGGTCCCAAACCAGGCGCGCTACCGGGCTGCGCTACACCCCGAAGAGGCGGCATTCTACTCGGCGCACCTCCATAGGTCAATCGAATCAACGCGCTCGGAATTTTCGCTTGCGACAGCAGGATATTTCTGATATTAAAGCGGCTTTCCCGAGAAACCGGGTCGCAAAAATGGCCGAAGACATCCTTCACAAGCAGTTCCCGCCCTATGTCGCCAAGAAGGGCGAGGAGTATATGAACAACAAGCAACTCAAGCACTTCCGCGTCATTCTGGAGACGCTGAAGGACGAGTTGCTGCAGGACATCGAGCGCACGGTGCACACCATGCAGGACGAAGCCACCGTCTTCGCCGACCCGAACGACCGCGCCAGCCAGGAATCCGACATCGCCCTGGAGTTGCGCAACCGCGACCGCGAACGCAAGCTGATCAAGAAGATCGACGAGGCCCTCGACCGCATCGAGAAGGGCGAATACGGCTATTGCGACTCCTGCGGCGTGGAGATCGGCCTGAAGCGCCTGGAGGCGCGTCCCACCGCCACCCTGTGCATCGACTGCAAGACCCTTGAGGAACTGCGCGAGAAGCAGGTCGCCAAATAAGACCGCCGCAAGGCAACAAAAAAGGACGCCGAGGCGTCCTTTTTTGTTGCCTGTACAAGGCTTACTGTTGCGCCGGCGCCGGAGCGGCTTCCGCAGCCGCCTTCATGGACAGGCGCACGCGGCCCTTCTCGTCGGCCTCCAGCACCTTGACGCGCACGGCCTGGCCTTCCTTGAGGTAGTCGGAGACCTGGTTGACGCGCTCGTTGGCGATCTGCGAGATGTGCAGCAGGCCGTCCTTGCCAGGCAATATCTGCACGATGGCACCGAAGTCGAGCAGGCGCAGCACGGTGCCGTCGTAGACCTTGCCGACTTCCACCTCGGCAGTGATGTCCTCGATGCGCTTCTTCGCCAGCGCGCCGGCCTCGGCGCTGACCGAGGCGATGGTCACGGTGCCGTCGTCGTTGATGTCGATGACGGTGCCGGTCTCCTCGGTAAGCGCCCGAATCACCGCGCCGCCCTTGCCGATCACGTCGCGGATCTTCTCCGGATTGATCTTCATGGTGATCAGGCGCGGCGCGTAGGTGGATATCTCGCTCGGCGCCTGCATCGACTGCTTCATGAGGCCGAGGATGTGCATGCGCGCCTCGTTGGCCTGGGTCAGGGCAACGTGCATGATCTCCTTGGTGATGCCCTGTATCTTGATGTCCATCTGCAGCGCGGTGACGCCGTTGTCGGTTCCGGCCACCTTGAAATCCATGTCGCCGAGGTGATCCTCGTCGCCCAGGATGTCGGTCAGTACGGCGAAGCGATTGCCTTCCTTGATCAGGCCCATGGCGATGCCGGCCACATGGGCTTTCAGCGGGACGCCGGCATCCATCAGGGCGAGCGAGCCGCCGCAGACTGAAGCCATCGAGCTGGAACCGTTCGACTCGGTGATCTCGGAGACAACGCGCATGGTGTAGCTGAACTCCTCGGGAGATGGCAGCACGGCCAGCAGGGCACGCTTGGCCAGGCGACCGTGGCCGATCTCGCGGCGCTTCGGGCTGCCGACGCGGCCTGTTTCGCCGGTGGCATAGGGCGGCATGTTGTAGTGGAGCATGAAGCGCTCGCGGTACTCCCCCTGCAGCGCGTCGATGATTTGCTCGTCGCGGCCGGTGCCGAGCGTGGCCACCACCAGCGCCTGTGTCTCGCCGCGGGTAAACAATGCCGAACCGTGGGTGCGCGGCAGCACGCCGTGCCGGATGGCGATCGGGCGCACCGTGCGGGTGTCGCGGCCGTCGATGCGCGGCTCGCCGTCGAGGATCTGGTTGCGGACGATTTTCGCTTCCAGTTCGAAGATCAGGTTGCCGACTGCGGTCGCGTCGGGTGCACCTTCGCCGCCGCAGATCGCCTCGATGGTCTTCTTCGTCACCTCCCGGCACTTCTGCGTGCGCGCCTGCTTGCTGGTCGTGCGATAGGCCTCGCGCAACTCGGCCTCGGCCAACTCGGCGACGCGTGCGATGAGCGCCTCGTCCTTGGCCGGGGGCTGCCAGTCCCACTCCGGCTTGCCGGCAACTTCCACCAGCTCGTTAATGGCGTTGATGGCGGCCTGCATCTGCTCGTGGCCGAAGACCACGGCGCCGAGCATGACGTCTTCGGACAACTCCTGCGCTTCGGACTCGACCATCAGCACGGCGGACGCCGTGCCGGCGACAACCAGGTTGAGCCGGCTGTCCTTGAGCTGCGAGATCGCCGGGCACAGCACGTACTGGCCGTCGATGTAGCCGACGCGGGCCGCGCCGATCGGACCATTGAAAGGAATGCCGGAGAGGGCCAGGGCGGCTGAAACGCCGATCATGGCGGGAATGTCGGGGTCGACATCGGGGTTGCTCGACAGCACGGTAGCGACCACCTGCACGTCGTTGTAGAGGCCGTCCGGGAAGAGCGGGCGGATCGGCCGGTCGATCAGGCGGGAAGTAAGAATCTCCTTCTCTGAAGGACGGCCTTCACGCTTGAAGAAGCCACCGGGAATGCGACCGGCGGCATACACCTTCTCCATGTAATCGACGGTCAGCGGGAAGAAGTCCTGGCCAGGCTTCGGCTCCTTGGCGGCAACGACGGTGGCGAGCACCACGGTCTCGTCCATGTTGACCAGGACGGCGCCGTGCGCCTGACGGGCAATCTCGCCGGTCTCCAGCGTGACGGTGCGCGCACCGTAGGCAAAGCTTTTTTTGGTTGCAGTCAGCAAGGCAGTATCCTTTCAATCAGCACGGGACGGACCCGCCGCCCCGAAAACGACAAAGCCGGCGCGCCCGTTCGGGGCGTCACCGGCAGTTCCGCCTGGAAGCGGGGCACGTGGGGCTCGCGGCTTACTTGCGCAGGCCGAGGCGCTCGATCAGCGCGCGATAGCTGTCGGCGTTGGTGCGCTTGAGATAATCGAGCAGCTTGCGTCGCTGGCTCACCATGCGCAGCAGGCCGCGGCGCGAGTGGTGATCCTTGACGTGTTCCTTGAAGTGGCCGGTCAGGTCGTTGATGCGGTTGGTCAGCAGCGCGATCTGCACTTCGGGCGAGCCGGTATCGCCCTTCGCACGCTGGAATTCGGCCACGACTTTGGCCTTGTCGGCGGTAGTGAATGCCATTTGATTTATCTTTCAAACACGATGGTTGCGATCGACATCGGGCGCCGCCCCGGTTTGATAGAGCACTGCACCCTACGGTATTTCATTCAACCTTGAATTGAAGCATTACGGCCCGGATGAATGAAGGCGCAAATTATACCCGCAGACCTCGTCACCCGCAATAAAAATCTTATTTTTCAATGTCCGTCACCAGTCTGAGCGGTGTTAACAGGCCATCGGCGCCAACTCGGCCCAAGCCGAGAAAGCCTCCTGCAACTGCATAGACCCGGCATGACCCTACGGAGTCCTGTTCCGCACGCACAGTCTGGCCATGACTGAAACGCCGGGCCATATCATCGGCCAGGATCAGATGCGGCAGCCCGGACAGCAACCAGTCAGCCGGCTTCAAGACTGCATCCCGGGACGACTCCGGAAGCGCCTCCAGCGCCTCCAGCGTCATGGCGTCTTCCAGGCGAAAATCCCCGATGCGGGTACGGCGCAGGGCCGTCAGGTGCCCGCCACAGCCGAGCGCCTCGCCGATATCCTGGGCAAGGACTCGGACGTAAGTTCCCTTGCTGCAATCAACGCCGACAATGAATCGTTCTCCAATGAACTGGATGAGATTCAGCGAGGAAATCGTGACGACACGCGGTGCGCGCTCAAGCTCGATGCCCTTGCGGGCGTATTCATAGAGGGGACGCCCCTCTCGCTTCAGCGCGGAATACATGGGCGGGATCTGACTGATAGGGCCGCGGAAACGCGCCAGAACCGCTTCGAGCCGGGCCAGTGTCACACTGACGGGACGGGTCTCCTGCACCGCGCCCTCTGCATCTCCCGTGTCCGTACGCACGCCGAGCAGTACGCTTGCAATATAGCTCTTGTCTGCATGGAGAAGTTCACCGGCAAATTTGGTCGCCTCGCCAAAACAGAGGGGCAACAGGCCTGTCGCCATGGGATCAAGGGTGCCGGTATGGCCGGCCTTGGCGGCCTTGAGCAGCCATTTGGCCTTTTGCAGGGCGGCATTCGAGGTCATGCCGCCCATCTTGTCGAGCAGGAGCACACCATCGACCCTGCGGCGAGGCGGTTTGCGGGGCTGGTTCATGGAGGGAATTACCCCTCGTGCTTGCGGTCGGAAGCGACGGCCTCGTCGATCAGGCGGGACAGGCGATCCCCCCGCTCGACTGACTCATCGAAGATAAAATGCAGTTCCGGCAAGGTATGGATGCGGATGCGACGGCCCAACTCCCGACGCAGGAAACCGGACGCGGCGCGCAAACCGGCTTCGATGGCCTTGCGCGCAGCCGGATCACCCAGGGTCGTATAAAAGACCTTGGCGTGGGCATAGTCCGGAGTCAGATCGACATCAGTGACGGTGATCAGTCCGACTCGCGGATCCTTCAGTTCCAGCCGGATCAGCTCGGCCAGTTCGCGCTGGACCTGTTCGGCAACGCGGCTGCTGCGGGAGAACTCCTTGGGCATAAGCCTTACAGGGTCCGCGCCACTTCCTCGATCTCGAAGACCTCGAGCTGGTCGCCCTCCTGGATATCGTTGTAATTTTTCAGGGAAAGGCCGCACTCGAAGCCGGCCTTGACCTCGCGCACATCGTCCTTGAATCGCTTCAGGGAGTCCAGTTCGCCGGTCCAGATCACCACGTTGTCGCGCAGCAGGCGCACTTGCGCACCGCGGCGCACCAGCCCGTCCAGCACGTAGCACCCGGCGACGGCGCCGACCTTGGAGATGCGGAACACCTGGCGGATCTCCACAAGGCCGACGGCATTTTCCTTCTTCTCCGGCGCCAGCATGCCGGACATCGCGGCCTTCACCTCATCTACCGCATCGTAGATGATGTTGTAATAACGGATGTCCACGCCCAGATTTTCGGCGGCCTTGCGCGCACTGGCGTCGGCGCGGGTGTTGAAGCCGATGATCACCGCCTTGGAGGCGGACGCCAGGTTGACGTCCGACTCGCTGATGCCGCCGACCGCAGCATGGATGATGTTAACCTTGACCTCATCGGTGGACAGTTTCTGCAGCGCATGCGAAAGGGCCTCCTGCGAGCCCTGTACATCCGCCTTGACGATGAGAGGCAGCGTTTTCGTCTCGCCCTCGCCCATCTGCTCGAACATGGTCTCCAGCTTGGCCGCCTGCTGCCTGGCCAGCTTGACGTCGCGGAACTTGCCCTGACGGAACAGCGCGATCTCGCGCGCCTTGCGCTCATCGGCCAGCGCCAGCGCCTCGTCGCCGGCCATCGGCACGTCGGACAGCCCCTGGATCTCCACCGGAATGGACGGGCCGGCCGCTTCGATCGACTCGCCGTTCTCGTCGAGCATGGCGCGAACACGGCCGTAAACCGCGCCGGCCAGCACGATGTCGCCGCGCTTCAGGGTGCCCGACTGCACGAGTACCGTCGCCACGGGTCCCTTGCCCTTGTCAAGACGGGACTCGATGATGAGTCCCTTGGCCAGGGTCTCCTTTGGCGCCCTAAGTTCCAGCACCTCGGCCTGCAGCAGCACGTGTTCGAGCAGTTCATCGATCCCTTGGCCGGTCTTGGCCGACACCGGAACGAAAGGCGAATCGCCGCCGTACTCTTCCGGCACAACGCTCTCGGCGACCAGTTCCTGCTTGACACGCTCCGGGTTGGCTTCCGGCTTGTCAATCTTGTTCACCGCCACCACCAGCGGCACTTTGGCGGCCTTGGCATGATGGATGGCTTCCTTGGTCTGCGGCATGACGCCGTCGTCGGCTGCCACCACCAGGATGACGATGTCGGTGGCCTTCGCACCGCGCGCGCGCATGGCGGTGAAGGCCTCGTGGCCCGGCGTGTCGAGGAAGGTGACCATGCCGCGCGGCGTTTCGACGTGATAGGCACCGATGTGCTGGGTAATGCCACCCGCCTCGCCGTGGGCGACGCGCGTCTTGCGGATGTGATCGAGCAGGGAGGTCTTGCCGTGGTCCACATGGCCCATGACAGTCACCACCGGCGCACGCGGCTCGAGTGCCACGTCCTTGTGCCTAGCCTCGGCCTCGGCCAGAAAGGCGTCGGGCTGATCGAGCTTGGCCGCCTTGGCCACATGCCCCATTTCTTCGACGACGATCATCGCCGTCTCCTGATCGAGCACCTGATTGATGGTCACCATGGAACCGAGCTTCATCAGGGTCTTGATCACCTCGGCCGCCTTGACCGACATCTTGTGTGCCAGATCGGCGACAGTAATGGTCTCCGGCACCAGCACCTCGCGCACGACCGGCTCGGCCGGCATCTGCGCCGGTGCCTGATCATCGTGGTGCTGACGGTGGCGGCCACCTGCCTTGGCGCCACGCCAGCCGGAAGCGCCGCCGGTGTCGCCACGGGTCTTGATGGTGCGCTTCTTGGCGGCTTCCTCCTTCCAGGCGGCTGCCGCCTTCTTCTGTTTCTCATCCTTCTTGTCTGGCTTGCCGGCCGGCTTGTGCAGGGTGCCGGTCGGCCCAGGCGCTGCCGCTTGTGCCTTGGCCTTCTCAGCCTCGGCAGCCTGCTGAACAAGGCGCTCCTCGGCTTCCTGCTTAGCTCTCGCCTCGCGTTCCTGCTTTTCCTTCAGTTCCGCCGCCTGGCGCGCGAGCAGTTCCGACTGTTTCTGCGACTCCATCTCGCGCAGCCGGGCTTGCTCGGCATCAACCACCGGCTGTGGCGCCGCGGCCGTCTGCGGCGCAGGGGTTTCCGCCGGCAGGGCCTCGTCGCGCTTGACGAAAACACGCTTCTTGCGCACCTCGACCTGGATGGTGCGCGCCTTGCCCGAGGCGTCGGATTTCTTGATCTCGGTGGTCTGCTTGCGCGTCAGGGTGATCTTCGACTTGCTTTCGGTCGCACCATGCGCCTTGCGCAGGTAGTCGAGCAGCTTTGCCTTGTCGGCATCGCTGAGCAGATCACTCTCGCCCATCTTGCCCACGCCGGCTTTGGCCAGTTGTTCGAGTAGGGCGGCCGCGGGCATTTTCAGCTCGCTGGCGAATTGGCTTACGCTGGTCTGTGCCATAGGAAGTCCTTACTCGAACCAATGCGCACGCGCCGTGGTGATCAGGTTTTTGGCCCGCTCGGCGTCGATGCCGGAAAGCTCGATCAATTCGTCGACCGCAAGATCGGCCAGGTCGTCCCGGGTGCGGATGTTGCCGCGCGCCAGCTTCGCTGCCAGCGGCTTGTCCATGCCGTCCAGGTTGAGCATGTCCTCGGCGACGTTTTCCAGTTGCTCCTCGTCCACGATCGCCTCGGTCAGCAGCACGTTGCGGGCGCGGTTGCGCAACTCGTTCACCGTGTCTTCGTCGAAGGCCTCGATCTCCAGCATCTCGTTGAGCGGCACGTAGGCGATCTCCTCGATCGTGGAGAAACCTTCCTCGATGAGAATGTCGGCCACCTCCTCGTCCACGTCGAGTCTTTCCATGAACAGCTTGCGGATGGCGCCCTGCTCCACTTCGGCCTTCTTCTGAGACTCTTCGACGGTCATCAGATTGATGGCCCAGCCGGTCAGCTCGGAGGCGAGGCGGACATTCTGGCCGGAACGGCCGATGGCGATGGCCAGGTTGTCCTCGTCAACCACCACGTCCATGCTGTGCTTTTCCTCGTCCACGACGATGCTGCTGACGTCGGCCGGCGCCAGGGCGCCGATGACGAACTGAGCCGGGTCGGCCGACCACAGCACGATATCGACGCGCTCGCCGGCCAGCTCGTTGGTCACTGCGGTAACGCGCGAACCGCGCATGCCGACACAGGTGCCGATGGGGTCGACGCGCGGGTCGTTCGACTTGACGGCAATTTTTGCGCGCACCCCGGAATCGCGGGCCGCCGACTTGATCTCGAGCAGACCGTCTTCCATCTCCGGCACTTCCAGCTCGAACAGCTTGATGATGAACTCCGGCGCCGTGCGCGAGAGGATCAGCTGCGGACCGCGCGCGGCGCGGTCGATCTTCAGCAGGTAGGCACGCACGCGGTCGCCGACGCGCAGATTTTCCTTCGGGATCATCTGGTCGCGCGGCAGCACCGCCTCTATCCGGCCGGCCTCGATGATGGCATTGCCGCGCTCAATGCGCTTCACCGTGCCGGTGACCAGATGCTCCTTGCGATCGAGAAAGTCGCTCAGCACCTGCTCGCGCTCGGCATCGCGGATCTTCTGCAGGATGACCTGCTTGGCGGCCTGGGCGCCAATGCGGCCGAAGTCGATCGGCTCGAGCTGTTCCTCGATGTACTCGTCAAGCTGGATGTCGGGCATCTCTTCCAGCGCTTCGGAGAGGCCGATCTGCGCGTCGGGATTCTCGACGGCCTCATCGGACACCACCTGCCAGCGGCGGAAGGATTCGAACTCCCCCGTATCCTTGTCGATGGCGACGCGAACGTCGGCCTCCTCGTTGATCTTCTTCTTGGTGGCGGAGGCAAGCGCCGATTCCAGGGCGGCGAACACGATGTCCTTGGCGACGTTCTTTTCGCGCGCCAGGGCATCCACCAGCAGCAGCATCTCCTTGCTCATGACTATCTCCTGCCAATCCTCAAATCAAAATCGGGTCTTCGGCACCAGGCGGGCCTTGTCCACCTGATCCAGTTCGAACTCGTGCGCGACGCCATCGCACTCCAGCTTCAGGCGTCCGTCCGTCACGCCTGCCAGCACGCCAGTGAAGTTGCGCTGGCCATTCACCGCCAGTCTCAGGCGGATATGGGCCTCCAGTCCGGCAAAACGGACAAAGTCTGCAACTTTCTTCAGCGAACGGTCGAGGCCGGGCGAAGACACTTCCAGACGGTCGTAATCGATGCCCTCGACGGCAAACAGGCGCGTCAGGTGATTGCTCACCGCGGCACAGTCATCCACTGTCACCCCATTCGGGCCGTCTATGAACACGCGCAGCAGCCTGGCACGCGGACTGGTCTCGAAATCCACCAGCTCGTAGCCCAGGCCCTCCACCGCCTGCCCGATGACCTTCAGCAATTCCATATGCGGCGCACAAATAAAAAATGGGCGAAACGCCCATCCACCGTTCCCGGCCCCCTTCTGCCAACAAGGGAAGCGCCCGGAACTTAAAACTTGTGAATTATAGCAGAGGAGCCTCGCGGGTATCAAATACTTGCACTTGCGGACAAAGGCTCATTTCGGCAGGGATCTCAGCAGGGACTGAACTTCTTCCTCGGCAAGTTCGTGAAACATGCCCCGCCTGAGGCGCGGTGGCATGGAGATCGGACCGTAGCGGACGCGAATCAGGCGACTGACCTGCACGCCAAGGGACTCGAAAATGCGCCGCACCTCGCGGTTGCGACCCTCGTTGAGGGTGACGTGGTACCAGCGGTTGGTGCCTTCGCCGCCGCGGGCAAACAGGGCATTGAATCGAGCGACGCCGTCCTCCAGCTCAACCCCCTCAAGGAGCGCTTGTTCCTGCCCCGCGCTCAGCTCGCCGATGACGCGCACGGCATACTCCCGTTCTATTCCGTAACGCGGATGCATCAGGCGGTTGGCCAGTTCGCCGCTGCTGGTGAAGATGAGCAGTCCTTCGGTATTGAAGTCGAGCCGCCCGACGTTCACCCAGCGGCCTCCGCCGATGCGCGGCAGCTTGTCGAACACGCTGGAACGGCCTTCCGGGTCGTCGCGGGAGACGATCTCCCCCTCCTGTTTGTGGTAGATGAGGACGCGCGGCGTGCGCGAGGCGAATTTCAGGTTGACCGGCCTGCCGTTAACCTTCACGCGGTCCTGCGGGCCGATGCGCTGGCCGACATGCGCCGGCTTGCCATTGACGCTGACGCGGCCGGCGACAATCCACTCCTCCAGTTCGCGGCGCGAACCGAGACCGGCCTGCGCCAGCATCTTGTGCAATTTCTGCGGTTCGGCCCGGGGCGGGGCGTGGCGCAAGGCCTGGCCGGATCGTCCGCCGACATGCGGCCCGCCGCGTTCGCCGGCATTCTTGCGCATCTGGCCGGCACCGCCGGATTGCAGCCGCGCCTCGTCGTTCCTGGCGGTCGGCGGGCGGAATGGGCTACGTTTGCGCGGCGTCGGCAAGATCCATCACCCGTTCGATTTCCGTCAGTGGCGGCAGCTCGGCGAGGCTGCGCAGGCGCAGGTCGTCGAGGAAGCGCTTGGTCGTGGCGTAGAGCGCCGGGCGGCCGGGCGTGTCGCGGTGGCCGACGGTGTCGATCCAGCCGCGGCCCTCCAGCACCTTGAGCACATTGGGCGACACGGCGACCCCGCGAATATCCTCGATGTCGCCGCGCGTCACCGGCTGACGGTAGGCGATAATGGCCAGGGTTTCCAGCACGGCGCGCGAGTAGCGCGGCGGCTTTTCGTTCTTCAGGCGGTCGAGATAGGCCTGGTATTCCGGTTTGGTCTGGAAGCGCCAACCGCTGGCAAGCTGCACCAGTTCGATGCCGCGACCGGACCATTCGGTGCGAATGTCGTTGAGCAGCACACGCCAGGTATCGTCGTCGAACTCCGCTTCGAAGAGCTTCTTCATGTCGGAGAGCGAGAGCGGCTCGGCCGCGACCAGCAGTGCGGTCTCCAGGATGCGCTTGTATTCCTCAGGCGTGTACGGTTGGGACGTCGACATGGTTCGATCCTGTATCGGATTGGGCCAATTTTACATAGATCGGCGCGAACACCTCGCGCTGGGCGACCTCGATCAGGCGCTCGCGCACGAGTTCCAGGACGGCCAGAAAATTCACCACCAGACCGGCCACGCCGAGTGTGAGATCGAACAGTTCGGCAAACTCGAGATAGGCGCCGCCCTGCAGCTTGCGCAGGACGATGCTCATGTGTTCCCGCACGGACAGCTCCTCGCGCCGCACCTTGTGGTGCTGCATCACCTTGGCGTGCTTCATGAGCGACAGCCAGGCCACCTGCAGGTCGTGCAGGTTGACTTCTGGCAGGCGTTCGGCGGCCGCGTCGGTGATCCATACCGACACCCACCGGTAGTCGCGCATCGCCTGCGGCAGTGCGTCGATCTTCGCTGCGGCGGCCTTCATCTGCTCGTACTCGAGCAGGCGGCGCACCAGCTCGGCGCGCGGGTCGAGCGCCTCCTCCTCCTCGACCTTCTTCGGCCGCGGCAGCAGCATGCGCGACTTGATTTCCAGCAGCATGGCCGCCATCAGCAGGTACTCGGCGGCCAGCTCCAGATTGCGCGCGCGCATCGCCTCGACGTACTCGAGGTACTGCGCCGTCAACGGCGCCATCTGGATGTCGAGGATGCTGAGGTTGGCCTTGCGAATCAGGTAGAGCAGCAAATCCAGCGGCCCCTCGAAGGACTCGAGGTAAACCTCCAGCGCGTCGGGCGGAATATAGAGATCCTTCGGCAGATCGGGCAGCGGCTCGCCATACAGCTTGGCGACGTGGGCCGGCTCGGGCGTCGTTGTCGCGGCGGTTTCGGGGTTCGATTCCATGCTGTTTCAGGCCACCGTATAGGCGCCGGTGCCGATGGCGATCAGCTCGCCCGCATCGTTGTGCAGCTCCATGCGCGTCACGGCCACCTTGTTGCCGGTGCGCAGAATATAGCCCTTCGCCTCGAACCACTGGCCAAGGCCGGGCCGCAGGTAGTCGACGCGCATGTCGATGGTGCCGATGCGGGCGAAGCGCTGCAGGCGCTCATCGATCGGCTCGTCGCGCAGTTTTCTCTGCAGGCCGAGGAAGGCCGTCAGGCCGCCGCATACGTCGATCACCGAGGAGATAACGCCGCCGTGAAGGTTGCCGCGCATGAAATTGCCGACCAGCTCCGGCCGCATCGCAAAGCGCAGCACCGGACTCTCGCCGGCAAGGGAAACAACGTCGAGGCCGAGCACCTTGTTGAAGGGTATCTTTTCGGCGAAGACCTCGTGGATCGAGGTCAGCAGCTTTGCTTCGGCATCCTTGGCGTAATGCGGCATGGCCCCCTCAGGCGTATTTCAGTCCCATGGCGCCGCGCACATCGCGCATGGTCTCGTCGGCCAGATGTCTTGCCTTCTCGCAGCCGTCGGCGATGATGTTGCGCACAAGGGCAGGGTCGTCGATATAGGCCTGCGCACGCTCGTGCATCGGCTCCTGCTCCTTCAGCACGGCGTCGATCACCGGGTGCTTGCACTCGATGCAGCCGATGCCGGCACTGCGGCAGCCCTGCTGCACCCACTGCTTGGTGCCCTCGTCCGAATAGACGAGATGGAACTGCCACACCGGACACTTGTCGGGATCGCCTGGATCGGTGCGGCGCACCCGCGCCGGATCGGTCTGCATGGTGCGGATCTTCTTCGTCACCGAGTCGGCGCTCTCGCGCAGGGAAATGGTGTTGTTGTAGGACTTCGACATCTTGTGGCCGTCCAGGCCTGGCATCTTCGCCGCCTCGGTGAGCAGCGCATCCGGCTCGACCAGGATCATCTTGCTCGTTCCCTCGATGAAGCCGAACAGGCGCTCGCGGTCTTCCATCGGCAGGTTCTGCGCCTCCTCGATCAGGGCGCGGGCGCGTTCCAGCGCCTGGTGGTCACCCTCCTGCTGGAAGCGCGTGCGCAGCGCCTCGTATTCGCCGGCACGCTTGGCGCCGAGCAGCTTCATGGCGGCGCGCGACCTGGCCTCGAAATCCGGCTCGCGTCCGTAGAGGTGGTTGAAGCGGCGCGCGATCTCGCGCGAGAACTCGATGTGCGGCACCTGGTCCTCGCCCACCGGGACACGGTTGGCGCGGTAGATCAAGATGTCGGCGGCCTGAAGCAGCGGGTAGCCGAGAAAGCCGTAGGTCGACAGATCCTTATGCTCCAGCTTCTCCTGCTGGTCCTTGTAGGTCGGCACGCGCTCGAGCCAGCCGAGCGGGGTCATCATCGACAGCAGCAGATGAAACTCCGCATGCTGCGGCACACGCGACTGAATGAACAGGACGGCCTGCGCCGGATCGACGCCGGCAGCCAGCCAGTCGATGACCATTTCCCGGGTGTTCTCCTCGATGGTGCCCGGCTCGTCGTAGGTAGTGGTCAACGCATGCCAATCGGCGACGAAGAACAGGCAGGGGTACTCGCTTTGCAGCTTGACCCAATTTTTCAGGACACCGTGGTAGTGGCCGAGGTGGAGGCGCCCGGTGGGGCGCATGCCGGAAAGGACTCTTTCTGCGTACATGATTTTCTGACTAAAACTGAAAGATGACAGCCAGCAGATGGCGGAATCCCACCATCGGCGGCCACAAAATGACACCGAGTATATCGGTGAACAGCAGAACCAGCAGGATCGCCAGGCCATACGGCTCGAGTTTCGAGAACTGCCAGGCCATGCGGTGGGGCAGCAGGCTGACGGCGATGCGTCCGCCATCGAGCGGCGGAATGGGCAGCAGGTTGAGCAGCATCAGTACAGCGTTGATTTCGATGCCGGCGAGTCCCATCTTGACCATCGGCACCGTGTACAGGTTTTCCGGCGCGATGTCGGCAATCTTGACCAGCGCCGCCCAACCCACGGCCATCAGCAGATTGGTGCCCGGACCGGCTGCCGCCACCCATAGCATGTCCTTCTTCGGATTGCGCAGGCGGGTGAAATCGACCGGCACCGGCTTGGCCCAGCCGAACAGCATGGCGCTGCCGCCGATCAGCTTGCTCGCCGCGAGGATCGCCCCAGGCACGAGGATGGTGCCGACCGGATCGACATGGCGCAGCGGGTTCAGGCTGATGCGTCCCGCCAAGTAAGCGGTCGGATCGCCGAAATGGCGTGCCACGTAACCATGGGCAGCTTCGTGCAGGGTAATGGCGAGGAGGACCGGAATGGCGTAGATCGCCAGGGTCTGGATCAGGCTGTCCATATCGGGAAGTCAGGATTGGCCGGCAATTCTACCAGAGCGGCTATTTCAGCCCGAGCGGTCCCAGCATGCCGAGACCGGCGCGCAGCAATTTCGGCTCCGGGCCGGTCATATCGACCACCGTGGTCATCTCCAGGCCGCAGGCGCCGGCATCGATGATGAGGTCGATGCGCTTTTCCAGGCAGTTGCGGATATCTTCCGGATCGTTGAGCGGCAGGTCGTTGCCCGGCAGCAGCAAGGTCGAGGTCAGCATCGGCTCGTTCAGTTCTTCGAGCAGCGCCAGTGGGACGGGATGGGCCGGAATGCGCAGGCCGATGGTCTTGCGCTTCGGGTGCAGGATGCGCCGCGGCAGTTCCTTGGTGCCTTCCAGAATAAAGGTATAGCTGCCAGGCGTGGTCGCCTTGAGCAGGCGGAACTGGGCGTTATCCACCCGTGCGTAGGTGGCGATCTCGGAGAGGTCGCGGCACATCAGGGTGAAATGGTGATGCTCGTCCACTGCGCGGATGGCGCGGATGCGCGCCACGGCGTCGGCATCGCCGACTCGGCAGCCGAGCGAATAGGCGGCATCCGTCGGAAAGGCGGCCACGCTGCCGGCGCGCAGGATCTCGGCGGCCTGGCGGATCAGGCGCGGCTGGGGCTGCTCGGGATGGACGGAGAAGAACTGGGCCACGGCAGGTTCAGATCAATTCGTGCCAAATGGGCACAAGATCCTCCGGCAGCGGCGGCGTCATGCCGAGGTCGGCAAAGCTCTCTCCCGGTCCGTGGAAATCCGAGGCAACCGAGGCCTTCAGGCCGAAGTGCCGCGCCAGGCGGGCGCACTCGTGCACCTCCTCGGCGGAATGGGCGCCGCAGGCCACCTCGATGCCCTGGCCGCCGCGGTCCCTGAACTCGCCGAGGAAGACGCGCAGTTCGTCGCGGCTGACGCGGTAGCGCAGCGGATGCGCCAGCACGGCGACGCCGCCCGAATCCCCGATCCAGCGCAGTGCATCCTCGAGCGAGGCCCATTCGTGCGGCACGTAGCCGGGCTTGCCCTTGGCGAGGTAGTGGTCGAAGACGCTCTTCACGTCGGGAGAAATCCTCTGCTCGACGAGAAAGCGGGCGAAATGGGCGCGGCTGATGATGGAGGCCTTCTCGGCGTAGCGTGCCGCCCCCTCGTAGGCGCCATGGATGCCGACCCTGTCCAGTTCGGCGGCGATGCGGTGGGCTCGCCCGTCGCGGCCGTCGCGGATCGCCTGCAGCCCGGCGACCAGGGGCGGATGGGCCGGATCGATGCCGAGGCCGACGACATGGAAGCTGGCATCGTCGCGCCAGGAGATGGATATCTCGCTGCCGTCGAGGAAGCGCACGCCGCGCTCCTCCGCGGCGGCGCGCGCCTCGGCCAGGCCGGCCACCTCGTCGTGATCGGTCAGCGACCAGAGTTCCACGCCACGGTCGGCGGCGCGTCGCGCCACCTCCGCCGGCGGCAGCAGGCCGTCGGAGACGTTGGAATGGCAGTGCAGGTCGGCTTTCATGGAACGAGTTTACCCGAGGAAATCCTCGATCGCCTGCGCCAGGCGCTGCGGCTGGTCGTGGTGCAGCATGTGGCCGCTGTCCTCCAGCACCGCTTCGCGCAAGTCGCGGAAGCTGGCCAGGCGCGCGGCGTAGTCCCCCGCCCGACCGGCGAACTCCTTGTAGAGGCCGGAATCGCGCGCCACCACCCACAGCACCGGCGCCGCGACGGCGCGCCAGCAGGCTTTGGCTTCCTCGAAGCGGTAGAGCACCGGGTTGGTGACGCGGTGCCAGGGATCGGCGGCATAGCCGAAGCGGCCGTCGGCCCGCTGCTGCGAGAAGTTCGCCGCCAGGAAGTCGGCCTTGTCCTGCGTCAGGCGCGGGTTGTCGCGCAGCAGCCGCGCGGCGAACTCGCCGAGGTCGGCGTAGTCGCGCAGGGTGGCGCCGGCCTGGTTCTGGTCCAGCCATTTGGCGTAGCGGCCCGGCGCCTGCGCCGGCTCGGTGGGATGCAGGCCGAAGCCTTCCAGGATCACCAGCTTCGCCACCCGCGCCGGCCGGATGCCGGCGTAGAGACCGACGACGTTGCCGCCCATGCTGTGGCCGACCAGGCGCGCCGGCTCGTCCGGCGAGTAATGGTCGAGCAACCGCTCGAGGTCGGCGAGGTAGTCGGGAAACCAGTAGGACGCGTTCAGCCATTCCGACTGGCCGAAGCCGCGCCAGTCGGGGGCGATGACGCGCCACTCGCGCTTCAGCGCGTCGACGAGGAACTGGAACGAGGCCGAGCAATCCATCCAGCCGTGCAGGAGAAACAGCTTCGGCGCATCGGCCGGCCCCCACAGGCGCACGTGGCTTTTCAGGCCGCGGATCGTCAGGAATTCGGAAGTGCTTGATTTCATGAGACGCGAATCATAACCGATGATTTGCGCTTGCTTCTGGTGTACCCGCAAGCTATAGTCGCTGCGCTCGCGCGGGAGAGAGCGGCCATTTCGAAGCGAAGCGAAGCGGGCCGCCGCCGAAGGCGCAACACCCGGAACCGCTCAGGCAAAAGGGCTGCGCGAGAGCAAGGACACTCTGGAGAGCGATGGCCAAAGCAAAACGAGCCATCCACCGAAGGGGCACGCCGCAGTAGTTACGTAACTAGCTGCGGCAATCTCTCAGGTACAAGGGACAGAGGGGTGAGACGAAACGTTTCGCCCCTTTTTTATTGCGCGAAAGAACTCGAATAACGCAACCCAACTACCCATGGCCAAACAAACTCCGCTTTACGCAACCCATGTCCGCCTCGGCGGCAAGATGGTCGATTTTGCCGGCTGGGACATGCCGCTGCATTACGGCTCCCAGGTCGAGGAGCACCACCACGTGCGCCGCGACGCCGGCATGTTCGACGTCTCGCACATGCTCGCCCTCGACCTCGATGGCGCCGGCGCCCACGACCTGCTGCACAAGCTGATCGCCAACAACGTCGACAAGCTGACCGTGCCCGGCCGAGCGCTGTATTCCTGCATGCTCAACCCGCAGGGCGGCGTCATCGACGACCTCATCGTCTACTTCTTCCGACCGGATTTCTACCGCATCGTCGTCAACGCCGGCACCGCCGACAAGGACCTCGCCTGGATCAGCCAGCACGCCGGCAACGTGAGCGTGAAGCCGCGCCGCGACCTCGCCATGATCGCCGTGCAGGGGCCGAATGCCCGTGCCAAAGCCTGGGTCGCCCTGCCCGGTTCGCAGGCTGCCAGCGCGGAACTCAAACCCTTCCACGCCGCCTGGTTCGGCGACGCGCTGATCGCCCGCACCGGCTACACCGGAGAGGACGGCTTCGAACTGATGATCCCCGCCGAACGCGCCGAGGCGACCTGGGACGCCCTGCTCGCGGCCGGCGTCGAGCCGGCCGGCCTCGGCGCGCGCGACACCCTGCGCCTCGAAGCCGGCATGTCTCTCTACGGCCAGGACATTGACGAGCAGACCTCCCCGCTGGAGGCGGGGCTCGCCTGGACGGTCGACCTCGCCGCGCCGCGCAATTTCATCGGAAAGTCAGTCCTGGCGGCACGGCGCCCGGAGAAACAGACCTTCGGCCTGCTGCTCGAGGACCGCGGCGTGCTGCGCGCCCACCAGAAGGTGCGCACCGCGCAGGGCGAGGGCGAGATCACCAGCGGCAGCTTCTCGCCCACCATGAACCGCTCGATCGCCCTGGCGCGCCTGCCCGCCGGCGTCGCCGCCGGCGACACGGTCGAAGTGGAGATTCGCGACAAGCGCCTGAAGGCGATGGTGGTCAAGCCGCCCTTCGTGCGCAACGGAAAAGTCTTGGTTTAACTTCATTGGAGAAGAACATGAACATCCCCGCCGATCTGAAATACGCCCAGTCCCACGAGTGGGCGCGCCTCGCCGACGACGGCCTCGTCACCGTCGGCATCTCCGACCACGCCCAGGAAGCGCTCGGCGACATCGTCTACCTCGAACTGCCGCAGGTCGGCCGCAAGGTGAAGGCCGGCGAGGAATGCGCCGTGGTGGAATCGGTGAAGGCCGCCTCCGACATCTATGCGCCGATCGCCGGCGAGGTGGTCGCCGTCAACCAGGCCGCCGCAGACGCGCCGGAGTCGGTGAACCAGGACGCCTACGCCGCCTGGCTGTTCAGGCTGAAGCCGGACAACGCCGCCGACCTCGACAAGCTGCTCGACGCCGACGCCTACGCCAAGGTCGCCGCCGAAGACTGATCATGCCGCACACGCCGCTTTCCGCGCTCGAGCAGCGCGACGAGTTCATCGTCCGCCACATCGGCCCCGATGCGGCCGAGACGGCCGCCATGCTGACCGCCGTCGGCGCCGCCAGCCTCGACGAGCTGATCGGGCAGACCGTGCCCGCCGCGATCCGCCTCGCCGCCCCGCTGGGCCTGCCCTCCCCGCTGCGCGAGCACGAGGCGCTGGCGAAGCTGAAGGCCATCGCCGCCAGGAACGTCGTGAAGAAGTCGCTCATCGGCCTCGGCTACTACGACACCCTGACGCCCAAGGTGATCCTGAGGAACCTGCTGGAAAACCCCGGCTGGTACACCGCCTACACGCCCTACCAGGCGGAGATCGCCCAGGGACGCCTCGAAGCCCTGCTCAACTGGCAGCAGATGGTGATCGACCTCACCGGCATGGCGCTGGCCAACGCCTCGCTGCTGGACGAGGCCACCGCCGCCGCCGAGGCGATGACCATGGCGCGGCGCGCCTCGAAGTCGACGTCCAACGCCTTCTTCGTCGACGCCGCCTGCTTCCCGCAGACCCTCGACGTGGTGAAGACGCGCGCCGGCTGGTTCGGCTTCGAGCTGATCGTCGGCCCGGCGGCGGACGCCACCAAACAGGAGGTGTTCGGCGCCCTGCTGCAATACCCGAACGCCGACGGCGAATGCACCGACCTGACCGAGATCATCGCCAAACTGAAAGTCAGCGGCTGCATCACGGCGGTCGCCAGCGACCTGATGGCGCTGGTGCTGCTGAAGTCGCCCGGCGCCATGGGCGCCGACATCGCGCTCGGCTCGGCGCAGCGCTTCGGCGTGCCGATGGGCTACGGCGGCCCGCACGCCGCCTTCTTCGCCTGCCGCGACGAACACAAGCGCGCCGTGCCGGGCCGCATCATCGGCGTCTCAGTGGATGCGCGCGGCAAGCGCGCGCTGCGCATGGCCTTGCAGACGCGCGAGCAGCACATCCGCCGCGAGAAGGCCAACTCCAACATCTGCACTTCGCAGGTGCTGCTCGCCAACATCGCCGGCATGTACGCCGTCTGGCACGGCCCGCAGGGGCTGAAGACCATCGCCGGCCGCATCCACCGCCTCGCCGGCATCCTCGCCGCCGGATTGAAGGCCGCCGGCGTGAAGGTGCTGACGCAGCGCTGGTTCGACACCCTCCTCGTCGAGACGCAGGCGGAGGTGCCCGGCTACAACCTTCGCGTGGTTTCGGAAAAGGTGCGCGGCCTCTCGCTCGACGAGAAGACCACGCGCGAGGACGTCACCGCGATCCTGAAAACGCTCACCGGCAAAGATGCCAACATCGACGCGCTGGACGCACAGGCGGCGGCGAACGATCCGCTGGCGGGACTCCTGCGCTCGGACACCATCCTCACCCACCCGGTGTTCAACAGCCACCACACCGAGCACGAGATGCTGCGCTACCTGAAGCGCCTGCAGAACCGCGACCTCGCGCTCGACCACTCGATGATCTCGCTCGGCTCCTGCACCATGAAGCTCAACGCCACCAGCGAGATGATCCCCATCACCTGGCCCGAGTTCGGCGACCTGCATCCCTTCGCCCCGGCCGGGCAGGCCGCCGGCTATGCCGAGATGATCGGACTGCTCGGCGACTGGCTGAAGGCCATCACCGGCTTCGACGCCATCTGCATCCAGCCCAACTCGGGCGCCCAGGGCGAATACGCCGGCCTCGTCTCCATCCGCCGCTACCAGGCGGCGCAGGGGGAAAGCCACCGCAACGTCTGCCTGATCCCGAAATCGGCGCACGGCACCAACCCGGCAACGGCGCAGATGTGCGGCCTCTCGGTGGTGGTAGTCGACTGCGACGACAGCGGCAACGTCGACGTCGCCGACCTCAAGGCGAAAGCGGAGCAGCACGCCGCAAACCTCTCCTGCCTGATGCTCACCTACCCGTCCACCCACGGCGTCTTCGAGGAGGCGGTGAAGGAGATCTGCGCCATCGTGCACGCCAACGGCGGCCAGGTGTACATGGACGGCGCCAACCTCAACGCCCAGGTCGGCCTCACCTCGCCGGCCAGCATCGGCGCCGACGTCAGCCACATGAACCTGCACAAGACCTTCGCCATCCCGCACGGCGGCGGCGGGCCGGGCATGGGGCCGATCGGGCTGAAGGCGCATCTAGCCCCACATGCACCGGGACATTTGCTTGCCGCCGACCGCGTCGGCAGCCAGGGCGCCGTCAGTGCCGCGCCCTTCGGCTCGGCCTCGATCCTGCCCATCTCCTGGATGTACATCGCCATGCTTGGCGGCGAGGGCCTGACGCGCGCGACGCAAGTCGCCATCCTCAACGCCAACTACGTCGCCGCGCGGCTGAAGGAGCACTATCCGGTGCTGTACGCCGGCGCCAACGGCCGCGTCGCCCACGAGTGCATCCTCGACATCCGCGCCATCAAGGCGGCCACCGGCATCGCCGAGATCGACATCGCCAAGCGCCTGATGGACTACGGCTTCCACGCGCCGACGGTAAGCTTCCCGGTGGCCGGCACCATCATGGTCGAGCCGACCGAGTCGGAGTCGAAGGGCGAACTCGACCGCTTCGTCGCCGCGCTGATTGCCATCCGCGAGGAGATCCGCAAGGTCGAGCGCGGCGAATGGCCGGCGGAGGACAATCCCGTGAAGCGCGCCCCGCACACCCAGGCCGACCTCGTCGACGCCGAGTGGACGCGGCCCTACAGCCGGCAGGAAGCCGTGTTCCCGCTGCCCTGGGTGGCGGAGAACAAGTTCTGGCCCTCGGTGAACCGCATCGACGACGTGTACGGCGACCGCAACCTGTTCTGTTCCTGTCCTCCCGTGGAGACTGGCGGCAATGGCTGACTCATATCTGATTCTCACCGTCATCGGCGCCGACCGTCCCGGCCTGGTCGGCGAATTGTCGGCCGCCATCGCCGCCCACCAGGGCAACTGGCTGGAGTCCTCGATGTCGCACCTCGCCGGCCAGTTCGCCGGCATCGTCCGCGTGGCGGTGCCGGCAACACAGGCGGAAGCGCTGAAGAGCGCGCTGGGCAAGATGGCCGCCCTCAAGGTGATGGCCGAAACCGCCGGGGAAAAGTCAGCCCCCGCAGGACGGCGATTGAAGCTGGCCCTGGTCGGCCACGACCGCATCGGCATCGTGCGCGAGGTCTCGCAGGTGCTGGCGAGGCATGCCGTCAACGTCGAGAAGCTGGAGACGCACACCGCCAGCGCGCCGATGTCGGCGGAGACCCTGTTCCACGCCCAGGCCGAACTGCAGGCCGGCTCGGGTCTCGACGCCCGCGCCCTGAAGGCCGAACTGGAGCGGATTTCCGACGAGCTGATGGTCGACATCACCCTCGACGAGACGATCTGACATGGCCCTCTACGCACTGGGCGAGCGCCGGCCCGAACTGCGCGGCGACTGCTGGGTGGCGGAGAACGCCGCCGTGATCGGCTCGGTGCTGATCGAGGACGGCGCCAGCGTCTGGTTCAACACCGTCATCCGCGGCGACAACGATCTCATCGTCATCGGCCCCGGCAGCAACGTGCAGGACGGCGCGGTGCTGCACACCGACGCCGGCATCCGGCTGACGCTGGGCCCGAGCGTGCTGGTCGGCCACCAGGCTATGCTGCACGGCTGCACCATCGGCGAAGGCTCGCTCGTCGGCATCCAGGCCGTCATCCTCAACAACGTCGTCATCGGCAAGGAATGCCTGATCGGCGCCGGTGCCCTCATCCCGGAAGGCAAGGTCATCCCCGACCGCTCGCTGGTGATGGGTTCCCCCGGCAAGGTGGTGCGCCAGCTCAGCGACCAGGAAGCCGCCTTCATCCGCCTCGGCTGCCAGCAATACACCGAGCGCGCCCGGCGCTACAAGCGGGAGTTGCAGCGCCTGCCCGAGTAAGCCAAACTGCCCGCATGACGACGGCAAGCCACCCCAGCCACCTGCAGAGAACAGCGTGGCTGGCCGCGTGGGCGGCGGCGGCGGCGGCCGCGCTCCTCTCCGGCTGCGGCAGGCAGGAAGC
>WBUF01000089.1:0-2500 GCA_008933825.1 Rhodocyclaceae bacterium | reverse complement strand
CCTCCAAGGCTAAATACTCGTGGTCGACCGATAGTGAACCAGTACCGTGAGGGAAAGGCGAAAAGAACCCCGGCGAGGGGAGTGAAACAGACCCTGAAACCGTATGCGTACAAGCAGTCGGAGCCTTCCTCGGAAGGTGACGGCGTACCTTTTGTATAATGGGTCAGCGACTTACTTTCAGCGGCCAGCCTAACCGATCGGGGAGGCGCAGGGAAACCGAGTCCGAACAGGGCGCTTGAGTCGCTGGGAGTAGACCCGAAACCGGGCGATCTATCCATCGCCAGGCTGAAGGTGGGGTAACGCCCACTGGAGGGCCGAACCTACGTCTGTTGAAAAAGACGAGGATGAGCGGTGGATCGGAGTGAAAGGCTAATCAAGCTCGGAGATCGCTGGTTCTCCCCGAAAGCTATTGAGGTAGCGCCTCGTGTCTCACTCCCGGGGGTAGAGCACTGTTACGGCTAGGGGGCCATCCCGGCTTACCAAACCGTGGCAAACTCCGAATACCGGGAAGTGCAATCACGGGAGACACACGGCGGGTGCGAACGTCCGTCGTGAAGAGGGAAACAACCCAGACCGCCAGCTAAGGTCCCCAAATTACGGCTCAGTGGGAAACGAAGTGGGAAGGCCCAGACAGCCAGGAGGTTGGCTTAGAAGCAGCCATCCTTTAAAGAAAGCGTAATAGCTCACTGGTCGAGTCGGCCCGCGCGGAAGATTTAACGGGGCTCAAGCCGTATACCGAAGCTGCGGCTGCCGCAAGGCAGGGTAGGGGAGCGTTCCGTAGGCCGGTGAAGGTCGCTTGTGAGAGCGGCTGGAGGCATCGGAAGTGCGAATGCTGACATGAGTAACGATCATGCGGGTGAAAACCCCGCACGCCGAAAGCCCAAGGGTTCCTGCGCGACGGCAATCGGCGCAGGGTGAGTCGGCCCCTAAGGCGAGGCCGAAAGGCGTAGTCGATGGGAAACGGGCGAACAATCCCGTACTGGAGGGTACTGCGATGGGGGGACGGAGAAGGCTACACCGGCCGGGGATTGGTAGTCCCGGTTTAAGGTCGTAGGGAGAATCGCCAGGCAAATCCGGCGGTTCAATCCCGAGAACCGATGACGAGCCCTTTGGGGCGAAGCGGTCGATGCCCGGCTTCCAGGAAAAGCCTCTAAGCTTCAGGTACCCTGCAACCGTACCCCAAACCGACACAGGTGGGCTGGGAGAGAATCCCCAGGCGCTGGAGAGAACTCGGGTGAAGGAACTCGGCAAACTAGCACCGTAACTTCGGGAGAAGGTGCGCCCGCGGTAGGTGAAAGCCCTCGCGGCTGGAGCCCAAGCGGGCCGCAGTGACCAGGTGGCTGCGACTGTTTACTAAAAACACAGCACTCTGCCAACGCGCAAGCGGACGTATAGGGTGTGACGCCTGCCCGGTGCCGGAAGGTTAAGCGATGGGGTCAGCGCAAGCGAAGCTCTTGACCGAAGCCCCGGTAAACGGCGGCCGTAACTATAACGGTCCTAAGGTAGCGAAATTCCTTGTCGGGTAAGTTCCGACCTGCACGAATGGCGTAACGATAGCCACACTGTCTCCACCCGGGACTCCGTGAAATTGAACTCGCTGTGAAGATGCAGCGTACCCGCGGCAAGACGGAAAGACCCCGTGAACCTTTACTACAGCTTTGCACTGGACTTTGAGTCTTCTTGTGTAGGATAGGTGGGAGGCGCTGAAGCCCCGACGCCAGTTGGGGTGGAGCCAACCTTGAAATACCACCCTGGAATACTCGAGGTTCTAACCTCGGACCCTGATCGGGTTCAGGGACCGTGCATGGTGGGTAGTTTGACTGGGGCGGTCTCCTCCCAAAGCGTAACGGAGGAGCGCGACGGTACCCTCAGCGCGGTCGGAAATCGCGCGCGGCGTGCAAAGGCCAAAGGGTGCTTGACTGCGAGACGGACAGGTCGAGCAGGTGCGAAAGCAGGTCTTAGTGATCCGGTGGTTCCGAATGGAAGGGCCATCGCTCAACGGATAAAAGGTACTCCGGGGATAACAGGCTGATACCGCCCAAGAGTCCATATCGACGGCGGTGTTTGGCACCTCGATGTCGGCTCATCACATCCTGGGGCTGTAGTCGGTCCCAAGGGTATGGCTGTTCGCCATTTAAAGTGGTACGCGAGCTGGGTTTAGAACGTCGTGAGACAGTTCGGTCCCTATCTGCCGCGGGCGTTGGAGCGTTGCGGGGCGCTGTTCCCAGTACGAGAGGACCGGAATGGACGGACCCCTGGTGCACCGGTTGTCATGCCAATGGCACGGCCGGGTAGCTACGTCCGGACGGGATAACCGCTGAAAGCATCTAAGCGGGAAGCCTCCCCCAAGATGAACGCTCCCGAGTCCTTGAGACTCCTGAAGGTCCGTGGAAGACCACCACGTGGATAGGCGGGCGGTGGACGCGCGGCGACGCGTGCAGCCGACCCGTACTAATCGACCGTGCGGCTTGACCCCCTAACCCCCACCCCTGTGGGAGGC
>WBUF01000020.1 GCA_008933825.1 Rhodocyclaceae bacterium | reverse complement strand
GCGCGCAGGCGCGCGCCGACGGCCTCGGCGAGCGCCGCGCCGGTCGCCTCGTGGCCGTGGTGGTGCGGCCACTCGGCATGCGGCGTGACACCCTTGCCAAGGTCGTGCAGCAGCGCGGCAAAGCGCACCGGCAGCGCGAAATGCCGCGCCGCTGCCTGGTCGACGACGCGCAGGACGTGGGCGCCGGTGTCGATCTCGGGATGGTGCTCGGCCGGCTGCGGCACGCCGAACAGGCGGTCGAGCTCGGGCAGGATCTTCGCCAGCGCGCCGCACTCGTGCAGCACGGCGAGCATGCGCGAGGGGCGCGCCTCCATCAGGCCGCGCGAGAGCTCCTGCCAGACGCGCTCGGGCACCAGATGGTCGACCTCGCCGTTGTCCACCATTAGGCGCATCAGGGCGAGGGTCTCCTCGGCGACACGGAAATCGGCGAAACGCGCGGCGAAACGCGCCACGCGCAGCACGCGCACGGGATCCTCGGCGAAGGCCGGGCCGACGTGGCGCAGCACGCGCGCGGCGAGGTCGGCCTGGCCGCCGAAGGGGTCGACCAGCGTGCCATCCTCGGCGCAGGCGATCGCATTGATGGTGAGGTCGCGCCGGGCGAGGTCCTGCTCCAGCGTGACGTCGGCCGCGGTGTGAAAGACGAAGCCCTTGTAGCCGGGCGCGGTCTTCCGCTCGGTGCGCGCCAGGGCGTGCTCCTCGTGCGTTTCGGGATGCAGGAAGACGGGGAAATCTTTGCCGACGGGCCTGAAGCCGCGCGCAAGCATTTCCTCCGGCGTGGCGCCGACGACGACATGGTCGCAGTCCTGCACGGGCAGGCCGAGCAGCCGATCGCGCACTGCGCCGCCAACGACGTAAATTCTCATCGGCGGGCTTTGATGCGGTAGCCGTAATAGCGGTAACGCGGCGAGCTGGCGCCGAGGTATTCCGGCGCCACCGCCTCCAGCGCGATCGGCGTCGCGCCGAAGGGCAGCGGTTCGCCGCCCGGGCAGACGCTGTCGACGTCCATCGAATCGAGATTGTCGACCGACATCGGCGGGTTTGGCAGCAGTTCGAGCAGGCCGGCCTGGAGGCGGGCCAGCGCTTCGGGCAGGGCGATGATCGGCCTTGGTTTGCCGATCTGCTCGCCGACATAGCGCACCAGTTCGGCCAGTGTATAGACGCGCGGGCCGCAGCAGCAAAAGGCCCGGCCGACGGCATCGCGGCAATCCAGGCTGGCGACGAGGGCCTGCGCCACATCCTCGACGTACACCGGCTGGAATTTCGCCTGCGGACTGCCCAGCGGCATCAGCGGAAAACGGTGCTGCAGGGCGGCGAACAGATTGAGAAAGGCATCCTCCGGCCCGAAGATCACCGAGGGCCGAAAGATCGTCAGGTCGATATCTCCGCCGTCCTCGCGCAGGGCGGCCTCACCGTCGCCCTTTGAGCGCAGGTACTGGCTGGGGCCCTCCGGGTCGGCGTTGAGGGCGGAGACGTGGAGCACCCGGCGTACGCCGGCGGCGCGGCAGGCGGCGGCGATGCGGCGCGGCAACGCGACGTGGGCGCGGGCGAAGTCGGGCCCGTAGGGCAGGCCATGGCGGCTGTGCAGGATGCCGACCAGGTTGATGACCGCGTCCTGGTCGGCGACCAGGCCGGCCAGCCGGATCTCATCGTGCACGTCGGTCTCGACCACCTCGACGGTGGGCAGGACGAGCAGGTGGCGGGCGCGTTCGCGATGCCGCGTCGGCACGGTGAGGCGATGGCCCTGCGCTGCGAGCCGCCGCACCACGGAACTGCCCAAAAAACCCGAACCGCCGACCAAGAGAATGTTCTTTGTTTTCATGGATATTTGTCGAGCAACGCAAAAGCACCGAAGGCCATCCCGGCATTTTAATCTCAAGTCCGGCCCGGACGCGGCGTAAATACAGTCTGCAGCGCCAGCGCAGACCCGTCTTCGCACGCAATGAGAAATCCCGCGCCCATGAAGCAGAAGATCGGCAAGTTCGACATCCTCCGCGTGCTCGGCACCGGGGCGCAGAGCATGGTCTACCTGGCCTGCGACCCGCAGCTGCAGCGCGAGGTGGCCATCAAGTCGCTGCACCTCGGTCGCCGCGACGAGGCGCGCAAGCAGGCCCTGATGGACGAGGCGCGCACGGTCGGCAAGCTGCGTCATTCCAATATCGTGCCGATCTTCGACGCCGGCGAGCACGACGGCGATCCTTACCTGGTCTTCGAGTACGTCGAAGGGCCGAGCCTGGCCGAGCAGCTGCGCGAGACGGGCGGCATGGACGCCCCGCGCGCCGTCGAGCTGATGCTGCAGATCCTCGACGCGGTCGAGCATGCCCATCGCCACGGCGTCATCCACCGCGACCTGAAGCCTTCCAACGTCCTGATGGGCGCCGACGGCGTGCCGCGCGTGATGGATTTCGGTATCGCCGCGCGCGTCAACCGGGGGGACGGCTCGCCCGGCATCAGCGAGGGCATCCTCGGCACGCCGGCCTACCTGGCGCCGGAATGCATCAACGAAGGCCGCGCCAGCGTGCAGTCGGATATCTTCTCCGCCGGCCTGATCCTGTGCGAGCTGATCACCGGCAAGCCGGTGGTCGGCGGCAACGACGTGCTGTCGGTGCTGCACCGCATGTCCTCCGAGCCGATCCGCCTGCCGCCGGAGGCCGCCGGCGCGGTCGATGACCGTCTCGGCGACGTCATCCTCAAGGCCATTGCCATGGATTCCGCCGCGCGCTACGCTGACATTGCCGCCCTGCGCGCTGCCCTCAAAGCCTGGCTGAGGCCGCAGGAGGAGGCGCCCTGCGTCGGTACGGGCGAGGGCGGCAAGCAGTCCACCCTCGACTTCCTGCTGCGGCGCATGCGCCACAAGAGCGACTTCCCGGCGCTGTCCGAGGCCATCTCCACCATCAACCGCCTCGCTGCCTCGGAACAGGAGAGCGTCTCCGCGCTCTCCAATACCATCCTCAAGGACGTCGCGCTCACCAACAAGCTGATGCGCCTGGTCAACTCGGCCTTCTACAAGCAGGCCGGCGGCGGCACCATCAGCACCATCTCGCGCGCCGTCATGATCCTCGGCTTCGGCACGGTGCGCTCGATCGCCACCTCGCTGATCCTGATGGAGCACCTGCAGAACAAGGGGCAGGCGGCGCAATTGCGCGAAGAGTTCGTGCGCGCCATCATGAGCGGCATCCTGGCGCGCGACATGGCGAAGAAGGGCATGGTGAAGGACTTCGAGGAAGCCTTCATCTGCTCGATGTTCCACAACCTCGGCCGCATGCTCGCCTACTACTATTTCCCCGACGAGACGGTCGAGATCCGCAAGCACCTCGCCCAACCGGGCGGCAGCGAGGCCGCCGCCTCGGCCCGGGTGCTCGGCATCTCCTACGAGGAGCTGGGCATCGGCGTGGCACGCAGCTGGGGCTTCCCCGACGGCATGGTCGGCAGCATGCGGCGGCTGCCCGACGGGGCCGTGAAGAAATCCGCCAACCCCAACGACAAGCTGCGCGTGCTGGCCGGCCTCTCCGATCAGTTGTGCACGGTGTTCGAGCAGGTGCCGTCGGAAAAGCAGAAGGAAGCGCTGCAGAAGATCAGCCGGCGCTTCGGCGACAGCATTCCCCTCGACCAGGAGCAGCTGGCGCAGACCGTCAAGCGCTCGATCGAGGAGGTCGTCAGCTACACGGCGGCGATCCGCCTCGGCCTGCAGCAGAGCGCGCTCGGCCGGCAGATCGGCGCCTGGAGCGGGAAGGCCCCGGAGGCCGCCGCCACGGAGGCGCCCGACACCAACATCCCGGGCAATCTGACGCGAACGGCAAGCATCGCACCTGAGGCGGCCGAAGCGCGACCGGTGCCGGACGGCACGACCAAAGCCGCCGGACCCGGCCTGGAAGACGCCCAGGCCATCCTCAACGCCGGCATCCAGGACATCACCGGCTCCCTGGTGGGCGACTACGCCCTCGCCGACATCCTGCGCATCATCATCGAGACCATGTACCGCGGCATCGGCTTCCAGCATGTCCTGCTGTGCATCAAGGATGCGCGCAGCAACAACATGACGGCGAAGTTCGGCTTCGGCCCGGACGTCGACGACGTGATCCGCCGTTTCAGGTTCCCCCTCGGCGGCAAGAAGGACATCTTCGACGTGGCGCTCGCGCGCGGCGCCGACATCCTCATCTCAGACATCCGCGACCCGAAGCTCAGCGGCCACATTCCGGACTGGTTCGGCAAGGCGGTGGCGGCGGAGACCTTCATCCTATTCCCGCTGGTGATCAAGAACGCCCCGGTCGGGCTGATCTATGCCGACAAGGCGTGCGCCGGCGAGCTGGTCATCCCGGAAAACATCCTCTCCATGCTGCGGGCGCTGCGCAACCAGGCGCTGCTGGCGATCAAGCAGGCGCCTTCCCCCTCACCCCCTTGCCGGGGAAGGGGGTAACGGTCGTTGGCTGCGCTCCGCGCTCTGGCCAGCCCCGTCCCGGACGGCGCGGCGGCGGGGCGTTACGGCAGGTCTTCGATCTTCGGCGCGCTGCCGCCGTTTTTCGGCGCGACGGTGCCGAGTCGGCTCTTCAGGGACTGCGGCTGGCCGTCGAACAGGGCCGAGTAGTACACCGCGTTGCTCATCACCTTCTTCACGTAGTCGCGCGTCTCGTTGAAGGGGATCGTCTCGGCATAGATGGCGCCTTCCAGCGGCCGGGCGCCGTCGCGCCACTTGCGCGCCCGGCCCGGCCCGGCGTTGTAGGCGGCGGAGGCCAGCACCGGGTGGCTGTCCAGCTCGTCGAGCACCATCTTCAGGTAGTTGGTGCCGAGGGTGACGTTGACGTCGGTGTCGCTGGTGCGGCCAGGATGGTAGTCGTGCATGCCGATCTTCTTTGCCACCCAGCTGGCGGTCTTCGGCATGAGCTGCATCAGGCCCTTGGCGCCGACCACCGACTTGGCGTTGGTGATGAAGCGGCTCTCCTGCCGCATCAGGCCGTACACCCAGCCCTGGTCGAGCTGCAGCGCGCGTGCCTTCGGCTCGACGTGCTCGCGGAAGGGCGCCAGATAGCGCAGGGAATAATCGTGGAACGCCAGCGTACGGTCTGCGGTGTTGATGGCGCGGTCGAAAATTTCGTGCCGGCGGGCGAGTTCCGCCGCCGCCAGCAGCCTGGCGTCGTCCATGCCGCGCAGGGTCCAGTTCCATTCGCGGACGCCCTCGACGCGCATGTCGATGCGGAACAGCGCCAGCGCACGCCGGATGCCCGGCAGCGCTTCCACCGCCTTGATTTCCTCGCCGGTCGGCTTTTGCGGCAGAGGCGGCGGCAGGATCGGGCGGCCGAGTTCGTCGTCCGCGAGGTTGCCGTAGAAATTCGGCTGGCCGGCGATGCGCCCGTACAGCGCCCGCGCTTCCTCCTGCCGGCCGAGCGCTTCGTGGGCACGCCCGAGCCAGTAGATCCAGTCCGGCTGCGCCTGCATGGCTTTCGGCATCTGCTCGATGGCCTCGCGCACCATGGCCCAGTTCTGCGCGCGCAGCGCGGCGCGCGCCTTCCACGCCAGCTGTTCCTCGGACAGGGGAGCGTTGCCGGCAAGCGCATACCAGCCGGTCGCCTCCGGCATGTGCTTCAGCGCCGCCTGCCAGCCGAGCTGGCCATAGGCATAGCCGCGGTCCGCCGTGGAAAACCTGTCCTTGATGGACTCCCACTGCTGCGCGGCCTGGGCGGGATCGCTGCGGGCGGTGCGCTGCACGGCAAACAGCGCCATTTCGCGGCCCTGACGGCTGGAAGCGAAGTTCGACGGCAAGAGGGCCAGGTGGCGCATCGGCTTGTCGGCGACCGCATCGAGGGTTTTCGCCGACGGCGCCTGGCCGGACGGCAGATAGGCCGCCGCGGCTTTCGCAGCGCCAAGCTTCTTTGCCTCCAGCAGGCGGCGCAGGCGCTCCCAGATGTCGTCGGCGCCGAGGCGCTTGTCGGCGATCAGCTGCTCCATCAGGGGTACGCAGGGTTCGGGCAGGTCGGCGGCGGCGAACCACATCGGCCGCGCCTCCTCCAGCGCCCCCAGGTCGGCCAGGCGCAGGCGGTTCTGCAGGGCGTGGCAGGTGATTTCCTGGTCGGACTGGACCAGCGGCGGGTACTCGGCATCGAAGATGCCCCACTCGCGGCGCTTGCCCAGCAGCTTGAGCCAATCGCCGCGCAGCTTGTCGGCAAGATAGCTGCCGGACTGGCGGGCGAGGAAGTCGCGCAGCTCGTCGGCGCCGGCCTCTTCGAGGCGCAGGCGCAGCAGCCAGTATTCGACATAGGGATCGAGCTCGTGGCCGCGCACCGCATCGAGCTGTTTGGCCAGCCTGGCGCGGTCGCCGCGCTGAGCAGCGTCCCTGGCGGCCAGCACGCGCTCGTCGCCGTTGGCGGCCTGCAGGGCCGGTGCCGCTGCGGCAAGGGCCAGGACGCACAGCAGGCTGTTGATTCGATATAGTTGCTTCAAGCCGCTCACCATCGATTCCAGAATAGCACATCGCCCATGACGGATGCCGCTGCCGCAGACGATCTCCGCGCCTTCCGCAAAACCCTGCGCAGCCGCCTCATCGCGGCACGCGAGGCGCTGCCGGCCACCGAGCATGCGTACCTGTCACGACAGATCGAACGGTACCTGGGTGCGTTGATTGACACCCTCACGCCCGCCGTGCTCGCCTTCTGCTGGCCTTTTCGCGGCGAATTCGACGCCCGCAGCCTGGTCACGGCACGCCTGGGCGGCGGCCTGCGCGCCTGCCTGCCGGTGGTGGTGGACAACGGATTGCCGCTGGAATTCCGCGAGTGGACGCCGCAAAGCGAAATGATCGAGGACCGCTACGGCATCCGCATTCCGGCGCAGGGCGAAGCATTGCGGCCCGACCTGATCCTGATGCCGCTCAACGCCTTCGACGAGGGCGGCTACCGCCTCGGCTACGGCGGCGGCTATTTCGACCGCAGCCTGGCCGCCCTCGCGCCGCGCTCGGGCGCCATCGGCGTCGGCTTCGAGCTGGCACGCGTGCCAAGCATCCGGCCGCAGGACTACGACCTGCCGATGGATTTCATCGTTACGGAAGCGGGAACCTTCGAAGTCGGCCATGGCGGCTTGCGGCCATTCGCGGGAAAGCCGCGCAGCGGCTGAACCGGTGTCACCCCTTTCCGCGGGAAAGGGGCTGGGGGACAGGCCGTCCCTTCAACCGAGGAACATCTTGTAGGCCGGGTTCTGCGACTCGTCCCACCAGGCGTAGCCGAGGCGCTTGAGGAAGGCGCGGAAGGCCGGCTTCTCGCGCGGCGGCACCTGCATGCCCACCAGCACGCGGCCATAGTCGGCGCCGTGGTTGCGGTAGTGAAAGAGCGAGATGTTCCAGCCTGCGCTCATGCTGTCGAGGAAGTTCATCAGCGCGCCCGGCCGCTCGGGAAACTCGAAGCGGTGGATCAGCTCGTGGGCGACCGGCGCGTGGCCGCCGACCATGTGGCGCACGTGCAGCTTGGCCATCTCGTCCTCGGTAAGGTCGAGCGTGTCGAGCCCGTGGCGGCGCAGCGCCGCGACCAGCTTGAGCGACTCGGCGCGGCTGGCCACCTGCACGCCGACGAAGACGTGCGCCTCGCGCGGATCGGCGTAGCGGTAGTTGAATTCGGTGATGTTGCGCGCACCGAGCAGGCGGCAGAACTTCCTGAAGCTGCCGGGCGTCTCGGGAATGGTCACCGCCAGCACCGCCTCGCGCTGCTCGCCCACCTCGGCGCGCTCGGCGACGAAGCGCAGGCGGTCGAAGTTGGTGTTGGCGCCGGAGGCCACCGCCACCAGCGTCTCGCCGCGCAGCTTGTGCTTCGCCGCCCAGGCCTTGGCGCCGGCGACGGCGAGCGCCCCGGCCGGCTCGAGGATCGAGCGCGTGTCCTCGAAGACATCCTTGATGGCGGCGCAGATGGCATCGGTGTCGACCAGGATCACGCCGTCGACCACTTCCTTGCACAGGCGGAAGGTCTCCTCGCCGACCTGCTTCACCGCCACGCCGTCGGCGAACAGTCCCACCTGATTCAGGCGGATGCGGTGCCCCGCGGCGAGCGAGCGCGCCATGGCGTCGGCCTCGACCGGCTCGACGCCGATCACCTTGATCTCCGGGCGCAGGCGCTTGACGTAGGCGCCGATGCCGGCGATCAGGCCGCCGCCGCCGACGGGCACGAAGACGGCGTGGATCGGCCGGGTGTGCTGGCGCAGGATCTCCATGCCGATGGTGCCCTGGCCGGCAATCACCTCGGGGTCGTCGTAGGGATGCACGAAGGCCAGCCGGCGCTTCTTTTCCAGTTCCAGCGCGTGGCGGTAGGCCTCGTCGTAGGCATCGCCCGCCAGCACCACCTCGGCGCCGCGCGCCGCCACGGCATTGATCTTGATCTGCGGCGTCGTCACCGGCATGACGATCGTCGCCTTGCAGCCCAGCCGCTGCGCCGCCAGCGCCACGCCCTGGGCATGGTTGCCGGCCGAGGCCGTGATGACGCCGCGCTTCAGCACGGCCGGCGGCAGGTGCGCCATCCTGTTGTAGGCGCCGCGCAGCTTGAAGGAGAACACTTCCTGCATGTCCTCGCGCTTCAGCAGCAGGGTGTTGTGCAGCCGCGCGGAAAGACTGGGGGCGGGCTCGAGCGGCGATTCGATCGCCACGTCGTAGACCTGCGCGTTGAGGATTCTGGTGAGGTAGTCGGTAGTCATGGTTGCGCAGGGTAACAGCGCGGAGCCGTCGCCTCAAGACCGCAAACGCCGCAAGGGTTTGATTCCGCTGCGTGTTGCGCTGCGGTAGGCTAAAATTCGTTCTTTGCAGCCCTACCCGCCCGCATGACCGCCCGCCTGCGCGAGATCCCCTACAACTACACCTCGTTCTCCGACCGCGAGATCGTCATCCGCCTGCTCGGGCTGGAGGCGTGGCGGGTATTGGACGAGCTGCGCGCCGAGCGCGTCACCGGCCGCTCGGCGCGCATGCTGTATGAAGTGCTGGGCGACATCTGGGTGGTGCAGCGCAATCCCTATATCGAGGACGACCTGCTCGGCAACCCCGCGCGCCGCGAGGCGCTGGTCGGCGCGCTGCGCCACCGCCTCGCCGAGATCGAGAAGCGCCGCCAGGGCAACGCGCGCGTCGCGCAGCTGCTGGCGGCGGCGCACGTCGCCGTCGAGCGCTTCGCCGCTTCTTTCGGGGCCACCGCCGAGTTGCGCACGAAGGTGCTGCGCACCCTCTCGAAACACACGCGGCGCGACAACGTCTGCTTCGACGGCCTGGCGCGCGTCTCGCACGTCACCGACGCCACCGACTGGCGCGTCGAATACCCCTTCGTCGTCCTCTGTCCGGACACCGAGGCTGAGATTCCCGGCCTGGTGAAGGACTGCATCGCGCTGGGTCTCACGATCATCCCGCGCGGCGGCGGCACCGGCTACACCGGCGGCGCCGTGCCGCTCGACGCCCGCTCGGCCGTCATCAATACCGAGAAGCTCGATCGCCTCGCCGTGCCGCAGGAACTGACTTTGCCCGGCACGGGCCGGCCCTACGCGACCATCGACTGCGGCGCCGGCGCGGTGACGCGGCGCGTCATGGAGGCGGCCGAGGAAGCGGGGCTGGTCTTCGCCGTCGACCCGACCTCGGCCGACGCCTCCTGCATCGGCGGCAACATCGCCATGAACGCCGGCGGCAAGAAGGCCGTGCTGTGGGGCACGGCGCTCGACAACCTGGCCTCCTGGAAGATGGTCGATCCCGAGGGAAACTGGCTGGAGGTGGAACGCCTCGAGCACAACCTCGGCAAGATCCACGACCAGGCGCTGGCGAAGTTCCGCCTGCGCCGCACCGATTCGGCCACCGGCGCGCTGCTGTCGGAGGAAGTCCTCGAAGTGCCGGGCAGCCGCTTCCGCAAGACCGGCCTGGGCAAGGACGTCACCGACAAGTTCCTGGCGGGACTCCCCGGCGTGCAGAAGGAAGGCTGCGACGGCATCGTCACCTCGGCGCGCTTCATCCTGCACCGCCTGCCGCCCGTGACGCGCACCGTCTGCCTGGAGTTCTACGGCCAGGTGCGCGAGGCGGTGCCGGCCATCGTCGAGGTCAAGGATTTCCTCGAGGCGCGCCCCGGCGGCGCGATACTGGCCGGCCTCGAGCACCTCGACGAGCGCTATGTGAAGGCCGTCGGCTACGCGACGAAAGCGAAACGGCACGGCCGACCCAAGATGGTGCTGCTCGGCGACATCGTCGGCGAGGACGAAACGGCCGTCATGCAGGCCGCCTCGCAGGTGGTGAGGATCGCCAATGCCCGCGGCGGCGAGGGCTTCATCGCCACCACGGCGGAGGCGCGCAAGACCTTCTGGCTCGACCGCGCCCGCACGGCGGCGATTGCCCGCCACACCAACGCCTTCAAGATCAACGAGGATGTGGTAATCCCCCTGCCGCGCATGGGCGACTATTGCGACGGCATCGAGCGCATCAACATCGAGCTGTCGATCCGCAGCAAGCTGCGCCTGTGCGATGCCTTGACTGAATTCCTGCGCGGCGAGCTGCCGCTGCACGCCGGGGACGCCAACATCGAGGCCGAGGAGCTCATCGGCGACCGCCGCGAACAGGCGCTGGCGCTTGTCTCGACGGTGCGCCTGCGCTGGCAAGGACTCATGGACAACCTCGATGCACCGGCGCCGGAGGCAAACGCGGGCCGCACCGTGTTCCACACCCTGCAGGACCATTCGGTGCGGGTGTCGTGGAGGCGCGAGCTGAAGCCGCAGCTCGAGGACCTCTTCGACGGCGTGCTGTTCCGGCCGGTGCTGGAGCGCATCGAGGGCATCCAGCGCGAGGTGCTGCGCGGGCGCGTCTTCGTGGCACTGCACATGCACGCCGGCGACGGCAACGTGCACACCAACATCCCGGTCAACTCCGACCGCTACGAGATGCTTGCCGAGGCCAACGCCGCGGTCGACCGCATCATGGCGCTGGCCAAGCGCCTCGGCGGCGTCATCTCCGGCGAGCACGGCATCGGCATCACCAAGCTCGACTACCTGGCGCCCGAGGAACTCGCGCCCTTCGTCGACTACAAGCAGCGCATCGACCCGGAGGGCCGGTTCAACAGGGGAAAACTGCTGCCCGGCGCCAACCTGGGGAATGCCTACACGCCCAGCTTCAGCCTGCTCGGCGTCGAGTCGCTGATCCTCGAGCAGTCCGAAATCGGCAACATCGCGGCCAGCGTGAAGGACTGCCTGCGCTGCGGCAAGTGCAAGCCGGTCTGCTCGACCCACGTGCCGCGCGCGAATCTGCTCTACTCGCCGCGCAACAAGATCCTCGGCACCGGCCTGCTGGTCGAGGCCTTCCTCTATGAGGAACAGACGCGCCGCGGCGTCTCGCTCGCGCACTTCGACGAGTTCAACGACATCGCCGACCACTGCACCATCTGCCACCGCTGCGTGAAGCCGTGCCCGGTGGACATCGACACCGGCGACGTCTCGGTGGCCATGCGCAACTTCCTGCGCGAGCAGGGCCAGAAGAAGTTCGTGCCGGCCAAGGCCGCGGCGATGGCCTTCCTGACGATCAAGGATCCGGCGACGATCAAGCTGATTCGCAAGGGCATGATCGAGTGGGGCTACAAGGCGCAGCGCCTCGGCTACCGCCTGGCGAAATGGTTGGGCCTGGCCGGGCGCAGCACGCGGCAGCCGGGCGCCACGCTGGGTGCACCGACCCTGCGCACCCAGGTCATCCACTTCATCAACCGACCGATGCCGGGCAAGCTGCCCAAACGCACCTCGCGCGCGCTGCTCGACATCGAGGACGCCGCCATCGTGCCGGTGATCCGCGACCCGCGGAAGGTGAATGAAGATTCGGATGCCGTCTTCTACTTCCCCGGCTGCGGCTCGGAGCGGCTGTTCTCGCAGGTCGGGCTCGCCACGCAAGCCATGCTCTTCGAGCTGGGCGCGCAGACCGTGCTGCCGCCCGGGTATCTCTGCTGCGGCTACCCGCAGACGGCGGCCGGCGAGGCCGACCAGGGGCAGAAGATCACCACCGACAACCGCGTGCTGTTCCACCGCGTCGCCAACACGCTCAACTACCTCGACATCCGGACGGTGATCGTCTCCTGCGGCACCTGCATGGACCAGCTGCAGAAATACGAATTCGAGAAGATATTCCCCGGCTGCCGCCTGCTCGACATCCACGAGTACCTGATGGAGAAGGGGGTGAAGATCGAAGGGGTGAAAGGCGTGCGCTACCTCTACCACCAGCCCTGCCACGACCCGATGAAGGTGCACAACGGCACCAAGGTGGCGGCACGGCTGCTCGGCAGCCGGGTGGACCTCAACGACCGCTGCTGCGGCGAGTCCGGCACCCTGGCGGTGGCGCGGCCCGACGTGGCAACGCAAGTGCGCTTCCGCAAGCAGGAAGAGATCGCGCGCGGCGTCGCGCGCCTGCCGGGCGACGAGCCGGTGAAGCTCCTCACCTCCTGTCCATCCTGCCTGCAGGGCCTGCACCGCTACGCCGACGACACCAATACTTCCGCCGACTACATCGTCGTCGAACTGGCGAAGCACCTGCTCGGGCCGGACTGGCTGGAAAACTACGTCGCCCGCGCCAACGCCGGCGGCATCGAGCGGGTGCTGCTGTGATCGACATGACTTTCGCCCAGATCGCCGGCTTCCTGCTCGCTGCTGCGCTGATTACCATTGCCCCCGGCCCGGACAACCTCTCGGTGCTGAGCCTCGGCTTGTCGCGCGGGCGGCGCGCCGGCATCGGCTTCGGCCTCGGCTGCGCCGTCGGCTGCTTCACCCATACGCTGTGGGCGACGCTCGGCGTCACGGCGCTGATCGCCGCCTCGGAGACGGCCTTCACCCTGCTCAAGCTGGCCGGCGCCGCCTACCTCGTCTGGCTCGGCATCGGCGCCCTGCGCAGCCCCGGCGCCACCCTCGCGGCGGACGCCAACGTCGCGCAGGCGAACGATCCGATGCGCCCCTACCTGGTGCGCGGTTTCGTCGCCAACGCCATCAACCCGAAGGTGGCGCTGTTCTTCCTCGCCTTCCTGCCGCAGTTCGTCGACCCCGCCCGCGGCAGCGCCGCGGCGCAGACGGCGCTGCTCGGCACGCTGTTCGCCGCGCAGACGGTGCTGATCTTCGGCGCGCTCGGCTGGTATGCCGGCACGTTCGGCGGCTGGCTGCGCGGTCGCTCCGCCGTCGGCCGCTGGCTTGACCGCGCCACCGGCCTGCTCTTCATCGGCCTGGGCATCCGCCTGGCGCTCGCCGGCAAGGACTGACCCTGCGTCAGGGAGAAAGTCGGCCTGCGGACAACGGCGAGCGGCTACTCCGGCAGCCCGTTGAGGAAATACAGGGCCTTCAGCAGAGGCCCCGGCGCACCGAGCACGCCGAGCCAGCGGTCGTAGATGGCATGGATCTCCTCGCTGCGATAGAGGCGCGCCAGCTCGCGGTTCACCGCCAGGCGGAAGGCGGGATCGCCCTTGCGCATCATCAGCGCGTAAGGCTCGTAGGAGTACAGTTCCTGCGACAGGCGCAGGCTCTTCTGCGTGCCCGAGCCGAGCACCAGGCCGACGAGGATCACGCGGTCGGAGGCATAGGCGTCGATCTTCCCTTCCACCACCGCTGCCAGTCCCTCGGCGTGGTCCTTCAGCTTCACCGTCTCCGCCTTGACCTTGCCGCGCGCCAGCGCCTCGGCCAGACTACGCTCGGTGGTGGTGCCGGGCACCACGCCGATCTTGCGCCCGCCCATGTCGGCCAGGCTGTCCAGGCCGGAATCGATCTTCATGAGCAGGCTGCCGCCGTCCGCGAAGGTCAGCAGACTGAACGACACCTGCTCCTGGCGCGCCAGTGTGTTCGTGGTCGAGCCGCACTCCAGGTCGATCTCGCCGCTGGCGAGTTTCTCCACCCGGTTGCCCGGCACCACCAGGACCCAGTTGATGCGGAGTTCCGCCAGGCCGAGTTGCCGTTGCAGGCTGCCCGCAACACGCTGGCACAACTCGACCGAATAACCTGTCGGCTGCCGGTTGTCGCCGACGTAGGAGAAGGGAATGGAGGCCTCGCGATACCCGAGAGAAATCGTCCCGCTGCGCTTGATCTTGTCCAGCGTGCCGGCCTGGGCCCAGGCACCGGCGGCGGCAATCAGGAAAAGCAAGGCGGCAAGCTGCTGCCGGGCTTCGCGGAACGGGATGATCAGGGTGCGCATGGGGGCTCCTCTGGCTGAAAATGGCGGCAATGCCATCCGATTGTAGCGGCGGGCGGAGTAGAATGCACCCATCCTTATCGCTTGGGCAGGGACGATGTCGGTGGCGGAGGCGTGCGAGTTGTGCCGCGGGGCGGGCGGGGAGATTGTCTGGCAGGACGAGTTGTGCCGGCTGGTGCTGGTGGCGGACGACGATTACCCCGGCTACTGCCGCGTCGTCTGGCATCGCCATGTTGCCGAGATGACCGATCTCGATGCCGCGGAGCGCCGTTACCTGATGTCGGTGGTGTTCGCCGCCGAATCGGCGCTGCGCGCCGTTGTCCGGCCCGACAAGGTGAATCTCGCCAGCCTTGGCAACAGGACGCCGCATCTGCACTGGCATGTCATTCCGCGCTGGCGCGGCGACCGCCATTTTCCCGAACCGATCTGGGGGGCGGCGCTGCGCGAGGCGACTTTCTGCCACCGGGTCGACCGGGCCGTGCTGCACGCGGCCTTCGTCGAGACCCTCGCGGAAGAACGGGGTGGAGCATGAGCCTGCCTGACGTCGATTTCGATCTGCCGACGCTCGGCAACGACCTGTCGCCGGCGTTTGCCAGCGCCCGCGGCTGCCGCGACTGGCTGGCCGTGCAGCCGCTCGCCAATCCGTCCCATGCGCAGGCCATGCTGCTGCGCCAGGTCAATCTGCTCAACCGCTATGCCCTGGCGCCGGCCGAGCGGCTGAAGATCCTCGAATTGCTGCGCGACCCGATCGCCTTCGCCCAGACGGAGTCGGCGCGCAAGTTCGCCGGCCGGCCGCTGCCGCTGGCGCCTCCGGAGCAGGCCGGCATGGACACCAACCGCACCCTCTGGCAGGCGGTGCGGACCGGTTACCTGCATTGCCTGGCCGCCTGCCTGGAAGGCCAGGCCGAACTGCGGCCGCACGCCGCATTGATCGTCCAGCGCGTGATCGGCGCCGTGCGCGCCGAGCTCTTCGACATCTACCGTGCCCCGACCGACCCGCCCGCCCAACTGTGGCGGCTGCTGCATCGCGTCTACGCCGCCGCCGAAAGCCTGGCGGCGCTCACCCAGCCGGTCAATGACAGCCTGCAGAGCTCGCACTCCGCCACCAGCGTCGTCGCCGCCTATGCGCACACGCTGCTGCTGCACCGGGCCAGCCCCTATGAACTGTCCGGGCGCCAGCTCGCGCAGGTCGAGCGCTGGCTGCATCGCTGGAGCGGCAAGGTGGCCGCGCTCAACGCGCCGCCGGCCGAGCCCAGGGTGCCGCCGCTCGTGGTGGATCTTTCCGCGAGTGTGCCGGAAGCGTCCGCGGAAGGCGGGGAACAACTGCGCTGGCTCGATCTGTCCGAGCTGTCGCGCAGCGTGAAGCGGCGCATTGCCCACCTGCAGAAGGGCGAGTCGCCCGCCTCGCTCGGCCTCGGCGAGGATTGCGCTCAGCCCGCCTGCGAGAACCTGCTGCGCCATCTTTATCGCAACTGGTTCAAGGGCGGCGCGCCCCGGCAGCATCCGCGCCATGCCGGCAGCGGCGCCTGCCAGCTCGTCACGGGCCTCGACGCGATCCAGTATTACCTGTCCGGCAAGATCTTCCGCCAGCCCGGCCAGGGCGACGCAATGTCGAAGACACAGATCGAGGAAATCGCCACTTTTGGCCGCGTCGCCACGCGTCACGAGGACGATTACAGCAAGCTGCAGGGCTTCGTGGTCGAGTCCTGGTGCGTGCTGGACGAGTCGGCCACGGGCTTCCGCTTGACCCGCCCGCTCAGCCAGGCCGGCGGACGCATCGGCGGCGGCCAGATGGTCGCCATCCGCCCCGGGAGCGGCCGCGGCTATCTGCTCGCCGTCGCGCGCTGGGCGCGCATCACGGCGGGAGAATTGCAGGCCGGCATCCAGATCATGCCGGGGTTGCCGCAAACGGTTGCCCTGCGCGGCACCGGCCTCACCGCCATCAACGAGAAATACCGGCCCGGTTTCCGCATGGCGGCCGTGCCGGCCCTGGAGTATCCCGAATCGGTCGTCGTGCCGGCCGGCTGGTTCCGCCCCGGCCGCGTGATCGAGATGTACGACGAGTCCTCGCGCCAGATCCGCCTGACCCGGCAACTCGACCGCGGCAGCGATCACGAGCGCTGCACCTACGAGAGTCTATGAAGAGCAACGGCACCCCGCCCCAGCTGGCCATCGACACTGCCGACGCGAGCGCCTGCAAGGCGCTGATCGCGAGCCTGCCCCTTACCAACGCACGCGAGGCGCACCAGACCCTGGTCCTGCTGCTGACCGGTCTTGCCCACCGCCCACCGCCCGCGGCCGCCTACCTCGAGGTGCTCGAGGCGACACGCGCGCCGGCCGCTTTCCTGCAGGACGAATTGGCGCAACGCTATGCCGCCAAACCCTTGCCGCCGCTGCCGGCCGAAGGAGAAGCCTTTCGCCAGTTGTTGGCGCTCTGGCAGGCCATGGCGCGCGCCTATGCCCAGGTGGCGCAGATCGGCGGCGCCGACCCGCGGGTGCAGGAGAATCTGGCGCTCATCTGCCAGCGCTGCGTGCACTACGCCGGCAAGGCGATTATCGAGTTCTTCCGCGCCCGCCGCGAACCCACGCCGGGCGCCTGGATCGACCTGCACGGCTACTACGCGACGGCGGAAGAATGGCAGATCGACGGGACGGCGGTCGCCGAGCCGCTCGGAGAAGCGAGCAAGAGCCAGAGCGCCGTCGAGGCTTACGCGGCCATCCTGCTGGTCGATCTGGCCAGCCCCTACAGCCGCAGCGCCCAGGAGTTGGCCTGGATCTGCCGCTGGGCGCAAGGCTTCGCGCCGCAGACCGCCGTTCGGCCGCCCGACGAATCGACCGGCGCAAATACCTTTGGCATCGACCTGATGCGCGATGCCGGAGCGCGCCCGCTCGGGCTGCTGCAAAGAACCGAGGCGGTCCGTTATTTCGACACGCGCTCGCTGGCGCCGACGATCCAGCAGGCCCTGACGCGGCTCAAGCTGGGCGAACCGGCCGCGGCGCTGGGCCTCGGCAGCGACTGCCCGTCCGCACTCGCAGGGCGCCTGCTGCTGCATCTCTACAAGCCCTGGTGCCTCTCCGCCGCGCCGCGCCGGTTTCCGCGCCGTGGCGCCGACGGCATTGCCCAGGCCTGCCTCGGCTTCGAGCCGATCCATTTCCATGTCAGCGGCAGCGAATTCAACCAGCCGGATCACGTCCGCATCTATTCGCGCGACGACATGGAACGCATCTGGACTTTCCGCGACAGCCTGGAACCCGGGCAGCTCAGCGTGCGCGGCGCCCAGGTGCAGCTCGGTTACCCCCTGGAGCGCTGGACCGTCGCCGACCAGTCGGTGCTGGGCTTTCGGCTCTGTCGCGGCGAGGCCGGCGCCCGCATCGCGCACGGCCAGTTGCTTTGCCTGAAGCCGCCCGACGGCGAACATTTTCTGCTGAGCCAGGTCAGCTGGAACCTGATGCGCAAGGATGAACTGCACATCGGCATCCATGTCCTGCCGGGCGTGCCGCAGGGCATCGCCGCCAGGCCGACCGGCGCCAACGTGTCGTCCTCCGAGCGCTATGTGCGTGCTTTCTTCTTGCCGGCGGTGCCGGCGCTGAAAGAGGAACCGACCCTGGTGCTGCCGCGCGGCTGGTTTCAGGCCGAACGGGTCATCGAAGTCTTCACCGACCGTCCGGCGAAGGTGCGCCTGAACATGCTGCTGAATCAGGGACCGGACTTCGAGCGCCTGACGTTCACCCGCCTCTGAGAAGGGCTTTTCCGTCCTGCAACTGCTGTATCATTGGCAGCCCCAACTCGCTTGGAGACTGGCATGGGCGGCATCGACAAAGACACCCCCGTCCCCACCGAAATCAAGCTGCACCAGAAGTCGCACCTGATGGAGCTCGCCTTCAGCGACGGCAGCCGCTTCGAGCTGTCCTACGAGCTGCTGCGCGTCTACAGCCCCTCGGCGGAAGTGCGCGGCCACGGCCCCGGCCAGGAGACCCTGCAGGTCGGCAAGCGCGACGTCGAGATCACGCAGATCGAGCCGGTCGGCGCCTACGCCGTCAAGCCGGTGTTCTCCGACGGTCACGACAGCGGCCTCTACTCCTGGGACTACCTCTACTGGCTGGGCGCCAACCGCGACCGGCTCTGGCAGGAATACCTCGACCGCATGCAGGATGCCGGCGCCAGCCGCGACCCGGCCGACTATCCCGCGCTGCCGAAAGAGGGCGGCTGCGGCAGCGGCGGTTGCGGCGGCGGCAGCTGCGGCAGCCACTGAAAGTCAGTCTCCACGACACGGCGGAACATGACTGACAAGACCACCCACTTCGGCTACAAGCAGGTCGACGAGGCCGAGAAGGCCAGGCACGTCGCCGGCGTCTTCGATTCGGTCGCCGACAAATACGACCTGATGAACGACCTCATGTCGCTCGGCCTGCACCGCCTGTGGAAGGCCTTTGCCATCGAGGTCTCCGGCGTGCGCGCGGGCGACCGCGTGCTCGACGTCGCCGGCGGCACGGCCGACCTCTCGCTGGCCTTCGCCAAGCGCGTGGGCGGGGGTGGCAACAGCAGCGGCCAGGTCTGGCTCACCGACATCAACAACGCCATGCTCGTGCGCGGTCGCGACCGCATGATCGACCACGGCTTCATGATGCCGGCGGCGCAGTGCGACGGCGAGAAGCTGCCCTTCCCCTCGGATTATTTCGACTGCGTCAGCTGCGCCTTCGGCCTGCGCAACATGACGCACAAGGACAAGGCGCTGGCCGAGATGGCGCGCGTGCTGCGCCCCGGCGGGCGGCTCCTCGTCCTGGAATTCTCCAAGGTATGGAAGCCTCTCGAACCAGCGTATGATTTCTATTCCTTCAAAGTGCTGCCTTGGCTCGGCGCGAAAGTGGTGGATGATCCGGCCAGCTACCGGTACCTGGCCGAGTCGATCCGCATGCACCCCGACCAGGAAACGCTGAAAGGGATGATGGAACAAGCCGGCCTCGGCAAGGTCGAATACTTCAACATGGCGGCCGGCGTGGTCGCTCTGCACCGTGGTTACAAATTCCAAGTGGAGACATGCACATGAATAAATCCCTGATCGCCGTTTTCGCCGCTGTTTTCAGCCTGGGCTTCGTTCCCGCGGACGCCGAGGCCAAGCGCATCGGCGGCGGCAAGAGCTCCGGCATGCAGCGCAGCGTCACGCCGCAATCCCCGGCAGCGCCGGCGCAGAACGTCGCGCCCGCCAAGCCGGCACAGCCCGCCGCTGCGCCGCAGCCGGCCGGCAACCGCTGGCTCGGCCCCATCGCCGGGCTCGCCGCCGGCATCGGCCTCGCCGCCCTGCTCTCCCACTTCGGCCTCGGTGAAGGCTTCGCCTCGATCCTCATGATGCTGCTCATCGCCGCGGCGGTGTTCTTCGTCGTGCGCCTGCTGTTCCGCCGCAAGGAAGCGCAAAATCAGCCGCTGCAATACGCCGGCGCCGGCAACGCGCCTGCGCCGATGCGCTTCGAAGCCCCGCCCGCCGGCAGTGGCGCAGCCGCCCCAGCCGCCACCGGCAGCATCCCGGCCGGCTTCGACGTCGACGGCTTCCTGCGCCAGGCCAAGCTCAACTTCGTGCGCCTGCAGGCCGCCAACGACGCCATGAACATCGAGGACATCCGCAACTTCACCACGCCGGAAATGTTCGCCGAGATCAAGCTGGAGATCGACGAGCGCGGCCGCGCGCAGCAGCAGACCGACGTCGTCACCCTCAACGCCGAGTTGCTCGACGTTGCCGAGGAAAACCGTCAGTACGTCGCCAGCGTGCGCTTCCATGGCGCCATCCGCGAGGTCGAGGGCGCCGCACCGGAAGCCTTCGACGAGATCTGGCACCTGAGCAAGCCGGTCGACGGCAGCCGCGGCTGGGCGGTGGCCGGCATCCAGCAGGTCAACTGAACGGCCGCAAGCCGGATCGGGGGCCTGCGGGCCCCCTTTTCATTGGCGCCCGCCCCATGCTCGATCTCGCCCTAATCCAGGCCTTCAACCACCTGCTTGCCGCGGCGCCCTGGGCGCGCGCGAAGCTCGTCCCCTTCGCCGGCCGGCGCGCACGCCTCGTGCTGGGGCCGCTGCCGCTGACGTTCCGCATTGCGCCGGACGGCACGTTCGAATCGCTCGGCACGGGCGAGCCGTCCGTCGAAATCGTCCTGCCGGCGACGGCGCCGCTGGCCCTGATCGAGGGGCGCGAAGCGATGATGCGCGACGCGCACATCACCGGCGCCGCCGACTTCGCCGAGGCGCTCGGTTTGGTGCTGCGCAATCTGGATTGGGATGCGGAGGAGGATCTCAGCCGGTTGTTCGGCGATATCGTCGCGCACCGGATCGCCCAGGCCGCCGCCGGTTTCATTGCCGCGCAGGCCGAGGCCGGCCGGCGGCTGGCGGAGAACGTCGCCGAATATCTGCGCTACGAACAACCCGACGGTGCCGGCAAACCGGCGATGCGCATTCTCGCTGCCCTCGATCGGCGCCTCGCCGCCTTGGTTCCGCGCCGCACTGTGTGACTTAGGTTACAGAAGCCCGCAGGGGTCCGCATGGACAATGGGGCGCACATTTCTTTCCAGGGAGGAAACATGAATACCATTCGCCATGCCCTGCCGCTGGCCCTCGCCATCGCGGCCGCCCCCGCCTTCGCCACCGACGAAGCCAAGCTGCTCGAGGAAGCCCGCGGCATCGCCGGCAGTATTCCGCCCAAGTTGCTCAGCGTGCTGCAGGATGAAATCAAGAAGGGCGGTCCCGAGGGCGCCATCGGCGTCTGCCGCGAGAAGGCGCCGGCCATGGCCAAGGCCGCCTCGGAGCAGACCGGCTGGGCCATCCGCCGCGTCAGCCTGAAGAACCGCAACCCGAAGGCCGTTCCTGACGCCTGGGAAGAAGCCGTGCTGAAGGACTTCGACAAGCGCACCGCCGCCGGCGAGAAACCGACCGGCCTGGAGAGGGGCGAACTCGTCACTGTGGACGGCAAGAAAATGTACCGTTACATGAAGGCCCTGCCCACCCAGGACCTCTGCCTGCAGTGTCATGGCACGCCGGACCGCCTCGGCCCGGCGGTGTTGGCCAGGTTGAAGGAACTCTATCCGGACGACAAGGCGGTGGGCTACGGCCTGGCGGAAATCCGCGGCGCCATGACCATCAAGAAGCCCCTGTAGCAGGTTTTGGCTTTCTGCGGTGGGGCCGTGCTCAGCCGTTAGAAGGGCTTCTCGAAATCGGCGCTGATCTCCCGTGTTTCATCGGCCTTGAGTTCCACCGTCCAGTAGTGCGGCAGCGTCATGGTCGGGCCATGAATCTCCAGCTTGTGGGCGGCTCCCGCCGTCACCTTCAGGCGTGTCAGGGGAGGGGATGCGCCGAGCTTCTTGCCGTCGAGAACGATTTCGCCCTGAGGCACGACCTTCAGCACTATGGTAGCCATCGGCACGACCGGGACGGGTTCCGTTTCCTTCGGCTTGTCCGCCGTTGCGTCCCGGGTAGCCGGTGCTTTTTCCGCCACGACCGGCTTGCGGGCCGGTTTGTCGGCGCGGGCCGGTTTCTTCGTTTCGGCCGGATTGTCCGCCTTCTTGGCACCCTCCGGCTCGGGCGCCTCCGCCGGCGGCGCAGCCGTTTGCTGCAACGCCGCAGCCGGCTCGGGCGCCGGCGCCTGGGTGAACAGCGCCAGCCCGATCGCCCCGGCAATGGCGGCGCCGGCCAGGCCAAGCAGCAGGATCGGCCTGGAGGCTGGGGACTTCCCGGCCTCGGCCGACAGCACAGCCGGAGCCTTCGGCAGCGGCGGGGGCACCTCGCACACCCCTGTCAATACATCCTTGAATTGGGATACCGATTTCGGACGATCCGCTTCGTCCGGGCTCAACGCCCAGTCCACGGCGCGCAGCAGCCGCTCGCTGTAGCGCCCCTTGCCGATTGTCAGGGCCGAGGGCATGGCATCGCTCCTGACCCGCGAAGGGGCTTCGAGCGGTTTCTCGCCCGATATGATCCAATACAACACACCCCCGAAGGCATACAGGTCCGACCACGGCCCCTGCGCGCCGTGGGTGTGATACTGCTCGAAAGGCGCATAACCCGGGGTGACGATGCTGGTCAGGCTGCGGCTGTCGCCGCTGCGCGCATAGCGCGCGGCGCCGAAATCGAGCAGCACCAGGCCGCCTTCGTCCTCGCGCACATAGATGTTCGCCGGCTTGATGTCGCGGTGCAGGACGCGCGCCTTGTGCACCACGTCGAGCCCTTCGAGCAGGGGCAGGAACAGCCGCAGCAATTGCCTCTCCTCGAGCGGGCCGTGCTGCCTGACCCAGTCGCGCAGCGGCTCCCCCCGCTCGTAGTCCATCACCATGTAGGCGGTGTTGTTGGCCTCGAAGAAGCGATTGACGCGAACGATGTGCGGGTGGCGGAACGTGGCCAGCACCCGCGCCTCGGCGAGAAAGCCGTCGAGGCCGATGCGGTAGCCGTGGGTGTCCGATTCGGTCCTGGCGCAAACCGTCTGGCCGCCGGTGCGCACTGCCAGGTCGTTCGGCAGATACTCCTTGATGGCAACCTGGCACTGCAGGTTATTGTCCCGGGCCCGATAGGTGATGCCGAAACCGCCGCTGCCGAGGATTGCCTCGATGGCGTATTCCTGCAGTTGGTATCCTGCCGGCAGGGCGACATGGTTGCGGGTTGCGGGCCGGCTGTGCTCCGGGACTGCCGAATCCTGGTGAATCGGCGCGTTAGGATCGAGGCGGGTCGGCTGGGTCTGGCCAGACGTGACCCGCACGCTGGAAATCGTCGGCTCGGTGCTTGGGTCGGAAAATGAAGGAAAAGAACTGTCCTCTTCGCCGGCAGGCGAGCGCGCTCCAAGCACATCCTCTCGAGATTCTTCCTGGGCCACGACCAACCACCTCCGTGCCGGTTTGGTCTTTTCTGAGTCTGCCGGCCGCACCCTCTTCTCAGGACGTCCGGTCACGCCATGCCGGATAACACTATGATCCTTGTGAAAAAGTGTCAACCGGCGACGGCAAGCCGGCTATCTGGCCCGGGCCTCGAAAAGGTATTCCCCGCCTGGCTCATGGCCGGCAGATACCACCGCGCCGTATTGCGGCTGCTGCGGGAAATCGTCGCTGACACCCTTTCTCACCACCCGGTAGACATCGGCGCCGACGGCCGTCCCTCCGAGCCGGTCGAGCGAGCGCAGGAAATGCCAGGCAAAGATGGAATGCCCCTCCTTGCCCTCGTCCGAGACCGGCTCCTCGCCGCCCGAGGAAAGGACGAGGACGCTGCGACGACGCAATACCTCCTGCCTCGAAGGCGCGCCTGCCGCCATGGCCTGCTCGCGCGCCAACGTGCCTGAGAAACAGCTGTCCGACACCAGCATCAGTTGCCGCGCCGGAATGGCGCCGAGCAGCTTCGATATGTCGGTGTTCGAGATCCACTGCGCCGCCGTCTTCACCGAACCGTCGATGGGAATCCAGTAACCCATGTTGGTGTCGTCCATCAGGTAGCCGTGGCCGGCGTAATAGACGAAGACGCTGTCGGCCGGCTCCGCCTCGCGCGCCAGTGCCGCCACCGCGCGCACCAGATCGGCCTTGGTGGCGTTCTTCAGCACACGCACCTCGAAGCCGAGCTTCAGCCCAAGCGCGGCGGCGATCCGGTCGACATCGTGCGGCGGCGTCTCCAGCGGCGGGATCGGCGCCGGATAGCTGAAGTTGCCTATGAGCAGGGCGATGCGCCGCGCCGTCGGCCGCCCCGCGACGGCTTCCGGCACACCGCCCGACAAAGCCTTCGGCAGGCACAGCGAGGTATCGTCGTCGGCCGAGGTACACTCGCGCACGTCGACCACCTTCGGATTGCGGCGGATCTCCTCCAGCGCCTCGCGGTAGAGCAGGGTGCGCGCCTGGTGGCGCTGCATCTCGATGGCCTGCATCTGCGCGCGACCGGGAACGCCGCCGATGAACGGCGGCGGACGGAAACCCTGGGCCGCAGCGGTCGTGCAGCAGAGCAGGCCGGCGAGGGCCAGTATCGATTTCGCATTCATGGCATTTGCTCCTCCAAACCGGCGCGCCGCAGCAGGACCGGCCAGTCACGCGCCCAGCAGCAATCATGGTCGAAATCCGCGACCGTTTCCAGCCTGCCGCCGTGCCGGCGCACGAAAGCCGCGACGATGGCCGGCCGCACAACCGCGTCGCGGCCGCCGGCGAAATGCGTTCCCCGGCCGGGCAACGCAGCCTGAACAAGGAGCGGGTCCGGGGCGTCCTCGAGCGGCGTGAGACCGTGTGCGGCGACCCAGGCGCCGAGCGACAGCGGGGCGGCCACGGTAACCAGTGCTTTCACGTCGTCGCGCCGCATCGCCAGCAGGGCGGCGATGACGCCGCCGCCGGAGTAGCCGACCAGCCGGACGCGCTGCGCACCGGTTCGCTCCCGGATTCGGTCCACCGCTGCGTCCATGGCCGCCAGCGCCTCGGGTGCGAAGCGTCGGCTGCTCCACCAGGCGACATCACAGTCCTTGCGCTGCCCTTCGTCGAGATACTGGCAGGGACGGCCAAGATAGGCCACGGCCGGGGAGGGGTCGGCTGCGGCCATGGCCAGCGCCACCGGCCGCAGCGGGGTCGGGTCGCGCGGCGGCTGAAAGACGCTCGGCCAGGGTGCGCCGTCGCCCTCGATGTAGATCGTGACGTCGACCGCCGCGCCGCGCCGCAGGGAGTAAAGGCCGAAGCCGCCCGCCTCGATGATTTCCGCGCGGAAGCCGCGCAGCGCAGCCCACTCCTCCACGTGCTGGCGCGAGCCACCGAAAGGTTCCGTGCCGGCGCAGCCGACCCCCAGAAAGCAAAAGGCCGCACTGGCAAGCGCGGCCTTCAGGCACGACTTAAGAGGCATCAGAAGCGCAGATTGATGTTCGCCATCAGCCCTTCCTGGTTCTGGTTCCCGCGACCGAATTCCCGGTTGTAAACAATGCCGCCGGTAACCCCGTCCTTGACCGAATAGAAATTCAGGCCAATGCCCATGAGCCAGCCATCGCGGCCGATCGGGTTGTTCGGCGCACCAAACTGCGTGGTCTTGCGCCGCATATCGTTGGTATAGGCAAGCGAGGCAACAGGCATGACACCATTCATCCAGTAACCGATCTGGCCGGAGAGTTTCAACTGGTCGATCGTATTCCTGGCATCGGTTCCGGGTTGAGAAGTGCCTGCCGCCTTGATGTCGCCATAGTCTTCGACACCATGCAGCAGGCTCGCCTTGCCGGTAAGTTGAAGACGATCGAACCAGCGGCTGTAGGACAGGTTGGCGGCGGCAAACCAGCGGTCAGCGTTGGCAGATGTATTCCCGCTCGTATCCAGATTGCCGCGGCCCAGGCCCACACTGGCATCGAACGACAGCGTCCTGCTCAATTGCATGCCGACGTAGGGCGCAATGACATAACCATTCGTGGATACTGCACTTCCTGCGACGCCGGCGTTCTTTCCAACACCATCGCCATCGTCGAGTGCGCCGGAGATGCCGAGCACTGTCGAGGACGACAAGCCATAATCGGCGCCGAACACAAGGGTGGCGACTTCGGTGTTGTTCTTGATATTGGTCCCGCCGACCGATGTATAACTTTGGCGTGTGTTATTCGTGCCGAGATTGCCCCAGACGCTCCACTTGCTGGCGCCCGAACTCGCGCCGGCGGACATTCCCTTAAGGCCAAGGCTGCTCATCGGCACCGGCCCTTCGGCAGCCTGGCGCATCAACATGGCATGCGTGATGGCATGGAAAAGAAAAAACGACGTGTTGTGAATGCTGATAAGCGATGAAGCGGGGCCGCCGCCGAAGCACTCAGGGTGGTTGGAAAGGACATAGCCCGCATAATACAGATCGCCCGATGAAACATAGGAGGCATAGGATGATGTGGCCAAATCGCACGGAGTGGCTGATGCACTGCCAGCGGCGGCGGTAAGTCCGGCGGCGAGGCCGGCGCGCAGGATGGTCTTTCTCATGATTTTGTCCTCCGTGATTCTTCAAGCCTGAAGGTTCTGGCCACGCTCATGCGGCCAGAACTGAAGAGGTTTTTTATACTCCCGAATTCGGGGAAACTGCAAGAAAAACTAGAAGCGCAGGCCGATATTTGCCATCAGGTTGTGGCTTTTCTGGCTGTTGCGGCCCACTTCCTGGCTCCAGGCCAGCCCGCCGGCGACGCCATCCTTGAGGGAATAGAAGCTCATGCCGAGGCGCCACTCCCAGCCGTCGCGCCCGATGGGGTTCGACGGCGCGCCGAACTGCGTGGTCTTGCGGCGCAAATCGTTCGTGTAAGCCAGCGCCGCATAAGGCATGACGCCGCTCATCCAGTAGCCGGTCTGCACGGACAGGCGCACCTGGTCCAGCGTGTTCTTCGCATCCGTGCCGGCCACCGAGGCGCCGTTCACCCTGATGTTGCCGTAATCCTCGACACCATGGAGAAGGCTGGCGCGCCCCCCGAACTGCCAGTTGCCCAGCCAGCGGTTGTAGTTGAGGTTGGCGGCACCGTACCAGCGGTGCGAGTCCACCGAATTGGTGGTGAAGGTATTGACGCTGCCGCGGCCAAAGCCGAGACTGGCGTCGAGCGTGAACGCGCGATTGATCTGCCAGCCGAGGTAGGGGGCGACGGCATAGCCTTTCGACTCGATGTTATTGACGGCGAAAGCCGCGTTGGTATGGCCGCCGCTACCCTCGCCGTCGTCTATGCCGAGGGAAACGCCCGCCACCAGGGCCGGAGACAGTGCATAGTCGATGCCGAAGACGGCGTTCACCACGTCCATCTTGTTTTTGGCGAAACCCGGGCCGCTATATCCGGTGCTGGCCGCAAAGCGATGGCGCGAACCGGTTTCGCCGAGATTGCCCCAGACGTTCCACTTTCCCGCACTGGCACCTGCCGCAGCGCCGCGCAGTCCGTCGGCCGCAAGCGGCGCGGGGCCTGCCAGCAGCAACCGGCCGCCGAGCGCCGAGGATACCGCCAGGGCCTGGTTGAACATTGTGCCGGAAATCTGCACGCGGGCCGTCGTCGTCCCGCCGCCGAAGCACTCCGGCGAGGAAGAGAGGATTTCAGCCGCATAGGCCGCGTTGTTGGCCGCTATCGCGGAAGCGTAATCGACATTGACGATGGAATCGCAGTTGGCCAGGGCGACGGTTCCGCATGAAGCAAGGGTGGCAGCGCATGAAAGGCGTTTCAGTATGCTTGACATAAGATGCCTCCCCGGGCGAATTGGCGTATTGCTGGCCTGGCCTGCGAATACGCGGCTCTTGTTATGCGCTGGATTCAGCCGCAACCCGCTCACGCCATCAATTGCGAACAGGCCCTAGCGATTGGCCATCCTGGCATTGCTTATCGCACGCGCATACAGCGCCTTGAGCATGCGTATTTCGGGGTCGTCCGGCGACTTCTCGCCCATCTGCCCGAGCAGTTTTTCGACCCGCCCGAACTCGCGCAGTTCGAAATAGCCAGATAGCAGATAAAGCTCCGGATTGCGGTCCGACGCCTCGGCCTTCTCACGCAGTCCCGCATAGTTCTGCTCGATGGAATCGATGGTGACCCCCGCGGGCATCGAGCGCATGCGGATCATGCCGGCCTTGACGTTCTCGTCGGCGGAGGGCGTTTTCGACAACTGCTTGACGAGGATCGGCGGCAGCACCTTGACCTCGGGCCGCAGCCCTCCCTGCACCACCGAACTGGATTTCGCGCCGACCTCCAGCTGGCCGGCGCCCTGCCAGGTTTCCTGGCGTCCGCCGTCGAAATACACCAGCTGCAGGCGTGCCGTGCCATCCATTTTCAGGCGATCGCCCGGGCGCAGCTTGATGAAGGACTTGAGATCGCTCTCTGCCTTCTTTTCGTCCTGCAGCTTGATGCCGCCGGCCACCGCCGTGACCAGGCCGACCTCGGCCGCACCCCAGGCCGCCATTGAAAACCAGGCTAGAAACGTCCCCCACAAAATCCTACGCATCACTGCTTTCTCCTTCCTTGGCACTCAGCACTTCATAGACAATGACCGGCGCCTCGCGGCCCTTGACGCTGATGACTTCGCTGCGGCCGCAGTGCACCGCGGGACCGGCCGCGGCGATGGTCTGCTCACTGGCCAATATAGCGCAACCCAGCTGCTTGGTCATGCCCTCCAGGCGCGACGCCAGATTCACCGTGTCGCCGATGGCGGTGAATTCCATGCGGGACGGCGAACCGATGTTGCCGATCACCGCCTCGCCGCTGTGCAGACCGATGCCGACGGCGAAGGGTGGCAGGTCGCGTCCCGGAAAGCGCGTCGTCATCCAGCCGGCGAATTCCTGTGCCACCGCGTGCAGGGCGAGCGCCGCACGCACGCCGCGGATGGCGTGGTCGGCCACCGGCAGGGGCGAGCCGAACTCGACCATGACGGCGTCGCCGATGAACTTGTCGATGCTGCCACCCTCGGCCATCAGTACCGCGCAGGCGCGCTCGAAGTAGGTGTTGAGCATCTCCACCACCTCCTTTGCATCGAGCAGTTCGCTGATGGTCGTGAAGTTGCGGATGTCGGAGAACAGCACCGTCACGGTCTGCGATTGGCCGCCCAGCTCCGGCCGCTGGCCGGAGTCGAGCAGGGCGTCGACCACTTGCCCGGAAACATAGCGCCCGAACAGGCGGCGCAACCGCGCCCGCTCGCGCTCCTCGCCCGTCAGGCGCCAGCCCAGCACGCCGAGCAGTACCAGCCCAGCCGCCAGGACATAGGTTGCCGACGGCGCCAACACGCCTGCGCGGAAGACCAGATAGCTCGCCATGGCGAGCAGCGGCGCGGTGGCCAGCAAGGCCAGCGCACCTAGCCAGGCCGGCAGGGCGCCGAAGGCCGCCGCTGCCAGGCCGGCGAGGACCAGCAGCGTTGCCGCACGCAGCCATGGCGACAGTGGCCGCAGGCGCTCGCCCGAGAGCAGCGCCTCGGCGATGTTGGCATGCACCTCGACGCCGGTCATGAGTCCGCCGCGCCCCGAAAAGAAGCGGGTTGCGTAGGGCGTGAAGTGTTCGTCGTTCAAACCGGCCGCCGTCGCGCCGAGGATCACCGCCTTGCCGCGCAGCATTTCCTTCGTTGCCAAGGGCAATGGTCCCTCGCCGAGCAGTTCCTTCAGCGAAATGCGCGGAAAGGTGCCTGGCGGACCGAGGAAGGGAATCGGTGTCGCCGTCCCGTCGCGACTGACTTTGCGGCCGCCGAGCGTCCAGGCACCTGCATGGGGATCCAGGCCCGCGGCGCGAACGGCCAGCAGGGAAGGCAGGCCGAGCACCGGCACGCTTTCAGGCGGAACGACGCCCGCCCCCGCCACCGGCGCCATCAGGAAGCGGCGGATCACGCCATCGCCCTCGTCGAGCACATCGCCCAGGCCGATGTAACCGGGAATGTCGAAGCCGGGCAGCGCCAGCAGATAGTCCGGGCTCGGCAGCAGGTAGTCGGCTTCCTGTGCGCCGGAACCCGAGCGGCTCGCCACCAGCATCAGGCGGCCGCCATTTACTTCCTCGCGGAATGGCCGGTCGTAGTCGCGTGCTGCCCGTTGCAGATCGCCGCCGAGCTTGCCGAGCCAGCGCTCGGGGCTGATGCTGAGCAGCATGTCAAGGCCGATCGCCGTCACGCCGGCTTCGCGCAGGCGCACGCTGGCACGTGCCAGGCGATCGGTCCAGAACACCATCGGATCGTCCGGGTAGGCCGCCAGCGTGTCCTCATCCACCCCGACGATCACGACGTGGCGTGCCTGTGCGCGCTTGCCCTGCCACTGGAACCAGGCATCCTGCAGGCGCTGCTCGATCGGCAGCAACGCGCCGCTGCGGAACAGCCCTTCGGCGAGCAGCGCCGCGGTAAACGCGATCAGCGCCAGCCAGCGCGCCTGTTGGCTTTGCAAATGTCTCAAGCCCTTCCTCCCATTTCGCCGAGATGCTGCGCCAGCCGGCTGCCGCCCGCCGCATCGATGCGCAGGCCGCATTTCGTCCTGCGCCAGAGGATGTCCTCGGCTGTCTGCGCCCATTCGTGCGCGGACATGTAGTCGACTTCCGCGGCATACAGGTCGGCGCCGAAATGCGTGCCCAGCTCCGCCTCGGTCTGCGCCTGCCCGAGCACGCGCGCGGCGAGCGTGCCGTGGCGGCGCGCCAGCGATTGGAGCAGTTCCGGCGGCAGCTGCGGATGGCGCCGTGCCAGTTCCAGCAGCAGTCCGGGCAGCCCGTGCGCTCCCAGGCCGCCGCCGGGCAGGTGAACTTGCGCGCTCCACGGCGGGCGCAGGCCAGGCAGCCAGGGCCGCAGCCGGTCGAGTACGCGCTCGGCGAGACGACGATAAGTGGTCAGCTTGCCGCCGAAGATCGACAGCAGGGGCGCCTCGCCGGCGCCGCCGTCCGCGACCAGGCGATACTCGCGGCTCACCGCCGAGGCGCTCCCCGTGCCGTCGTCATGGAGTGCGCGGATGCCGGCGAAGGACCACGCTGCCTGCGACGGCGCGAGCGACGCCCTGAAGAAGCGGCCGGCGAGGCTGCACAGGTAGTCCGCCTCCGCGGCGTCAATGTGCGGTGACGCTTGCGGCGCCGCAAGCGTCACTTCGGTGGTGCCGATCAGGTTGAAGTCGTTCTCGAAGGGAATTACGAAGGCGATGCGCCCGTCGTTGTTTTGCAGCAGATAGGCGTGATCGCCGGCATACAGCCTGGGCAGTACCAGGTGGCTGCCTTTCACCAGACGCAGGGCTGGCGCATCGCCCGCGGCGACGAGCGTGCGGCGCAGCGTATCGGCCCACGGCCCGGCTGCGTTCACCAGGATGCGCGCCGCGCATTCGCGCTGCGTGCCGTCGGCCGCTTGCAAGACGGCGCGCCATACGCTGCCCGTACGCTGAGCGCCGACCAGTTTCGTGCGTGTCAGCACCTGCGCACCGAGCTGGGCTGCCGATATCGCGTTGAGCACGGTCAGGCGCGCGTCATCCGCAGCGAGGTCGGAATAGGCGAAGCCGCGCGTGAATTCCGGACGCAGCGGCAGTCCGAGGGGCGTGTTCGCCAAGTTCAGCGGCTCGGCCGGCCGCAGGCTGGAACCGCGCGCCAGACGGTCGTACAGCCCGAGGCCGAGGCGGATCATCCAGCGCGGTCGCTGGACGGGCGCATGCGGAATGACGAAGCGCTGCTCGCGCACGAGGTGCGGCGCGATGCGCATCAGGATCTCGCGCTCGGCGAGCGATTCGCGCACCAGGCCGAAGGCGAAATGTTCCAGGTAGCGCAGGCCGCCGTGGATCAGCTTGGTCGACGCCGAGGAAGTCGCGCCGCCGATGTCGCCCTGGTCGACGATGAGCACCTTGAGGCCGCGGCCGGCGGCGTCGCGCGCGAGGCCGGCGCCGTTGATGCCGGCGCCGGCGATGAGCAGGTCGAAAACGGTTTCCGGGCTCGAAGTCACCCGGGCATGTTACCCGCAGGCGAGCGGAAAAGTCAGTCTCACCGACACGCCGCTGCCGTCGGGCAGGTTGGCGGCGGCGATGCTGCCGCCGTGGAATTCGGCGATCAGGCGCGCGATGTAGAGGCCGAGGCCGAGGTGGGGATCGTCGCCGCCCTCGGCGCGCGCCGAGACCATCGATCCGAACAGCCGTCCCTCGATTGCCGGCGGAATCGGCAGCCCGCTGTTCGTCACAGAGAGCCGCGCCTGGCCACCTTCTTCGGCCAGCACGAGGCGGATTGGCGAGCCGGGCCGACCGAAATCCGCTGCGTTGGCCGCCAGCTTGTCGAGCAGCTGTGCGAAGAGGTCGGGCGAGCCATCGACGAGCACGGGCCGCGCCGGCGCGTCCAGATCGAATGCCTGCTGGGGGTAGGCGAGGCGGTAGCCATTCACGCATTCCCGCGCCACCTCCGCGAGATCGAAGCGCACGCGCGCCTCGCTCGCCAGGCTCTGCTCGAGGCGCGTCGCCTCGCTCATGCGCGTGAGGATCTTCGACAGGCGCGACAGGCCCTCCTCGGCGCGCCCGAGATAGACCTGCCGCTGCGCCGGATCGCTCTCCAGCCGGAGGTTCTCCAGCGAGGAGCGCACCACCGCGATCGGCGTGCGCAGTTCGTGCGACAGGCGCCCGGCCAGGCTCTCGAGGTAGCCGTGGTGCTGCGACAGCTTATCCAGCACGGCGGAGAAGCTGCGCGACAGGTCGCCGATCTCGTCGCCGGCCAGTGAGCCTGAGACGAGGCGCTTGAGCCGGCCGCGCGCGTCGACCGCGCTCTCCGCTTCGTCGCGCAGGCGGCGAATGCGGCTCGACAAGCGCGTGGCGAAGCCGAGCAGCACGGCGGCGGCGAGCGCGAACACCACGATGGTCGCGAGCAGCAGGCGCTCCAACGCCTGGCTGCGCACGGCGAGGATCGAGTGCGTGGTCTCCTCGACGACCACGGCGCCGACCACGTTGTCGCCGCTCCAGATCGGATGCGCCGCCGAGACGATGACGGCACGGCCGTCGGCGCTGTTGCGCAGCCGCGTCGCCGGCGCGCCGAGCAAGGCATGGGCGATCTCGCGCCCGGTGCCGAGCACGTCTTCATCCAGCGCCTCGTCGAAATCCTCGGCCGGACGCGGCACGACACGGGCGAGGATGTCGCGCCATAACCGCGCGGCGCCCTCGCCGTTCTCCGGCGCCGCCTGCGGCTTCAGGCTGCCGGCCAGCGCCAGCAGCTTGAGCTCGCGGTTCACCACCCAGATGCGCGAAGTCGAGCGCTCCAGGCCGCGCAGGATGGCGCCGATCTCCGCCACCGACTGCTGCTCCGAGACGCCGGACTCGCGGCCGATCTCCTCCACCACCACCGGCTGGCCGCTCTTCTCGGCCAGCTCGGCCGCCTGTTTCAGGCTCTCCTCGGCGCCGCGGCGCGCCGCGTCGCTCGGCGCCGGCTTGACGCGCATGAGCTGCGGCCGCTCGTGCAGGGCGGTGGCGACGGCGCGCGCCGTCGCCAGCAGCGCCTGCTGCTGCGCCTCGAGCAGAAAGCGCTCCATCTCCTGCACGTAGCGCCAGCCCACCCAGGGCAGGGCGAGCAGGGTCAGCGCGACCAGCGCCAGCTTGAGCCGCAAGGTGATTCTGAAATTCATGCCTTCCAGCGGTAGCCCATGCCGTACACCGTGTCGATGCGGTCGAACGCCGGATCGACGGCCTGGAACTTGCGACGGATGCGCTTGACGTGGGAAGTGATGGTGCCCTCGTCCACCACCAGCCTGGCGTCGTGCATGAGCTGGTCGCGGTCCTTCACGTGGCCGGGGAACTTCGCCAGGGTGTGCACCATCCAGAACTCGGTCAAAGTCAGTTCCACCGGCACGGCGTTCCAGGTGACACTGATGCGCTTGGCATCGAGCCGCAGCGGTCCGCGCTCGAGCACTTCTTCCGCCGCCGCCGGTTCGCCCAGCACCTCGACGCGACGAAACAGCGCAGCGATGCGCGCCGTGAGGTGCGGCAGGCTGATGTCCTTGGTCAGGTAGTCGTCGGCGCCGAGGCGCAGGCCGGAGACGATGTCGAAGTCGGAATCGCGCGCCGAGAGGAAGATGATCGGCAGGCGCGGGCTCAGCGCGCGCAACTCGCGGCACAGCTCGAAGCCGCCCTCCGGCTCGTCGCCCAGGCCGATGTCGATCACCGCCAGGTCGGGCAGGCGTGTGCGGAAGGCCGCCAGCGCCTCGGGCCGGCCGGCGTAGGCGGCGACCTCGTAGCCCTGGCGCGCCAGCGCCTCCGCGTAGTTGGCGCGGATGGCGGCTTCGTCCTCGACGATGGCGATGCGTTTGGGCATGCGCAGACTATACCGAATTCCGTCCGGCGGAGGATGATCATCAGTTCGCCACAATTTTTCGCGGGTTTCCCCGCAGAATGGCGCGACTGCGGCACAATTTGGCGGTTCAATGCCGGCAAGATGTGCGCGCAAGCGCCATCCATAATGGATATCCAGAATTCATCAGGAGGCAACATGTCGCATCGTATCCACACGGACAAATCCGGCCAGTCGGGCATGGCGCTCATCGTCCTCGTGGTGGTGGTCGTGCTGCTGGCCGGCGGCGGCTACTTTCTCGTGCAGAAGCTGCGCGGCGCGGCGCAGGACGCACCGGCCGGTGAGGGCGTGCGCTTCGAGGTGGTCGACGGCGCGCATCGTGAATTGGACGGCACGCCCGCGCTGGCGCTCACCTTCAGCCAGCCGCTCGATGCCAAGACCGACTACGGCAAGTTTGTCCAGGTGCTGGAAATGCCGGCCGGCGCAGCGCACCGGCCCGCGCCCTCCCGCTCCGAAGACGAGGGTAGCGAGGACGAGATCGTGGAAGGCGAAGAGGACGGCAGCGCGCGCCAGCCCGGACAGGCCCAGGGCCGGGTCAGCCGCAGCGAGCAGGACACCGCGCTCGAGGGCGGGCGGCCGGTGGCGGGCGCCTGGGTGGTCGGGGAAAATCCGCGCCTGCTGTTCTTCCCCCACATCAAGCCGCAAACCCGCTATGTCGTGCGCGTGCAGGCCGGCCTGCCGCAACGGGGGGAAGCGAAGCTCGATGCGGAGACGCGCTATTCGATTCTCACGGCGGCGGTGGCGCCGGAGTTCTATTTTTCCAGCCGCGGCATGGTGCTGCCGGCAGCACAAAATGGCGGCCTGCCCGTCACCACGGTGAATATGCCCGAGGTGGACATCCAGTTTCTCAAGGTTCAGGCCGACCGGCTGCCGGGCTTTCTTGAAAAGGTGCTGGCCGGTCCGGCCCCGGCGGCACAGGATGAGGAGGCGGGCGAGGAGGCGCTTGGCGGCTATCCGCGCGGCCTGCGCCTGAATGGCGCTGTCGATGGCTGGGCGCTCGACCAGTTGCACAAGATGACCGAGAGCGTCTTCGTCGGCCGCTTTCTCACCGAGCAAAAGCCGAACCGCCGCGCCGTCACCTTCATTCCGGTGGAATCCATCCCCGCCCTGCGCGAGCCGGGCGTCTATATCGCCGTGATGTCGCAGCCGAACCGCTTTCGCTACGACTATCAGGTCACGTATTTCTACGTCAGCGATCTGGGCCTGCACCTGCGCCAGTACGCCGACAGCGGCGCCGATGCCTACGTCAGCTCGCTCTCGAGCGGCAAAGCGGTGTCCGGTGTCGAGCTGAGCTGGCTCGATGCCGGCGGCAAGGTGCTGGCGCACAGCGAAACCGACAGCGACGGGCACAGCGCCTTCGCCGAGCGGCCGAAGGCCGCCCGCCTGCTGGTGGCGAAAAAGGGCGCGCACCTCTCGCTCGTCGCCTTCAGGGAGCCGGCGCTCGATCTGGCCGAATTCGACGTCGCTGGCATGCCCTTTGCGCCGGTGCGCCTGTTCGCCTACAGCGGACGCGACCTGTACCGGCCGGGCGAGCGCTTCGACGTCTCGGTCATCGCGCGTGACGCCGACGGACGCGCCGTGCCCGCGCAGCCGGTGCAGGCGGTCCTGCGCCGGCCCGACGGCAAGACGCAGTGGAGCGCCACCTGGCAGCCGGATGCCGCCTTCCCCGGCTACTACCGGCGCGCCATCGAATTGCCGGCCGATGCCGCGACCGGCAGCTGGGATCTCGAGCTGCGCGCGGACCCCGCCGCCCGCCTGGCCAGCACCCGCCTGCGCTTCAGCGTCGAGGAATTTCTCCCCGAGCGCATGAAGCTGGAGCTCGCCGATGCGTCCGCGCCGCTCGACGCCGCCAAGGGGTGGCGCATCGACGCGAGCGGCCGCTACCTTTACGGCGCGCCCGCCGCCGGCAACCGCCTGCTCGGCGTGGCCAACCTCGAGCGCAACCGCAGTCCCCTTGCGCGCGAGCTGCCCGGCTTCGAATTCGGCGATGCCGACGAGGACAGCGTTCGCACGCGCGTCGAGCTGGCCGAGGCGCAGCTCGACGATGCCGGCCGGGCCGGCCTGGATGTCGATCTCCAATCCGTTGCCAAGCGCCGCTCGCCCTTCACCGTGCGCGCGACGCTCAGCCTGCTGGAGAGCGGCGGACGCCCCGTCGTGCGCAGCATCGAGCGCGTCGTCTGGCCGGCGCCGGTGATGGTGGGCGTGCGCCCGCTGTTCGCCGGCGCCTACGCGCGTGAAAACGCCCTCGCCGCCTTCGAGGTGGTGCGCGCCGACAGCGCCGCCGCCCTGATGGCCGGCGAAGCCTTGCCGGTGCGCCTGTTTCGCGAGAGCCGCAACTACTACTGGCGTTTCGACGATCAGCGTGGCTGGCACGCCGGCTTCAGCGAAACCGACGAGCTGGTGGCAACGGCCCAGCTCAGTTTTCCCGCCGGTGCGCGCGGCAAGCTGAACCTGCCGGTGAAGTACGGGCGCTACCGCCTCGAGGTGCTCGACCCGCAGACCGGACTCACGGCGCGCTATCGCTTTTACGCCGGTTGGTCGGCCAAGGAGGACGAGACGCAGGGCGTGCGGCCGGACCGCGTCGCGCTCAAGCTCGACAAGCCCGCCTATGCCGACGGCGACAAGGTGCGCCTGACCATCACGCCGCCGCATGCCGGCGAGGCGCTGGTGACGGTGGAGGGCAACAAGACACTCTGGGCGCGCCGCCTCTCCATCCCCGCCGGCGGCAGCGTCGTCGACATTGCGCTCGACAAGGAATGGAAGCGCCACGACCTGTATGTTGCGGTGATGGTGCTGCGGCCCGGCAACGCCGACGAGAAGATCACCCCGGCGCGCGCACTCGGCCTCGTGCACCTGCCGCTCGCGCGTGCCGAGCGCCGCCTCGACGTGCATCTCGATGCGCCGCAGAAGCTGGAACCGAACCAGCCGCTCAAGGTGAAGGTGCGCGTGCCGCAGGCGGCAGGCGGCAAGGCCGTCGTGACCCTCTCCGCGGTGGATATGGGGATTCTCAACATCACGCGCTTCGCCAGCCCCGATCCCTTCGCCTTCTTCTTCGGCAAGCTGCGCTACGGCGCCGATGCCTACGACCTCTACGGCCGCCTGATCGAGCAGATGGCCGGCCAGAAGGGAAAGCTCAAGTGGGGCGGCGATGCGGCTCCCAAGCCCACGCGCAGCCTGCCGAGCAAGGTGCGCCTGGTCGACCTCTTCAGCGGGCCGGTGGCGCTGGATGCGAAGGGCGAGGCGCAGATCAGCCTGCCGCTGCCCGATTTCAATGGCGCGCTGCGCCTGATGGCGGTGGCGGCGACCGACGATCGCTTCGGCATGCAGGAGGCGCAAGTCACCGTCGCCGCGCCCCTGGTGGTGGAGCTGGCGACGCCGCGCTTTCTGTCCGTGGGCGACAGCGCGCTCCTCGCGCTCGATGTGCAGAACCTCTCCGGCGCGAGCCAGGCGCTGGCCATCTCGGTGAGCAGCCGCGATGGCCTGCTGATCCGCAACGGCTCGCAGAAGATCACGCTGAAGGATCAGCAAAAGCGCGTCCTGCGTGTGCCGCTCGAGGCCGGCATGGCCCTCGGGCTGGCCGAGGTGCAGGTGCGCGTGCTCGGCGCGCAGGCGAAGTTCGAGCGCCGCTTCCCGCTGCAGGTGCAGGCGCCCACGCCGCGCCAGTCGGTACGCCGCCGCCTGACCGTGGCGCCGGGCGAGAGCGTCGAGCTCCGCGAGGCCGACCTGAGCGGCCTGCTGCGCCAGAGTGTCGCCGCCTCGCTGACCGTTTCCGACCAGGCGCCGATCGACGTGCGCAGCGCCGTGCACGGCCTGCTCACTTACCCCTACGGCTGCGCCGAGCAGACCACCAGCACCGCCTATCCGCACGTCTTCATCGACGAGGCGGCCGCCCGCCAGTTCGGCCTCAAGCCCTATACGCAGGCCGAGCGCGCCCAGATGATCGACAAGGCCATCGGACGCCTCGCCGGCATGCAGGCGCCCAATGGCGGCTTCAGCCTGTGGGGCAATCTGTCCGAATCCCAGTACTGGCTCTCCGCCTACGTCGCCCAGTTCCTGCTTGATGCGCGCGAGCAAGGCTTCAACGTACCGGCGCACATGGAAAAGCAGGCCGTCGCCTTCCTCCTCAAGGGCCTGCAGGAGGGCGTCGCCGGCCTGCCGAGCGGACCGGTGAAGTACAACGAAAATTCGGTGTGGAACGACTACCGCTACGCCGGCTCCGGCCGCTTCGGCGTGCTGGCCTTCGGTGCCTACGTGCTGGCGCGCCAGGGCAAGGCGCCGCTCGCCACCTTGCGCCAGCTGCATGAATCGCAGGCCGCCGCCCACTCCGGCCTGAGCTTGGTGCAGCTCGGCCTCGCCCTCCAGCTGATGGGAGATGAGCCGCGCGCGCAAAGCGCCCTCGAGGCCGGCCTGAAGCTCCCGCGCAAGGACAACGCCTGGTGGGGCGATTACGGCAGCAGCCTGCGCGATGCGGCTCTGATGTACGTCCTGCTGGAAAAGCACGGCCTGACGCCGCGGGGCCGGGAGAGTCTGGTCGACCAGGTGGCCGGCGAGATGGAGCACAACCGCTACTTCAGCACCCAGGAGAAGCTCGCCCTGTTCCTGCTCGGCCGCCAATTCGCCACCCGGGCCGGCGACGCGTGGACGGCGCAGCGCCTCATCGCGGGCAAGCCGCAGCCGCTCGGCGGCAAGGGCGCGCAGACCGGCCCCGCCTCCGCCGATGAGATCAGCGCCGGCCTGACGATCCGCAACACGCACAAGGAGCGGCTCTTCGTCGAGCTGAACTATGCCGGCAATCTGGTGAAAATGCCGGCCGCGCGCAGCGACGCCTTCAGCATCCGGCGCGAATGGTTCGACGCCGACGGCCAGCCGCTCGGCAAGCGGGCGCTGCGCGTGGGCGAAAGCGTGCTGGTGCGGGTGCACGTCAAGACCGCCGGTCGCTACCCCAACGCGCTGGTGGTGGACGCCATCCCGGCCGGGCTCGAGATCGAGAACATCAACCTGGTGCAGGGCGAGCAGATGCGGACGACACTCGCCGGCATCGACCCGCGCCAGGCGATGCAGGACGGGCGCATCAAGCACGTCGAGTTTCGCGATGACCGCTTCGTGGTGGCGGTGCGCCTGAGCCAGGAGATGAACTTCTTCTACCGCGCGCGCGTCGTCACGCCGGGCCGCTTCGTGGTGCCGCCGACCTTCGTAGAAGACATGTACCGGCCGCAGGTCTATGGCCTGGGCAGCGGCGGCGACATGCTGGAGATCGTCGAGGGCATGGGCGCGGCGAAGCCGTAAGGCGATGCGCACCCTGCGGCTGGTGCTGGCCGCCGGTCTTGCCCTGCTGCTGCTGGCCGACCTGCTGTGGCCGCCGCCCCTGCCCGGGCGCGCGGCGCGCCACGCCCAGCTGGTGCTGGCGCGCGACGGCACGCCGCTGCGCGCCTTCCCTGACCGGCGCCACATCTGGCGCCATCCGGTGCGCCTCGAGGAAGTCTCGCCCTATTACATCGAGGCGCTGCTCGGTTTCGAAGACCGTTATTTTTACCTGCACCCGGGCGTGAATCCCGTGGCCCTGCTGCGCGCCGCCGGGCAGTGGATCGCCAGCGGCCGCATCGTTTCCGGCGGCTCGACGCTGACCATGCAGGTGGCGCGCCTCCTCGAGCCGATGCCGCACACGGTGCCCGGCAAGCTGCGCCAGATGGCGCGCGCGCTGCAGCTGGAGCTGCGCCTGTCCAAGCGCGACATTCTCGAGCTGTATCTCACCTTCGCGCCAATGGGCGGCGTGCTCGAGGGCGTCGAGGCGGCCAGCCGCGCCTATCTCGGCAAGCCTTCACTGCGCCTGACGCCGGCCGAAGCGGCGCTGCTGGCGGCGCTGCCGCAGTCGCCCTCGCTGCTGCGGCCCGATCGCGACGCGGCGCGCGCGCGCCAGGCGCGCGACAAAGT
>WBUF01000088.1 GCA_008933825.1 Rhodocyclaceae bacterium | reverse complement strand
CGGCAGCACGGGCAGCAATCTCGGCCGAGCCGATCACCTCGACCACCGCCATCTCGCCGCCCGCGCCGAGCAGAGCCGCCACGGCGAGGCCGTCGTCTCCTACGTCGGCTGGGACGGCGCCGCCGAAGGCGCCATCCTCACGCGCGACCGCTCGCGCCCGGCCTGGGACCGCGTCGTCGAGTCGCTGCGCCGCCACTGCCGCGTCGTGCTGCTCACCGGCGCCGAGCATCCCAACGGCTACCGCCGGCATGTCGATGAAGTGCACGCCGGCGTGCCGCCCGAGGCCAAGGCGGCCGTCATCCGCCGGCTCAAGACGCAAGGCCGCGTCGCCATGATCGGCGACGGCAGCAACGACGCGCCGGCGCTGGCCGAGGCCGACCTCGGCATCGCCTTCGGCGCGCCCACCGCGTTGGCGGCGGAGGCCGCCGATATCGTCATCCCCGGCAAGCGCCTCGAGCGCGTGCTGGAGGCCTTCCTCCTCATCGGCGTCACGCGCCGGCGCATCCGGCAGAACCTCGGCTGGGCGCTGGCCTACAACGCCATCGCCATCCCGCTGGCGGCCACCGGCATGCTCAGCCCACTCGTCGCCGCCGTGGCAATGTCCCTCAGCAGCATCCTGGTGGTGGCGAACGCCGCGCGGCCGATCCTCGGCAAGGACCCGTTCGAAGGCCAGGGTGAAGACGAGGGCGGCGAACGCCCGGCACCCGTCCCCGGCGCGCCGTCCTCGGCGCGCTAGAAAGTCAGCCTCCACGATACGGCGAGGAACGAGTTGCCGGATATACCTAATACGGTATACTGCTGCCATGACTCTGCCTGCACGAACCGAACGGCCACTGTATTGGGTCGGTTCAGCCAAGCGCGACTTCCTGGCGTTTCCCGAGGCGGTCGTGGGCGACGTGGGTTATCTGCTCGGGGTAGTGCAAGCGGGCGGGCAACCGCCGTCCGCAAAACCATGGAAGGGCGAGGGCCCCGGCGTATTCGAACTGGTGGAGGATTTTCGCGGGGACACCTATCGCGTGACCTACACGGTGCGGTTCGCCAAGGCGATTTATGTCCTGCACTGCTTCCAGAAGAAATCGCCGTCAGGCATCCGCACGGCGAAAACGGACATCGAGCTCATCCATGAGCGATTGAAGACGGCAAGAAATGACTATGAGGCGCGCTATGGCAAGGAAGACTGAGAAAGTGGAAGCCGGCACGGGCGATGTGTTCCGTGACCTGGGATTCGCCGACGCGGGCGAGCGCAAGTTGCGTGTCCAACTCGCCATGCGGATCAACGACCTGATCAAGGAGCGCAAGCTGACGCAGGCCGCCGTCGCCGGCATCTTCGGCATTCCCCAGCCCCATGTATCCGAGCTGCGCCACTACAAACTCACGCGCTTCTCGTCCGAGCGCCTGCTGCACTTCATCACCCAGCTCGACTGGGACGTGGAAATCGTCATCCGCCCAAAGGCGGCGAATCATGCTTCGGGCTTGGTATCTTTGCTGGTTGCCGCGTAAGTCGGCCGCGCGAGACCGTCGCTGCGGCATTGCGCGCACTCCCTCCTCTCAGCCTGCGATTCCCGACAAGTCGAGCGCATCGCTGTCCTTGAGCGTTTTCAGGACGAAATCCGAGCGCACCTGCGCAATATCGGAACGCAGCAACAGGCGCTCGTGCAGAAAGTCGGAAAAGCTGTCGAGATCGCGCGCGCGCACATGCAGCACATAGTCCGCATCGCCCGAAATCGAAAACGCCGCCTGGATCTCCGGCTGCTGGCTGATCCAGCTGGAAAAATCCATGTCCGTCGTCTTTGCGTGGGTTCTCAGGTTCACCCGCATCACCACGCGGATTCCCAGGCCCAGCCGGGTCGCGTTCAGGCGCGCGCGGTAACCCTCGATGACTCCCGCGGCCTCCAGCGCCAGACGGCGGCGCGAGCATTGCGAAGCCGACAGGTTCACCCGTTCGGACAATTGCGCATTGGTGAGCGCCCCGTCTTTCTGCAGCGCTTCGAGGATCAGGCGGTCGTAGCGATCGAAGTTCGTCGAGATCATATCGCGCAGTGCATAATTGCGAATCGCTTGAATCATGCATCAATATGCGATAACGCGCAAATATCTGCCATAAATACCGATTTCCTGAACGTATTTGCACACCTCATGCACGACACCGGCGCTATTCTGGAAAAAACGGCTCCCGAGGGTAATCACGATGTCCGACACCACCCCCATTCATGTCCATCAGGCCATCGCCAGGGCCGTTCGCGACAACGGCATCCGCACGATGTTCGGTCTGATGGGCGACGCCAACCTGTTCATCGCCGACCATTTCGTGCGCGGCTGCGGCGGGCGATTCGTCCCTGCGGTGCACGAAGGCAGTTCGGTGCTGATGGCGCTGGCCCATGCGCATGTGCTGGGCGGGATCGGCGTGGCCACCGTAACGCACGGTCCGGCGCTGACCAATTGCGTCACGGCGCTGACCGAGGGCGTGCGCGGGCAAATCCCGCTGGTGCTCCTGGCCGGCGACACGCCGGTCGCCAATCCGCGCCACCTGCAATGCATCGACCAGCGCGCGGTGGTCAATGCAACCGGCGCCGGCTTCGAACAGCTGCGATCGCCCGATCTGGCCGTGCGCGACGTCGCCCGCGCCTTTTACCGGGCGCGGGTTGAACGGCGCCCCATCGTGCTCAACATGCCAACCGAATTCATGTGGCAGAAAACGGCCTATGCGGCCTGCGTGCTGAGCGTCTTCGAGACCCGCAGCGTCGTGCCCGCAGGCGATGCGCTGGACGAGGCGATCGGCATGATCGCCAGCGCGCGGCGGCCGATGATCCTGGCCGGAGCAGGCGCCTGCGACGCGCGCGAGCAGATCATCCGCCTCGCCGACCGGCTGGAGGCGCCGCTGGCCACGACGCTCAAGGCCAAGGGACTCTTTCGCGGCCACCCTTACGACATGGACCTGTTCGGCACGCTGAGCACGCCGGCTGCATACGAAGCCATCGCCGCGTCCGATTGCCTGATCTGCTTTGGCGCCGGCCTGCACGACTTCACGACCGACAAGGGTGCGCTGATGAAGGGCAAGCGGCTGGTGCAGATCGATACCGATTCGCGCGCCATCGGGCGCAGCGTGCATCCCGACGCGGCCCTGGTCGCCGACGCGGGCCTGACCGCCGAGAACTTCATGCACTGGCTCGACGAGGCCGAAATTCCCGCGAGCGGCTTCACCGACGAGCTCGACAGCCATGCGTTGCGTCGTCACCCGCCCCCGCGCACCGGCAATGAGCGCGAAGGCTGCGTCAATTACGTGGCGGCGCTCGAACGCCTGGAGCAGGCCCTGCCGGACGATCGCATTCTCGTGACAGACGGCGGGCGGTTCATGACCGAGGTGTGGTGCCGCATATCGGCCCCCGACCCGCGCAGTTTCGTCATGACCGCGAATTTCGGCTCGATCGGCCTTGGGCTGCAAGAAGCCATCGGCGCCTCGATCGCCGCGCCGGACCGTCCGGTGGTGCTGTTCTCCGGGGACGGCGGCTTCATGATGGGCGGCCTGGGTGAATTCAACACGGCTGTGCGCCTCAAGCAGGATCTGGTGGTGATCCTGTGCAACGACGGCGCTTACGGCGCCGAGCACATTCAGTTCATCGACCGCAACATGGATCCGGGGCTGACGCAGTTCGACTGGCCGTGTTTTGCCGAGGTCGCCACCTCCCTGGGCGGCAGGGGCATCCTGGTCCGCTCGGACGCCGAGCTTCAGGCCGCCATCGATGCCATCGACGGCCGCGACCGCCCCTTGCTGATCGAGCTTCGCCTCGACCCAAACGACGTGCCGCGAATGAGAGGATAGGCTTCGACGCCGAACAGCGCGCCCACCTCGCCGCGCTCTCGTCGAACTCCCGGTAGAGCCGGTTGCGCGCCTCGGCCGGCGCGCTCAGGCTGTCGTCGAAGAGGGCGAAGGGCAGGGCGGGATCGAAGGCGGGAAGCAGGGCACAACAAGGATCACGCGAGGGTACTCGTTTCCAGCACGCCAAGGCAGCGCTCCCGCAAGGCCGCCAGGCAGGCCCGCGCCGCGCCGCGCCCCGGGATGACGCAGTCCGGCGCGATCTCCAGCAGCGGCTCCAGCACGAAGGCGCGTTCGTGGGCGGCGGGATGGGGCAGCACGAGGCCGTCCTCGTCCATCGTCTCGCCGCCGTAGAGCAGGAGGTCCAGGTCGAGCGTGCGCGGGCCGTTCCTGAACGCGCGCCGCCGCCCGTGCGCCGCCTCGATGGCGTGCAGCGCGGCGAGCAGCCGGCGCGGCGGCAGGGCGGTCGCCACCAGCGCGACGGCGTTCACGAAGTCCGGCTGCGCTTCGAAGCCCATCGGTGCGCTGCGGTAGAGCGAGGAGCGCGCCAGCACGACGACGCCCTCCGTGCAGGAGAGCTCGCCGAAGGCGCGCAGCAGCTGCATCGCCGGATCGCCGAGGTTGCTGCCGAGGCCGATGAAGGCGTGGATGGGCGTCATCCCCGCCATTCAGCAAGGAACGAGCCAACCGTTCCGGCCCGGGAAAGCCCCCGCCCGGCGCACGAAAATCGTGACAGCCCTGCACAGAGTGTTCCGTTCCCGGAGCAGTTCTGGCGTGAATGCGGGCGGCACGCTACCTGCTAGTCCCCCTTCGTCGCACCGGGAGGAGACCGAGCATGAAGCAGAACGACCTGGCCCTTGCCCTGCAGGAGCCGCGCCATGACAACGCCCATCCGCACGCCTGGCTGACACTTGCCGCCGGGCACGCGCCGCGCGGCGAGGTGCTGGCCCACCCTGCGCCGCAGCCGGTGCGCAGCAGCCTGTTCGTGCGCCGCCTGCGCATGGAGGCGCGCATCGGCGTGTACGACTGGGAGAAGGCTGCGCCGCAGCCGCTGCTGATCGACCTCGAGTTCGAAACCGCCTCGCTGCTCGCCTGCCGCACCGACCGCCTCGGCGACACCGTCGATTACGCCGAGGTGGTGGCGCGCCTGCGCGAGCTCGCCCTTGCGCGCCATTACGAGCTGGTCGAGGCGCTCGCCGAAGCCATGGCGCTCGCCGTGCAGGGCGAGTTCGCCGTGCCCTGGCTGCGCCTGACGCTCACCAAGCTGGCGCCCTTCCCAGGCGCCGAAGTCGGCATCGTGCTGGAGCGCGGCCGCCGCGCCTGAATCGGATGCGAAGGGAAGAGCCCGTTCTGCCCCGCGCTGCCGACGAGTTCGAGAAGCTCGCCGCCGACCTGCGCGCCGCCGACCTCGCCCTGCTGTGCACCGACGCCGGCGGCACCATCCTCTTCTCGCACATCGGCGAGGCCATGGACGGCGACGTCGCGGCGGACCTTCGCCCCGGCCAGCGCTGGCAGCCCGGCCGCAGCCAGATCGTGGACAAATTCCACTGTCACGCCGAGGCCGTGCCCGGCGCCGCGGGTGAATCTGTCGCCGTGCTCAGCCGCTCCAGTGC
>WBUF01000019.1 GCA_008933825.1 Rhodocyclaceae bacterium | reverse complement strand
GGGCAAGGCAAGCCATGATGCGAAGGCGCGCGCATCGTCCAGTTCTTCCCCGGATGGACGCGTTTTGCCCAGTAGGCTGTGCAGCCAGGTCCTGGGAGCAAAACGCATCCTTCCCAGCGTGCTTTTCACGCTCTTCGTTTCACGCATACAATCGTCTCCTCCTCACACGATCGCGAAGATTCATGAGCGGACGATCAATGCCGACAACCATAAGCGTGGAAAAAACAATGCTGATCAACACTACCAAGGCATATCCAGCTCCACCTCGCATGGTGGACGCATTCTCGACAAGGAAGACGGCTGGCCAGTGCGCAAGATATAAAGGGTAGGAGAAGTCGCCCAGCTTCTTGTCGTTAGGGACGCTCCCGGAAGATACGGGAGTCCGTGCCAGCAAAAGCATGGCACAAACGGAAGACGCGAACAGAAGCAGTTTCAGCCCAGACAGATCCGGGGTCGCCGCATGGTATTGCCAGAAGGAGTGGGCTGACATCAGCGCGGCGATAATCGCCAGAAAGTACGCCCGAGTAGAAGAATAGGCAATCGCAAAGTAACCTGTTGCACCCAAGACAAAATACGGGGCGTGCCTGAAAGTTCCGAGGATCTGGTACCCGTAGGCATATGTAACGATGTAGCCAAGCAGCGCCGTACAGCCGGCAGCTCCAAGCACAGGCACGGCAATTCCCGGCTTGCGCTGCGCCAAGCCCATCACAAGGCCGGCTATCAGGTAAAAGCGCAGTTCGATGGCAACCGCCCACACGATGGATATCCACATGAAGACTCCGGGCGGCGAATAGACAATGCTCAGATTGGCAACAACCTGTACCAGGGACCCGGACAGGTCCTGATGACCCAATGCGAGATAGACCGCAACAGCAAGAACACAGGCGCCCCAGTACGTCGGATAAATGCGCAGGAACCTGTTCAGAAAAAAGCGATGGGGGGCGCCACGGTAGAAGCGATCACAGGCCTCGACAATCACGAATCCGGACAGGACAAAAAAGCTGAAGACCCCTATGTTTCCCAGCGCCAACTGGCCAACCCATCCCGGCAAATAAGCATTGGCATGGCTGGTCAGCACCAGCCATGCCAAAAACAGCCTGTAGGCTCCAAACAGGCGATAGTTCTCCTGCATTTCCTTGTCGTGCCCTATTGAGAGAAAGGAAAACGTAGGCGATCGAGAAAGCGCCGAGTCGCAGTCGATGGTTCGAACGTCTGCAGATATTTTTCCCGAGCGGCCGCGCCTAGCAGCCACGGCTGATGGGACGGATCACTTGCCTGCCGCATGTATCCGGCAAACTCCTCGGCGGTTTCGGCCAGATAGCAATTTTCCCCTGCTACCAGTTCAGGATTGCCCAGTGTTGTGTTCTTGTGTGCTATGACGATCGCTCCCATCGACATTGCCGTGACAATGCGACTGCGATTCCCCACCGGAACGGCTATTGGTGCTAGTACGGCATGGCAACGGGCCACCAGACCGGCGAGATCGTCGACGAACCCCAGAAACTGCATCTCCCGGCAGGCTTCCAGCTTTGTCTTCGCCCAGTCCGGCATGTTGCGCGATCCAGCTATCAATATCCGGAACCCCCCCGAACCCCATTGTTTCCTCAGAATGGGGAGAACCTTATTCAGCAGAAAAAAGAAGGCGGATTTGGACCCTAGCGCACTCAGGGTGCCGAACATGATGAAGGTGGGGACGGGATACTTCTCGCCGCTGGAATCCCGGGTTCCCGCATCCGGCCATGGATAAGGCAGGTATCGCGACAGCGCCCCCAGTTCGTCAATCAGCTTTTCGGATGATTTCGATGCCACCACGACGTTCTTTTCGCCGTGCAGCACCTTTCGGTACAAGTTCTTCCAGAATACGCAGTACAGCCAAGTCTTAGGGAGCCTGAAAACCCGCTTGGGTTCAGTAGCCGCGTCATACAACGCGTTATACCAGCTCGATTGGTAGACCAGATCCCCAAGCCAGATCAGCAGCCTCGGCAAGCGCATTTCCTTTGCGAGGGCGGCAGCTAAGATATCGAAGCAGACAGTCGCATCGGGATCAAACCGCTTGATTTCAGAGATCAGTCCTGGGCCCGGCATGGTTGGGCAAATTGAACGTTCCCTGCGGGAAATCGTGAAATAGTGCGGCAGCGTTTCCCTCATTACGCTGAAATCATCACCGAGCCCTATCGCTTCTAGGTATTCGTCCCAATCGGGGTCGCTGCCGATGTCGCGGTCGTTCAACGATACGTGCAGGACACAGTAACCGGCTGACCGAAGCGCCTCAAGATAAAGAAAGAAAACCACGCTGCTTGCGCCGCGGTGCGGGTGCGGTGTGCCGTGGGACAACACCAGTATCCTGTTCCCTTGGGTTCTCATGGATTCAGTGCAGGTTCAGCCTTTGCATGCGCCAGGACAGCCCCTCTCGACCCAATCCATCCATGCGTTCACGTTGATCAACTGCCATAGGAACATCATGTGATTCTCCCGATTTGCACCACTTGCCACGATATCTGCATGCTCGTCGATGATGCCCTCCAGGAACCGGTTGTCGTACATCCCTCTCTCCCGGAAACGCCGGGAGGCGATGAGATCACGGATGGCGTCCAGCCCTTTGCCGCTAAACCAGACGTGCGCAGGTGCATTCCAACCGGTTTTTTTCACCCGAGTCCGCGTCTCCTCCGGCAGGATTCCACGCATCGCCTGGCGCAGGAGGTATTTGGTAACGCCTCCACGAATCTTCATCTCTCCCGGCACCCGGAACATGAACTCGACAAGTTCATGATCGAGGAATGGGTCGTAATGACGAAGGCCGGCATGAGTCGATTGGCGATCCTCGGCCCTCATGCAGCACGGGGTGGTCTCGCGAGTCAGATCCTGATAGGCCCGGTTCTTCAGGAAGCTCGTGAAGGGATGCTCCATCACCGGCTCGAAACCCCGCAAGTCATAGAACTCCGGCTTCACTGCTCTCAGATAGGTACGTTGCCGCTCAAGATTGGGGCGGCATATCCCTGGTGAACCGGGCACCGTGAGCCTGGCCATCATCGCTGCGGCGGCTTCCGCGTTCTTGCGATAAATCGGATGGTCATGGAATTCCGCCCACTTGGCTATTTCGGCATCCAGCAGTTCTTGTTTCCCTGCCGCCTGCAGGTCGGCGAAAAATAGCGGGAAATACTCATATTCCCCGGCATTCAACTCGTCCCCACCCAACCCGCCGAACAGCGACTCGAATCCCTGCTTCGCCACCGCCTGGCAGACCAGGTTATGGGAGAGCCACGTTGCCGTGGCAACCGGTTCGTTGTGGATCGCCACCAGACTGTTCACCTGCCCCATCACGTCAATATCGTTGCCGAGTTCCACCGTATTCCAATGCTCAACCCGCTCGCGCACGACATCCCGAATCTCGATCCGTTCGTCAAATGTCGGGTCTTTGTAAACGCTGGAATATGCAAATTGGCGCTTACCTGAAATCTCGGAAGCGCAGCACAGGACGGAGGAGGAGTCCATGCCCCCCGATAGTGTGAAAGCCGACTGGCCGGCGCGCCGGAGGCGCCGCCCGACCGCCTTCATCAGGCGCTCGCGATACTCCTCAGCCAGGCTTTCCTCTTCGGACGAAACAAGTTTTGCATCCTTGATCTGCCAATAGCGGCCGCAACGCGCCGATTCGCGCGATACATCGATTTCGACAAAATGGGCCGCCGGTACCTGGCGCATTGTAGAAAATGGTGCGTCCTCCGGCGCATTATCGAAAGTCCTGTAATGGGAAGCTGCAATCAGAGCTGCATAGCGGCGATTGATCTCGGGTTTCACTCCCGGCAGCCTGAGAAGGCCCACCGGCTGCGATGCGCAGCCCGCTCGCCCTCCATCAAGCGCATAGTAAAGCGGCTTGATGCCAGCCCGATCGCGTCCAAGCCAAAGCCGGCCGGCCCCCTTCTCGAACAACACAATTGCGAAATCACCGTTAAGGCGCGACAGCATGCCCTCAAAGCCATGCCTGGCATACAGGGCCGAAATCAGCTCCGCATCCGTTTTCGGCGGGGGCCTGAACTCACAGGCCAGTTCATCGAAATTGAATATCTCTCCGTCCATCGCCAAACAGATATTCGAGGTTTCGTGTGCGCCACCGCCCACTCGGCCCGACCAGCCGCAAACCGCTGCACCATTTGAAGCAAGCAGAGCTGTGCCGCCCGGCATCGCGGCCAGCATGCTTCTTACATGCTCCTTGCGGGTTTCATCCGATTCGCCATTCCGTGAAACAAACGCGGCAATTCTAGACATCGTCAAATTCCGTCAATTCGTGTTGCAACAAAGAAAGTCCAGTAATGTGGATAATCGATCACCATCTCCGGTGCGCCGCCGGTGCGAAGGTCGGCGATCTCGCTAACCGAATAGCCGTAGGAGCGTATGAAGGCAGTCAATTCCTTTCGATCATAGGCATTGACATGGACATTCAGGACGTCCGGACTCTCGAGATAGCGGTCTTCGACATATCGGTATTCCGCCCCGTCCTTGACCGACTCCCGCAGGATGACAGTTTTTCGCGCCATCTTGAGGAGGCGCTCTAACGGACGGTGGAAATTATCGATGTTGCTCAGAACATTCATGCAAAGCACATGGTCTGCCCGGCCATCAAGATCCTCGATGCGCCCCGCCTGCAAACGCTCCGGTGGCAAGCCGAAGCGAGCCAAGGCCGAGCGGCCAATGTCGATGAAACGTGCCGTGGCGTCGATACCGAAATACTCAAGAGGGATGTTCCGCGATTGGAGGGAATGCAGGAAGTAGCCGGTACCACAGCCGACATCAAGCAGTGTTTCCCCCGGCAATGCCATCAGTTGCAGCAATTCGGCCGCTTGGGCTGCGCAGGTCATTTCCTCAGCCTCCCCGTACGCTCGGCGCGTATAAAGATCGAGAACGGTGGGGCTGTGTTCCCAGATGTTGTATCGGCTCCAGCCGCTGAAATCGATCATCGCTCGGCCCGGTAGCCTGCAAGAATGAAAGCCGAAGCCATGAAATGACCCCGCCAGTCTGCCGGGTCCTCCATTGCCAGGCTTGCCCTGCGAAAAAAGTCCGGCAGTATCGATTCCACCATGGGCGGCATGCAGTGGTAGTGATAAAAAAGCACCGACACGTCGCGCAGTCCCGCGCGTTCAGCGGCAAGTCGCAACTCGAACGGGTTGTGCGTGCGCGACAGCACTTCATCATAGCCAGGCTCGCTGCCCTTCCCCTGGCGTACGGGCGGCAGATCCATCCGGAATTGCCGTCCGATGAATGATGCCGCTTCATCCAGCCGCACAGCTTCCTCCGGGCTGGCCCTCCTTTTGAGGGCCGGCAGATCGACCAGCGACTCGAGGAAGAAAGCGTGGCTGTAGCGGTTCAGGGTAAACAGGGCAAACAGCTGGTTGCGCGCTTCCACCATTACCAGCCCACCTTCGCGAACGGAAGAAGCCAGGTTGGACAAAACCTGCCCGTCTGCAGAGGAAGGAACATGCGGCAGCACACCGAAGCAGATGGCGGCATCGAATGCCGACGCACCTGTCGGTGGCGAAAATGAGGTCCTCTCCAGTACGCTGCCTTGCCAGATATGGCCACCCGCCACGCCCTGCGATTCCATCACTCGTTTCGCCTCAGCCACCATTTCCGGCGTCAGGTCGAAACCATAGCGATCGATGCCGAGCCCATCCAGGTCACGCAGCATCGACGCCGGGCCGCAACCCGCATCGAGAAGCGTACGCACCTTGTCGGCCTCAAGCCGCTTGCGCACAATAGCTGTATGCACGGGCGGGTAGGCCGTTGCGGATTCATAATAGTCGCGATAGTAGCTCTCGCCCCAAGTCGAATAACAGTGTCTTATGTTGTCCTCGATAGCCGAGGATTCATTCGTCTTCCGCTTCATAGCGCCCCCCGCCTGCGACGGCTGACCAGCCACATGTGTGCGGAAAGGCCACTCTCCGCCAGGAACTGCTGAAACGACCACCCCAGCCGATCCCATTCCTCCAGCAATACCCGCCGCAGGAATGGCGAACCAAGGGTGTGGCGCCCGTCCAGCACGGCATCGCGCACCAGTTCGGCATCGAGCCGCCCCGGCGTCATCGATTCAAGCGTTTCGAAGCCGGCTTTCTCGACCAGTAACGCCAGGGAGCGGGGATTGAACAGATTGACGTGTTCGGCGTCGACGGCAAGGGATTCGGGGCCAAGCTCCGCAATATCGAAGCCTTCGCCATTGGGGCATGAGAGGATCAGCAGTCCGCCTGGCCTGACGAGGCGGGCGGCCTGCTCAATAAAGCGTCCCGGCTCGAAAAGATGCTCGATCACTTCGAAGGCAACCACCACATCGGCCGGCTCCAGGCCCTGCGCTGCATCCTCGATGCGACTCTGGATCACCGGCACGCCTCGGTCGCGGCAGGCCTGTGCCAGTTCCGGGGTCGGCTCGACCGCAACCACTTCTCCAAACGCCCCCGACTCCATGGCAACGCTGCAGAAGGTGCCGAAGCCGGGTCCGACCTCGATCAGCCGTCCCGTGCCAACGCCATAGCGCCCGGCGAGATCGAGCACGCGGGCCAGCCAGGGTTTGTGGATTTTCTCCCTGCGCGTCGCCTCCGAAGCGGGGAAGATGTGCTTGGCCCAATAGGCGTAGTTCTCGGAATTCGCGTAATAGTCGGCCATGACGACCTCCGATGGTCGGGGCGACATGTAGATGGTGCCGCAATCCGGACATCGGCCGAATGAAAAGCCGAACTTCTCGAACACCGGCGCTGGCCGGTTCGCACCGCAGGCCGGGCACGGCACTGCGACAAACTCGGCACGCCGCGAGTGCAACCTCGCAATGTCTCGCGCAAATGCAGCCTCCTGCTCCTTGAGGAGTTCGTCCGGGCAGAGTTCATGTTCACTCAATGGCTGATTCACAACCTGATTCATAAGGACTTCCCTTCTTCAACGGTGGCCACGGAAAGGTAATCCACCATGGTCCTGAACCGGTCATTGCCAGCGTAGAGCTCCCCGAAGGTGCCGGATGCCGCGACATGCCCGCCTTCCATGAAGACAACGCGGTCGAATGTCTTGATCGAACTAAGGCGGTGCGCCACCAGGACCACGGTTCTGGTCTGCCGCAATCCGGCGATGGTTGCCGAGATCTCCGCTTCCGTCAGGGCATCCAGCGAGGAGGTGGGCTCGTCCATCACCAGCACGCTCGCATCCCGATAGAGCGCCCGCGCAATGCCAAGGCGCTGCTTCTCGCCGCCGGACAATCCCGTCCCGTCTTCCCCCATCAGGGTATCCAGTCCCTTTGGCAGCCTGCCGACCACAGCGTCAAGGGCTGCCCCCTCAACCGCGCGCGCAACGGCACCCTGATCGACCTGGTCATCCGGCACGCCAAGCGCAATATTGCGTCTCAGCGTGTCATGAACGATGAACGGATCCTGCGGCACATATGCGAACAGCCCCGGGGGAACGCCGGTACAGCGCTGCCCATTGAGCAGCAAGACGCCATCGGCCGGCTCGACCAGCCCCAGCAGCATATCCGCCAGTGTCGTCTTCCCCGCTCCGGAAAGCCCGACAAGCGCTATCTGCTCTCCCTTTCGGATATCCAGGTCGACTCCCCTGATCGCCATGCGTGAAGCGCCCGGATAGGCAAACGAGACGTTTCTCAGAGACAGGTTTTCAAAGTGCCGGACTACCGCTTCGGCGTGCCGTGAAGTGTGCGTCCTTTCGACAAGGTCGCCGATGTCCTCCTGCAGGGTAGCCAAAGCGGACTGAGAGTAGCGGATGTACTGGAGGGTCTGCAGGATCCGGGTCACCAGCGGCAGCATGCGCATGGCAGCCACCCCGAAAAGCGCCATCATCGGCACAATGCTTTGGGCGTCTCGCCCGCTGCCGAGTGCCAACGCCATCGCGACAAGAATTCCCCCGACCAGAATCACTTCCAGCACCAGGCGCGGCGCGACCTGCACCATGCCCTGCTTGAGGAAGACGTCCAGGAAGCGCCGCGTATTGTGGTCGACCTGGCTGGCAAAATAATTTTCCAGCGCGAGTACCTTGACCGTCTTGATGCCGCGCAGCGGTTCTCTCACGGTGCGCCATCGCGCCTCGGAGACGCCCACCATCAGCTTGCCCCAGGCCATGGCCCGATGCTGCACCAAGAAAAAATAGGCTGTGCCGGAAACGCCCAGCACAACAATGGCCAACATGGTTTCGAACGGCCGCAGCCAGCCCATGGTTGCGAAAATCAGGGTGATCATCACCATGGCGCCCAGAATATCCAGTGAACCGATGATGATGTGCTGGACGACGAGGCCTACGTTGTGGGCGATGTTGTTCATCAGACGGGAACTGCCCCGCACCAGATGCCAGACCAAGGGCTTGTCCAGATATCCCCGGAACAGCGAACCTACCATGCCGAGTTCGACATGGCGCCGCATGGCCAGCGCCACCCAGGACGTCAGCAGCAGCAGCCCGGTACGCATGACGAAAGCCAGGATCACGACAACAGTAAGGATGGACAGAAACCGGTCGGGCGCGGGAGCGCCCAAGAAACCATGCAGCGCCACGAGCGTCTCACTGCCGCCAAAATCGCCCGGCGCCATGACGATCTGGAAGAACGCGAAGATGAGCCCCAGCCCGACTGCCTCCAGAACAGCAGCCAGCATGGCGGATGCAAGATATGCGGCCAGCCACGGGCGGCTGCCGGCATCGAGCAGAAGAAAAGCTTGCCTGACCGAGCTCAGCATGAATCCGCCTCGAGAACCTGGCGAACCCAGCGGCCGTCCTCCATCCACCACACACGCGGATCCCTGAAGGTATCGGCAATCCGATCGAACTCTTCCTCGCTCATGCCGGCGTATTCGAGCCAGCGGTACAGGTCGCGCGGCTTGACGGGGTCATAATGGTTCACAAGCTCAATAGCCTTGTCCCGCGTCATCAGTCCGGCACGAATATCCTTGCAGGTATGGTCGGTTGCGCGGCCATAACCGAACTTGATGTACTTGAGGTAGTCGTGCACGCCGTTCTCGTGCATATCGTCGAGATTCGACATGGTCCGGTAGGTCCGGTCGAACGGCTCGTTGCTCACTTCGAAGCCGTAGCGCTCCGTCACCAGCTTGATGTGCTTGTTCGCTTCCCAGTGGACATAGTTTCCGAGAAAAATCCCGCGCAGGTCGAGATCGAAAAGCGTCTGATCGCCGGGGTATTTCCAGGTCTGCATGTCATGGTTCGCCAACCCTTCCCTGCCGACGAAGTAGGTCCACTCGTAGCCTCGCGCGAAATGCTCGAGCCGGTCGCGATAGCTGATTTCCGGGAAGTCGTCCATGGAAAACTGCCCGCACAGATCGAGGTAGCCGTGCTCGCCGTAGAAAACCAGCGGTATGCCGTAGCGGGCAGCGACCTGAACCGGCGTCGTCATGATGCCGACGTGCGCGTGCCAGTTCATGTCGCCCATGATGACGAAGGCGAGTCGGTTCAGTTTCTTCAGCACCTCGATCGAGGGCGAGACCAGAACGTGGTCGACACCGAAAGCCTCGCGCATGTGCAGCATGTTGCGCCAGCCGACTTCCGTCCAGTTGTTGCCATTGTAGGTCACCAGCAGCGGATTCAGCCCCAGCTCGTGCTTGATGACGTGCGTCTGGAAATAGCTGTCCTTGCCGCCCGAGACCGCAATCACGCAGTCGTAGCGCGAGCCGTCCCGGCTGCGATAGCGGTCGACAATCTCGTCGAGAAGGGCGCGCCTGCGCACCCATTCCGACTCGGGTATGGCGTCCTTGACCTCTGCCATGCGGCAGCCGGTGCACACGCCGTGCTCGTCGTATTCCATCGGCGCCGCGCTGATCGACGGATAGGTGCAGCGCCTGCACCAGGAGATAGGCTTCGGTTGCGGGCGCGGTCGCGCCGCAGCATAGTCCCCGTCGCGAGCCTGACGCAGACGCTCGGCGATGCGCGCATCGGCCGCCTTGCGGTCATACTGTGGCTCGCGTGGCAGCCAGCGGCTGCCAAGGGCGACCGGCCGCATGGGCAGTCCCCGGTCCAGGCAGGCCTGCTTTGCATGGGCGTAACTCAGCTCAAAGAAATGGAAGATGTTGGCTGCCGCTGCCGCCGCGGCCTGTCCATCGGCAACGGCCTCGGGGAAATGTTCATATCGACCGACCCCTCCGAGCGCAATCACCGGGATGCCGACCGCGGCGGTCACCGTGCGCACCAGCTCCAGGTCGTAGCCGAGCGCGGAACCGTCGCGATCGATCGAATTGAGCAGGATCTCGCCGGCGCCCAGCTGCTCGACCTCGTGCGCCCATTCGGCCGGACTGCGGCCCGTGGCAAGCCTGCCGCCATCGGCGAACACCTCGTAGCTGCCGTCCCCACGCCTGCGCGCATCGATCGACACCACGATGCACTGGGCGCCGAATCGCCTCGATGCCTGCTCCACCAGTCCGGGATTGCCGAGGGCTGCCGTGTTCAGCGTCACCTTGTCGGCGCCGGCGTTGAGGCGTTCGGCGATGTCCTCCAGGCTGCGGATGCGCCCGCCGAAGGTCAGCGGCATGAAGCACACCCTGGCGATTTCGCGCAGCACGTCCAGCGCCGTATCGCCCAGATACTGCTGCTGCAGGTCGTCGCGCCGCAGGTCATGGCCTTCCTCGCCGCGGCTGATGTCGAGGACAACCAGTTCGTCCACGTTCCAGTGCGAGTAGCGTTCGACGGTGCTCATCGGGTTGCCGATGACCTGGTGCACCTTGAACAGCTGGCTGCGCACGATGAGGCCGTGCTTGAGCAGGAGGACAGGGATCAGGCGCGGGCGGGTCATGCTGCAGTCGCTCCCTTCACGTCCAGCCTTCCGGTGCGCCGCAGGTATTCGACCCAGCGGGCAAGCAGGTCAAGGCCGGCATCCTGGCTTTTCTCGGGATGGAACTGCACCCCGAAGACATTGCCGTGCTCGAGCGCCGCCGTCACCGGGCGACCGCTGAAATCGATGGTGGCCGCCACATCATCCGCGGGAATGTCGGCCCGGAAACTATGCACGAAGTAGAAGGGCACGGCCTTCATCGTTGCCGGGAACAGGACGCCGTCCCGGGCGGGTGCCGCATCGCACCAGCCGATGTTCGGCACCCTGAAGCCGGGGCGATCGGCGAGCAGCCGCACGACGCGTCCCGGCAGCAATCCCAGACCCGCATGACGGCCGTGCTCCTCGCTCTCCTCCAGCAGCAACTGCATGCCAAGGCAGATGCCGAGCAGGGGCGTGCCGTCCGCCGCGGCGCTGCGCAACGGCTCGACCAGGCGTCTTGTGCGGAGACTTTCCATGCCGTCGCCAAAGGCGCCGACGCCGGGAAGGACCAACGCCGCGGCCGAGCCAATATCCTCGGGGCGGCTGACCGTCCGCACCGGCGCGCAGACGCGCTCGAAGGCCCGCACGACGGACGCCAGATTGCAAATGCCGGAATCGACCAGGCAGATCATGCGCCCCCCTCGACGCGCAACGGCGGCACCCTCGGCACCTCGGCACGCACGAGCCTCACCAGCCCCTTCTCTTCGAAGCGCTCAAGATAGCGTCGCAGCCGGTTGAAGGGCAGATCGTGGGCCAGCGCGATATCGAGCAGTGTCATGCGGCCGTCGAAATAGCGGAACAGGCAATCCAGCAGATGCCCCCAGCGCTCCGCATCGTCCTCGAGATGCTTCTCCACCGTCGGATCGGGTCGCTCCATGTACAGGTCGTAGCGGGGGTTCGACAGGCACACCAGCCCGTCGAAGCGCCGTTCCATCACGGCATTGTTCTCGATCGCCTCGACGACGCGCTTGAGAACCTCCAGCATCTCATCGAGCCGGGACGGATCCATCAGCTCCGGCGTATCCAGGCTGGAGTGGTATTCGCGGTAGGGGGCGAACTGGTCCTCGCAGCGCGTCAGTTCCACGAACGGCACCTCGTAGCCCGGTGCTTCCCAGACCGTCTCGTCGTTGCCCGCTCCCTTGCGCCACGGCACGAGCACGCCGGCCCGGCTGTGGTGTCGCAGGGCGTTGGCGAAGGCCTGATCGATCATCTGGCCGCCCAGGAAGGTCGACGTCGCCTTGATCGGCCCGGCGGTGCCGGGCATCTCCTCGAAGACGCCGCAGACCATGCGGTCGACCTCCTCGCGCGGCAGATCCCGCAGATAGAAGACGCTGCCAAGATGCTCCGGCCCGAGCACGAGGCGATAGGAATAATGCGTATCCTGCCCGGCCAGCCACTGGAACAGCCGGATCAGCACTGCAGTGCCGGCAAAGCCGTCGTTCGCCATGTGCGGATGGCAGGTGTTGGAGTTGAAGACGACCATCCTGTCGCTGCGGCCCGCCTTGTGGTGGTGCGCCACCAGCATCCGGCCCGGCTCATATTCCGTCTCAAGCTCGACGCGATAGCGGCCAGACCCCAGGTTGCGGAAAATGCGATGGGGGATGCACAACGCCCAGTCCGCATCCCAGGGGCGGTACTGCCACATGCAGTGGAACATGTAGGCATCCGGCAGGTCCGGGTTCGTGACCAGGTGCGGCGCCAGGGCTTCCCAATCCAGATCTCCTGAAAAGGACTTCGAATAGCGGCCGACGCCCAGCGTATGCGCCCGGCCGTCGAATACCTCCACGCCGTCGCGGTACAGCTTCGCGCAACGCACCCGCCAGTTGTCCGGCACCAGCCAGCCGTTGTAGGAGTCGCCCGAGGGAAACCTGAACATCTCCAGCGGCAGCTCCTGTCCGATGCGGGCGAACAGGCCCTCGTTGTCGTCGGCCACGACGCCCGTGGCGAACGCGCACAAATCCTTTGCCAGGCCAATCATGTCTTGCGTCACCTCAGGCATTCGACAGATCCCCCTCGATCGTCGAGAAAATGATATCTGCCGCGCGCGCTGCGCCAGCCGGTGGCCGCGGGAAGCCGCCCGACCTTTCGGTGGCGCCTGCGGCGATGGTGCGCACGCACTCCGCGACCTCTCCGGCGGACTGGGCCACGCATGCGCCGGGAATCATGTTGAGTGTCCTGCTTTCCTCGTCGCGGGTCAGTATGCCGAAATGATCGTAGATGACCAAAGGCTTTTCGAACGTGAGCGCCAGCAGATTTGTCGAGCAGGGGAAGGAAACGCTGATGGCGCAATACGGATAGAGGTCGTGGATCCGGAAATCCGTGCTGATCGTCACGCCGTACTGCGCTTCCGCGAAGCGGTAGTTATCGATCCGGCACAGGGGGTGCAGCGAGAGAACCACCGGCAATCCGCAGGCGGCCACCGCAGCCAGGGTCTCGTGAAACTGCCGCCAGTGCCGGTCCCAATCGCAGTAGTCATGTTCAGCTGACGGCTCGACATTGAACAGCACGAACGGGGTTCCGGCCGGCAGACGGATGTGGGAGAACAACGCTTCCTCGTGAGCCGCGTCGCCGATTCTCTCCCGCACCGCGTCCAGCAATGGCGGAGCACTGACGACGATGCGGCCCGCCGGATACCCGTCTGCCAGCAGAAGGTCGCGCGAATAATCGGAAAACACGAATACCCGCTTGAAATCGAGCGCCGGCTTCAGCCAGAGCCGGTTCATCTGCAAACCGGTAAGCGTTGCGGCCAGCATCATGAGCGGATCCCAGTAGAACGCACGGTCTCCGTCCGGCAGAACGCTGGTCCAGGAAGGAAAGAGCCATCCCAGAACGCGGTTGATGAGGCCGTGTCGGACACGAATTCCCGGCGACGCCATCCCCTGCTCTAGATGATTGAGCCGGCCGACCCTGAGTGTCAGCGTCCCGAGATAGGGCGAATTGGGAATGCAGTACATCGGGATGGAACGCCGCCTGCAAGCGCGCGCCACGGCATTGTCGATCTGCCCGGAGCTGTGATACGAGCCCATCACCACCGCGGACGGCTTGAGCCTGCCGATCAGGGCCTCGGCGATGCGGCGCCTGCGCAGGCACTGCGCCACATACCCCGGGAAATGCCGTAGTCGTCCAATGCCGGTTCTGCGCAGCCTCTCTCTCAGCAAACCGGCAACCCTTGCCCACACCGTTTCCCTCGCAATTTCCGCCACGGGCGCTACCGGTCCGGCATCCCCGGCATCTGCCGGCTTCCCGTAAGCCGCCCCGGCCGGCACCAGTTCGACCGGAATGCCTTTCTTCCGGCAAGCCTCCTCTATCCGCCTGGTGTGTTCGGAATGGAAGCCGAGCACTACCCGCACCGGCCATCCGCGGCGCGCAAAGTCGTCGATCACCGGTGCGGCTTCGCGGTGATACGACTCGGCAGTAAAAACAAACATGATGGCGGGCGGGCTCAACGCAGCTTCCTGAATGCGTTTGTCAGTTTCAGCACGGCCTCATACGCGGCAACCGGCACCCTGTTCCAGGCATCCAGCAGCCTGCGCTTTCGGGACCTGTCAGGACGCGACCTCATCGACGTTTCGATGGCGGACAATTCTTCCCTGCCAAGCAAACCGGCCTCCGCGAGCAGGCTGAGGGCAAGGGAATTGAAGCCGAAAACCAGCAAGATCAAGGCCAGGCGCTGGCGATCCATGGGGGGAATCTCGTTCCTGTCCGGATCGATCATGAACAGGGCATCCCCGGCGAACAACGGCCAACGACTGCAGTCGTCCGGCAAATCCACGCCCCCCCGCTGGTAGCGCGGATGGTCGAGATTCAGGTCAATCAGCCGCATCCCGCAGCGGTTGAGAAACGCATGCTGGTCGCCAAAAACGGGGTGCTCGCGGTAGTAGGGAAAGGCCTGGAATTCCGCCTGCACGAAAAGTATCCTGCCCTGGGAGAACATGCGTTGCGCGCCCTTGAAGACATGCAGTTCCCCTCCCTCCACATCCACCTTGAGAAAATCCACCGTCTCATCCGGACCGAACAAATCGTCGAGGGGACGGCAGCGAATCTCGCCCTCGGAGACGACGCGGGTATGCACGTCATGAACGCTTGTGCGTCGCCGCGGGTCCCCCCAGGGATAAAGAAAGCACGTGTTCTCCATCAGCGGTTGCGTCGGCCCCATCAGGGTGCAGGCACCCGGGCCTTGCGTAACATAGAGCGTGTGGGTGCAATCGCTATCCCATACGGCACAATCGAAATAGCGTTCATTTCTGAACCTTGGGATCTGGCGGTTGTGCTGCCGGCTCCAGGCATGCATGTCCGTCTCGCCCCTGGCAAGCTTCGCGTACTCCTCCGGGTTCGGTTCGAACCCGACCAGGGTGGCCAGCGCGGCGTATTCGGGCGGCAGCAGGAACATCCCGTTCCGCGCGCCCACATCCACAACCAGGGGCGACACCCCGGCCTCCCGCAGCGGACGGGCGACGAGTTCGCCGATCGTCAAGCCCATGCGTGTGGTGCGTCCCAGTACCGCCATTCGGTATCCCCTTGCGCCGTTCCACTCAACCGATATTGAACTTCAGGTCGACATATTCAAGCAGCCGCCCGAGGCCTTCCGCAACGGTCAGACCGGACGTGTCCAGCTGCAACTCCGGCGCATCGGGCGACTCATACGGCGCACTGATGCCGGTAAAGCCCTCGATCTCGCCGCGGCGCGCCTTCCCGTAGAGCCCCTTCGGATCGCGCCGTTCGCACACTTCGAGCGGGGTCGCGATATGGACTTCATGAAACAGGTCGCCGGCAATTGTCCTCACCCGGTCGCGATCGGCGCGGTAGGGCGAGATGAAGGCCGTGATCACCAGGCAGCCCGACTCCGCGAAGAGCTTGGCGACCTCGCCGATGCGGCGGATGTTCTCCGCACGATCGGCGGCTGAGAATCCGAGGTCGGCGCACAGGCCATGGCGGACGTTGTCGCCGTCGAGAACAAAAGTACGCCATCCCTTCTGGAAGAGGATGCGCTCCAGTTCGAACGCCAGCGTGGTCTTCCCCGAGGCAGACAGCCCGGTGAACCACAGGATGCCGCTCCGGTGGCCATTGGCCTGACAGCGGTCAGCCGTAGCAACGAAATGCTCGGTGTAGCGAATGTTGCTGGAACGCACGTGCAAACCCTCGACTCAATAACCTTCAGACCTTGATTGCCGACAAGTGGCACCAGGGCTGGAACAAGGTGCCACGGAAACAGAGGTTCCGGTTATCGGCAGACTTAACCGTATAACTAACAACCTCCTCATCAAAGCCGGGCTTGGGGAGTTCAATCGGCAGTTCAAAGGGGTGAAACGTGACTTGCTTGAACCCAGCTTCTTCGAACACCGATGCCACCTTCGGCATTGGCCGAAAACAAATCCGCAATCCTTTTGGATGGCCAATGGTTGTTTCGGTGATCGTAATGTCCTGATGCCTAAAGGGGTGAATCCACTCAAAGGCAAGGTATGTGCCGCCCTTCTTGAGTGCGCGATTGCAGCTTCGCGCGGCTTTGGCGTATTCATCCCAATAAAAATACACGGCAACTGCGTTGGCTACTATTACGTCGAACTCCGACTCGTAATCAATATCGAGCATATCCAGCCGCTCAAATCGAATACCCTTCAGGCTTGGATTGGAACGGCATACCTCAAGGGATGATTCCGCAAGCTCACCGCCGACAAGCTCCAGTCCCGGAACAAGGTTCTTCAAGTGGAGAAGCAGATTCCCCGTTGAACATCCGATATCCAGAAGTTTGAAGGGGCCCTTCGATGCGTCGTGCCGGCTAAAGGCCTCACGAACCAAATTGATGAGTACCTTATCGCTTTCGCGAATATTCGTTGCGTATTTCGCCTGATAAGCGTTGTACTCTCGAAGAAATGCCTCGTCTTTTACATACTCATCGTATGAAGTGGTCTGTTTATCCATCGCAATGCCCTCAATGAGTTCTACGTATCGCACTCAACGTTTCTGCAAACAGGTAGCAACGCCTGACAAGTTCTTCACTTAGCTTCCCGGATGTGCCTTGGATAGTTCGTCGAACCATCTCCCCACCGAAATCTGACAAAAGGTCGCCGCTGTCGCTGCGCCACGAACCGGTCTGTTGTCCGGCTTCCTGCAGGTAGGCAAGCACTTCTTCCGCCCGGGGCTCAACCGCCGGGCGGTAGGGAGTCAAAGTCATCTCCGGTCCGCAAAGGTAGTCCGCCGCCTGCACCAGGCGCGCCGGCAGAACCTGCCGCCAGCGGTCGACCGTTTCGGAATAGATGTCCTTGCTTCCGTGGTCGAAGCTGCTGTTCCCCTTCCAGCCATCGGCCGAAAGACGCAGCATTTCCGGATGGAAGTCGATATCCAGGTCATCGCACAGCCTGCGCGCCTCGTCTTCCGGCAGCGTGGCAAGGCGCTCGAAGGAAATGCTGCGGAACCGCCCGGCCAGGAAGGGATCGCGCCCGAAGTGATGCGAGAGCGCGACCTGCTTGCGCCAGTGGCGCAAATAGGAGGGGGGATGGGCGGCCTGGGTCGGGTCTTTTTCCGCCATGGCCAGAAGCGAGGCCACGACAGCCCGCGGATCGCGCTCGACGGCGAAAAACCGCGCTTCCGGGAATAGCCGCGCCAGCAGGGGCACGAACTCAAGCACCCAGACTTCCTTGCAGCCCGCCCAGCGCACGCCCGGTTTCGCGTCCGCGACAATATCGAGGCCGCTGCGAAGCAATTCCCCGTAGTCGTTGCCCGCCAGCGCGTCCATGCGCGCGCCCAGCGCGGGGGATTCCAGGGCCGCGCGTTCCGCCGCCTTGCGGCGCAGTGCAGCCAGTTCGGACTGGTCGAGTGGCATATCGGCCTGCGCCGCCAACATCAGATCGAGCAATGCCGGGCCGTCGGGGTCGAAGTAGTAATCCTGGAATGGCGCGGACGGAGCAAACCGCTGCCGCACAGCCTCGGTCGCCCGGGCCGCCACCAGTGCGTTGCGCAGGGAGCGGAACAGCGGCAGGAACGGGTCGAGCGCCACGGTAACGTCCGGATGGCGATCAAGCATCCGGGCCAGCAGATTGGTGCCGGAGCGCGCCAGGCCGAATACGAACAGAGGTCTATAAGCCATGGTCAGCGGGCCGGCACCGCCGCGATAATGATGTCGTCGCACTGCCGGCCGCGATCCAGCGCCTGCTGGATCACCGGTATGAAATCGGCGAGCACCTCGAAAAGCCCGGGATCGTTGGCCCTGAGCGCCGCCTGGACACAGGTTTCATAGGCATCCATGCCGAAGTACCAGGCCGCGACCGGAATGAACCCTTCCTCGACCAGGGCGGTGCACAGCGAGGCATCCGTGAAACCGTTGACGTGCGTCGTGGGATCCATGTGGCGCGCGACGACGGCGCCCTCCATGCCCTGCACCAGGGTGCCGAGCGAATCGACGCGCGGCACTTCGACCACCAGCATTCCGTCAAAAGTCAGTCGCCGCAGGGCGGCGGCAATGAAGTCGCGCGGCTGCGCGACGTATTCCAGCAGGCCCCAGAAGGTGATCAGGTCCACCGGGGTACCGCCGGCCGACAGGAAGTCGTCTTCGCGCAATTCGAGATCGAAGGCTTCCCGCGCGAAGGCGCGTGATGCCCGCGATTTCTCGAAGCCTTCGACCGCCATGCCGCGGCGCATCGCCCCGGCGAGGAAATGCCCCCCGCCGGCCCCGACATCCAGGACCGACCGGGGCTGCCTCCGGTTCCTTCCCTGGAAATGCTCCGTGCACCAGTCGAGCTTGGGTGCGATGATCTGCGTCATGCGCGTTTCGATCGCGCTGCGGTCGACATAGGCGGACGAGTGCGTTTCGGATTCGGCGAAGATCGCGTCCAGCACTTCCGGCTGGGGACGCGCGCCCACGCCGACATGACCGCATCGGCCGCAGCGCACGTAGGGAACGCCGAACACGGCCAGTTCGGCGGCCGCATCGTCCAGCGATGCGTGGCAGAGCGGGCAGTCCTGCAGGCGGTGGATGTCGGCGCCCGCCCCATACAGGCGAGCCGAGGTGCTCTCGAGGAAAGCCGCATAGTCGCGCACCTCGCCGAGATCGACGCCTTTCAGCTTGAGCACGTCGAGCGGCTTGCCGGCGCGCACTCTGACATCGAACGATCGGCGGGCATTGCCGTCCGCACTGTATTCCCATCGCTCCTCCCATTCGCGACCGTGGTCTGCGCTGAAAGGTGAATGCCGGTGCCACTGTGTCATGATCCGGTCGCGAAAACGCGCAAGGTAAATTTGCTGCTGGGCTCCCGCAGGCGCTGTGTCAGGAGCGGGCTGAAACCCGCGCGCACGGCAAGCAGCGCTGCGGAAGCCGGACTGAAGACATGGTGGTGCTCGATGAAGAACTCCTCGCGTCCCGGCCCCTCGGCGGCGGCGGCCTCGCCGTCCGGCACTTCGATATAGACGAAGCCGCCGGGGACCAGCAGCGGCCGCGCCCTGGCGAGCATGGCCACCGGGTCTTCCACGTGCTCCAGCACCTTGTTGAAGGTCACCACGTCGAACGTGCCGAGCGACGACGTGTCGATCCGCATGAAGTCGCCGGTGACAGCCTCGATGCCGATCACTTCGCGCGCATGCCGCGCCGCCCGCTCGTCCGGATCGAGAGCGGTGCAGTGCCAGCCGGCCTCCTTCATGCGGCAGGGAAAGACGCCGAGGCCGGCACCGACGTCGAGCAGGCGCGGTACCGTGCCGGCAGCAAAACGCCCGCGGGCAAAATCGAGCAGGGCGGCAACCCGGCCCGCATTGTCGGATCGCTCCGGCGGCAGCGCCAGGATGCGTTCGAAGGTCTGTCGCATCCGCTCGCCGTAGGTGTTGTCGACGTAGGCCCCGCCGTAAAGGGCGCCGAGATCCATGGCGTTGTCTGAAAACCAGTGGCCGCAGAGCCCGCACCGCGCATAGCCGCGCCGATACTGCCCGCCGGCACAGTCGAACGCGGTTTCGCCGGGCGGGGGGGCATCGTACTGGAACGCCGGCTGCAGATGGCGGCCTGCGCAGGGACATTGCAGGGTCGGCTTGATCATCGCGGCGCCTCCAGCCTGGCCGCCAACGCATCCAGCGCGTCGCCGGAGTCCAGCCAGTCGATCACGGCCAGATTTTCCTGTTCGCAGTACGCGTCGAACTGCGCCTCGCGCCCGCGTTCCACCAGAAGAATGAAATAGCGCCCGGTGCCGCGGTTCTTGATCAGCACGCCGCGCAGGCCGAACTGCTCCAGCCTGCCGTTGAGGGAAGGGGTGGCGTAGAAACCCCAGTCCTTCCTGGCGACGTCGTACTCGGCACCCGAGCCGGTGACGAACGTCACCTGTTCGTCCGGTTCCAGCCGGAGGGTTCCGCAATCCTGCATGTCGAACTTGACCGAATTGCCGACCTTGAACAGGCGGGGCGGCTGCTTGGGTTCGAATTTCACGACCACCTCCAGTCATCGATCAGGAATCCGGGGATATGCCAGGTGCCGTCCTCCCTCCGCTTCCAGACTTCGCGATTGCGGAAGGTATCGGCGATGGCGAGGAAGCGCTCGCGGGTAATGTCCGCAAAAGCACAGAACTTGTCGATGTCCGCATGGGGAGTCTGGTCGCCCTTCTCGCGGATGATCTGCAGGGCCTGCTCGCGCGTCAGGCGGCCGTTGCGTATCTCCAGGGAAAGGTTGTCGAACAGGCGCGTGAAGCCGAACTTGTACCATTTCATCCAGTGGTGAAGCGAAATGAAATCGTCGTCGATATCGGCGTAGTCGTAATAACCGGTGCGGGCAGCGCCGGCATCGAAGGCGAAGCCATGGGCGGCGGCAACGCTCAGGCTGGTCTCGGGATCCCAGGGAAAGTAGTAGCCGAGGAACACGGCGCGCAGTCCCTGCGACGCCAGCGTGTCGGCATCGGGCCCGAAGTAAGCGGCGAGTTCCTTGCGGGTGAACCCTTGTCCGAGCCAGTCTTCCGCGGTCGTGCCGTGCATCACGCCATGCCGTGCAAGCCATGCGCTGTCGAGCCGGAAGCCGGTGAGGGATTCGTCCTCGGTGCCGTACTCGAACGCGGAATTCTCCCCCCACACCACCAGCGGAATGTGGAAATTGGCGGCGATGGACAGCGGGATGTTGAACAGCGCCATGTGCATCGGGATGGCCGTCGAGCCGAAGCGCTCGAACGCCTTGACCATGAAGCGCGCCTCGACCTTGGGGTTGATCTGGTAGTCGATATGGTCGACGCCGAGCGACACGAGGTTGTCGAGGTTGCGCTGCCCGATCGGCGTGCGGGCGGGTGTCTTCCAGGTCACTGCGAGCGGCGTCAGCCCGTATTCCAGGCATTTGACCACCTGCCAGGTGCTGTCCTTGCCGCCGCTGACCGGGATCAGGCAGTCGTATCCGGCGGAACGCCCCCGGGCGCTTTCGACTACCTGGCGGAAAGCCGCCTCGCGCGTGGCCCAGTCGATATTCCGCCGGGCGCCATGGCCGCGGCAGGCATTGCATAGGCCGTCTGGTCCGATGACGAGGTTCGGCCTTGTATCGGGGAGGACGCAGGAGCGGCACCATTTCATGACTGCAACTCCCCGCCGAATTCTTCGAGAAAGATCTTGGCGTTGAGGAAATAGAACAGGAACTTGCTCTGGCTGTTGGGAAGTTCGGGGCGCTCGATCAGTTCGGCAATCCGTTCCCTGCGCACATGGGCGTAAATCGGGCTGTCGCCGAGGATCTCCGCGCGAACCGCAGGATCGCGGGCATCGAGGTAATCGAAGATGGGCACATTGAAGCCCACCTTGCGCGGGTTGTCGACGACGGCGTCGGGCGCAAGGCCTCGCACCGCTTCGCGCAGCACTGCCTTGGCGCGGCCATCCCTGATAAGGTGGCGCGTGGGTATCCGCTGACACACCTCGAACAGCCGCCTGTCGAGGAACGGCGAACGGTTCTCGATCGAGTAGTACATGGCGTTAAGGTCGTCTTCGTGCAGGATGGGGGGCACCGACTCGTGGAAGAGTTCGTTGTTCATCCGATTGCGGAGCGGCACCCGGCTGTAGGATTCCTCGGCGAAATCCTCATGCCATGGATGGGTCAGGAAGCCAGAGAAATCCGCCGCATCCAGATAAATGTGATCGCGCAGGCCGGGTTCCTTGACGAAGCAGTCGGGATCCTGGAGATAGGGATTGCGGACGATGGGGGCCACGACGCGGCGCCAGTTGTCGCGCGCAGACTGCTGCAAAGCCTGGTCGCCGGCAATCGCCTGGATATAGAAATTGTGGTGGTCGAAGTACCCGCTGAACAGCTCATCGGCACCGGTGCCGCTGACGGAGACCTTGTAGCCTGCGGCGGCGACCGCCGCCATCAACTGCCATTGGGCGTAGTAGGTGATGGTGCAGACCGGCGCATCGTGATACTTCAGTTGCTCACGCAGCCGGCCGAGGAACTCGGTGCGCTCAACGGCAATCGCGGTATGCCGGAGTCCGAGTTCGCGGACGGCAATCTCGACCATGTCCCGTTCCTCGTACCGGGCGTCGGTATTCATGATCGTGAATCCATGCACGTCGTAGCCCAGGCGTTTTTTGGCGATGGCTATCAGGGCGTTGGAGTCGACGCCCCCGCTCAGGCAAAAGGCGATCGGCACGTCGGCGCGCAACCTCAGGCGCACCGATTCCTCAAGGGCATGCCGCGCAGCTTCGACCGCCTGGGGAAAACTCATCGAATCGTCGCAGACGTCGAAGCGCGGTTCCCAGTACCGCCATGAGCGGCGCTGCCCCGCCGCGTCGAAGGCAAGGATCGCGCCGGGCCGGACTTCCTCCAGGCCGTTGAAAAAGGTGGCGGTTGTCTTGTACAGGGCCTTGTAACCGTTGACGAGATAGCGGCGCAGATGATCGTGGTTGATCGGCAGCCGGCGGCCGAGCAGGGCGAAGATGAACTTGGGTTCGGAGCCGAAGTAAACGCCGGTGTCATCTTCGAACACGAACAGCGGTTTCTCGCCGAAACGATCGCGCGACAGCACGAGCCCCTGGTTGTCCAGCCAGGCAAACGCCCACATCCCTTCGCACGCATCCAGCCCCTCCCAGCCGTCGGCGGCAAGAGCGGCGGCAAGCACCTCCGTGTCGCTCTCGGTGGCAAACGCCTGGCCTTTGCGGCCAAGGGCCTCGCGAAGCTCGAGATAGTTGTACAGTTCGCCGTTGAAGCAGAGGTGACCATCGCCGCGGCTGAACGGCTGGTTCGCACGCGGATCGAGATCGATGATGCGAAGCCGGGAATGCAGCAAATAGGCATTCATGCCGCCGATGCGCCGGCTGACCGTGCCATGTCCGTCCGGACCGCGCTGGCCCATCAGGCGGAGGCATGCAGCGATGCATTCCGAGGGCAAGTCCCGCCTGCCGTAGTATCCGGCGATGCCGCACATGTCAGTCCACCATGTCCCGCGTAATCATTTCGCCGCGGGCCACCGCCCGCGACAAGCGGCGCCCGAGGAGCAGGCCTTCCTGGCCGGGCGCCAGTCCGCCACCGGGACGCAGCCAGTCGAAATCGCCTGACGACAGCAGGTGCCCCGCAGGGAATGCTTCGCGTGCCACGATGGATCGGCGCGCAGCGGCGGCTGTCGGTTTTTCCGCAACCTGGAGGATCTTGTCTCCGCTTCCGAGGAGCGTTTGCGCGAGGCGCACCCGCCGCACGAGTTCGGCCAGTTCCGCCGGATCCGCCGACAATGCGTGATCCCTGAAGTCGGAATGGGTCTTGGATAGAGTGAAATGTTTCTCGATGATCCGCGCGCCCAGGGCGACGGAAAGCACTGCGGCGTCGATGCCCAGCGTATGGTCGGAATAGCCGACGACCCTGCCGGATTTTCCGGCTAGCGTCTGGATGGCGCGCAGGTTCGCCTGCTCCGGAGGGGTCGGATAGGCTGATACGCAATGCAAAAGCGCGATGTCCGAGCGCTTCCCGCAATCCGCTGCCGCGCTTTCGACAATCCGGCAGGCGTGCTCAATCTCCGGCATCCCGGCCATGCCCGTCGACAGGATGACAGGCTTTCCGGTGGCGCCGACGGCCTTCAGCAGCGGGTCGTAGTTGTTGTCGCCCGAGGCGATCTTGAAGGCGGGCACCAGTTCATCGAGCCACGGCACCACATCGGGGGAGAATGGCGTGGAAAGAAACATGATGCGATTCCGGCGCGCGATTCCGGCAAGTTCAACGAACTGCTCGCTGCTGAAGGCGAACCTCGCCAACTGTTCGAGCCGCGCCGGTTGCTGGGCCGAGACAAGCTTTTCCGGCAGGATGGTCTGGAATTTCACGGCCTGAGCGCCCGCCGCCGCCGCGGCATGGACCATTTCCCCGGCAAGTCCGAAATCGCCTTCGTGGTTATTGCCTATTTCGGCAATAACCAGCACGTCCGTCGTCAGGTCTATCCCGTCAATGATCATCGATGCACCGTTTCCCCGTTGCCATGGTGATGCAATACGTACTGGGCCTCCCTTAGCCGCAGTCCCAGTGATTCATACAATCGGACGGAGGGGGCATTCGCGGCCTGGGTGCCCACGGAGATCCGCGACGGCACACGGCCGTCTCCCGTGCCGTATCGGGCGGCGTAAAGGAGCATGTCGCGGCCGATCCCGCGCCCCTGGCTCGCCGGCGCCACGCCGACCAGATCAATCACCAGATGGTCCGGCGCCGACCAGAGCAGCTGCAGAAAGCCGACGACACGATTGGCGTGCTCCGCCACGATCATGCCGTCGCCGCGCTTCCCCTCGAAATAGTTCGCGGCCCACGCCGCCTTGATTGCATCGGCAAGCTCTCCGGGAATGAGGGGGTCGAGGTGAAAGCGCGAATAGCGGAATGCGCCGGCGGCAATTTCCGCAACCGGCTCGCGATCGTCGGCTCTGGCGAAGCGAACCCCGCCCCTGCCAGCTTCACCGTCAATTGCACCTTCAAATGCAAGGGCCGTATCCACGACGCGAAAGCCGGCATCGGCCAGTTGCCAGACAGTGCCGATCTCGACGACGGGTACTTTGGCATATGCGAAGCCCGAGGCGGACCCGGCAAGCTCAGAGAATGGCCGCCCACCCGTGCCGCGCTCAACCCGCCAGGCCTGCCGCCCCATCACCCTGGACAGCCATGGATCCGGCTTCAGGCTATGGTCCGCGGTCGTGTCGGACTCATTCCTCACGGAACAGCTCGGGCTGGTCTTCGGCGAGCTTCTTGTACCACTTGATGTACTGGACGAAGCCCTTCTCCAGCGGGTACTGCGGGTCGTAGCCGATCAGCCGGCGTGCCTTGTCGACGCTCAAGGTTCCGCGCTCCGGCATCAGGCTGTCCCGCGGATTATTGATGATCTCTATGCCCGGGAAATACTCCCGGACGAGATCCGCCATGTGGTTGATGCTCCGGGCACTGCCGTAGGTGATGTTGAACACCTGATTGCGCGCCTCAGGCCGGGCTATGCAGCGCAGCACGCCCTGGCAGAAGTCCTTGATATAGGTGAAGTCGAGCGCGTCCGTGCCGTCGCCGTTGATGGTCAGCTGCTTGCCGCGGATTGCGTTCTCGATGAACGCCTGGCCCACGCGGCGGCTCACGCAACGCTCCCCATACAGGGCGGAGGGGCGAATGATCGTATAGGGCAGGTTGAAAACCTGGTTGTATGCGATAACGAGTTTCTCGGCACCGTATTTCAATGCGCCATAAATACCCATCGGCTCGCAGCGCCTGTCTTCGGACACTGCATCCCCTTCGAAATTGCCATAGACCATGGAAGAGGATAAATAGATGAAGTGTGGTTTCCTGTCCTTCACCGAATCGAGATCATTTTCAAGCGTTCGCATACTGTGATCGAACGTGCTGAACGGATCCTTGTTGGAGCGGTTGGCGTGGGCCACCGCCGCCAGGTGCACGACGACATCGGGCTTGATGGCATTCAGGCAGGGGCTGAGGACATGGTAGTCGCGCGCGTCAATCACATGAAGGGGAATCCTGGCCTGGCGCAGCAGATCGAGGCGCAGATTGACGAATCCCACGTAGAGGTTGTTGTTCGGGTTCGGGTTGAGGCCGCTCGTAAATGCCCCCAGGTTGTTGACCTGGAGACCATCGATCACGTGCGGCTCGGCGCCCAGCGATTTGAGCTCGAGCGCCAGATTGTGGCCGATGAAACCCGCGCCGCCCACCAGGGCGACGACCTTTCCCTTGAATGCATTCGGATCGATCATTTGAAGGCTCCCAGAACTTGCTTGATGGTAGTGCTGATGTAGTGCATGTCTTCCTCGTCCAGATGCGGCCCGACGGGCAGGGCGATCGACGCGTCGCTGATCCAGCCGGCATTGGGGAACGCGCCGGGCTTGTATCCGTACTTCTCCGCGTAATAGGTCATGTTGGGCACAGGGCGCGGGTAGTAGACGCTGGTGCCCACGCCGCGCCGATTCATTTCGGCCACGATTTCGTAGCGTTTCTGCGCGAAGGGCTCTTTCAGCATCATGGACAGGCAGTAGCGACTGCTGACGTAGCCTGCAGGCGGCTCATCGAACAGGACGATCTCCTCCATCTCGCGCAGCGCGCCGAGGAGGGCCTGGTAATTCCGTTCACGCTTCTCCAGAATCCAGTCGAGGCGCTTGATCTGCTCTATGCCAAGCGCCGCCTCGATTTCGTTCATGCGATAGTTGTAGCCCAGCATCGTGACGTCGTACATGCCAGGTATCTTGCGCTCGCCCATGTGCCGGTCGACGCCGAAGGCCTTCTGCCTGTTCAGCTTCGCCGCCAGGGCGGCCTCGCGCGTGAGAACGATGCCGCCCTCGGCGGTTGTCATGTGTTTCACCGGATAGAAGGAGAAGCAGCCCGCATCGCCGAGCAGGCCGGCATGGACGCCCTTGTAGCGCGTGCCGATGGCAAGGGCGCAGTCTTCAACCACCTTCAGGCCACGAGGCCGGGCAATCGCGTTGATTGCGTCCATGTCCACGGGCACGCCGAGGAAGTGCACGATGGCAATCGCGCGCGTACGCTCGGTGATGGCAGCCTCTATGGCACCGATGTCGATGTTCCCGGTTCTGCGTTCGGCATCGACGAATACCGGTTTGGCGCCGACAAGCTCCACGGCATGGGCAGTCGCGGTATGGGTTTGCGCCGGCACGATCACTTCATCTCCGGGCCCAAAACCCCACGAGAAGTACAGCAGGTGCATAGCCGCCGTACACGAAGAGACCGAGACTGCATGAGGCGCTCCCGTCCAGGCGGCAAAATCGCGCTCGAACTTTTCCGCCCTGGGCCCATGCACGAGGATCGGCCCTTTCAGGACCTCCATGACCGCAGCTCGCTCTTCATCGCCGATGATCGGACGGCCGAAGTGTACTGTTCTGATGTCGTTCATCTCTCTACCTGTTTTTCAAATGGGGAATATCTCGGCAACCCGGCATGCCTTGCCCGATGCCTTGGCCGCATCGATCGCAAAGCAGACTGCCATGGTCGCAAACACTTCCTCCCGACTGACGCTGCCCTGCGTTCCGTCAAGGATCGCACCGATGAAGTCCCCTATCAGCGCACCCTTGCGCACGCCGGGATAAGGCGCTTCTATCATCTCAGGGGCCACTTCCGGGTCGCGCGATTTCCATAACCGGGCCGCATCAAAATCGTTGTCCACGGTGCCGCCCGTCCCATAGACCATCAGGCGATGGAAATGCGGCATCACACAGCCGAAATTGGCTGCGACCTTCGCCACCTGTCCGTCCTCGAAGCGCAGCAGGGAAACGGTAAAGTCGTCCAGTCCGAAGGCGGTATTCCGCGTGCAGAAGTTGTTGCCGAGCGCAACGACCTCCACGACCCGTTTCCCCACAATCCAGAGAACGAGGTCCACCACATGCACCCCGCCACCGAGCATGACGGAGTAATTGGGAATCCGGCCGCGCCAGCCGTCGACAATCTTGTGAATCCGCCCGTAATTGTAATCCGCCTCGATGTAATACGGCTCACCGATGTCGCCGGCATGGATACGCCTGCGAATCTCCTGAAATCTCGGCGACCGCCTGAGGATGAGATTCGATGAGAAAACGAGTTCCGGCTTGTCCTGGAGGCGGCGATGGATGTCGGTCAGCTCATCCTTGTCGAGGCAGACCGGCTTCTCCACAAAAATATGCTTGCCCGCATCGATGGCAGCCACGATCTGTCCATAGTGGGAATCATCCGGGCTGGCTATGGATACGGCGTCGATGTCTTTGCGGGCGAGAATCTCGCCGGGATCGGCGAGAATTTCCGCTTCCGGAAATCGTGCGCGCGCGGCTTCGCGCTTGGCCGGATCGGGGTCGCAGATTGCAACCAGCCTGGCGCGGGCATCCTCAGCGTAGGCCATCGCATGCTGCTCTCCGACGCCGAATCCGATGACCCCGGCCCTCATGCTGCACCCCCATTTGCCGCAAGCGTCTTTCGCAGATCCAGCAGTGCATCCACGCCGTATTCCCAATGCGGGCGTGACATTGCCTCCAGCATGCGCTCGGCCAGCCTGAAATCCGCCTCGGTGTCGACGGACATCTGGACATCGTTGCTCGACGTCTCCGCGCCAAACGAGGCGATCCGGTAACGCTCGGGATGACGGTACAGCGGTGCGGTAACGTGCTCGCGGTCTTCTCCACTTGCCTCAGCGTCGGCTCTCTCAAGCGCTTCTCGCGAGACAATTTCGACGGATTGCCCTTTCGGATAGGTGCGAGGCCAAACATTGGTTGCCAGATCCGGTCTCTCTTCGCGGAACAGGCGAATACCTCTCTCGACCAGCGCCGGATCGAGAAGCGGGCTGTCTCCGCTGATGCGCACCGCCGCATCGAGCCTGAACTGGCGGACCGTTCCGACGAAGCGGCCCAGCACGTCATCCAGCGGGCCGCGGAAGCAAGGCATGCCCAGCCCGGCAGCGAACTGCGCAACGGCATCATCGTCCGCGCCCATGCTCGTGGCGACAACGATGCCGTCCGTCCCATGGACCCGCTGCAGGCGTTCGATCAGCCAAGCCAGCATGGGCTTGCCGGCCATGGGACGCAGCACCTTGCCCGGCAGCCGCCTGGATGAAAACCTGGCCTGGACAACCATCATCACTTTCATGATTCGCACGCCGGCCTCAGCATGACATTCCGCCTGCTCGCAATCGATTCGCGCAGTCCGGCAATCACCTGCTGCACCCTCAGTCCGTCCGCGAAAGCGGGAAATGCAGCGGCTTGGTCGCCCCTGACCCTGCGGACGAACTGTCCGGCGCAACGATGCACGGCCCACAGCCGCGTCTCGGCCGACCGGCACTCCGGGGGCGGCGTCGAAATCGGCACGGCGACAGCTTCCTTCTTCAGGCAGACGAGCGAGCGGTCTGCGGGCCCGAATGGAGGCGCATGCCTGTAGACGAGGACACCCTCGCTGCCCCTGACTACCAGCCGCATGCCGTCACCGCCCGGCTGGCAATTCGTGATCCGGCAGGTAGCAGTGATTCCCCCGTTCATTTCCAGCTGCGCCGTTACGGCATCCTCCGCCGTCACGTGGCACGCGGTTCCCGCCGCGTCGGGGCGCTCGGCAACGAGGATTCGGGATTGCCCGAACACGGATTGGGGCTCAGCCCCGGTAAGCCACCAAAACAGGTCGGCGGCATGGCTGAAGAATGCGCCGATCACACCTCCGCCAGCCGCTGCGTCGTTGCGCCAGCTCCACGGCGAACCGGGGTTCGCCCTTCCTGAAGTGACCCATGAGAGATCGATGGCGCAGGTTGTGCCGATTGCCCCCGCGACGATCCGCTCCCTGAGGGCTTCGAGGCCAGGCTCGAAGCGAAACTGGAAATTGACCCCGGCCACGCATGCGGTCGCCGACAGTGCGGCGGCATTCATGGTCTCGGCCTCCTCTGCGTTCAGTCCGAAAGGCTTTTCGCAGAAGACATGCATGTTCCGGCTCAACGAAGCCAGAACGATCTCGCACTGCTGTGCGGGCGGCACGGCCACGCTGACCGCGTCGACCGGCATGGACAGGGCTTCCTGCCAGGAACCGGCGTAGGCAGTCCCTGTCGGCAACCTGTCCCTGATCCGGCCGGAACCGGAGTCGGCCACGACTACGATGTTCACGCCGGGCACCGCCCGAAAAGCAGGCAAGTGGCCATCCACGCCGAATCCTCCGCCAATGATCGCGAGGCGCATCTAGGATCCTCTAGTCGAGCACTTGCACGTCCGGCAGTGGAATGACGATCTTGGACTTCAGGCCCTTTTCACGCAGCTTCTTCACGATCGGCTTCCAGTAGTGCCAGGACAGGATCAGCGCGTAGTCCGGCTGCGAATCGAACATTGCCTGCTCGTCGACGATGGGGATGTGCTTGCCCGGAAGATACAGCCCCAGCTTGAGGGATGTGGATTGCTCGGCGATGTAAGGCATCCAGTCCGTATCGATGCCGCAGTAGTTGACCAGGGTGCTCGAGCGTCCGGGACAGCCGACACCGACGACGCTCTTTCCGGTTGCCTTGGCATGGATCATCAGTTCCTGCAGCGCGGTCTTTGAACGGTATACCCTGGCTGCGAAGTCGTGGAACGGCTCGGAGGTATGGATCCGCTGCCCCTCCTCCGCCTTCAGCAGTTCGGCGATCGAACCTGCAACCGGAAGATTCCTGCCTTTGGCGGCATACACCCGGATCGATCCGCCGTAGTTCTCGATACGCTCCGCATCGATGACAGTGAAGTTGTAGTAGCTGAACAGGCGGATCAGCGACTTGAGCGAGTAGTACTTGAGATGCTCGTGGTAGATCGAGTCGTACTGCACCGTTTCGAGGAGATCGGGGAGGTAGTGGGATTCGGAGATGAACACTCCGCCCTCCTTGAGCATATGCTCGACACCGCGTATCAGGCTGCCAAGCCCGGCAACGTGCGCAAACATGTTCGCTGCCGTCACGACCGACGCATGGCCATGCTCCTTGACGATCCTTTGCGCGACCCCTTCGTTGAAAAATTCCTGCAGGGTCGGTATGCCGTTTCCGATGGCGATCCTTGCGATGTTGGTCGGTTCGACGCCCAGGACCCGAATGCCCTTTTCCTTGAACGAGCTCAGCAGGGTGCCGTCATTCGAACCGATGTCGATGGCCAGGTCGCTTGAAGTCAGGGCAAATCTCTCGACGGCCTTGAATCCCGTCGATCGAAGATTGTTCGCCAGCGTCGGCGTAATTCCGCTCCTGTATGGATACTCGGCGTAGAACAGTACCTCGGGCGGAACGGCGTAGTCGATCTGGGCAAGGCTGCACTCCGGGCAGCGGAACAGGCGCAGCGGATAGTGCTTCTCCGCCTCGTCAAGCTGCCCGCGGGTGAGGAGGGAATCGCATGGCGGCTGGTGACCGAGATCGATGATCGGTTCCAGCTTATCGTGTCCGCAGACTTGGCAACCGCGAAGCGGGCCGTGCGCTAAATCATGATTAGGGGTGGAGGACAAGGCTTTCTCCTGATATCAATGTCTCGGTAAACAATTTTCAAGCGGCAACTCGCCGCGGCATCATGCCCATGTGCTGCTCAGATAATCCCTATATGCCATGCTCAGCCCTTCGGTCAGCGAGGTCCTTGCCTGCCATCCGAGCGCGGTCAATCTGGAGCTGTCAAGCAACTTGCGCGGCGTGCCGTCGGGCTTGGCGGAATCGAAAGATTGATCGCCATCGAAGCCGACAACCTCCGATACCAGCGCAGCAAGCTGCTTGACGGAAACTTCCTGTCCGGTGCCTATGTTGATGATTTCGCCAATGTCCTCGGCATTCTTTTCCTCGAGGAGAAAGATGCAGGCATCCGCCAGATCGTCGCTGTAGAGGAATTCCCGCAACGGCTTGCCGGTTCCCCAAACCTGAAACGATTTGTCCCCCCGCATCTTTGCTTCGTGCGCCTTCCGGATCAGCGCGGGCACGACGTGCGAGGTATCCAGGTTGTAGTTGTCTCCCGGGCCGTAGAGGTTTGTAGGCATCACGCTGATGAAGTTGGTCCCGTGTTGCCGGTTATAGGCGGCGCACATCTTGATGCCGGCGATTTTCGCGATGGCATAAGCCTCATTGGTCGGCTCGAGGAGCCCCGTCAGAAGATATTGCTCCTTGATTGGTTGCGGACAATCTCGTGGGTAGATGCAGGATGAGCCGAGGAACAGGAGCTTGCTGACCCCGTTGCGCCAGGATTCATGGATGACGTTGGTTTGTATCGACAGGTTGTCCCGGACAAAATCTGCCGGGTAGGTATCGTTGGCGTAGATTCCGCCCACTCGGGCCGCAGCCAGAAGCACGAACTCCGGCCGTTCGGTCTCGAAGAAGCGCTTGACTGCGCCCTGATCGACCAGGTCAAGTTCTGCGTGGCTGCGGGTGACGATATTCGAATAGCCTGCGTTCTTCAGGCGGCGTAGGAGGGCTGACCCGACCAGGCCTCTGTGCCCGGCAACATAGATCTTGGAGTCTCGTCGCATGCGGTTATTCATGACGATTGAAAGCCCCATATCCATGGCGCTTGACCAGTTCATCACGCTCCGCCGACATCAGGTCTTCACGCACCATCTCCGCAACCAGTTCCCTGAATCCCACCTGCGGCGTCCAGCCGAGACTGACTTTTGCCTTGGTGGCGTCGCCCAGCAGGGTTTCGACCTCGGTGGGGCGGAAATAGCGCGGATCGACGGCAACAATGCATTTCCCGGTTTCGGCGTCGTAGCCTTTCTCGTCAACGCCGCTTCCTTCCCAGCGTATTGAACGCCCCAGTTCGGCTGCGGCGGCATTGACGAAATCGCGCACCGAATACTGTTCGCCGGTGGCGATCACGAAGTCTTCGGGGCGCTCCTGCTGGAGCATCAGCCATTGCGCCTCGACGTAGTCCCGCGCATGCCCCCAGTCGCGCCGGGCATCCAGGTTGCCCAGAAAGAGCCGGTCCTGCAGCCCAAGCTTGATCCTGGCCAGGGCGCGCGTGATCTTGCGGGTAACGAAGGTTTCGCCGCGGACCGGCGATTCGTGGTTGAAGAGGATGCCGTTGCAGGCGAACATTCCGTAGGCCTCACGGTAGTTCACCGTGATCCAGTAGGCATACAGCTTGGCGACTGCGTAGGGCGAGCGCGGGTAAAAAGGAGTGGTCTCCTTTTGCGGCGTTTCCTGGACCAGTCCATACAGCTCCGACGTCGACGCTTGGTAGTACCGGGTCTTGTCCTTCAGGTCGAGAATGCGGATGGCCTCGAGCAGGCGCAGCGCCCCAAGCGCATCGGAGTCGGCGGTGTACTCGGGTTCCTCGAACGAAACGGCCACGTGGCTTTGCGCCGCGAGGTTGTAGAGCTCGTCCGGACGAACCTGCTGCAGAATCCGCACCAGGCTGGACGAATCCGTCATGTCGCCGTGGTGCAGGATGAAACGGCGGCCTTTTTCGTGCGGATCCTGATAAAGATGGTCGATCCGGTCGGTGTTGAACAGCGAAGTGCGGCGCTTGATGCCATGCACCTCGTATCCCTTGTCCAGGAGAAACTCGGCGAGGTAGGCGCCGTCCTGTCCGGTAATGCCGGTTATCAATGCGACTTTGCTCATGGTCAGGCCGTCCGGTTGTCGTTTCAGGCGCGTCCGTAGATGTCGTCGAATCGGACAATGTCGTCTTCGCCGAGATATTCCCCGCTCTGCACTTCGATGATCACCAAGTCCGTGATGCCCGGATTTTCCAGGCGATGCCTGTGGCCGGCGGATATATAGGTGGATTCGTTCGTGCGAACCAGGTACTCGCGCTCGTTGTTCGTCACCTTCGCGGTTCCGCTCACCACCACCCAATGCTCGCTGCGGTGATGGTGCATCTGCATCGACAGGGACGCCCCCGGCTTGACGGCGATGCGCTTGATCTTGAAGCGCTCCCCTTCTTCCAGCACGGTATAGGTGCCCCAGGGGCGCGCAACGGTCTTGTGCAGCCTGACGGTTTCGTGCCCGCGACGCTTGAGCTCCTGGACCGCCTGCTTGACTTCCTGGGCGTGGTGGCGATCCGCCACGAGCAGCGCGTCCGGCGTGTCGATCACGATGAGGTTGCGCACGCCGACCGCCGCCACCACGCGCCCGTCGCTCTGGATGTAGGAGTTCTCGGTGTCCACCAGGACGGCATCGCCGACGATCACATTGCCGGTGGTATCCATCTCCGCGAGTTTGCCGACAGAATTCCACGAACCGACATCGTCCCAGTCGAACGTGGCCGGGACAACGGCGATGGCCGGTGATTTTTCCATCAAGGCATAGTCGATGGAGATGTCCGGCACCTGCCTGAAGGATTCGGCATCGATGGTTGCGGAGTCCCTCCCTGCGTCAGCGACCCTCGCGGTCCGTTCCCAGCATCGCGACGACGCTTCAAGCAATTCAGGAGCATGCGCCTTGAGCTGGTCCAGAAATGCCCCGACCGTGAAGCAGAACATGCCGGCATTCCACAGGTAGCGTCCGCTCGCAAGATATTCCTGGGCGAGCGCCGAGGAGGGCTTTTCAACGAACCGGACGACTTCGCGGGCCGTGCCGTCGCCCAATGCATTGCCGCGCTCGATGTAGCCAAAGCCGGTTTCCGGGGCGGTCGGGACGACGCCGAAAGTGACGAGATAGCCCTCTTTGGCCCATCGCTGCGCCTTCTCGACGGCTTCGGCAAATTCGGACTGCTGATTGATGATGTGGTCGGCCGGCAGCACCAGCATGGTCGCCTGCAAGCCATGCTCCGCAGCAATCTTGAGTGCCGCCAGCACGATGGCCGGAGCGGTATTGCGTCCGAACGGCTCAAGCAGGAACGATTCCCGGAACGAGGCTCCCGCCGGTCGAACCTGCCTGTAGTCTTCCTTGGTGCCGAAATACAGCCCCTGATTCGTGACGGTGAGAATCTCCCCGAGACCAGTCAGGCCAGCAGACCTCAGGTAAGTCTTTTGCAGCAGGCTTTGTCCATCCGGCAGCTTCATGAAGGGCTTGGGATGCGCCTCCCTGGAGACCGGCCATAACCGGGTTCCCGCACCGCCGGAGAGTATGGTGGCGATCAGCATGGCTAGAGGCGCCAGATTCGGTCCTGCATTTGGCCGAATCCCTTTTTGTCGAGGCAGGATTTGACGTCCACTATCCAGCCGGTGTCCGCAACCTTTTCGCACAAGGCGGCGGGGGGCAGATCCATCAGCTCCTTGTGCGCGACGGCCAGAATGATGGCGTCCGCGGCCGGCAGCTCCTCCCAGTCGCACAGTGCGATGCCGTATTCGCGGCGTGCTTCCTCACGGTCCGCCACCGGATCGTGCACGGCCACTTTGATGCCGAAGCTTTCCAGTTCGCGCACGATGTCCGGCACGCGTGAATTGCGCAGGTCGGAACAGTTTTCCTTGAAGGTCAGGCCCAGCACGATCACCTTGCCGCCCTTGATCGCTCCGCCATTGGTGATCATCAGCTTGATGGTCTTTTCGGCGACGAACTTGCCCATGCCGTCGTTGATGCGCCGCCCGGCCAGGATCACCTGGGGGTGGTATCCGATCATGTCCGCCTTGTGCGTCAGATAGTAGGGGTCGACGCCGATGCAGTGCCCGCCCACCAGGCCCGGCCTGAACTTGAGGAAGTTCCACTTGGTGCCTGCGGCTTCCAGCACTTCCGCCGTGTCGATGCCCAGCTTGTCGAAGATGATCGCCAGCTCGTTCATGAGCGCGATGTTGAGGTCGCGCTGGGTGTTCTCGATGACCTTGGCCGCTTCGGCAACCTTGATGCTGGAGGCGCGATGCACTCCAGCCGTGATCACCGCGCCATAGAGGCCGGCCACTTTGTCCTGCGTCGCAGCGTCATCGCCAGCGACGACCTTAACGATGCGGGTCAGGGTGTGTTCCCTGTCGCCCGGATTGATGCGCTCCGGCGAATAGCCGACGTGGAAGATATTTCCCCCCTCACCCCGGCCCTCTCCCACCAGGGGAGAGGGGGAAAACGCACAAGCCCAGCGCATGCCGGAGGCCTTCTCCAGCACGGGTATGCAGACTTCCTCGGTGGCGCCGGGGTAGACGGTGGACTCGTAGATCACTGTCGCACCGGCCTTCATGTGGCGGCCGACCGTTTCTGAGGCGCCGATGAGGGGGCGGAAATCGGGCTGATGCGCGGCATCGACCGGCGTCGGCACGGCGACAATGACAAAGTCAGCCTCCGCGAGACGGCGCGGATCGGCGGTGCAGTCGAGTCCGGCGGCGGCGCGCAACTCTTCGCTGCTGACCTCACCAGTCGGGTCGATGTGGCGGCAGTAGTCGGCGATCTTCTTCTCGGAGAGGTCGTAACCGATGGTGCGGAATTTCTTGCCGAAGGCGACGGCGAGCGGCAGGCCGACATAGCCCAGGCCGACGACGGCGACGGTAGGGGTGTCAGTCATCTGGAGGGGTGGTAGCCGCCCGTCTTTGGGGCGCCACGGAATTCGATTTTACCGTTGGTCTTGAGCTGTCTGAGCCAGCGTTCGGCGGTGCGAAGCGGGACGCCCAGCGTTGCGGCGATCTGGGCGGCCTTTTGGCCCGGGTGCGATTCGATATGGGCCAACAGATTGCCTACTCCGCCACTTACTCCGCCACTTACTCCGCCACTTACTCCGCCACTTACTTCCTCATGTTTGCCGGGTAGCTTGAATGTGACCGTGACGGTTTCCATTTCTGAAGCAACCGTGAATGGCTCGAGCCCCGCCTGTTGCAGCAGTTCGGCAATTTTGAGGGTTCCCCGCCCCCAGGCCTCAATATGACCGCGACGGTAGAAGGTGCTGGCGATGAGGGGGTTCCACGGCTTGGATTCATGCGGCTTGAGCAGCTTTTCCGGGGTGAGGCCAAAGTGAAGTTCTCCTGGGGAAATGATCTCCAGGCGATCATCGTAAAGCGCCACGCCGACGGAGCCACTGCCGCTGGCGTAGTCACGGTGCACGAATGCATTAGCCAGCGCTTCGCGCACCGCTTCTACCGGGAGGAGCGGCATGTCTTCGCGCTCCATCCTGCCGGGAACGATGCGGCCGGCCACGGGCAACCAGTCAATCAGAAAGCGTTCCGCCCGGCGCATCAGCTCGAAAGCATTGCCATGGTACTGGCGGTTATCGAGGAATTCGTTCCGCGTGGTTCCCTTGAAGCGGGCGAGCCGCAACGTGAGCTGGGGAAAATCGGGTATGGGCTTGTCACCTTTGCAAAACAGGGCCACGGCGGCCCGCGACAATCGGCTGTCATCCGTGAGCAAGCCCAGACCACGCAGGATATCTGTCGGGTTTCGACTGCCCGGATCGTCGCTGCGACCTCGGCGTATGGATTCCTCAATAGTAACGGCAATTTCCTTCGCATCGAGCTTGTCGACAGTCCAGCCTGGGGCTGGCTGGGTCTCCCAGCGGTCGGTGGCGTGCAGTGATTCAAGCAGCAGGCGCTGATAGTTTGCACGCGGCATGACCCGCGTGGTATTCAGCACACGCTCGTAGGGCACGCCACGGAATGAAACGGGCAAGAGCGTCGGGCGTTCAACCCGAAGCGCCAGCACTTCACGCCCATCGGCGACCGGTAGCCGCTGGATTTCCGGAAACAGCGGTGGTTCGAAGCCCAGGAATTCCTGTGCCAGCTCCTCCAGCGTCCGGTCTGTCACGTATTGCCCCAGGACTTTTCCCGCCGGCGTCACGCCGAAAAGCAGTTGTCCACCTTGCAAATTGGCGAATGCGCAGAGCGTCCGGCAGGCACGCTCTTTTTCTGCCGTGGATTTTTTGAACTCCATGGTTGGCGATTCGCCGGCGGAAACGAGGTATTGGAGGGCGCGGGACTTCACGGGCAGTTTTCAGTAGGCAGTGGGCAGCAATCTTCAAACCGTGACACTTTGTCACGGATGCGTTGCCTTCCTGTTGGCATGAACTGGCGAAAATATTCCATCAGTTGTCCTGTCGGGCTGAAGCCCGACCTGCGGGGGCGTTTGGCGGGGCGTCGGCGCCGAGCTCCCGGCGCAGGCGCTCGATCTCATCATGCGCCGCGCGGTATTCGTCTTCCTTCAGCCGCAGGAAGGCGCGCGTCAGATCGACCTTGGCGGCGATGCCGGACGGGGTGAGCAGGTAGGCGTAGGCCAGCTTGTTGTCGCTGCGACGGAAGTTGTTGGCCTTGACCAGGCCCTTGTCGAGCAGGGCCTTCATCAGGTAGTGCGTCTTGCCGAGACTGACGCCGAGTGCGCGAGCAAGCTCGCGCTGGCTGATCTCGGGCTGTTCCTCGATCAGGCGGAGAACGCGGTAGTGGGCGGCTTCCCTGGGGGTCACGAACGTCCGTTCAATAGTTGAACGGGTGGCACTTTAGCACAGCATCATGAAATGGACAAGGGTCGTTCATGTCGACCTTTTACTCCCGAAAGGGCATTTTGTGCCCCAGAAACTGCGCAGAACTTCCTTGGTTTTTTCTGAACCGCGCGAGAATGGGTGTAAATAGGTGTCTATTGGGGTATGCAGCACATTACAAATTTCCCGATCAGTAAATATATTCGTGAAATATGGCTTAAAGACATATAGCATTCCCGATCGGTAAATATAACTGGCACTAAGGCAAATGCTGGCTGATAATTACCCGAACGGGAATATAGCAAGCCATGACATCCATTCGATCACCTCAACAACTAGGGTATGCGCTTCGTGCCGCCCGCAAGCAGCTTGGGCTGACGCAGCCCCAGCTTGCCTTGGCGGCAGGGGTTGGCGTGCGCTTCATCGTTGACCTTGATGCAGGCAAGCCCACTTTGCGACTTGAAAACGTGCTGCGGGTCATTGATGCCCTGGGCGGAGAGATCCAGCTGAGCGGATTGCCGCCTGTTGCGGTCAACGATCAACTCGAGGGCGGTGGCCATGGCGCGTGAATTGGGGGTCTGGTTATTCACCGACCGTGTCGGCACTTTGGCGCTGGCCAATGACCGGCTGAGTTTTTGCTATGCGCCTGACTGGCTATCGCGGCCTGATGTTATTGCCCTGTCAGCCTCGCTGCCCCTGCAAGCTAAGCCGTTCGACGACCGCATGACCCGTCCCTTTTTTGCCGGTCTGCTGCCGGAGGGGCGGATGCGCCACCTGATCGCGCAGCAATTCCAGGTTTCAGACCAGAACGATTTTGCTTTGTTGGACCGGATCGGCGGCGAATGCGCCGGCGCCGTGACGTTTGTTGCGCCAGGGCAGGCATTGCCTACGCCTGTCCGCGGTAATGACGTTCAATGGCTGAGCGACGAGGAAGTCGTTGCCATCATGGACGAGTTGCCGCGTCGCCCCATGCTGGCGGGCAAAGACGGCTTGCGGCTTTCCTTGGCTGGCGCCCAGGACAAACTGCCGGTGGTTCTCGATGAAGCCCGCATCGGGCTGCCCCGCAACGGGACGCCCAGTTCCCACATCTTGAAGCCCGCCATTCATGCTGTTGAAGACAGCGTGATCAACGAAGGCTTCTGCATGGCACTGGCTGAGGCCATGCAGCTCAAGCCGGCGAAGTCGGAGATTCACACCGTCTTGAATCGCTCGTTCCTGCTGGTCGAGCGTTACGACCGGGTGGTTGGTGTCGATGGGCACCGCCAACGCCTTCATCAAGAAGATTTCTGCCAGGCACTGGGTGTGGTGCCTGAAATGAAATACCAGAACGAAGGCGGGCCGGATCTGGCTCAATGCTTCGATCTTGTGCGTCGTGTGACGCGCCCCAGCGCGCCGCAGATCCTGCGCTTGTTCGATTACGTGATCTTCAATGCGCTGATCGGCAATCAGGATGCGCACGCCAAGAATTTCTCGCTGCTGTATTCAGGAAAGACCCCTATTCTGGCGCCGTTCTACGACACGCTCTCGACAGCGGCGTACCCGACGCTGACGCCGAAGATGGCGATGAAGATCGGCAGCAAGTACGCGTTCAGCGAAGTCCAGGCGCGGCACTGGGAGCAGTTTGCAGAAGGTGCAGGACTTGCCAAGGCACAGGCCAGGCGGCGCATTCTGGAGTTGGCAGAATCACTGCCGCCCACCGCGCGCGCGCTCCAGTCTGCAAGTGGAAACAGCTTTGCCGGAAATGCAATGGTAGAACGGATCATTGCCCTGATTGAACAACGCTGCGCCCTGACGATTGGGCGGCTGACCGACCCCGCTGCCGAAAATAAAGCGGCCGCCGAACCATCTTCCTGAGTCACCGGCGAAAAAAGCCGCTGCGCCGTGTTGGCCGGAAGCCCGACTAGCGGGCAGGCACGAGTCGCAGGATTTCGGTCACTGATTGTTCGAGCCGGCGCACGAAATCATGGCCGGCCTGAAGTGCCGAGGCCAAAACCACCGGGTCTTCGATGTATTCGTGCACCATCTGGTTGCGCAGCCGCCGCATGTCGATCCAGGATTGAGCATCCTGGACCAAGCCCAGCCGCTCGGCTCGGTCCAGATTTTCACCGAAAGCGCCGGCCTTTTCCCCCTGTGCCGCCAGGTAGATCGGGAAGACCTTGTCTCCCAGGGTGTCCTGCAAGCGCCCGAAACGGGAAACGAAAGCCTCCACTCGTTCGGCCAGATCTTCATCCTCGTTGAGACTGCTCGCCCGCTCCGCAGTAAAGGGTTGCTTGAACAATCTCCGGTCTGTGGACTGCAGGCGGGCGAGCTCCCGTTCGACAATTTTTAGCAGCTGACGCAGCCGCTCCGCCGCGCGGCGATCGACAATCACAACGTAACCGTCCGGCCAACAACACCTACCAACATATGGCGAAGCTGAGGAGAATCAGCGAGGGTGCCAGAGGTTCGGCAGCAGGGAGTCGAGATCGCGTGCCTTGGCGGAGGGCAGGCGTGTGAGCACATCGCGCAGATAGGCGTAGGGGTTGAGATCGTGGAGCTTGGCCGACTCGACGAAGGACAGCGCGATGGCGGCGGCTTCTCCGCCGCGCACGCTGCCGGCGAAGAGCCAGTTCTTGCGGCCGACGGCGATGGGGCGCAGCGCCCGCTCGGCGGCGTTGTTGTCCAGCGGCAGCCGGCCGTCGTCGAGAAAGCGCGTGAGCGCGGCCCAATGATTCGTCGCATACGCCATGGCCTTCGCCAGCGGGCTTTGCGGCAACAGCCCGGGCAGATGCGCCGCCATCCAGGCATGGAACGCCTCGATCAGCGGCTTGACCTCCTCCTGGCGTCGTCGCCGCCGCTCATCGGGCGGCAGTGCCTTCCAGGCGTTATCCAGGTGGTAGAACGCCCCGATGCGCGTGACCGCCTCATGGGCCAGTCCCGGCGCCCTCTGGGTCTTGGCCACCTCGAAGAACTTCCTGCGGGCGTGTGCCCAGCAGCCCACCTCCCTGAGCCTCGGATTGGCGAAGAGCCGGTCGTAGCCGGTGTAGGCATCGGCGATCAGATAACCCTCCCAGCCCGTGAGGAAGGACTGCGGATGGCGGCCTTCGCGCGAGACCGTGAATTCGTAGGCCGCCAGGCGCCGTTCGGGATTCACCCAGCCCCAGGCGCGCGCCTTGACCGTGGCGCCCTTCTCCCGCAGCGGCACCGGCGTGTCGTCGGAGTGCAGGATGTCGCCCGAGCGCACGCGGCCGATCAGATGTTCGTAGAGGGGGCGCAGGCACTCGGCCGCACCCAGCACCCAGTCGCACAGGGTGGAGCGGGGCAGCTCGATGCCGGCGCGGCGCAGCATGGCCTCCTGGCGGTTGAGCGGCAGATGGTCGGCGAACTTCGACACCAGCACATGGGCCAGCAAGCCGGGTGCGGCCATCGCCTGCTCGATGGGAGAAGCCGGCAGGGGTGCGGCGGCGATGCTCCCCTGGCAGGGCCGGCAGGCATACTTGGGCCGGCGCATTTCCAGCACCTTCAAGGTGGCCGGCACGTAGTCGAGCTTCTCCGAGACGATCTCGCCGATGACATGGCGTTCCCCGCCGCAGCAGGGACAGGGCTTCTCTTCCTCGGGCAGGTCGATGATCTCGATCTCGCGCGGCAGATGCGCCGGCAGGCCGGAGCGCACCGGT
>WBUF01000018.1 GCA_008933825.1 Rhodocyclaceae bacterium | reverse complement strand
GAAAATGACAGCCCCCCCTTCCCCCGCCCCCGGGGCGGGGGAAGGGGGGGCTGTCATTTTCCCCAAAGGGATGCGCTTGCGCACCCTTTTCCTCGGGAATGGGGACGGGGGACAGGTCATTCTTTCCTCCAGGCGCGCCAGGCGATCCACAGCTTGCGCAGCGGCGTGAGCGCCAAGCGGCGGTCGAGCACGCGGCAGCCGTCGCGGCGGATATCCGCGAGCAGGGCGCGGTAGATCGCCGCCATCGCCAGGCCCGGCCGCTGCGCGCGGCGATCCTGCGCAGGCAACTGGGCCAGGGCCTGCTCGTAGCAGCGTTCGGCACGCTCGATCTGGAAAACCATCAGGCGGTGGAAAGCCTCGCCGTAGCGCAAATGCAGGATGTCGTCCGCGCCGACGCCGAACTGCGCCAGTTCGTCGGCCGGGAGATAGATGCGGCCGCGGCGGGCGTCCTCGCCGACGTCGCGAATGATGTTGGTGAGCTGGAAGGCCAGCCCGAGATCGTGGGCGTATTTCAGGGTGCGCCGGTCCTCGTAGCCGAAGATTTCCGCCGCCAGCAGGCCGACCGTGCTGGCGACGCGGTAGCAGTACAGGTGCAGCGCCTTGAAGTCGGCATAGCGGACCTGCGCGAGGTCCATCTCCATGCCGTCGACGATCTCGGCGAGCAGTTCCTGCGGCAGGCTGAAATCGCGCGCCGCCGCAGCGAGCGCCTGCGTCACCGGATGGCCCGGCCGGCCGGCGTAGCAGGCGGCCAGTTCCGAGCGCCACCAGGCGAGCCTGGCGCGCGCCAGCTGCGTATCGCTGCACTCGTCGACGGCGTCATCGACCTCGCGGCAGAAGGCGTAGAGGGCGGTGATGGCGCGGCGGCGCAGCGGCGGCAGGAAGAGAAAGCTGTAATAGAAGCTGGAGCCGCTGGCCGCCGCCTTCTGCTGGCAGTACTCGTCCGGGCTCATGCTCGTCCCAGGGCCGCATGGAGCAGGATGCCGGGCCAGTCCCGCCTGACAATGACCGGCCGCCGGCGAAAGACGTCGCCGCGCACGCGCTGCAGCTTGTCGAGCATGCGCAAGCCGCTGGCGACGATCAGCCGCAGCTCGAGGCCGATGCGTCCGGGCAGCCGGCGCACCAGGGGGCTGCCGGCGAGCATCATGACGCGGGCGCGGTCGATCTGGAAATCCATCAGCGCCGCCCAGGCGGCATCCCAGCGCCCCTCGGCGATCTGCGATTCCGCGATGCCGAAGCGCGCCAGCTCGTCCTGCGGCAGGTAGATGCGGCCCTTTCGCCAGTCGAGGGCAATGTCCTGCCAGTGATTGATGAGCTGCAGGCTGCTGCAAATGCCGTCCGACAGGGACTGACTTTTCGGATCGTCGATGCCGAACAGGTGCAGCAACAGCCGTCCGACCGGATCGGCCGAGCGGCGGCAGTAGTCCATCAGCTCGGCGAAGTTCGCATAGCGCTTCTGCGACACGTCCTGCGCAAAGGCGTCGAGCAGGTCGCGGAAGGGTTGCAGCGGCAAACCGTGTGCGGCGATGACGGGGCGCAGGCGGAGAAAGATCGGATCCCGGGTCGGCCGGCCCGCCTCGACGGCGTCCAGCTCGCTGCCGTAACGCGCAAGGCCGGCCAGGCGCTCGGCGTCGTCGAGCGCGCCTTCGTCGGAGATGTCGTCGGCGCTGCGGGCGAAAGCATAGATGGCGCGCACCGGCTCGCGCAGGCGGGCGGGCAGCAGAACGGAGGCGACGGGAAAGTTTTCGTAATGGTCGACGGACATGGAAAAATCTCGGCCGGTCGGGCACTTGCGCTGGCCGCCCGGGTCGCCAGTATAGGGCGTAATGAGGTAGAATTGCGCCCACGCGAAGGTGGCGGAATTGGCAGACGCACTGGATTTAGGTTCCAGCGCCGCGAGGCGTGCGGGTTCAAGTCCCGCCCTTCGCACCATGCCGGCCCGACGCCACCGCACAACCACCTGATTCAAACTAGGATTTTCCATGCAGAACGAACAGCAAGCCGCAAAACCCCTGGAGCGCCGCATCGACATGGCGGTGCCGATGGCGGACATCGAAAAAGGCGTCGAGCAGCGCCTCAGGAAAATGGCCCGCACCGTGAAGATGGCCGGCTTTCGGCCCGGCAAGGTACCCTTCAAGATGGTGCAGCAGCATTATGGCGCCCAGGCGCGCAGCGAAGTCATCGGCGAGGCGGTGGAAAAGGCCTTCGGCGACGCAGTGCGCGAACAAAACCTGCGCGTGGCCGGCTACCCGCGCATCGAGCCGAGGGGCGGCGAGGATGCGGCCGCGCTGCAGTTCTCCGCGGTGTTCGAGGTGTATCCCGAGATCCGGCTCAACGGCGTGGGCGGCAGGGCCGTCGAGCGGCCGCGGATTGAGGTGGGCGAGGCGGAAGTCGACAAGACCGTGGAAGTGCTGCGCAAGCAGCGCACCGCCTACGACAAGACCGAGCGAGCGGCGGAACAGGGCGACCGTGTCGTCATCGATTTCACCGGCCGGCTGAACGGCGAGGTGTTCCAGGGCGGCCAGGCCAGCGACTATCCCGTCGTGCTCGGCGAGGGCCGCATGCTGCCCGAATTCGAGAACGGCATCGTCGGGCTGAAGGCGGGCGAGGGCCGCACCTTCGACCTGACCTTTCCGGCCGACTACCAGGTCACCCATCTTGCCGGAAAGACGGTCAGCTTCGAGGTGGCCCTGAAGGGCGTCGAAGCGCCCCGGCTGCCGGCCGTGGATGCCGAGTTCGCCAAGTCGCTCGGCATCGCCGATGGCGATGTCGCCAGGATGCGCGCCGAGGTCCGCGCCAATCTGGAAAGCGAGGTGAATAAGCGCATCGGCGCGCGCCTCAAGGAACAGGCGATGCAGGCCCTGCTCGACGCCAATCCGGTGGACGTGCCGCGGGCGCTGGTCGACCAGGAGGCCGAGTCGATGGCCGAGGCGGCGCGCCAGGATCTGGCGAATCGCGGCGCGGACATCAAGAACATGCCGATCGAGGCGAACTGGTTCGCCGCGCAGGCGGAGCGTCGCGTCAAGCTCGGCCTGATCATCGCCGAGGTGGTGAAAGGACACGACCTGCAGGCCAGGCCGGAGCAGGTGCGCGCGCTCATCGACGCGCAGGCGCAGTCCTACGAGCAGCCCGAGGAGGTGGTGCGCTGGTACTACTCGCAGCCGCAGCGCCTGGCACAGATCGAGGCCCTGGTGATCGAGGACAACGTGGTGAACTGGGTGGTGGCGAACGCCAGCACCACCGACAAGGCGGTCTCTTTTGACGAACTGATGGGAAATGCGTCATGATGCCGGCAGCCAGCATGACTCATTTCGACGACAAACAGCGCTGGGATCCGGTCGGCCTCGGCCTGGTTCCGATGGTGATCGAGCAGAGCGGGCGCGGCGAGCGCGCCTACGACATCTATTCGCGCCTGCTCAAGGAGCGCGTCGTCTTCCTCGTCGGGCCGGTGAACGACGTCACGGCCAACCTGATTGTCGCCCAATTGCTCTTTCTCGAGTCGGAAAATCCCGACAAGGACATCTACTTCTACATCAACTCGCCCGGCGGCTCGGTTTCGGCGGGCTTGGCCATCTACGACACCATGCAGTTCATCAAGCCGGATGTGTCGACCCTGTGCGTTGGCCAGGCGGCCAGCATGGGCGCCTTCCTGTTGACGGCGGGCGCCAAGGGCAAGCGCTTCTGCCTGCCCAACTCGCGTATCATGATCCACCAGCCGATGGGCGGCTTCCAGGGCCAGGCTTCGGACATCGAGATCCATGCCAAGGAAATCCTCTACCTGCGCGCCCGGCTCAACGAGATCATGGCCAGGCACACCGGCCAGCCGATCGAGCGCATCGAGCGCGATACCGACCGCGACAACTTCCTCTCGGGCGCCGAGGCGGTCGATTACGGACTGGTGGACAAGGTATTGACGAGCCGTGCGGAGAGCGTGGCGTGAGGATGCGGAGACGGACATGACGGACAAGAAGACCCCGGGCGAGAAGCTGCTCTACTGTTCCTTCTGCGGCAAGAGCCAGCACGAGGTGCGCAAGCTTATCGCCGGCCCGTCCGTCTTCATCTGCGACGAGTGCATCGAGCTGTGCAACGACATCATCCGCGACGAGATTGCCGCCGACCATGGCGGCAAGGGCGGCAAGGGCGACCTGCCGACCCCCAGGGAGATCTGCGCCATCCTCGACCAGTACGTGATCGGCCAGGATCCGGCCAAGCGCATCCTTTCCGTCGCGGTCTACAATCACTACAAGCGCCTCAAGCATATGTCGAAGACCGATGAGGTCGAGCTGGCGAAGAGCAACATCCTGCTCATCGGCCCGACCGGCTCGGGCAAGACGCTGCTGGCGCAGACGCTGGCGCGCCTGCTCAACGTGCCCTTCGTCATGGCCGACGCGACGACGCTGACCGAGGCGGGCTACGTCGGCGAGGATGTCGAGAACATCATCCAGAAGCTCCTGCAGAAGTGCGATTACGAGGTCGAGAAGGCGCAGCAGGGCATCGTCTACATCGACGAGATCGACAAAATATCGCGCAAGAGCGACAACCCGTCGATCACCCGCGACGTTTCCGGCGAGGGCGTGCAGCAGGCGCTCCTGAAACTCATCGAGGGCACCATCGCCTCGGTGCCGCCGCAGGGCGGCCGCAAGCACCCGAACCAGGACTTCGTGCAGGTCGACACCACCAACATCCTGTTCGTCTGCGGCGGCGCCTTCGACGGCCTCGACAAGGTCATCCGCAACCGTACCGAGCAGGCCGGCATCGGCTTCGGCGCGGAGGTGAAGAGCCGCGACAGCAAGGATGTCTCCGAGACCCTGCGCATGATCGAGCCGGAGGATCTCATCAAGTTCGGCCTGATCCCGGAGTTCGTCGGCCGCCTGCCGGTGGTGGCGACGCTGCACGAACTTGACGAGTCGGCGCTGATGGAAATCCTCGTCGAGCCGAAGAATGCCCTGATCAAGCAGTACCAGAAGCTGTTTGCGATGGAAGGCGCCGAACTGGAAGTTCGTCCTCAGGCCCTGCAGGCCATCGCCCGCAAGGCGCTCAAGCGCAAGACCGGCGCGCGCGGCCTGCGCTCCATCCTCGAATCAGTGCTTCTCGACACCATGTATGAACTTCCCAACATGGAGAATGTCTCCAAGGTCGTGGTCGACGAAGGCATGATCGAGGGCGCCGGCAAGCCGATCCTGATGTACGCCGACCAGCCCAAGGTGGCCGGCTCCAACTGATTGTTTCAAAAGGCCTTGATCGCCCGTCCGGGCCGCCGTTGAATTTCTTGATTTTCCTGCCGTAGACCCCAACATAACCTTACGGCTGCCTCTTAAAAGGATAACGATCATGTCAAGCGCGCTTGACCTCCCCGCAGAACGCATCGAGCTGCCGCTGCTTCCCCTCAGGGACGTGGTGGTCTTCCCCCACATGGTGATTCCGCTCTTCGTCGGGCGTCCGAAATCGATCAAGGCGCTCGAAACCGCCATGGAAGCCGGCAAGCACATCCTGCTGGTCGCCCAGAAATCCGCGGCCAAGGACGAGCCCGGCGTCGAGGACATGTACGAGATCGGCTGCGTTGCCAATATCCTGCAGATGCTCAAGCTGCCGGACGGCACGGTCAAGGTGCTCGTCGAGGGCGGCCAGCGTGCGCGCATCGAGCAGGTCACCGACCAGCGCGCCATGTTCTCGGCGCTCGTCATGCCGCTGCCGGCCGACGAGCGGACGACGCACGAAGTCGAGGCGATGCGCCGCGCCATCATCGCCCAGTTCGACCAGTACGTGAAGCTGAACAAGAAGATTCCGCCGGAGATACTCACCTCGCTGGCGGGCATCGAGGAGGCCGGCCGGTTGGCCGACACCATCGCCGCACATCTGCCGCTCAAGCTCGAGCAGAAACAGGAAATCCTCGAGATATTCGATGTCGGCGGTCGCCTGGAAAAGCTGCTCTCGCAGCTGGAAACCGAACTCGACATCCTGCAGGTGGAGAAGCGCATCCGCGGCCGCGTCAAGCGCCAGATGGAGAAGAGCCAGCGCGAGTACTACCTGAACGAGCAGGTGAAGGCCATCCAGAAGGAGCTCGGCGAGGGCGAGGAAGGCGCCGATCTCGACGAAATGGAGAAGAAGATCAAGGCCGCCGGCATGAGCAAGGAGGCCCAGAACAAGGCACAGGCCGAGTTGAAGAAACTGCGCCTGATGTCGCCCATGTCGGCCGAGGCAACCGTGGTGCGCAACTACATCGAGACACTGACCAACCTGCCCTGGAAGAAGAAGAGCCGCATCGGCAAGGACCTTTCCGCCGCCGAGAAGGTGCTGGAGAAGGATCACTACGGCCTGGAGAAGGTCAAGGAGCGCATCCTCGAGTATCTCGCCGTGCAGCAGCGCGTCGACAAGCTGAAGGCGCCGATCCTCTGCCTGGTCGGCCCCCCGGGCGTGGGCAAGACCTCGCTCGGCCAGTCGATTGCCCGCGCCACCAACCGAAAGTTCGTCCGCATGTCGGTCGGCGGCGTGCGCGACGAGGCGGAAATTCGCGGCCACCGGCGCACCTACATCGGTTCGATGCCGGGCAAGATCCTGCAGAACATGAGCAAGGTCGCGGTGAAGAATCCGCTGTTCCTGCTCGACGAGGTCGACAAGATGGGCCAGGACTTTCGCGGCGACCCGTCCTCGGCGCTGCTGGAGGTGCTCGACCCGGAGCAGAACAGCACGTTCGTGGATCACTACGTCGAGGTCGAATACGACCTGTCCGACGTGATGTTCGTCGCCACGGCCAACACCCTGAACATCCCGGCGCCGCTTCTCGACCGTATGGAGGTGATCCGCCTCTCCGGCTACACAGAGGACGAGAAGATCAACATCGCCCAGCGCTACCTGCTGCCCAAGCAGCTCAAGAACAACGGCGTCAAGAAAGAGGAGCTATCGGTCACCGAGGATGCCCTGCGCGACATCGTGCGCTACTACACGCGCGAGGCCGGCGTGCGCAGCCTCGAGCGCGACATCTCAAAAATCTGCCGCAAGGTGGTCAAGTCGCTGGTTCTGAAAAAGCGCCACAGCAAGGTGGTGGTGAACGCCCGGAATCTCGACAAGTTCCTCGGCGTTCGCAAGTACAGCTTCGGCATGGCCGAGAAGGAAAACCAGGTCGGCCAGGTGACAGGACTGGCCTGGACCGAGGTCGGTGGCGAACTGCTCACCATCGAGGCAGTCGTGCTGCCCGGCAAGGGCAAGACGATGACCACCGGCAAGCTGGGCGAGGTAATGCAGGAGTCGATCCAGGCGGCGCTGTCGGTGGTGCGCAAGCGCTCCCGGCCGCTCGGCATTTCCGAGGAGTTCTACCAGAAGAGCGACATCCACATCCACCTGCCCGAAGGTGCCACGCCCAAGGACGGCCCTTCCGCCGGGATTGCCATCTGCACGGCTCTGGTTTCTGTGCTGACCGGAATTCCGGTTCGCGCCGACGTCGCGATGACCGGCGAGATCACGCTGCGCGGCGAGGTGTTGCCGATCGGCGGCCTCAAGGAAAAGCTGCTGGCGGCGGTCCGCGGCGGCATTGCCACGGCGCTGATTCCGGAGGAAAACGCCAAGGACCTGGTGGACATTCCGGAGAACATCAAGAACGCGATCGAGATCGTTCCAGTGAAATGGATCGATCAGGTGCTGGAGCGCACGCTCGAGCGCATGCCGGAGCCGCTGCCGGAGTCCGCCGAGGTGGCGGCCGTGGCGGCCGGCGATGCGGCTGCCGCGGCGAACCTGATCACGCACTGACGCTCGTGCCAGGCTGCTTCCGTGTCCGGCTCGCGCCGACGTGTTGCTTGACATGGGGTTTTTCCGCTTGCTATAAATCGCGCTCGCCTTTGCGGCGCCCATCAAACCAATTCGGAGGGGGCATTTGTGAACAAATCGGAACTCATTGATCAGATCGCCAGGTCGGCCGATATCTCGAAAGCGGCCGCCGGCCGGGCGCTGGATGCCGCCGTGGCTGCGATCCGGACCTCCCTGAAGAAGGGCGGCATGGTGACGCTGGTCGGCTTTGGCACCTTTTACGTCGGCAAGCGCGCGCAGCGCAGCGGGCGCAATCCGCGCACTGGCGCCACGATCAGGATCAAGGCGGCGCGCGTGCCGAAGTTTCGCGCTGGCAAAGCGCTGAAAGATGCGGTAAACTAGCAAGCTTTGCTGGATCGCCAAGCGCGGACGGCGAGGCATGCGGGTGCTTAGCTCAGCCGGTAGAGCGTCGCCCTTACAAGGCGAATGTCGGCGGTTCGATCCCGTCAGCACCCACCAGTCAGGATGAGTGACGATCCTGGCCGGCAGCAGCAGGATTCAGGAGTGGTAGTTCAGTCGGTTAGAATACCGGCCTGTCACGCCGGGGGTCGCGGGTTCGAGTCCCGTCCACTCCGCCAAACCGGAAAAGGCGAACGCAAGTTCGCCTTTTTTTCTATCCTTCCCGGTATTGAATACGGTGAATACGGTGGCCGAGCATGTTTGACGCGGTACGCAACAACAAACGGATTGTCCAGGTCTTCCTTGCCCTGATAACGCTGCCCTTTGCCTTGTGGGGGGTGGAATCCTATTTCGGCAGTCGCGGCACCACAGGCGAGCTGGCCAGCGTGGGCGGCAGCAAGATCACCCGGCAGGAATTTGCACAGGCCCTGCGCGACCAGCAGGAGCGTTTGCGCGGCCAACTCGGGCGCGAATTCAATCCGGCGATGCTGGAGACGCCGGAAGCGCGCCAGGCCATGCTCGACTCGCTGGTAACCCAGCGCCTGTTGCTGAAGCACGCCTCGCAGGCGGGCCTGATGGCCAGCGATGTGCAACTGGTCGAGGTGATCAGCTCGATCCCGGCCCTGCAGGAGAACGGACGGTTTTCCAAGCAGCGCTACGAGCAGGCCTTGCGCGCCCAGGGGCTGACGCAGGCCGGTTTCGAGGCCAGGCTGCGGCAGGACCTGACCCTGCAGCAGCTGGTCCAGGCCGTTTCCGACACCGCCGTGGTTTCCGGAGCGGCGGCCGATCGGGTGGTGGCCATCCAGCTCGAGGAACGGCAAGTGAGCGAAGCAACCATACGCCAAGGCCAGTTTTCCGGCCAGGTAAAGGTTTCCGCCGAATCCATCGAAGCGTTTTACGAGAAGAACCGCAGGCAGTTCGAGATTCCGCAGCAGATCCGCGCCGAGTATGCGGTGCTATCCCTCGATGCCGTTGCCAGCGCGCAGGCGGTCAAGGACGAGGACATCGACAAGCGCTACGAAGAAGAGGTCGCCGGCAAGGCGCGGCAGCGCAAGGAGGCGCGCGCGAGGGCGGAGCAGATCCTAGCGCAGCTGAAAGCCGCTCCGGACAGGTTTGCCGAACTGGCCCGACAGCATTCCCAAGACCCGGGGTCCGCAGCGCGGGGGGGCGATCTCGATTTCTTCGGTTCCGGCGCGATGGTGAAGCCCTTCGAAGAAGCGGTTTTCAAGCTGAAGGAGGGACAGACCAGCGGCATCGTCGAGTCGGAGTTCGGCTATCACATCATTCGGCTGACGGGGATACGAAAGGGCGACGCCGGAGAGGAGCGGCGCGCCAGCCACATCCTGCTCACGGCGCCGCCCTCTCCGAAGAATGCGGCGACATCGCGCCAGGATATCGAGCGCGAGATGAAGCGCCAGGCGGCTGCCAAGCAGTTTGCCGATGCAGCCGAGACATTTTCCAACATGGTCTACGAGCAGGCGGACAGCCTCGCGCCGGCGGCGGAGAAATTCAAATTGACGGTGCAAAGAACGGATTTCTTCGACCAGGCGAACCGCGCCGCGGCCGGCCCCCTTGCGGGCAGCGAGAAGCTGTTTGCCGCCCTGTTCTCGGACGATGCCCTGAAGAACCGGCGCAACACGGATGCCGTCGAGGTTGCGCCGAATACCCTGGTTGCCGCGCGCGTGGCCGAAGTGCGGCCGGCCCGGTTGCGCCCCTTCGAGGACGTCAAGGGCGAGATCGAGAAGCAGCTGGTAGCCGAGGAGGCGTCGCGGCTGGCCCTGAAGGAGGGAGAGGCGATGTTGTCCAGGCTTCGGCAAGGGGAAAGCGTCGTCCTGCCCTGGGGCCCGCAGCAGACCGTCATACGTCAGCCGATGCGCGGACTGCCGGCGGATGCGCAGCGCGCCATCTTCAGGGTGGCCGCCGACAAGCTGCCGGCCTATGCCGGACTGCAGCTCGCGAACGGCAGCTATGCCATCTACCGCATCACGGCGGTGCGCAGCGGTGCCGCCAAGAGTTCCGGCGACCCGCGCCAGCAGGTGCTGCGAGCCCAGTTGGCGCAGCTGACCGGGGCGGAGGACTTCAACGGGTACCAGGCGGCCCTGCGCCAGCGCTACGGCGTCAAGATCGACAAGGACGCACTGGCCAAGAGCGAGAACGAATAACCCCCGGCGAAGGAAGCAAAACGGGCTGCCATGGCAGCCCGTTGGCTATTTCCGGAGACGGATTACTGCGGCAGCGGCTCCGCATTGCCCAGGGCCGTGGTGTTGAGGCCGCCATCGACATACATGATCTCGCCGGTGATGCCGCTGGCGAGATCGGAGAGCATGAAGGCGGCGGCGTTGCCGACTTCCTCGATGGTGACGTTGCGCCGCAGCGGCGCATGGTGGGCATTGTAGGCAAGCAGCTTGCCGAAGTTGCCGATGCCGGAGGCAGCCAGCGTCTTGATCGGGCCGGCGGAAATCGCGTTGGCACGGATGCCCTGCGGACCGAGGCAGAAGGCGAGGTAGCGCGTCGCGGCCTCCAGGCTGGCCTTGGCCAGGCCCATGGTGTTGTAGTTCGGCATGGTGCGCTCTGCGCCGAGATAGGTCAGGCAGAGCAGGGCGGGATTGTTGCCCTTCAGCAGCAGCGGCCGCGCACCCTTGGCGAGGGCAGGGAAACTGTACGACGAGACATCGTGGGCGATGCGGAAGGCTTCGCGCGAAATGCCGTCGAGAAAGTCGCCTTCGATGGCTTCGCCAGGGGCGAAGGCGATCGAATGCACCAAACCGTCCAGGCCGTCCCAGCGCTTGCCCAGTTCGGAGAACAGCGACTCGATCTGCACGTCTTCCGCAACGTCGCAGGGATAGATCAGTTGGCTGCCGAATTCTTCGGCGAACTTGGCAATCCGCTCCTTGAATCGTTCGTTCTGATAGGTGAAGGCGAGCAGCGCCCCTTCGCGGTGACAGGCCTTGGCGATGCCGTAGGCAATGGAGCGATTGGACAGCAGACCGGTGATGAGGATGCGTTTTCCAGCAAGGAAGCCCATCTTCGTTACCCCCGAAAAAGTCTGCGCGATTATAGCGGACGCCCGGTGATGACGCCAAGCGGGCCTTCGGCTACACTCCGCGCACGATGCGCGCCCTTTCGTGTCCTGTCCCGCTGCTTGCGCTCGCCATTCTGCTCGGGGGCTGCGGCGAAGTCTGGAACAATCCCTACCCCTCGCAGGACGGCGGAGGCAACATCCTTTACAGCGCATTCACCGAGCGGCCGAAGCACCTCGATCCGGTGCAGTCCTACAGCGAGGACGAGGCCGAGTTCAACTCGCAGATCTACGAGCCGCCGCTGCAGTATCACTACCTGAAGCGTCCCTACGAGCTCGCACCGCTCACCGCCGAGGCCGTGCCGCGCCCGCGCTACGAGGATGCAGCGGAGCGCGAGGTGGCGGCGGATTCGCCGAAGGCAGCCTTTTCCGTCTATGAAATCCGCATTCGCCCCGGCATCCTGTATCAGCCGCACCCGGCCTTCGCGCGCGACGGCGAAGGCCGGCCGCGCTATCAGGATATTTCCCGGGAGGAGTTGCAGGGCGTCCACTCGCTGCGCGAATTTCCGCATAGCGGCACCCGCGAGCTGACCGCCGAGGATTACGTCTACCAGATCAAGCGCCTTGCCCACCCGCGTCTGCACTCTCCGGTGTTCGGACTGATGAGCGAGTACATTGTCGGCCTCAAGGAGTTCGCCGGACGCCTGAAGCAGGCGGACGCGGCGCAGGCCGCCGCCGGCGGGCACAGCGCCTGGCTGGATCTGACGCAGTTCCCGCTCGATGGCGCGCAGGCAATCGACAGATACACTTACCGCATCCGCATCAAGGGCCGCTATCCGCAGTTCGCCTACTGGCTGGCGATGAATTTCTTCGCGCCTGTGCCGATCGAGGTGGACCGCTTCTTCGCCCAGCCCGGCATGATCGAGAAGAACCTGACGCTCGACTGGTATCCGGTCGGCACCGGCCCCTACATGCTCACCGAGAACAATCCCAACGCGCGCATGGTGCTGGAACGCAATCCCAACTATCGCGGCGAGCCGTATCCTGCCGAAGGCGAGCCGGCCGACGCCGGTGCAGGGCTGCTTGCCGATGCCGGCAAGCGCATGCCGTTCGTCGACAAGGTGGTGTATTCGCGCGAACGCGAGGGCATTCCCTACTGGAACAAGTTCCTGCAGGGCTACTACGATTCCTCCGGCATCAGTTCGGACAGCTTCGACCAGGCCGTGCGCCTGTCGGTGGAAGGCGAGGCCGGCGTGTCGCCGGAGATGGCGCGGAAGGGCATCCGGCTGGAAACCTCGATTGGCACGGCTACGCGCTACTTCGCCTTCAACTGGCTCGACCCGCTGGTCGGCGGCAGTCAGCCCGATGCGGCGGCGCGCGAACGGGCGAAGAAGCTGCGCCAGGCCATTTCCATCGCACTCGACTGGGAGGAGTTCATTTCGATCTTTGCCAACGGTCGCGGCATTTCGGCGCAGGGCCCCATTCCGCCCGGCATCTTCGGCTTCAAGGCAGGAGAGGCCGGCATCAACCCGGTGGTCTACGACTGGTCGAACGGTGCGCCGCGACGCAAGTCCATCGAGGTCGCCAGGCGCCTGCTCGCCGAGGCCGGCTATCCCGATGGGCGTGACGCGGCCAGCGGCCTGCCGCTGCTGCTGTATCTCGATACCACCGACCGCGGCCCCGGCGACAAGCCGCGCCTCGACTGGTACCGCAAGCAATTCGCCAAGCTGTCGATCCAGCTGGAGATCCGCGGCACGGACTACAACCGTTTCCAGGAAAAGGTGCGCAAGGGCGCAGCGCAGATGTTCGCCTGGGGCTGGAACGCCGACTATCCCGATCCTGAGAATTTCCTCTTCCTGTTTCACGGCCCGCAGAGCCGCGCCAGGACCCAGGGCGAGAATGCCGCCAACTACGCAAATCCGGAGTACGACCGCTTGTTCCATCAGGTGAAGCACATGGAAAACGGCCCGGCGCGGCAGGCGCTGATCGACCGCATGATGGGGATCCTGCACGAGGATGCGCCATGGTCCTTCGGCTTTCATCCGAAGGACTACGGCCTGCTCCACGGCTGGGTGTCGAACCTGAAGCCCAACAACATGGCGCGCAACGGTCTCAAATACCGCAGGATCGACGCTGCGCTGCGCGAACGCCGGCGCGCCGAATGGAATCGCCCGGTGCTGTGGCCGCTCGGCATCGTTGCCGTGCTGCTGGTCGCCAGCGCCGCGCCGGCGGTGTGGGGCTGGCGGCAGCGCGAGCAGTCGCGGGGGTGCGGCTGATGCTCGCCTACGTCATCCGCCGCCTGCTCCATGCCATCCCGATCCTGGTCGGGGTGAACCTGCTCACCTTCACCCTGTTCTTCGTGGTGAACACCCCGGACGACATGGCGCGCATGCAGCTCGGCGTCAAGCGCGTCACCCCCGAGGCGATCGAGAAATGGAAGGCCGAGCGCGGCTACGACAAGCCGCTGCTCTTCAACGGGAACGCTGAAGGGGCAGCCAGGCTGACCCGCACCATCTTCTTCGAGAAATCGGCGAAGCTCTTCGTCTTCGATTTCGGCCGCGCCGACGACGGCCGCGACATCGGCCACGAGATCAGGACACGCATGGGGCCGAGCCTGGCCATCGCCTTACCGACCTTCCTGCTCGGCCTCTTCGTCACCGTCTCCTTCGCCCTTCTGCTGGCCTTCTTCCGCGCCACCTATCTTGATTTCTGGGGAGTGGTGCTGTGCGTGGCGATGATGTCGATCTCCAGCCTGTTCTACATCATCGGCGGGCAATATCTGGTGAGCAAGGTCTGGCATCTCGTGCCGATCTCCGGCTACGCCGGCGGGCTGGATGCGGCGCGCTTCCTGCTCCTGCCGGTGCTGATCAGCGTCGTTGCCGGCATCGGCAGCAGCACGCGCTGGTACCGCACGATTTTCCTCGAGGAAATCGGCAAGGACTACGTGCGCACGGCGCGTGCCAAGGGACTGGCCGAGGCGGCCGTGCTGTTCCGCCATGTGCTGCGCAACGCCATGATCCCCATTCTCACCGGGGTGGTGGTCGTGATTCCGCTGCTGTTCATGGGTTCCCTGCTGGTGGAGTCGTTCTTCGGCATCCCTGGGCTGGGCTCCTACACCATCGATGCCATCAACGCGCAGGACTTCGCCGTGGTGCGCGCCATGGTCTTCATCGGCTCGGTGCTCTATATCGTCGGCCTGCTGCTGACGGATCTGTCCTATACCCTGGTCGATCCGCGGGTGAGGCTGCAATGATGCCGGTCGTCCTGTGGACCGACGCGCTCGTATTCCTGTTGCTCGCCGCAGCGGTCGGCGCAGGCTTCCAGGTTCGGCGCCGGGCGTATCTGCTGGCCTCCTGGCGCCGCGTCGGCGAGAGCCGCGCCGGCATGGCGGCGCTGCTCGTGCTGCTCGCCTTTGCTGCGATCGGGCTGCTCGATTCGCTGCACTACCGGCCGCGCCTGGCGGATGCGAACGGCAGGCCTGCCAACGGCTACAGCACGGAAGTGCGCAGCGCGCTCGACGCGCTGCTGCGGCCGCTCCGGAACGCCGCCGAAAAAACCTACTCTGCGCCGCTGGCGACGCACCTGTACGCCAGGGAGACGGTCGAGCAGCCGGATGGGACGCAGGTGCGGCTGTTTCCGCGACTGAAGCACGGCGGCGCCCATTTGCGCGATGCGGATGCAGAGTGGGGCGGCGATGTGACGTGGCGCGTGCTGCGCGGCCTGCTCATCGCCGTCCTGGCGGGACTGACTTTTGCCTTTGCCGCCGTTCATGTGGCGGCGCGGCGCTGGGGGGTGCGTCGTGCGCAGGCCTGGCGGAATATCCGGCGCGGCGAGACGCGCCTGGCCTGGAACGCGGCGCTGCTGACGGCGGGCCTCCTGCTGCTCGTCGCCGGACCGGCGGTTTCGCTCGCCGGCGGCTACCATGTCCTCGGCACCGACAAGGTCGGCCAGGACGTGCTCTATCTCACCCTGAAGAGCATCCGCACCGGCCTGGTGATCGGCACCCTCACCACGCTTGCCATGCTGCCGTTCGCCCTGGCGCTGGGCATCGCCGCCGGCTACCTCGGCGGCTGGGTGGACGACGTCATCCAATACATTTACACGACGCTCAATTCGATTCCCGGCGTGCTGCTGATCGCCGCCGCGGTGCTGATGGTGCAGGTGGCGATCGACACCCGTCCGGACTGGTTCGCCACCGCCGCCCAGCGCGCCGATGCGCGCCTGCTGGCGCTGTGCCTGATCCTCGGCGTGACCAGCTGGACGGGGCTGTGCCGCCTGCTGCGCGCCGAGACGCTGAAGCTGCGCGAACTCGAATACGTGCAGGCGGCGCAGGCCTTCGGGGCGCCGGCCGCGCGCATCATGGGCCGCCACATCCTGCCCAACGTCATGCACATCGTGCTGATCGCGGTGGTGATGGACTTCTCCGGCCTGGTGCTGGCCGAGGCGGTGCTCTCCTACATCGGCATCGGCGTCGATCCGAGCACGATCAGCTTCGGCACCATGATCAACACGGCGCGCCTGGAACTGGCGCGCGAGCCGGTGGTATGGTGGTCGCTGGTAGCCGCGTTCACCTTCATGTTCGTGCTGGTGCTGGCGGCCAACCTGTTTGCAGACGCGGTGCGCGATGCCTTCGATCCGCGCCTGGCCGGGCGGCGCAACGCCGCGGCGGTGCGGGAGCGGCCATGAGTCTGCTGCGCGTCGAGTCGTTGCGGACATCGCTGGAGGGTGCATCCGGTGCCGTGCGCGCGGTGGATGACGTGTCGTTCGAGATCGCCGCCGGCGAAACCTTCGCCCTGCTCGGCGAATCGGGCTGTGGCAAGTCGATGACCGCGCTTTCCATGATGCGCCTGTTGCCCGACGCGGGCTCGATCGCCGGCGGCCGCGTGATGCTCAACGGTCGCGATCTGCTCGCGCTGCCGGAAGCCGAAATGCGCACGGTGCGCGGTCGCGAAATGGCGATGATTTTTCAGGAGCCGGCCACCAGCCTGAACCCGGTGCTCACCGTCGGTCGCCAGATCGGCGAAGTGCTCGCGCGCCACACGCCGCTGCGCGGCGCGGCGGCGCGGCGGCGAAGTGTTGAACTGATCGAGGCCGTCGGCATTCCCGACGCGGCGCGGCGGCTCGACGAGTTTCCCTTCCAGTTTTCCGGCGGCATGAAGCAGCGCGTCATGATCGCCATGGCCCTGGCCGGCGACCCGGCCCTGCTGATCGCCGACGAGCCGACCACCGCGCTCGACGTCACCATCCAGGCGCAGGTGCTGGAGCAGCTCGGCGCCCTGCAGCGCAGCCGCGGCATGGGCATGCTGCTGATCACGCACGACCTGGGCATCGTGGCGCAACTGGCGCAGCGGGTCGGCGTGATGTATGCCGGCGAGTTGGTGGAAGTCGCTGCGCAGGAGGTTTTCTTTGCCGCGCCGCGGCATCCCTATGCGCAGAAGCTGTTCGCCGCGCTGCCCCTGCCAGAGCGGCGCGGCCGCGCGCTGGAGACCATTCCCGGCAGCGTGCCGCTGCTCAACCGGCCGTTCGCCGGCTGCCGCTTTGTCGAGCGCTGCGCGCAGGCCTGGCCGCGCTGCCGCGAGGAGCCGCCGGCCTGGCATGCGGCAGCAGCGGGGCAGGCCGTTCGCTGCCATCTTTACGATCGGGCATCAGGCCTCAGGCATCGGGAATCAGGAGTTCCGGTTCAGGCATCGGATACTCGGTGCTGCGCGGCGGGCCCGTCCCTACCGGTCGGATCGGGGCAGGAGGCGGGTGCGGCCTTGCTGGAGGTGAGCGACCTGAGGGTGCATTTCCCCATCCGCCGAGGCGTGCTCCGCCGCACGGTGGGGCAGGTGAGGGCTGTGGATGGCGTCTCGTTGGGGCTGACTTCCGGCCGGACGCTGGCCCTGGTCGGGGAATCCGGCTGCGGCAAGACGACCGCCGGCAAGGCCATCCTGCAACTTATCGAGCCGACTGCCGGCAGCGTCCGTTATCGCGGCAATGAGCTGACGGCGCTGTCAGCGGCGCGGCTGCGCGCCCTGCGCGGCGAGATGCAGATCGTCTTCCAGGATCCCTATGCCTCGCTCGATCCGCGCATGCGCGTCGGCGACATCATCGAGGAGGGCATGGCCGCTCTCGGCACGGCAGCCGCCACGGCACAGCGCGAGCGCCGCACGGCAGAACTGTTGGAGCGCGTCGGTCTCTCGGCAGACATGCGGGGGCGCTACCCGCACGAGTTTTCCGGCGGACAGCGCCAGCGCATCGCCATCGCGCGGGCGCTGGCGGTGGCCCCGCGCCTGCTGGTGTGCGACGAGCCGACCAGCGCCTTGGACGTTTCCGTACAGGCGCAGATCCTCAACCTCCTCAAGGAGCTGCAGATATCGCTCGGCCTCGCCTATCTCTTCATCACGCACAACATCGCGGTGGTGGAGTACCTGGCGCAGGCGGTGGCGGTAATGTATCTCGGCCGCATCGTCGAGCGGGGCAGCGTGGAGGAAGTGCTGGGCTCGCCGCAGCATCCCTACACGCAGGCGCTGCTTAGCGCCGTGCCGCGCCTGGATGCGGCGCAGCGCCGCGAGGTGATCGTTCTGGGTGGTGACATGCCTTCACCGGCGCGGCCGCCCGCCGGCTGTCATTTCCACCCGCGCTGTCCGCGCGCCATGCCGCAGTGTGCGGCGCGCTATCCGGACGAAACGCTGCTCGGCGCAACACACGCTGTGCGCTGCTTTCTGCACGGATAAGCCGCGCTTACTTTTTTGGCGCAGGGCGCTTGGCGGCAGCCTTTTTCGCCGGCTTGACTTGCTTGGCGACAGGCTTCTTGCTGCTTTTGCCGGCGGCGCCTTTCTTGCCGCTCCGGACAGGCGCCTTGCGAACGGTCGGCTTGACGATGGGCAGGTTCACGGAGAGCAGGTTGTCCGCGGCGCCGCCGCCGCTGGCCGGCACCAGCAGCGTATGCCCGGCGCCGATGCGCATTCTGGGGCCAATGCCGTTGATCTGCCGGAGGCGGGCTGGCGTCAGGCCGTGCTTTTTCGCGACATTGTCCAGGCTCTCGCCCTTTTTGATGGTGTAGGCCTGCCAGCTGGTGAGCGGCTTGTTGTGCGCCTCGAGGTTGGAAATGAACACCTCGGTCTTCTCCCTCGGCAGGACGATGGCGGTGCCGTCCTTGCCGGGAATCACCGGGCGGTTGTAGGCGGGATTGAGGGCGAGGAATTCCTCGATGGTCATCTCCGCCAGGCGCGCGGCGATGGCGACGTCCATGTGTGTGGACACCTCGATGGTCTGGAAATAGGGCTCGTTGGGAATCGGGTCGAGGCTGATGTTGAAGAGCTGTGGCTGGGCGATGAGGTTCTTCAGGGCCTGCAGCTTGGGCACGTACCAGCGCGTCTCGGCGGGCATGGTCAGACTGAGGTAATCCGTCGGCAGTCCCTTCGCCTGGTTTTTATTGATGGCGCGCGCCACGGCGTTCTCGCCCCAGTTGTAGGAGGCCAGCGCCAGGTGCCAGTCGCCGTGCATCTCGTAGATCGACTGCAGGTAGTCGAGCGCGGCGCTGGTGGAGGCGATGATGTCGCGGCGCTGGTCCATCCACCAGTTCTGGTCGAGCTGGTAGGTCTTGCCGGTGGACGGGATGAACTGCCACATGCCGGAGGCGTGGGCCCGCGAATAGGCCATCGGGTTGTAGGCGCTCTCGACGATCGGCAGCAGCGCCAGTTCGGTGGGCATGCCGCGCTTTTCCAGTTCCTCGACGATGTGGTGCATGTAGCGGCGGCTGCGCTCGACGACGCGGCGCAGGTAGTCGGGCCGGGCGAGGTACCAGCCCTGCTGCTGCTGCACCAGCGGGCTGTCGAGGTTGGGCATGCCGAAGCCCTTGCGGATGCGGTCCCACAGGTCGTCCGGCGGCAGCGTCAGGTCGATCGTCGCCAGCGGCGGCGGATCGTCCTTCAGCTCGATGGCCGGGATCGGCTCCAGTGGGGCGGAGACGGCGGCTGTTTCGTTCGAAGCGCCATCCTGGGCGGCGGCAAGGGCGGGCACCAGGCAGCTGGCGAGACAGGCAAGGAACCCCGTCAGCGCGGGCTTGATCTTGAACATGGAGCCGAGACGTGCGAAAACCCAATGCTAACGTCGCCCCTCGCGCGCGTCAATTTTGCAGCCTGCGGAGAACGCGCGACGCCGTTCCCTGGCGACTGACTTTCAGCGAAAGCCGTTGCGCCACTCGCGCAAGGCGGCGAACACCTCGGCGGGGCCGTTCAGGCGTGCCCCGCAATGGCGTTCCGCCGCTGTCGCGACGGCAGGCACTGCCGATCGCAGGAAGGGATTCGTCGCCAGCTCTTCGGCAAGCGTGAATGGCACGGTCGCCCGGCCCTGCGCGCGCTGCCCGGCCACGCGCGCGGCCCTGGCCTGCAGCGCGTCGTTGCCGGGCTCGACGGCCAGGGCGAAGCGGATGTTGGCTTGTGTGTATTCGTGGGCGCAATAAACCTGCGTGTCCGCCGGCAGGGCGGCCAGCTTGCCGAGCGAAGCCCACATCTGGGCCGCGGTACCCTCGAACAGGCGGCCGCAGCCGCAGGCGAACAGCGTGTCGCCGCAGAACAGCGCGCCTTGGCCGTAATAGGCAACATGGCCGCAGGTGTGGCCTGGCACGTCGATAACCCGCAAGCTGCCATCGAGTTCGGGCAGGTCGGCGCGGTCGCCTTCGTGCAGCGGGCGGCTGATGCCGGCGATCGCCTCTTTTGCCGGTCCGAAGACCGGCACCGGATGGCGGGCAAGCAGTCCGGCGACACCGCCGGCATGGTCACCATGATGGTGGGTGAGCAGGATGGCGGCGAGGGCGGCGTGTTCGGCTTCGAGGTAACGCAACACGGGCGCCTCGTCACCCGGGTCGACCACCGCGACATGGCGCCCCCGGCGCAGCAGCCAGATATAATTGTCGTCGAACGCGCGCAGGGCATGTATGTCCATGCTGCGATTCTCTGACTTCGGAGCGAAATGTCAATTCCCGGATTCGACGAATGGCTGCAAACCCCGCAGGGGAAGTACATCCTCGAATGGGAGCAGGAACACTTCGACCGGATGGTGGCCGACCTGTTCGGCTTTAATGCCGTCCAGATCGGCCTGCCGCAGTGCGACTGTCTGCGGGCGAACCGCATGCCGCTGCGCTTCGTCTGCGACTACGCCGCTCCGGCCGGCGTTCTCGCCGATGCGCATCACCTGCCGTTCGCCGCCAACAGCGTCGATCTGGCGGCCTTGCCGCACGTGTTGGAATTCGCCAGCGACCCGCATCAGGTGCTGCGCGAGGTCGAGCGCGTGCTGGTGCCAGAGGGGCAGGTGCTGATCTCTGGTTTCAACCCCTTCAGTCTGTGGGGCCTCAGGCGGCGCCTGGCGGGCCGCGAGGCGGCTTTCCCCTGGCGCGGCCAGTATTTCAGCGTTCGCCGCCTGAAGGACCTGTTGAAGCTGCTCAGCTTCGATACCCAGGCAGGCTGTTTCGGTCGCTACGCGCCCGCCGTCAGCCAGGAAAAATGGCTGAGCCGCTGGCACTTTCTCGAGCTGGCCGGAGACCGATGGTGGCCGATCTTCGGCTCTGTCTATCTGCTGCAAGGCGTCAAGCGGCAGCACGGCCTGCGCCTGCTCACGCCGACCTGGCACGATCGCAAGGCCCGCGCCAAGGCCCTGGCGCCGGCCGTGCAGAGAATGCAACGGGAGGATCAGTGAGCGATACCGGCGAACGCGTCGAAATCTTTACCGACGGCGCCTGCAGCGGCAATCCGGGGCCCGGCGGCTGGGGCGCGCTGCTCAGGATGGGCGGGCATGAAAAGGAGTTGTATGGCGGCGAGGCCGACACCACCAACAACCGCATGGAACTGACGGCCGTGATCCGTGCCTTGGAGGCGCTCACGCGGCCCGTGCATGCCTGCGTGCATACCGATTCGCAATACGTGCAGAAGGGCATCAGCGAGTGGATCCATGCCTGGAAGCGGCGCGGCTGGCGCACCGCCGGCCGGCAGCCGGTGAAGAATGCCGAGTTGTGGCGGGAACTGGACGCGCTGGCAGCATGCCACCGCATCGAGTGGCGCTGGATTAAGGGCCATGCCGGCCATGTCGAGAACGAGCGCGCCGATGCGCTGGCGCGCCGCGGCATGGAAACGCTGAAAGGCGGCCGGACTTGAGGCAGATCGTTCTCGACACGGAAACCACCGGCCTCGATTACCGGATGGGCGATCGCATCATCGAAATCGGCTGCGTGGAACTGCTCAACCGCAAGCTGACCGGCCAGCGCTTTCACCGCTTTATCAACCCGGAACGCGAGGTCGAGGCCGGCGCGCTCGCCGTGCACGGCCTCTCGAACGAGTTCCTGCAGGACAAGCCCCGCTTCGGCGAAATCGTGTCCGCCTTCCTGGATTTCATCCGCGGCGCCGAACTGATCATCCATAATGCCGCGTTCGACACCGGCTTCCTCGACAATGAGATGGCGCTGCAGCGACAGGCGCCGCTGGAGCGGGTCTGCACGGGCATCGTCGACACGCTGAAAATGGCCCGCGAACTGCACCCCGGGCGCCGGAATTCCCTCGATGCGCTGTGCGAGCGTTACGCCATCGACAATTCCGGCCGCACGCTGCACGGTGCCCTGCTCGACGCAGAACTGCTGGCAGAGGTCTATCTGGCCATGACGCGCGGCCAGGAGACGCTGCTCATGGAACTCGATCGCCCGCCGGCAGATGGTTTCCATGCGGTGCTGCCGGCGGAGCGTCCGCCCCTTCGCGTGGTGCGTGCGAACGCCGGCGAACTGGCCGAGCACGGGCGGGTACTGGAGGAGATAGGCCGGGAGAGCCGGGGCAATTGCCTCTGGCAGAGGCCGCTGGCCTGAACCGCATCGAAAGATCGTATCCGTATCCATTCGAATCTTTGATCAGCCAGGCGGTTTCGGCTACAATGCGCCCCTTGCAGGCGCGTAGCTCAGCTGGTTAGAGCACCACCTTGACATGGTGGGGGTCGTAGGTTCGAGTCCTATCGCGCCTACCAATTGCATGGAACAGAAGCCAGAGGACAGGGGCCGAAGCGGCTTCGGTTTTCTGGCTTTTGTCGTTTCGGGACGAGTCCAGGATGCTGACGATTACATTGCCGGATGGTTCGAAGCGGGAATTCCCGCAGGCGGTGACGGTGGCCGAGGTGGCCATGTCGATCGGTGCCGGCCTGGCCAAGGCTGCACTTGCCGGAAAGGTGGATGGCAGGCTGGTTGATACCAGCTTTCGCATCGAGCGCGACTGCACGCTGGCAATCGTCACGGACAAGGACGACGAGGGCGTCGAAATCCTCCGGCATTCCATGGCCCACCTGCTGGCTTATGCCGTGAAGGAGCTGTTTCCCGAGGCCCAGGTGACCATAGGTCCGGTGATCGAGAACGGCTTCTATTACGACTTCTCCTACAAGCGCCCCTTCACGCCGGAGGACCTGGCGAAGATTGAGCAACGCATGGCCGAACTGGCGAAGAGGGATTATCCCGTCGTGCGCGAGGTGTGGCCGCGCGACAAAGCGGTCGACTTCTTCAAGTCGATCGGCGAGCACTACAAGGCCGAGATTATCGCCTCGATTCCGGCCGGCGAGGATGTCTCCCTCTATCGCGAAGGCAATTTCGTGGACCTCTGCCGCGGCCCGCACGTGCCGTCCACCGGCAAGCTGAAGGTCTTCAAGCTGATGAAGGTCGCCGGCGCCTACTGGCGGGGTGATTCGAGGAACGAGATGCTCCAGCGCATCTACGGCACGGCCTGGGCGAAGAAGGACGAACTCGACGCCTATCTGCACATGCTGGAGGAGGCCGAGAAGCGCGATCATCGCAAGCTGGGCCGGCAACTCGATCTCTTCCATCTGCAGGACGAGGCGCCGGGGATGGTGTTCTGGCATCCCAAGGGCTGGGTGATCTGGCAGGAGGTCGAGCAGTACATGCGCCGCCTTCTCGCGGCCAACGGCTATCAGGAAGTGCGCACGCCGCAGGTGATGGACCGCGTCCTGTGGGAGAAGTCCGGACATTGGGAAAACTACGCCGAGCACATGTTCACCACACAGGCCGAGGAACGCGACTATGCGGTGAAACCGATGAACTGCCCCGGACATGTGCAGATATTCAATCAGGGCATCAAGAGCTATCGCGACCTGCCGCTGCGTCTGGCCGAGTTCGGCTCCTGCCATCGCAACGAGCCTTCCGGTGCCTTGCACGGGATCATGCGCGTGCGCGGCTTCGTGCAGGATGATGCCCACATTTTCTGCACCGAGGAGCAGATCCTCGCCGAGTCCGCAGCCTTCATCGATCTGCTACGCAAGGTGTATGCCGACTTCGGCTTCAACGATATCCTGGTCAAGCTGTCGACCCGGCCCGAGAAGCGCATCGGTTCCGACGAGACCTGGGATCGGGCCGAGGCTGCCCTTGCCCTAGCGCTGGAGGCGAAGGCACTGAAATACGATCTTCAGCCCGGGGAGGGCGCCTTCTACGGCCCGAAGATTGAATTTTCGCTGAAGGATTGCCTGAATCGCGTCTGGCAATGCGGCACACTGCAGCTCGATTTCTCGCTGCCGGGCCGGCTTGGCGCGGAATACGTAGCAGAGGACAACAGCCGCCGGCAGCCGGTCATGCTGCACCGGGCAATCCTGGGGTCGATGGAGCGCTTCATCGGCATCCTGATCGAGCACCATGCTGGAGCCTTTCCGCTCTGGCTGGCCCCGATGCAGATTGTGGTGATGAACATTTCCGAACACCAGGCCGATTACGCCGAATCTGTTGCGGAAAAGCTACGCCAGACTGGCCTGAGGGCCGTTGCGGATTTGCGCAACGAGAAAATTAACTATAAAATACGAGAACATAGCTTGCAAAAGCTGCCTTATCAGATTGTCGTGGGTGACAAGGAAAAGGTGGCTGGGTTGGTCGCCGTGCGTGCCCGGGGCGGACAGGACCTCGGGCAAATGTCCCTCGAGACGTTTGTCGAACGCCTGACGCGAGAACGCGATGCGCGGGCAGGGGCGGCCTGATTTTTCATTTTTCGGAGATTCGCACCATCGCACAGCCACAGCAGAAGGCGCAGCGCCTGAATGAGGAAATCAACGCCCCCGAAATCCGTTTGATCGGGGAAAACGGCGAGCAGGTCGGGATCGTGACGGCCCAGGTTGCGCTGAGGATGGCCGAGGAGGCGGGAGTGGATCTGGTGGAAATAGCGCCTCTGGCCAAGCCCCCAGTCTGCCGCATCATGGATTACGGCAAGTTCAAGTACGCCGAGGCGAAGAAAGCCCATGAAGCGAAGCTGAAGCAGAAACAGATACAGGTCAAGGAAGTGAAGTTCCGGCCCGGAACGGACGAAGGCGACTACCAGATCAAGTTGAGGAACCTGGTCCGCTTTCTTCAGGATGGTGACAAGACGAAAGTGACCCTGCGGTTTCGCGGCAGGGAAATGGCGCACCAGGAGTTCGGCGTGCGCCTGCTGGAACGGGTGAAGGCCGATCTGGAACCGTATGGCGCGGTCGAGCAGTTTCCCAAGATGGAAGGGCGCCAGCTTGTCATGGTGCTGGCGCCGATGAAGAAACAGAAGCATTGAGCTGTGCGCCCCGGCGGGGCGCGAGGCGGAATGGGCCGGCCGACAGGCTCATGGACAAGTGGTTGCGGGTTGTCGAAGCGCTTCCGGATCGGGAGCCACCCGGCGCCATGTTAAAAGAAGGAGTTCTTCGATGCCGAAGATGAAGACCAAGTCTGGCGCTGCCAAGCGCTTCAAGGTGCGGCCGGGGGGCAGCGTCAAGCGCTCCCAGGCTTTCAAGCGCCATATCCTGACCAAGAAAACCACCAAGGCCAAGCGCCACCTGCGCGGTGCGGTCAACGTTCACGATTCGGATGTCGCCTCCATCCGGGCCATGCTGCCCTACGCCTAAGGAGATCAGACCATGCCACGAGTCAAACGCGGTGTAACGGCGCACGCGCGCCACAAGAAGGTTCTCGACCAGGCCAAGGGTTATCGCGGCCGTCGCAAGAGCGTCTATCGCATTGCCAAGCAGGCGGTGATGAAGGCCGGGCAGTATGCCTATCGCGACCGTCGCCAGCGCAAGCGCCAGTTCCGTTCGCTGTGGATCGTCCGCATCAATGCGGCTGCCCGCGAGTTGGGCATGACCTACAGCGGTCTGATGAACGGTCTGAAGAAGGCTTCCATAGAGGTCGATCGAAAGGTGCTGGCGGATCTGGCCGTATTCGACAAGCCGGCTTTTGCCCAGCTTGCCGGCCAGGCAAAGGCGCGCCTCTCCGCCTGAACGCGAAACGGGTGAAAAAGGAGGCGCCGCGCCTCCTTTTTTTACGCTTGAGCCATGAGTGACATCGAACAACTGGTTGCACAGGCGACAGCCGAGTTTGCCGGCATAGACGATGCAGCAGCGCTGGAGCAGTCCAAGGCACGCTACCTCGGCAAGAGCGGTTCAGTGACCGAACTGCTGAAGAATCTCGGCAAGCTGGAGCCCGAGCAGCGCAAGCGTGCCGGCGCCGCCATCAACAGCGCCAAGGAGCGCATCGAAGCCGCGCTGAACGGCAGGCGCGAGGCGATCCGCCTTGTTGCCCTGGAGGGGCAGCTCGAGGCCGAGGCGCTCGACGTCACCCTGCCCGGCCGGGGGTTGCCCACCGGCGGCCTGCACCCGGTGACGCGAACACTGGAACGCATCGAAGCCCTTTTCCGGTCCATCGGCTTCGACGTCGCCGACGGGCCGGAGATCGAGGACGACTTCCACAATTTCACCGCGCTCAACACGCCGGAGAACCACCCGGCGCGCTCGATGCACGACACGTTCTATCTGCTGGATGCACCAGGCCTGCTGCTGCGCACGCACACCAGCCCGATCCAGGTGCGTTTCATGGAAACGCACAAGCCGCCCATTCGCGTCATCGCGCCAGGTCGCGTCTATCGCGTCGACTCGGATGCGACGCACTCGCCGATGTTCCACCAGGTCGAGGGATTGTGGATCGACGAGGACGTTAGCTTCGCCGATCTGAAAGGCGTGTTTACCGATTTCCTGCGCAATTTTTTCGAGAAACCGGATCTGCGTACGCGCTTCCGCCCGTCCTTCTTTCCTTTCACCGAGCCGTCGGCCGAGATCGACATGAGTTGCGTGTTCTGCGACGGCAATGGCTGTCGCGTCTGCAGCCACACCGGTTGGCTGGAAATCGCCGGCAGCGGCATGGTGCATCCGAACGTGCTCAAGGCCGTCGGCATCGACAGCGAGAGGTACATCGGCTTTGCCTTCGGCATGGGGCCAGACCGCCTGACCATGCTTCGCTACGGCGTGAACGATTTGCGCCTGTTTTTCGATGGCGACCTGCGCTTCCTTTCCCAGTTTAAATAATCATGCAGTTCTCCGAACACTGGCTGCGCGAATTCGTCAATCCGCCCCTAACCAGCGCTGAACTGGCGCACAGCCTCACCATGGCGGGACTGGAGGTCGAGGCCCTGCAGCCCGTCGCACCGGCCTTTGCCGGCGTCGTCGTGGCGCAAGTGCTCTCGGTCGACAAGCATCCTGATGCCGACAAGCTGAAGCTCTGCCGCGTCGATGCGGGCCAGGGCGAGACGCTGCAGATCGTCTGCGGTGCGCCCAATGTCAGCACCGGCATGAAGGTGCCTTGTGCCCTGGTCGGCGCCGAGCTGCCCGGCATGACGATCAGGGTAACCAAGGTGCGTGGCGTCGAATCCTTCGGCATGCTCTGTTCGGCGCGCGAACTCGGCTTGTCAGAGGATCACAGCGGACTGCTGCCGCTGCCGCAGGACGCCCTCGTGGGCGAGGATATACGCACCAGCCTCGCCCTTGATGACAAGTTGTTTACCCTGAAGCTCACCCCGAACCGTGCCGATTGCCTTAGCCTGAAAGGCATCGCACGCGAAGTCGGTGCGCTGACTGGGACAGCCGTCTCTCCCTCCCCCGTCGATGAAGTACGAGTGACGAGCGACAAGCGCCGCGAGGTCGTGCTCGACGCGCCAGCCGCCTGTCCGCGCTACTGCGGCCGTGTCGTCAGCGGCATCGATGCCAAGGCACCGACGCCGGACTGGATGAGGCGCCGCCTCGAGCGCAGCGGCCTGCGCTCCATCAGCGCCGTGGTCGATGTCACCAACTACGTCATGCTGGAATTAGGCCAGCCCCTGCATGCCTTTGACAATGCCCGCCTCGACGGTGCAGTGCGCGTGCGTTATCCGGCGGCGGGCGAGAAACTCCTGTTGCTGAACGGGCAGATCATCGAACCCTCCGTCGATACTGCGCTCATTGCGGACGACAGCCGTGCGCTGGCCATGGCCGGCATCATGGGTGGCGAGGAGAGCGGCATTGCGGACGGCACCACCGAGTTGTTCCTGGAGAGCGCCTTCTTCGCTCCCGATGCCATTGCCGGCAAGGCACGTGCGCTCGGCTTTTCCTCGGATGCCGCTTACCGTTTCGAACGCGGCGTCGATTTCGCTGCCACGCGCGAGGCGCTGGAAAGGGCGAGCCGGCTGATCATGGATATCTGCGGCGGGCAGGCCGGGCCGGTGACCGAGGCGATCGACCACGATTGCCTGCCGCAAAGGGTACCGGTACGGCTGCGCGTGCCAAGAGCCGAGAAGGTTCTGGGCATCAGGCTGGGTGCCGAGATCGCGGCGCGCCTTTTCAGAGGGCTCGACTTCGCCTTTACCCAGGACCAGGATGTCTTTACGGTGACGCCGCCCTCGCACCGTTTCGACATTGCCATTGAGGAGGATCTGGTCGAGGAACTGGCCAGGCTGCATGGTTACGACAACATTCCTGCCCGCCTTTCGCAGGGCTCGCTGGCCATCCTGCCGCAAAATGAGCAGTTCCGCTCCGTCTGGCGCTTGCGCCGCCTGCTGGCTTCCCGCGACTATCAGGAGGTGGTGAATTACAGTTTCGTCGATGCAGGCTGGGAGCGGGATTTTTGCGCCAACGACGGTCAGGTGGTTCTCGCCAACCCGATCGCCAGCCAGATGGGGGTGATGCGATCGAGCCTGATCGGCGGGCTGGTGGCCAACCTCGCCGCCAATCGAAACAGGCGCCTGGATCGCGTCAGAGTGTTCGAAACCGGCCGTTGCTTCCTTCGCGATGCCGCAGGCGATCCGATACCGGGTTTCCTGCAACCGAAGCGGGTAGCGGCGCTTGCCTGGGGGCCAGCCGCGCCGGAACAGTGGGGTATGGCCGTGCGCCATGTCGACTTTTTTGATGTCAAGGCCGATGTCGAGGCATTGCTTGCGCCGCTGCAGGGTGGATTCGAGCGCTTGCAGCACCCGGCCCTGCATCCCGGCCGCGCTGCCTCGGTGACCCTGGAGGGCAAGGTGATCGGCCTGGTGGGTGAGCTGCATCCGCGCTGGGTGCAGAAATACGAGTTGGGCAGCGCACCGGTTCTTTTCGAGCTGGACCTGGATTCCGTATTGCAGAAGCCGCTGCCAGCCTACAAGGAGGTTTCACGCTTTCCGTGCGTGGTGCGTGACATCGCCCTGGTGGTGGCCCAGGAGCAGCCTGCCAAGCCCATGCTGGAGGCCCTGCTGGCCGTCGCCCCGGCGATCGTCCGGGAGGTCGAGTTGTTCGATGTATACCACGGCAAGGGAGTCGATCCTGAGAAAAAAAGTCTTGCATTCCGGGTAGTTATGCAAGATACTGAAAGAACGCTTTCCGAAGGCGAAGTCGATGCGGCAGTCATGTCAATGGTCGAGGCCGCAGCGAAACAATTCGCCGCCAAGCTGCGTTCATAGGGAGCAGAAATGACGTTAACAAAGGCGGAACTCGCCGACCTCCTTTTTGAAAAGGTCGGCCTGAACAAGCGCGAAGCCAAGGATATGGTGGAGGGGTTTTTCGAAGAAATCCGAACGGCGCTGGAACGAGGCGACAGCGTGAAGTTGTCCGGCTTCGGCAATTTCCAGTTGCGCGACAAGCCGCAGCGCCCGGGCCGCAATCCCAAGACAGGCGAGGAGATTCCGATCACTGCCCGTCGTGTCGTCACCTTCCATGCCAGCCAGAAACTCAAGGCCTCGGTCGAGAAGCTGAGCAGCCATGGCAAACAAGGATGAACTGCCGCCGATTCCGGCCAAGCGCTACTTCACCATCGGCGAGGTAAGTGAATTGTGCGGCGTCAAACCGCACGTCTTGCGCTACTGGGAGCAGGAATTCACGCAACTCAAGCCGGTCAAGCGGCGCGGTAACCGTCGCTACTACCAGCATCATGAGGTGCTGCTGGTCCGACGCATTCGGGAACTGCTGTATCGGGAAGGCTTCACCATCAGCGGTGCGCGCAACCGCCTGGAAGAGAACCTTGGCCGGGATTTGCCGAACCCTGCGGAAGGATCGGCCGATCTGACTTTCCCCGGTCTGTCGCTGCGCGGTGAAATAGCCAGCATCATTTACCTGCTGCGTGCCTGAAACCCGCATTAAAACGGTCGTGCGCACCGCTCTCTGTTATAATTTGCAGTCAGTCGGGGCGTAGCGCAGCCTGGTAGCGCACTTGCATGGGGTGCAAGGGGTCGCGAGTTCAAATCCCGCCGCCCCGACCATTCTTACCCTGAGGCAGCCATCGCCGCGCGGCATACCATGCGCATCCTCCTTTCCAACGACGACGGCTACTTCGCACCGGGCATAGAGATGCTGGCCCGGACCCTGATGGATATTGCCGAGATAACCGTCGTCGCTCCAGAACGCGATCGCAGCGGCGCCAGCAATTCCCTGACGCTGGATCGCCCGCTCAGGCTGCGGCAGGCCGCCAACGGATTCCACTTCGTGAATGGCACACCGACAGATTGCGTTCATCTGGCGGTCACCGGCATGCTCGAGCATCTGCCGGACATGGTGATTTCGGGCATCAACGTCGGCGCCAACATGGGCGATGACACGATTTATTCCGGCACCGTGGCGGCGGCGACCGAAGGCTATCTGCTGGGTGTGCCGTCGATTGCCGTGTCACTGACCAGCCACAAGGCAGCCCATTTCGAAACGGCAGCACGGGTTGTCCGCGGAGTGGTCGAGCGTTGTCAGCGTCATCCGCCGAAGGCACCGGTACTGCTGAACATCAATGTGCCGGATATTCCGCCCGAGAGGCTGAAAGGCATTCGGGTGACGCGGCTGGGCAAGCGGCACAAGGCCGAGGGTGTGGTCAGGCAGGTCAGTCCGCGCGGCGAGACGGTTTACTGGATCGGTGCTGCGGGTTCGGCCCAGGACGCCGGCGAAGGAACGGATTTCCATGCCGTCGAGAACGGCTATGCGTCGATTACGCCGTTGCAGATTGACCTGACGCACGGGGCCCAGATTCCCACTGTAAGGAACTGGCTCAGCGCATGAAGCGCGAGTTGGCGGGCATTGGCATGACCTCGCCGCGCACGCGTGCGCGCATGATCGAGCGTCTGCGCGCCGGCGGCATCCGCGACGAACGCGTCCTGGTGGCGATGGCGGCCGTGCCGCGCCACATCTTCGTCGAGGAGGCGCTCGCCTCGCGCGCCTACGAGGATACGGCCTTGCCGATCGGATTGAAGCAGACGATATCCCAGCCGTTCATCGTGGCGCGCATGATCGAACTGCTGGCGGCCGGAAGGAAAAACCTCGGCAAGGCGCTGGAGATCGGGGCAGGTTGCGGCTACCAGGCGGCGGTACTGGCCCAGATGGCCAAGGATGTCTATGCCGTCGAGCGCCTTGCCCAGCTGCTCGACAAGGCGCGGGCAAACTTGCGCCACCTGCGCTTGCCGAATGTCCGTCTCAAGCATGCGGACGGCGGCCTCGGGCTGGCGGAAGCCGCGCCTTTCGATACAATCATCCTAGCCGCCGCCGCCGCGCGCGTGCCGCAGGCGCTGCTTGGGCAGTTGGCGGTCGGCGGACGCATGATCTTGCCTTTGGGCGGCGAAGACCAGGCGCTTTGCCTGATCGAGCGGAGCGCGCGCGGCTTTAGCGAAACCCGACTCGAATCGGTGCGTTTCGTACCCTTGCTGGCAGGAGTCGAATAGGCATGAGACACATTGTTTCACGAGATGTGGTTGTCTTTGCGGCCTTGATCGCCGTACTGCTGGCCGGCTGCACGTCGAAGGCGCCAGCCCCGGTGGTCGAACGCGGTGGCCTGCCGGCCAAGGGCGCGGCGCCTGCGGCAAGTGCTGCCCGGCCCGGCGAATACCATATTGTGAAAAAGGGCGAAACGCTCTACAGCATTGCGCTGGAGCATGGCCAGTCATACCGCGATGTCGCCGCCTGGAACAACATCGACAACCCCAACATGATCCGGGTCGGCCAGCCGCTGCGCGTGGCGCCGCCCGAAGGCGTGGCTGTGGTCAAACCGATTGCCGCTCCAGCCGCGGTGGAGGTTCGCCCGGTGGCCGCTGCGGCCAGTGCGCCGAACACCGACACCGTCAAGCGCGAGCCCAAAGGCGGTAAGCAGCCCTATACTGAGCAGGCCGTCGCGGCAATGCAGAAGACGGAGGAGCCGCGCTCCGCAACCCATCCAGCACAGGCCAGGCCCGAGTCAAGACCGGCCGAGGCCGCAGTCGGCGACGAGTTGAACTGGACGTGGCCTGCCGCAGGGAGAGTCGTCTCTTCCTATGTCGATGGCAGCAGCAAAGGTATTGATATCGAGGGACGCGTCGGCGAGCCGGTGCTGGCGGCCGAAAGCGGCAAGGTGACCTATGCCGGCAGCGGCATACGCGGTTATGGCAACCTGATCATCGTGCAGCACGCCAATGGTCTTTCGAGCGTGTATGCCCACAACAGCCGGCTGCTGGCCAAGGAAGGGCAGCAGGTGGCCAGGGGGCAGAGGATTGCCGAGCTTGGAAGCAGCGATGCCGATCAGGCCAAGCTGCATTTCGAAATTCGTCGCCAGGGCAAGCCGCTCGATCCCGTCAAGCTGCTGCCGCCGAGGTGAAGCATGAGCGAAGAGGTTTTGCCAGGCGAAGGTGAGCCGACCGAAGCATCGACGCCCGAGGCTGCGCCTGCCGGCGAGCCGGAATTCCTCAACGACGTCACCCAGCTCTATCTCAACGAGATAGGCGCCAACCCGCTGCTGACGCCGGATCAGGAGCTGACCTACGCGCGGCTGGCCCGGCAGGGCGACGAGCGCGCGCGCCAGAAGATGATCGAGCACAACCTGCGCCTGGTGGTGAACATCGCCAAGCATTACCTCAATCGCGGCATGCCGCTACTCGACCTGGTCGAGGAAGGCAACCTTGGTCTCATTCACGCTCTCGACAAGTTCGATCCGGAACGCGGCTTCCGCTTCTCGACCTATGCCACATGGTGGATCCGCCAGAACATCGAGCGTGCCATCATGAACCAGTCGCGAACCATCCGACTGCCGGTGCATGTCGTCAAGGAGCTCAACTCGGTGCTGCGCGCCATGCGGCATCTGGAGGCGTCCAGCGCGCGCGAGACCGGACTGGAGGAAATCGCCCAAGTGCTCGACAAGCCCGTCGAGGAGGTGCGCCAGGTACTTGTGCTGAACGAACATGTCGCCTCGCTGGATGCACCGCTGGAGATCGACCCCAGCCTTTCCATCGGCGAATCTCTCGCGGACGATGCCGCCGAAACGCCTGAGATGCAGATCCATGCCACCGAAGTGGAACATCTGGTGACGGAATGGATCGGCATGTTGAGCGACAAGCAGCGCCGGGTGATCGAATCGCGCTACGGCCTCAACGGCTGCGAGGTGGCGACGCTGGAGGAACTGGCCGAGCGGCTTTCACTGACGCGCGAGCGGGTGAGGCAGATACAGATCGAGGCGCTGGCCCAGCTGCGGCGCATCCTCAAGCGGCACGGCGTTTCCAAGGACGTCCTGCTGTAGCGCTCATCTCGTCGCCAGGCGGGCTTCCCATGCTTGCTTCAATTCGAGCGATAGCGCATATACTGCCATGGCATACGAGCTGGAGCGGTTGTAACGCGTGATGACGTAGAAGTTGCGATAGCCGAGCCAGTATTCCGTGGCCTGGCCCGGCGTGACGAGGTCGATCAGTGCGCAGGGCTGTTGCGGCGCCTCTGCCGCCGGCGTGAGGCCGTAATCCGCCATTTCCGCCGGTGTAAGGCGCGGCACGATACCCGCTTCGACCAGCTCTTTGACGCGCACGCCCACAGCACTGGTGGGGAATGCAATTGCGCCGTCTGTTTCCCAGCCATGGCTGGCAAGAAAGTTGGCGACGCTGCCGATGGCGTCTGCACTGCTTGCCGCCAGATCGATTCTCCCGTCGCCGTCGAAATCCACGCCCCAGTTGCGGATGCTGCTCGGCAGGAACTGGGGAATGCCCAGTGCGCCGGCGTACGAGCCGGAGTAGGCGGCAGGGCTGCGGCGCGAATCGCGCGCCAGCAACAGGAGGGCCTCGAGTTCGCCTCGGAAAAGCTCGGAGCGGGGCGGATAGTCGAATGCCAGCGTCGCCAGGGTCGCCAGGGTCGGGAATTTTCCGGTGTTGCGGCCGTAGATGGTCTCGATGCCGATGATGGCGACGACGATTTCCTCCGGTACGCCGTAAGAGCGCCGCGCGGCTTCGAGGACGTTGCGGTTCGCCTCCCAGAAGCGTAGCCCGCCATCGATACGCGAAGGTTCGATGAAGCGCGCGCGGTAGGTTTGCCAGGAGCGCATCGACGGATCCTTTGGCGGCAGGATGGCCTGGAGCGCCTTCGGCTGGGGCTGTGCCTGGCCGAAGAGACGCAGCAGCCGTGCGCGGTCGAAACCATGCCGCTGGTGCATTTCCTCGATGAAGGCACGAACGTCTTCGCGCCGCTCGAAGCTGCCCGCGGCCGATACCGAGGGCAGGGCGAGGACGCCGAGAAGGAGGGCCGGCAGAATATGTCTCATCGCCATTCGGGAATGTCCAGATCGGCAATCATGGCGCTCAGCTTCTGTTGCGCTTCCTTGCCGGCCAGTTTGCCATATCGCAAGTCGATGTAGAGGCCGGCGATCGCGGCGAATGCAGGGGAAAGCTCCGGGCGGGCCTGCGTCACGCGCCGTGTGTAGTCCGCCGGTCCTTCCCAGGCCCGGCGCGCCAGGCCGATGCGCGCAAGACGCCGGCTCAGGCGATTCCAGGCGCGCTGTACCGGATCGATGCGCGTACGCCGGTGCAGCGCCCAGGCCGTCAGGCCAAGCAGCAGGAGGCCGCACAGCGCGGCCATGACGACAGTCATCGCTTTCCAGTCCGGCTGGGGCATGCCGAGGCGCGAGAGCAACTCACGCTGGCGCTGCGGGTCGTAGCCGAGCACCCATTGGTTCCAGGTATTGGTGATGGCATCCCAGCGGTAGCGCAGCTGCTTCAGCCAGGTCAGGTCGGCGCGCACCAGGAAGGGCAGCGGCTCGCCGGCAGGCACGGCGGAGGCCAGGCCAACCTCGATGCGGTTCGGGGCGACGGCGGCCGTCGGGTCGACGCGCGTCCAGCCTTTTCCCTCCAGCCAGACCTCCGCCCAGGCATGGGCGTCTGATTGGCGCACGATGAGGTAGCCGTCCACGGGGTTTCGCTCGCCGCCCTGGTAGCCTGTGACTACGCGCGCCGGGATGCCTGCCGCCCGCATGAAGAAGACGAAGGCCGAGGCGTAGTGTTCGCAAAAGCCGCGCCGGGTCTCGAACAGGAACTGATCGATGCCGTTCGCGCCAAGCAACGGCGGATTCAGGGTATAGAAGAAACGCTCAGTGCGGAAGTGGCCAAGCATGCGCTGAATGATCGCCTCGGCCTGCGTCGCTTCCCGACGCCACTGTTCGGCCAGGGCACGTGTGCGCGGGTTGTTGCCGGGGAGGTCGAGATGCCTGTGGCGCACGGGCTCGGCTTCGTCGACACCGGGCACGAAGCCGATATGGGATTGCATGTCGTAGCGCAGACGGCTGCGTACCGGTGTCTTGGACAGCACCTGAAGTTCATGCGAGACGAAGGCGCCGGACGGCGGCGCCAGCGGCATCTCCAGGGCGAACAGCCAGGGCTTGTTATGAGGTTCCAGGGTGACCGTGTAGCGGATGGCCGGTCCCGACGCCGTTCCGCCGGGACTGACTTTTTCCTGCTGGGTGCCGATGCGCCAGGTGCGACCGTCGAACAGGCGCAGGACCGGGCCGCGCCAGTACAACTGCGGTTTCGGCGGGATCTCATCCTCGAAGCGGGCGCGGAAGGCGATCTCGCCTGACAGGCTCAGGCTGCTGATGGAGCCGGGCGTCATGCTGTCCGACAGACCGCTCATCCCGCTGTAGGCGTCAGTCGGCATGCCCCAGAGCGGACCTTGCACGCGCGGGAAGAGAAGGAAGAGAACGAGCATGAACGGGATCGCCTGCGCGATCATCAAGGCGGACAGGCGCAGGTGGTCGACAAGCGGACGGCCGGCATGCGCCAGGTTGGAGAGCGTGGCGGTGATGACGACGAGGGCGATCAGGGTGATGCCGGCGACATCCATGCCCTGCTCGTCGAGGAAATGGGTGAACAGCAGGAAATAACAAAGGAAGACGACGGCAAGGCCATCGCGAATCCGGTGCATCTCCAGCAGCTTGAGGGCGAGAAAGAGGATCAAAAGGGCAATGCCCGGATCCTTGCCGAAGAACTGGCGATGGGTGAGGTATACGCCCACCGAGCCTGCCAGGACGAGAAGCGACAGCAGCCAGCGAGGCGGCAGTGCGGCGCGGCGCCACCAGATCGCCGTGCGCCAGAGGAGGGCCAGCGCCACGGCGGCAATCAGCCAGCCAGGGGCGCGTGCGCCATCGGGCGCCAGTGTCAGCACGGCGCAAGCAAGCAACCAGAGTTCCTGGCTGCGGGCCAGCGACAGGCCGTTGCCGGGGTGTGCATTTCTATTCGCCATGCACGGCCAGTGCTTCAAGGCAATCCTGCAGTTGCCGCTCGCCTTGGCCGAGCGGGATTTCCCTGCCGGGCAGGCGCAGGCCGTAGGCCAGTCCCTGGGCATGGGCATCGAGCAGCCAGCGTGTGAGTCGGGACAGGCGCGTCTCGACACCCAATTCCTGCGGCAATGTGTCCCAATCGAGCCAGGCCTGGACCGTGCCGGCGCCGCTGAATTGCTTGGTGAGCAGGGATTGCTCGCGTGCCACCGCCTTCCAGGCGACATGCCGCGGCGAGTCGGCCGGCTGGTGCGTGCGCAGTCCTGCGAAATCATCGCTGCCTCGGCCGCTGCGAGCGGCGCCGGATTCGCCGACGGCCATCAGCGGCAGAGGGGGCGGCGAGGTTTCCGGACGTGGATAGACTAGGCAGCGCATGTCCGGCTCGACGTAACTCCAGGCGCGGATCAGGCAGAGCGGGTAGCGCGTCTCCAGCGTGACGCGGCCGGGCCGCAGCCATCCTCGCTTGCGCGATGGCAGTGGCAGGTATATCGCAGTGGATGCTTCGGGTGCCAGATCGATTGTGACTGCTTCGCCGTCGGCCAGCTTGAGGCGGATGGCGAAGCGCCCCGGCCCGCGCCGGTTGTGAAGCTGCAGGCCGAATTGCACTACGTCTCCGGCGAACACTGGCTCGACGCGGCCTGGCGAGATCTCTATGCGCACCAGGTTTCGAAAAGTGTGCAATAGGGTGACCAGGCCAAGCCCGGCGAGCAGGAAGATCAGGGCATAGCCAAGGCCGAGGTTGTAGTTGATGGCGCCGACAAGCATCAGGCCTAGCGCCGCTGCGTAGGCTAGGCCGGGCCGTGTCGGCAGGACATAGATGCGGCGCTGGGTGAGGACGATCGGCGACGGCTCCGGCCCGTAAAGGCGGAACAGCCAGCGCTTGAACGCCGCGACCAGTGGCATGGATTGTCAGGGAATCGGCACGGCGGCGATGAGCGCGGCGGCAATATCGGCGGCAGAAGCGGCCGGTGCGCCGCTGGCAGGACGCAGGCGATGGCCTGCCACCGCCGACAGCACGGTCTGGATGTCTTCCGGCAGCACCAGGTCGCGATGGTCGATCAGGGCCCAGGCGCGTGCTGCGCGCAGCAAGGCGAGCGCGGCGCGCGGGCTGAGCCCCGTCTCGTATTCCGGCGAACGGCGGGTATGCTCTGCCAGTGCCTGAACATAGGCGATGAGGGCCTCGGAGACATGTACATCCCGCACGGCCCGCTGCAGCTCGATCAATTCGCCCGGTTCCATGCAAGGCTGTAGGGTGGCCACCATGTCGCGCCGGTCGGCGCCACCGAGCAGCTCACGTTCGGCTTCGCGGTCCGGATAGCCCATGTCGATGCGCATGAGAAAGCGGTCCAGTTGCGATTCCGGGAGCGGAAAGGTGCCGATCTGGTGAGAGGGATTTTGCGTCGCAATGACGAAGAAGGGGTCCGGCAGGGGGCGGGTTTCGCCCTCGCATGTCACCTGGTGTTCCTCCATGGCCTCCAGCAGCGCGCTCTGCGACTTCGGCATGGCGCGGTTGATCTCGTCGACAAGAATCAATTGGGCGAAGATTGGTCCGGGATGGAACTGGAAGCCGCCCGTGTTGCGATCATAGATGGATACGCCGATGATGTCCGCCGGCAGCATGTCGGCCGTACACTGGATGCGGTGAAAGTTGAGGCCGAGCAATTTCGCCAGGACGTGGGCCAGGATGGTCTTGCCGACGCCAGGCAGGTCTTCGATCAGCAGATGGCCGCGCGCGAGCAGGCAGACCAGAGCGAGACGGATCTGACGCTCCTTGCCTAGGACGATCCGGCCGGCATGGCGAATGGCCTCGTCTATGGGAGAATGGAGCATGACTTGAGTGGCAAGTGACAATCGTAGGATAATGAAAACTTGGCAACCATTCTATTGCATTTCCATTAGAAGCCGCTTCGAAGCCGCAACCGTGAGGTTCGCGGAAACGGCTTCCAGGACAAGAACCGGCGACGACCGGTGCTTCACATGACTACAGCGTTCATTACCCACCGCGACTGCTGGCTGCATGACATGGGCGCGCATCATCCGGAGTGCCCGGAGCGCCTCTCCGCCATCAGCGATCGCCTGATTGCCGCCGGGCTGGATCTCTACCTGGATTTCCGCGACGCGCCGCTCGCCACGCTGGAACAGATTGCCCGCGTCCACCCCGCAGAATATGTGCGCCATGTCCGCGAGAACGCGCCTCAGAGTGGCATCGTTCACCTGGACCCGGATACTGCCATGAGCGCCGGCACTTGGCAGGCGGCGTTGCGTTCGGCCGGCGCGGGCATTCTGGCCACCGACCTGGTCATCGGCGGCGAGGCGGAAAACGCCTTTTGCAGTGTGCGCCCGCCGGGCCACCATGCCGAGCGGTCGAAGGCGATGGGTTTCTGCTTTTTCAACAATATCGCCATTGCCGCCACACATGCCCTCGTGGAGTACGGCCTCGAACGGGTGGCTGTGATCGATTTCGACGTACACCACGGCAACGGGACGGAGGACATCTTCGCCAACGACCCTCGCGTCCTCATGGTCAGCATCTTTCAGCACCCCTTCTATCCCTATAGCGGCACGGAATCCCCGGCACCCAACATGGTCAACGTGCCAATTCCGGCCGGCACTCGCAGCGACGGATTTCGCGAAGCAGTTGCGGAGGTTTGGCTTCCGGCGCTGCGCAGCTTTGCGCCCGAAGCGCTTTTCATCTCGGCCGGCTTCGACGCACACTACGAGGACGACATGGCCTCGCTCGGCCTGGTCGAGTCCGACTATGCATGGGTGACGCAGCAACTTAAGGCGGTGGCCGCGGAATCGGCGCAAGGACGCATCGTGTCGATGCTGGAGGGCGGCTACGCCCTGTCTGCCCTGGCGCGCAGCGTGACGACCCACATCAAGGTTCTGGCAGATCTTTGAGCAGTCCGGGAACCGGCACCTGAAGCCAGTGTCAACCCGCTGGCCAGCCAGCGCATTCTTCTCCCAAATTGGCATTCATCGATTAAAATCCATTGTTCAACAGAAAACCCGAGACCATGATAAAAGGTTCGATTGTCGCAATCGTCACGCCAATGCGGGCCGACGGCAGCCTGGATTACCCGCGGCTGAAGGCGCTTGTGGACTTTCATGCGGCGGAAGGCACCGATGGCGTCGTCATCGTCGGCACCACTGGCGAGTCGCCGACCGTCACCGTTGAGGAACACTGCGAACTGATTCGCGCAGCAGTCGACTATGCTGCTGACCGCCTGCCCGTCATCGCCGGTACCGGCGGCAACTCCACCGCCGAAGCGATCGAACTGACCGCCTGCGCCAAGAAGGCCGGCGCGGCGGCATCCCTCAACGTCGTGCCCTACTACAACAAGCCGACGCAGGAGGGACTCTATCGCCACTTCAAGTCGATCGCCGAGGCCGTCGACCTGCCGATGATCCTGTACAACGTGCCCGGGCGCACCGTTGCCGACATGAGCAACGAAACCACGCTGCGCCTGGCGCAGGTGCCGGGCATCGTCGGCATCAAGGACGCCACCGGCAACCTAGAACGCGGCACCGACCTGATCAAGCGGGCGCCTAAGGGTTTCGCCCTCTACAGCGGTGACGACGCCAGCGCGCTGGCCTTCATCCTGCTCGGCGGGCACGGCACGATTTCCGTGACTGCCAACGTGGCGCCCCGCCTGATGCATGAAATGTGCGCGGCAGCTTTGGCCGGAGACGTGGTCAGGGCGCGCGAAATCAACGCGCGACTGCTTGGCCTGCATCGGCATCTTTTTGTGGAGGCCAATCCGATACCGGTGAAATGGGCTGTCAGCCGGATGGGGCTGACCGAAGAGGGCATCCGGCTGCCGCTGACACCCTTGTCGCCGGAGTGCCACGATCGCGTGCTGCAGGCCATGCGCGAAGCCGGCATTGCCGTTTGAAACCCGAATATTCTGAAAGGCGGGGCATGTTCCGCATGAAGTCGAGGCTGCTGCCTTTGTTGTCAGCTTTGCTGCTGCTGGCAGGCTGTTCCAGCATGTCGATCGAATCGAAGAAGATTGACTACAAATCGGCCGGCAAGCTTCCGCCGCTCGAAATTCCACCCGATCTGACCTCGCCCAACCGGGACGAACGCTATGTCGTACCGGACATTTCCCCACGCGGCTCGGCGACCTATTCCGCCTACAGTTCAGAGCGCAGCGGCTCGAAGGATGCGGCTGCGCAGGAGATCCTGCCGCAGATCGAGAAAATGCGCGTCGAGCGTTCCGGCAACCAGCGCTGGCTGGTCGTGGCCGGTCCGCCGGACAAGATATGGCCGATCCTCAAGGAGTTCTGGCAGGAGCTTGGCTTCATCGTCAATCTTGAACTGCCCGATGCGGGCATCATGGAGACGGACTGGGCCGAGAACCGCGCCAAGCTGCCCCAGGACATGATTCGCGCCACACTTGGCAAGTTCCTCGATCAGATCTATTCGACGCCCGAACGCGACAAGTTCCGCACCCGCCTCGAGAAGGGGGTGGACGACGGCTCAACCGAAATCTACATCAGCCATCGTGGCATGTACGAAGCGTATGCCGATGAAGGCAAGGGCCGCACGGTATGGCAGCCCCGTCCGCCCGATCCTGAGCTTGAGGCCGAGATGCTGCGTCGGCTGATGGTGCGACTGGGCACCCAGGAAACCCGCGCCAAGACCATGATGGCTGCCGATGCGAAGGGAGAGGAGCGCGCCAAGCTGATTCGTGCCACGAGCGGCGTCGGTTCACTGCAGTTGCTCGAGGCTTTCGACCGCTCCTGGCGCCGTGTCGGCCTGGCTCTTGACAGGGTCGGTTTCACCGTCGAGGACCGCGACCGCAGCAAGGGCCTTTACTACGTTCGCTACGTCGATCCCGAAGCGGATGTGGGCAAGAAGTCCGAGGGCGGGTTCCTCAGCAAGTTGAAGTTCTGGGACAGCAAGCCTGCGCCTAACCAGCAGTTCCGCATCCTGGTCAAGAGCGACGGCGGCGAGACCAGCGTTCAGATATTGACTCGCGAGGGCGGAGTGGACAACTCGGACACCGCGAAGAAGATTCTCGGTCTGCTCTACGACCAGTTGAAGTAGTAGCGATGCGCTTTGCATCGCTGGGCAGCGGCAGCAGCGGCAACGCGCTTCTCGTCGAAGCGGGCGCCACGCGGATTCTCCTTGATTGCGGGTTCGGCCTGCGTGAAGTTGCGCTCAGGCTGGCCCGCCTCGGACTGGCTGCGGACGATCTGACCGGCATCCTTGTCACGCATGAACACAGCGATCATGTGGCGGGCGCCTTCAAGCTTGCGGCCAGACATCGCCTGACCATCCGGATGACGCACGGCACATTTGCCGCCTTGTCCGCGGAAGGAGCGCGGATGCCGCAGGTCGAACTCATCGACAGCCACCAGCCGCTCCGGATCGGCGATCTGGAAGTGCATCCATTTCCTGTGCCGCACGACGCGCGTGAGCCGGTACAGTTCGTGTTTTCAGATGGCAGGCATCGCCTCGGCGTGCTGAGCGACCTGGGTAGTTCTACCCCCCATGTTGAGAGGATGCTGTCCGGCTGCGATGCGCTTATGCTGGAATGCAACCACGATGCGGATAGGCTGCTGAAGGGAGGGTATCCGCCGCATCTCAAGCGGCGCATCGCCGGGCGTTTCGGTCATCTCGACAACCATTCCTCCGCTGCGCTGCTTGCTGCCCTGGAGACCAGCAGACTGCAGCATCTGATTGCCGGGCATTTGAGCCAGCAGAACAATACCCCAGAACTGGCGAGGGCTGCCCTGGCGGAAGTTCTGGGGTGTGCCAGAGAGTGGGTCACGGTAGCCGATCAGGAAACTGGATTCGGCTGGCGCGACCTGCTCTGAAGACGAAAAAAGCCGGCCCGCAAGCCGGCTTTTTTCTTTCTTGCAGTGGAGCCGATTTACTTCTTCGGCTCTTCTTTCTTGGCTTCCATGCCGGCCATGCCTTGCTGGCCGGCCATGCCGCCCATGCCTTCCATGCCCTTCTGGCCTTCCATGCCGCCCATGCCTTCCATGCCCTTCTGACCTTCCATACCGGACATGCCGCCCATACCGGCAGGCTGGGCAGGGGCAGCGGCAGGCGCCGGCGCCCCTGCCCAGCCTGCCGGTA
>WBUF01000087.1 GCA_008933825.1 Rhodocyclaceae bacterium | reverse complement strand
CCGAAGCGCTACGTCTGGAAGGCCAAAGGTGAAGAGATTCTGCGCAAGATCCAGCGCGCCCGCGAAGCATTGGCCCCGTCGCCGGTAGCGCCCTAAATGTATAACCATTAGTGAGACACTACACTAGAAGAAATAAGTTCAGAACTAAATCGCCATTTAGGCGCTTCAGTTCCTGATCCCCTATTCGAAACTCTCTTTCTACGGCCGACATTGGCACCCCGGCTGCGCTTGCCTCGCTGCGGATGAGGATGCTCCTATAGGAGCCAATATCTGTGGGACTCCAAAAGCTATTCGCTCTTAAAGCCACCACTTTGGGTAAATGCGCCTGTATTCGCGGTCAGGGGGTTAAAGCCTCGCTGGAAGTATCCGATTGCCCCGCAAGCCGCGTGACGGAACGGTCCTGCGGCAAGGACGCGTCACGTTCAGCGGCGCGCCGCTTGTCGGCGCGTCCGCTGCAACGGCGTCCGCCGGCCGCCGGTGCAAAGTCAGTCTGCGCAGCACGGCGAACACGCGGTCCCACGCAAAGTCAGTCCGGCCAGTACGGCTCCTTCGCTTGACGGGGGCCGCGACCCTGGAGATCGCGGCTTGCCGCCGTGAGCACTTCTTCCAGGCTGCCGCGCATGACGCCCAACCGCTCCAGCCGGCCGCGGATGGCCAGGCCCTCCTTCCGCTGCTTGTTGGGTAGCCTCAGGCCCAAGGTGCGGTTGGCGTAGCCCAGGCGGAAGTGCTCGATGGCGTCGGGGTGGTCGAGGCCGCGGCTCTTGAGATAGTCGAGCGCCTCGGGGCTGCGTTTCAGGGTCTCGTGGTAGTAGGCCGTCACCTGGTCGAGGAGCACCACGTCGTCGGCGTCGCGTTCGACGGGCGCCGGCAGCGCGCGCACGGTGGAGCGTTTCACGGCAGCAACGGCGCCGGCGTCGGCGGCTAAAGAGGGAATGCCTTCCCTCAGCAGCTCCACGGCATGGCGGAAGGAAACCCCGTTCTTCTTCATGACCCAGTCGATGGGGCCGCCGGCGGCACCGCAGCCGAAGCAGTGCCAGAGGTTCTTGGCGGGCGTCACGACCAGGCTGGCGGTGTCGTCCTCGTGGAAGGGGCAGCGGCCGATCTTGTCCTTGCCGGATTTCGCGAGCTCGATGCCGGCAGCCGCCACCAGGCGCTCGACGGAAACCTCCTCCTTTAGCCGCTCGATTTCTGCTTCGGGGATGCGCGCCATGAATTCCGTCTCCTCGTAAAAACCTGTCAAGGGCCACAGGCCAGAAATTTGTTGACGCAATGATATACGGTCTTCGTATAATACGGCAAGCCGATGCGCGAATCGGCCTTAGCATGGGGCTCCATTCGGGAGAACACCCCATGCCGAAACGGAAGACGGAAGTGATCGAGAGCTTTGGAGAACGCCTGGCCCAGTTGCGCAGGGACGCCGGCTTCACGCAGGTGGAGTTCGCCGCCGAGGTCGGCATCACCCAGCGCATGGTGGCCTACTACGAGAGTCCGAACGCCACGCCGCCGGCCACCCTGCTACCGGCCATCGCTACGGCGCTGGGCGTGTCGATCGATGAGCTGTTTGGCCGTGCCGCCAAACGCCGCCTGGTGAAACAGGAGGGCGACAGCCGCTTGCGCCGGCGCCTCCTGGCCATCGAGAAGCTGGACGTAGCCGAGAAGCGCCAGGTGCTGCAGCTGCTCGACGCCTTCATCGAGCGCGGGCAACTGAAGCGCAAGGCGCAGGCGAGCGCCGCCCGCTGATGTTCTTCGACTTCGATTGGGATGCAAACAAGGCGCGGACCAATCTGGCCAAGCATGGGGTATCGTTCCGGCTGGCAACATCGGTTTTTAGGGATGCGCTGGCGATCACGATCTTCGACGAGGAGCATAGCGAGAACGAGGAGCGCTGGGTTACCCTGGGACGGGCGCAGAACGGCCAGTTGCTGGTGGTGGTCCACACCAGCGAGGAAACGAGCAGCACGGAACTGCACATCCGCATCATTTCGGCGCGCCGCGCCGATCCGGCGGAAGTGCGCGATTATGAACAGACGCCGCGCTAGCGGCTAAAGGTGACGGCGATGAAGGATCAATACGATTTCAGCAAGGGCCAACGCGGCAAGTTCTACCGGCCGGACGCGGTCTTCCGCCTGCCGGTGTATCTCGACGAGAAGGTGCAGGACTATCTCGCCGCCAAGGCCGACGCCAAGGGCGTCGAGCTCGCCGAACTGGTCAACGAGATGCTGCGCAAGGATATCGAACTCATCGAGATGACCCGATAACCCGGCACCAGCATGACAAAGGGCCGCATAACGGCCCCTCTCTTAGCAGCTACCCGCCGAAAGGCGGGTGGATGGCTGCTTCTCTCTCAAACAAACCTATTCAACACCAGCCCCTTCTCGCCATGAATCGCCGTGCTGCGGGGACTGACTTTTGCGGGAAGGTGAAATTAATTCGACTCTGGCCACTTTAGCTTCCTTATCGCGCTCTCCGAAATATCGCCGCCACGACAAGACAGAATAGGACATATAGGAAGTCAACGGTCCTGCGGCAAGGACGCGTCACGTTCAGCGGCGCGCCGCTTGTCGGCGCGTCCGCTGCAACGGCGTCCGCCGGCCGCCGGTGCAAAGTCAGTCTGCGCAGCACGGCGAACACGCGGTCCCACGCAAAGTCAGTCCGGCCAGTACGGCTCCTTCGCTTGACGGGGGCCGCGACCCTGGAGATCGCGGCTTGCCGCCGTGAGCACTTCTTCCAGGCTGCCGCGCATGACGCCCAACCGCTCCAGCCGGCCGCGGATGGCCAGGCCCTCCTTCCGCTGCTTGTTGGGTAGCCTCAGGCCCAAGGTGCGGTTGGCGTAGCCCAGGCGGAAGTGCTCGATGGCGTCGGGGTGGTCGAGGCCGCGGCTCTTGAGATAGTCGAGCGCCTCGGGGCTGCGTTTCAGGGTCTCGTGGTAGTAGGCCGTCACCTGGTCGAGGAGCACCACGTCGTCGGCGTCGCGTTCGACGGGCGCCGGCAGCGCGCGCACGGTGGAGCGTTTCACGGCAGCAACGGCGCCGGCGTCGGCGGCTAAAGAGGGAATGCCTTCCCTCAGCAGCTCCACGGCATGGCGGAAGGAAACCCCGTTCTTCTTCATGACCCAGTCGATGGGGCCGCCGGCGGCACCGCAGCCGAAGCAGTGCCAGAGGTTCTTGGCGGGCGTCACGACCAGGCTGGCGGTGTCGTCCTCGTGGAAGGGGCAGCGGCCGATCTTGTCCTTGCCGGATTTCGCGAGCTCGATGCCGGCAGCCGCCACCAGGCGCTCGACGGAAACCTCCTCCTTTAGCCGCTCGATTTCTGCTTCGGGGATGCGCGCCATGAATTCCGTCTCCTCGTAAAAACCTGTCAAGGGCCACAGGCCAGAAATTTGTTGACGCAATGATATACGGTCTTCGTATAATACGGCAAGCCGATGCGCGAATCGGCCTTAGCATGGGGCTCCATTCGGGAGAACACCCCATGCCGAAACGGAAGACGGAAGTGATCGAGAGCTTTGGAGAACGCCTGGCCCAGTTGCGCAGGGACGCCGGCTTCACGCAGGTGGAGTTCGCCGCCGAGGTCGGCATCACCCAGCGCATGGTGGCCTACTACGAGGCGCCGGATGCCCATCCACCCGCCCATCTGCTGCCGCAGATGGCGCAGGCGCTGGGGGTGAGCGTCGACGTGCTGCTCGGCATGAGCGCCCCGCGCCGACCGAAGAAGCTCGCCACCAACCGGCTGGAGCGCCGCCTGATGGAAATCGAGAAGCTCGATCCCAAGGCGAAGCGCCAGATCACCCAACTGCTCGATACCTTCATCGAGCGCGAGAAGCTCAAGCAGCGCGTGAGCGCACAGGAGGCCTGACCATGACGACGATCCAGATCGAGCTGCCGGAGGCGACCGCAGAAGCGGCGCGCGAGGCGGGTCTGCTCACCTCGCAGGCGCTGGAGCGCCTGCTCAATGAGGCCATCCGCCGCCGCCAGGCGGCCGATGCGCTGTTGGCGATCGCCGATCGCGTGGCGGCGGCCGGTATCGCGCCCATGTCGATGGAGGAGATCAACGCGGAAGTGAAGGCCGCACGCGCGGAGCGCAGGCAGCGTGCGGGCGGTCATTGATACGAACGTGCTGGTCTCCGGCCTCTTCTGGCACGGGGCGCCGCATGCGTTGCTGGAGCGGGTGCGCGCCGGGACGCTGACGCTGATCACAAGTCCGGGGCTCCTGGCCGAACTGGAGGAAGTCATCGGCCGGGCGAAGTTCGATGCGATCCTCACCCGCTCGACCACCTCGCGCGAGGACACCTTGAACGAACTGCGCCAGTTGGCCGAAGTGATCGAGCCGCCGCCCCTGCCGCAGCCGGTGTGCCGCGATCCGGACGACGATCACGCGCTCGCCCTGGCGCTCGCCGCCCAGGCCGATCTGATCGTCTCCGGCGACGACGACCTCCTGGCCCTCGGCAGCTTCCAGGACATCCCTATCGTCACGCCGGCGCAGGCGGTGCAGAGACTGACCGCATAGACGAAGGGCCGCAATCAGCGGCCCTTCTCTTAGCAGCTACCCGCCGCAAGGCGGGTGGGTAGGGATTTCTCTCTTCAAACAAGCCCATTCAACTCGACGCCAGCCCCTTCTCGATGAAGATCGCCGTGCTGCGGGGACTGACTTTTGCGGGAGACGTAGAGCGAAGCGGCTAACTTGAACCCGGCTCCTTTAACTTAGATTTGGACTCGATAACCATCGTGAGAAGCCCGCGCGCTATTAATCCCAAAGCAAACAGCATCAGCACATACACCGGCAGAGCCGTTGTCCCCCCCACAATATCCCGCAACAACAGCACGTCTCTCATGCTATCGAAGAGATGCGCAACAAACGCAACGATCCCAAGCAAGAGCAGTCCGATAAGTAAGAGGTAAACTCCAAGCAAAGCTTGGCTTCGACCATTTCTAGAATCAGAGCTTCCAGTATTCGAGAAGTCCATATTGAATCTTATGGCGCATTAACAAAGGTCGAGTTCGCAGGGCACGTGCCGTTGCATTCTTGATCGCATTGATCAGTCCAGAACAAAAGAATGGACGGCGCTAAGGAAATAGCAGTTGGCGCCGCAAGACTGTTAACCACACCGATAACTCCTGCCGCAGATGCCCAAGCTGCGGAGCTAACTCCCAATCCTCCGCCAGTGTAAGCAAAGGCTGTTGCCGTACCTTGTGCAACCTGCCTCACCACCATGCCAGGCGCAGACTTGCCGGCTTGAATACCAATTTTTTTAAGCATGCATTTTTCCATGCAAGTTAACGGCTTTGGTGGTGCATTGAACTGCGGAATACCGGCCTGTCGATTCGCTATCTGGCACATTACATCACCTGCCGGACACAATCCGTCTGGGTCTATCTTGGAAATAGGGTTCCCATCGACGTAGAGATACCCGTTGATACCGCCTCTCAGCCCGATCGGGTCGAAGGTCGTGTATCTCCCCGTCCCCGGGTCATACCAGCGGTTGAGGTTGTAGTTGAGATTGGTTTCCCGGTCGAATGAGCCGCCCGACGCCCCTTCGTCGTAACGAGGGGCGTTTTGCGTAGACGCGTCAGCGGCTTGCAGGCAGGAAACGAAGGCGGCTCTCCCGGCGGTGGAACAATTT
>WBUF01000017.1 GCA_008933825.1 Rhodocyclaceae bacterium | reverse complement strand
CCCCGCCCCAGCCTTCGGCGCCGGCAAGGCCGAGGCTGATGCGGTCGTCCCCGCCCAGCCCGAAGACGCGCTGGTTGGCGCTGTCGGCGGCGAGAATGTTGTCGCCGTCGTCGCCGTTCTTGGCGCTCTTGGCGATCGCCAGCGGCGGCGCCAGGCTGAGGCCGAGTTCGCCGCTTTGCCAGTTGCGCAGCTGGATGGCGTTGCCGCCGACGGCGGCGGGGTCTGTGATGGTGAGCAGCCCGCGGCCGCCCCAGGTGCCGGTGAAGCGGTAGTCGAGGCCGCGGCTGTCGCGCCAGCGCTGCGGGTCGCCGGCGTCGGCGGTGAGGCTGCCGCCCAGCGCCTGCCCGGCATAGACGATGCTGCCCTGCCCGTCGCCGCCGCTGCCGTCGCCGGCGAAGTCGGTGATGATGTCAAAACCCCGGTTGCGGCCGATGCGGTATTCGTCGGCGCCGCCGCCTCCCTGGAGAAGGTCGTCGCCGCTGCCGCCGAGCAGAATGTCGACGTCCTTGCCGCCGTGGAGCTTGTCCTTGCCGGCGTTGCCTTCGAGGTGGTTGGCGCCGTCGAAGCCGTACAGGACGTCGTCGCCGCCGCCGCCGTAGAGACGGTCATCCTTGCTGCCGCCGGAAAGGGCGCCGGCGCCGTCGCCGTCGAAGAGGAAGCGGCGCTTGGCGGCCGGCGCGGCGCCGGAGCCGAGGTTGATGGTGAGGTTGCTGGCGTTGTCCTTGAACCAGGCGTCGGGGGCGTCGCCTTTGCTGTAGGCGGTTGTCGTTGCGTCGGCGTCTTCGAGCGCGAGCTTGTTCTTCCAGCCCAGCAGGGCGGCGCGGTCGGCGAGGTATTCGTCGCTGTGGTCGGCCAGCCCTTGTTGGCGTTGTTCGGGGGTGAGCGCGCGATCGGCTTGCCACCGGGCGTAAATGTCCGCGTGCGCCGCACCGAGGGTGGCGCCGGCACCTTCGATGGCGACCGGCAGCAGGTATCGGACGGCGAGGAAGTGGCCAAAGTCATTGCGGGCGTTGCCCGCCAGCGTGGCGGCGTCCTGCGTGGCGGTCACCCTCCGGCCGGTATCGTTCGCAGCCGCGGACACCGCGTCGTATCGCGCAGACTGATTTTCGTCTTTGTTCAGGACAAGCACGTCATCCCCGCCGTTGCCGATCCAGTCCTCGCCCGCCCCGCCCCAGCCCTCGGCACCGGCAAGGCCGACCGTGATGCGCTCGCCCCTGGCTTCTGCCGTCGAGCCGGCCCGATTCGCCGTCCTGTGCGGACTGACTTTGTGCAAGGGCCGGGGCGGCGCTTGCCGGGCCGCGCCCAGTCCGGGGCTGATGCGTGGAGGCAGAGGCCGTCCGCCCGATTCCGGTCGCAAGGGGCGACCGCTCGTGAATGGGAATGCCATGAAGGCTGTCTGCGACATGTTCAGGGCCAGGTGCGCGGCCGTGCTGCCCGCCATCCGGAAAAACGCGCACCGCGATCTGCATCGACGATGCGCCGCTGGCAACCTTTCGCCGCTGCGCGGAAAAGGTGGCCCCGGGCTTTCGGGCGCCGTTCATCGAAGCGCCGTTCATCGAGGCGCCGGGCGCGTTGCCGGCGCACAACAGCGTACCGGTGGCCGTCGGCACGCTGTGCAGGGTATTGCGCGAGGAATTGAACGCGGCCTGGTTGCGGGTGTTCGGCCGGCATTATTCTTTCTCCGTCTCTCTGTCTGGCGCCGGCGAGACCTGCCCCGGCGCCATCCTCCCCCTGAAACTGAACACCTCATCCACCTGCAACCCCTTCGGAATCTGGTGCGTGATGAAGAGCATCGTCACGCTGCCCTTGAGCCGGTTGATGGTCCGGGCGAAGCGCTCCGCCGTCTGCCGGTCGAGACCGGAAACGGCCTCGTCGAAGATGAGGACCTTCGGGCGCTTGAGCAGCGCACGTGCGATGGCGAGGCGCTGGCGCTGGCCGCCGGAGAGGCCGACGCCGTGCTCGCCGATATCGGTCTGGTAGCCCTGCGGCAGACGCTCGATGACCTCGTGGATCTCGGCGAGCCGGCAGGCGGCGATGACATCCTCGAAGCCGGCGTGCGGATGGGCCATGACGAGGTTGTCGTAGATGGTGCCGCTGAAGAGCACGGTCTCCTGCGGCACGACACCGTAAGTCTGACGCAACTCGTTGGCGGCGAGATGGCGGATGTCGCGGCCGTCGAGGCGGATCTGGCCCTCGGTGGGCGGGTAGAAGCCCTGTAATAGTTTCGCCAGCGTGCTCTTGCCGCAGCCGGAGGGGCCCATCAGCACGCTAAGGTGACCGGGCTTCAGCGTGAGGTTCAGGTTGCGGTAGAGGAAGGGGTGCTGATCGGTGTAGCGGAAGCTCAGGCTCACGAGGTCGATGCGGCCGTTGCCGGCGGCCTCGCGCTTCGGGCTGAGCGCATGCGGCTCGGCCGGCGCATCCATCAGGTCGCCGAGGCGCTTCACCGCGATGCTGGCCTGCTGGAACTCCTGCCACAGGCCGACGAGGCGCAGCATCGGCTGGCTCATGCGCGAGACGAACATCTGGAAGGCGACGAGCATGCCGACGGTGAAGCCGTCGTTCTGCATCACCAGCAGGGCGCCGACGACGAGGATGCACAGCGTCATCAGTTGTTCCAGGCCGTTGGCGAACACATTGTAGGTGTTGGAAACCTGCCGCGTGGTGAAGCCGGCGGCGAGGTAGTCTGCCAGGTAGCCGCCGTACCTCTGTTCGAGGTGCGGCTCCATCTGCAGGGACTTCACCGTGGCGATGCCGGAGACGTACTCGGTGAGGAAGGACTGGTTGCGGGCGCCGAGCAGGAACTGGCGATCGAGTTGGGCGCGGAAGACGGGGGCGACGAGGAAGCTGGCCAGGCCGATGGCGCCGAGCAGCGCCACGGCGATAAGCGAGAGCTGCCAGGAATACCAGAACATTACCGCCAGGAAGACGAGCAGGAAGGGGAAGTCGAGCAGCAGGCCCACCGCGGCGCCCGAGATGAACTCGCGGATGGTCTCGACGCCGTGCAGGCGCGCCACCAGAACGCCGGTGCTGCGCGCCTCGAAGTAGGGCAGCGGCAGGCGCAGCAGGTGGCGGAAGACCCGGCTGCCGAGCACGGCGTCGATGCGGTTGCCGGTGTGAAGCACGAGGTACTGCCGCAGCCAAGTCATGGCGCCGGTGAAGAGGAGGAACATCGCCAGCGCCACGCCGATGACGGCGAGCGTGGCGTGCGTCTGATGCACCACCACCTTGTCGATGATGACTTGCGTAAACACCGGTACGGCGAGGCCGACGACCTGGATGGCGAACGAGGCGAGCAGCACGTCGCGCCAGATGCGCTTGTGCCTGATGAGCTCGGGGAGGAACCAGCGGAAGCCGAATGGCTGCTTCGCGGCTTCATCGCCGATCCCCTCGCCCCCCATCCCCATCTGCGCGGGGGAGGAGGATGTGTCGCGGGCGACGAGTATCAGGGCGGGCTCGAAGCAAGCGTCGAACTCGGCGAGCGGGAGGGTTTCGGGCTGCCCGGAGCCGGCACGGAAATACAGGATCTGGTTCGCGCCGGTGCGCAGGACCAGCGCGGGACGGGCGGACCCGGGCGTGTCTTCCGTTTCTCCTTCGCGCACGACGTGCAGTTGTGCAGGCGCGCGCGGCGCGGCGCGCAGGAAGGCGATGGCGGGAAAAGTCAGTCCCGGCAGATCGGCGCCGGCAACGCGGCGCTCGCCGGTGCGAAAACCCAGAGCGCGGGCCGCCTCGTGCAGGGTGGCCGTGGTGATCGGCGGCGGAAATTCTTGCGAGACCAAGGCAGGATCGTAAGGCAGCCGGGCAATCTGGCACAGGCTGCCCAGAAGCCACAGCAAATCCTCAGCTGCAAGGCGAGCCTCCGCCACCCCTGACATCCTCCCCCGTCGTACCGGCTGAGGCCGGTCTTTTGATGCTGTCTGAATGGGCGATTAGAGCACGATCTCATTCAGGAAAGCATGGAGTATTTCATAAAGCTTATTATTCAGGAGGTATGAGATAACACTGAAATAATATGTTATTCGTTGATTTTCATTGATATTCAAATTATCACGTATAACTATCGTTATATTGCGTTACGAATTGCTTGTCGTTTGCGTTGCATTTTGTGGCGCGCGACAAAGCTGGGGCGGCGAATGCCGCCCCAGGGAGGAGCTATTTGATGCGGGTGAGATACGGCCGCGGCGGGCCGTCGGTCGGCGGGGGATCGGGCGCTTCGGGCTCGGCTTCCGCGGCTGCGGCTTCGGGCGCGGCGGGGGGCTCGCCGACCTCGAAGGCCATGCCCTGCCCGTTCTCGCGGGCGTAGATGGCGGCGATATTTCCGACCGGGATGGAAAGGCTTTGCGCGACGCCGCCGAAGCGGGCCTGGCAGGTGATCAGGTCGTTGCCCATGTGCAGGTTCTGCACGGCCTCGGCGCCGAGGTTGAGCACGATCTGGCCCTCGCGCACGTACTGGCGCGGCACCAGGGTCTGCGCATCGACCTGCACGGAAACATAGGGCGTAAAGCCCTGGTCGACGCACCACTCGTAGAGGGCGCGCAGCAGATAGGGCTTGGTGGAGACGACGCTCATGAAGCGGGCGCCGGCAGGGCGCGCGGCGCGGCCTAGCGGCGCATCACCTTTTCGGAGGGCGTCAGCGCGTCGATGAAGCCCTGTCGGCTGAAGATCCGCTCGGCGTACTTCATCAGCGGCGCCGCGGTCTTCTGCAGCTCGACGCCGTAGTGGTCGAGGCGCCAGAGCAGCGGCGCGATGGCCACGTCGAGCATGGAGAATTCCTCGCCCAGCATGAATTTCTGCTTGTTGAACACCGGCGCCAGCTCGGTCAGGCGGTCGCGCACGTGCAGCCGTGCCTTTTCGGCGGCCTTGAGGTTCTTCTCCAGCGCCTCGATGTGGGAGAACAGCTCCTGTTCGAAGGTGAACAGCAGCTGGCGCGCACGGGCCCGCATGATCGGATCCGGCGGCATCAGCTGCGGATGCGGGAAGCGCTCGTCGATGTACTCGTTGATGATGTTGGCCTCGTAGAGGACGAGATCGCGGTCGACCAGCACCGGCACGCGGTTGTAGGGGTTGATGACGGCGATGTCCTCCGGTTTGTTGAAGAGGTCGACGTCGATTACCTGGAAGTCCATCCCCTTTTCGTAGAGGACGATCCGGCAGCGGTGGCTGAACGGGCAGGTGGTGCCCGAATACAAGGTCATCATGGTGTTCCCGCTCCAGGAGTAATCGGCATCGCGCACCACGCGGCGGACGCGCGGTGCGTTGAAATCACGATGCCCGAGGAATTGCATGGCAGTCCTTACAGTGGTTAGTGGACGTCTTTCCAGTAGGCGCGCTTCAGGGCATAGGCCACGACGAAGAACACGCCCAGGAAAAGCAGCACGGCAACGCCGAGCTGCTTGCGCAATTGCGCCTGCGGCTCGGCCATCCAGACCATGAAGGCGACCAGGTCGCCGATGGCGTCGTCGTATTCCTTGGCCGTCAGCCTGCCGGGTTTGGCAAGCGACAGCCGGTGCTCGGCATCCATTGCCTGCTCGCCCTGCAGTTCCCACAGCACGTGGGGCATGCCGACGCTGGGAAAGACGACGTTGTTCCAGCCGGTGGGCCGCGACGCTTCGCGGTAGAAGCTGCGCAGGTAGGTATAGAGCCAGTCGGCGCCGCTGCCATCGCCGGAGGCGCGGGATCGGGCGATCAGGGACAGGTCGGGCGGCCAGGCGCCGAAAAACGCCTTGGCGTCCTTGCGCGGCATCGAGATGCCCATCGGCTCGCCGATCTTCTCGGCGGCAAACATCAGGTTGTCCTTGATCTGCTGCTCGGTGAGGCCGATGTCCTTCAGGCGGTTGTAGCGTACATAGCTGGCGCCGTGGCAGTTCAGGCAGTAATTCACGAACAGCTTGGCGCCGTTCTGCAGGGCAGCCGGATCGGTCGATCGGTCGGGCGCACGGTCGAGCCTGACGCCGCCGGCGGCCAGCGCGGCGAGCGGCGCAAAGAGCAGCGCCAGGAGCATGTTCCGCAGGACGGTTCTCACGTCGTCACCCGGTCCGGCTCCGGCTTGCACTTGTCGATGCGGGTGTACCAGGGCATCAGCAGGAAGAACAGGAAGTAGATGACCGTGCAAATCTGCGAAATGATCGTGTAGGCCGGCGTCGGCGCCTGCATCCCCAGGTAGCCGAGGATAAAGAAGGCGGCGATGAACATCGCCAGCGCAGTCTTGTATATCGGGCCGCGGTAGCGGATCGACTTGGCCGGGCTGCGGTCGAGCCAGGGCAGGAAGAACAGGACCATCACGCCCAGGCCCATGAAGATCACGCCCCACAGCTTGGCGTCGATCCAGAAGAAGTTGACCGTGTTGGCGCGCAGGATCGAGTAGAACGGCGTGAAATACCACACCGGCGCGATATGCGGCGGGGTGACCAGCGGGTCGGCCGGGATGAAGTTGTTGTACTCGAGGAAATAGCCGCCCAGCTCCGGTGCAAAGAAGACGATGGCGGAAAAGACCATCAAAAACACCACCACGCCGACGATGTCCTTCACCGTGTAGTACGGATGGAAGGGAATGCCGTCGAGGGGAATGCCGGTCTGCGGATCCTTGTTTTTCTTGATCTCGATGCCGTCCGGATTGTTCGAGCCGACTTCGTGCAGCGCCAGGATGTGCGCGGCGACGAGGCCGAGCAGCGCCAGCGGGATGGCGATGACGTGGAAGGCAAACATGCGGTTCAGCGTGGCGTCGGCGATGACGTAGTCGCCGCGGATCCACAGCGCGAGGTCGTTGCCGACGAGGGGAATCGCGGAGAACAGGTTGAGGATCACCTGGGCGCCCCAGTAGGACATCTGGCCCCAGGGCAGCAGGTAGCCGGCGAAGGCCTCCGCCATCAGGCACAGATAGATCAGCACGCCGAATATCCACAGCAGCTCGCGCGGCTTGCGGTAGGAGCCGTAGAGCATGGCGCGGAACATGTGCAGGTAGACCACGACGAAGAAGGCCGAGGCGCCGGTGGAATGCATGTAGCGGATCAGCCAGCCCCAGGGCACGTCGCGCATGATGTATTCGACGCTGGCGAAGGCCACCGGCACGCCGGCGGCGTTGAGCGAGGCGTCGGGCTTGTAGTGCATCGCAAGGAAGATGCCGGAGACCACCTGCATCACCAGCACCAGCAGGGCGAGCGAGCCGAAGAAATACCAGAAGTTGAAGTTCTTCGGCGCGTAATACTCCGACAGGTGGGCCTTCCAGTTCGCCGTCAGCGGAAAGCGGGCGTCGATCCACTCCAGCAGGTTGCCGGCGCGCGTGCCGTCCGACTTGTGCTTCTCGAAATGCGTGCCGGCCATATCGTGCGCCCTCAGGCCTTGTCTTCGCCGATCAGGATGCGTGTATCGGACAGATAGAAGTGCGGCGGCACTTCCAGGTTGTCCGGGGCGGGCATGTTCTTGTAGACGCGGCCGGCCAGATCGAACAGCGAGCCGTGGCAGGGGCACAGGAAGCCGCCGGGCCAGTCGGCGTTGATGCCGGACTCGGCGCCGGTCCTGAACTTGTCGGTGGGCGAGCAGCCGAGGTGGGTGCAGATGCCGACCACCACCAGGTATTCAGGCTTGATCGAGCGCGCTTCATTTTTCGCATATTCCGGCTGCATCGGCCGCCGGGACGCCGGGTCGCTAATCCTGTCACTGATTTTCCCAAGCGACTCCAGCATCTCCTTGGTACGGCGGATGATCCACACCGGTTTGCCGCGCCATTCGACGCGCATCATTTCACCGGGGGAGAGATTGCTGATATCGGCCTCGACCGGGGCGCCGGCTGCCTTGGCACGTTCGGAGGGGGCCATGCTCGCCAGGAAAGGCACGGCAGTCGCGACGGTGGCCACGCCGCCCACGGCTGCGGTGGCAATCACCAGGTTTCGCCTGCCGCAATCCACTTTCCTCTCGCTGCTGCCCATGGCCCGGATACCCAGAAGACTCTGCGAATCAACAAATTGTGAATTATACAAAACAATCAATGGGGAATGGAAGCAAAACCGCGGAATCCCGCGCCAGGAGCGGGTTTCCGGCCGATGCCCCCGCGTGGCAAAGGGTTAAAGCGGCCGCCGCTCGATCAGCGCCTGGGCGATGGTGCCGGCGTCGGTATGCTCGAGTTCGCCCCCCACCGGCAGGCCGCGGGCAATGCGCGAGACCTTCAGTCCGCGCGCGCGCAGCATTTCGCCCAGGTAATGGGCGGTGGCTTCGCCCTCGTTGGTGAAATTCGTGGCGAGGATCACCTCGCGCACCGTGCCGTCGCAGGCCCGGGCCAGCAGGCGATCGAGGTGCAGTTCCTTCGGGCCGATGCCGTCGAGCGGCGAGAGGTGGCCCATCAGCACGTAGTACAGGCCGTTGTAGGCATGGGTCTGTTCCATCATGTTCAGGTCGGCGGGCATCTCGACGATGCACAGCTGAGAAACATCCCGCCGTGGCGAGGCGCAACGCTCGCAGACCTCGGCCTCGCTGAAGGCGTTGCAGCGGCCGCAGTGGCGCAGCACCTCGACGGCCTGACGCAGGGCATGCGACAGGCGCAACGCGCCCTTCCTGTCTCGCTGCAGCAGGTGATAGGCCATGCGCTGCGCAGACTTGGGCCCGACGCCCGGCAGGCAGCGCAGGGTTTCGACGAGTTCTTCGAGGGAGGACGGAGTCGCCATGTTGTAAGTCGGGCTGAAGCCCGACCTGCGACTTAAAAGGGCAGCTTCATCCCCGGCGGCAGGTTGAGGCCGGCGGTGAAGCCGCTCATCTTCTCCGCCACGGTGGCTTCGACCCGGCGCACCGCGTCATTCACCGCGGCTGACACGAGGTCCTCCAGCATTTCCTTGTCGTCGGCCAGCAGCGAGGGATCGATGCTGATGCGGCGCACGTCGTGCTTGCAGGTCATCGTCACCTTGACAAGGCCGGCGCCGGACTGGCCCTCGACCTCGATGGTCGCCAGCTGCTCCTGCGCCTTCTTCATGTTCTCCTGCATCTGCTGGGCCTGCTTCATCAGGCCGGCGAGTCCGCCTTTCATCATGTTCCTTTTCTCCGCTAGAGAGGCTTGATGGATTGCTCGTTGATCGTTGCGTCGAAGGTCTCGATCATGCCGCGCACGAAGGGATCCTGTTCGAGCGATTCGATGGCGCGGTTGTGCTTCTCCGTGCGCGCCAATTCGGCGCGCTGCGCCGGCGTTTCGCCGTTGATTTCGCCGACCTCGATCGACAGCCTGACCGGGCGACCGAAATGCGTTGTCAGGGCGGCCTGCAGCTTGTCCTGCGATTGCTTGTTGATGAGCAGCGACTTGTGGGCGGGATTCAGGCGCAGCGTGATCGCTCCCTCCTCCTGCGCGGCCAATTCGCAATGATGGGCCAGTTCGCGCACCATGCCGCCGAGCTTGAGCCTCTCGAGCAGGCCGTGCCAGCCGCCGACATCGGCCGGGGCGGCGGCAGTCCGGGCCGGTGCCGCGGAAGGCACGGCCGCCGGCGCCGCCGCTGCCGGCACGTGCGCAACGGGCTCCGACGGCGGGCCGATGGCCAGCGCGGACGGCGTTTCGGGATTGAAGGCCAGCAGGCGCATCAGCGTCATGAGGAAGCCGGAATACTCGTCGGGCGCCAGCGCAAGATCGCTGCGGCCATTGATGGCGATCTGGTAGCAGAGCTGCAGGAACTCGGCGTCGAGCCGCTGCGCGCAGGCCGCCAGCCGGGTGCGTTCGGCATCGTCCGCGATGGCTCCGGGGGCCATCTGCACCAGCGCAATGCGGTGGAACAACGTCGCGAGCTCCTGCAGGGCCGAATCGAAGGACAGGCTGCGCGCGTCCATCTCGGCGGCGACGGCCAGCGCGGCCTGGACATCGCGCGCGGCCAGCGCATCGAGCAGCGCGAAGAGGTGGTCCTCTCCCACCGTGCCGAGCATGTCGCGCACGCCGGCCTCCTCGACGCGGCCCGCGCCGTGGGCAATGGCCTGGTCGAGCAGCGACAGCGCATCGCGCATGCTGCCGGCCGCGCCCTTGGCGATGTGGCGCAGCGCGGCCGGCTCGAAGGGCACCTGCTCGGCCTCCAGAATGCGCGCGAGGTGATCGACGATGTGGCCCTGCGGCATCTGCTTGAGATTGAACTGCAGGCAGCGGCTGAGCACCGTCACCGGTATCTTCTGCGGGTCGGTGGTGGCGAGGATGAACTTGATGTGCTCGGGCGGCTCCTCCAGGGTCTTCAGCATGGCGTTGAAGGCCGAGGTGGACAGCATGTGCACTTCGTCGATGACGTACACCTTGAAGCGGCCGCGCGTCGGCGCATAGGCGGCGTTCTCCAGCAGCTGACGCATCTCGTCGACCTTGGTGTTGGTCGCGGCGTCAACCTCGATCAGGTCGACGAAGCGGCCGGCGTCGATCTCCTGGCAGGAACTGCACGCGCCGCAGGGCTTCGAGGTGATGCCGATCTCGCAGTTGAGGGCCTTGGCGAGGATGCGCGCGATGGTCGTCTTGCCGACGCCGCGCGTGCCGGTGAAGAGGTAGGCATGGTGCAGTCGCTGCTGGTCCAGGGCGTGCGTCAGGGCGCGCACGACGTGCTCCTGGCCGACCAGCGTCTCGAAGGAACGCGGCCGCCACTTGCGGGCGAGGACCTGATAGCTCATGCGCCTGATTTTATCAGAGGGGGAGTTTTGGTGCGGCGAGCCTGACCCCCGGCACTTGCAGTCAATGGCTGTGGCTGCTTCCTTCCGGACCTGACCAGGTTCACCACCCTGCAATGCGGGGAGACCCGCCGCACGGCATTGTATCAAAACTCCGCCCTCCTCCCGGAGCCATCGCCGGCATCCGCTGCCGATGATCCAGCCGCCGGCTGTCCTGGTCTTTCTGGTAGAATGCGCCCCTCCCGGAGAGATGGCCGAGTGGTCGAAGGCGCACGCCTGGAAAGTGTGTATACGGTAAAACGTATCGAGGGTTCGAATCCCTCTCTCTCCGCCAGAATGCAGAGTTGAAAAGGGCCGCTCGCGCGGCCCCTTTTTTGTTGTGCAGTCGCAACGCTCAGTGTTCGCCCAGCACCGATACGGTGATGGTGGCGACAACGTCGCTGTGCAGAGCGATTTGCACCGGCACATCGCCAATCAGTTTCAGCGGGCCTTGCGGAAGACGGATGTCGGCTTTGTCGACTTCATGCCCCTGCGCCTGAAGCGCCTCGGCGATGTCGAAGTTGGTGACCGATCCGAACAGGCGGCCGTCCACGCCCGCCTTGCGGGTAATCTGCACCATCAGGCCTTCCAGCCTGGCGGCCTTCTCCTGGGCACCGGTGAGTTTCTCGGCCTGCTGACGCTCCAGTTCGGCCCGGCGCTTTTCGAACTCGGCCAGGTTTTCCGGCGTGACTCGCTTGGCCTTGCCCTGCGGGATGAGGTAGTTGCGCGCAAAGCCGTCGCGCACCTTGACGACGTCACCCAGGTTGCCGAGGTTGACCACTTTTTCCATCAGAATCACTTGCATGGTCGTTCCCTCACTCAGTGCAGGTCGGTGTAGGGCATCAGCGCCAGGAAGCGCGCGCGCTTGATGGCGGTGGACAGCTGGCGCTGGTAGCCGGTCTTGGTCCCGGTGATGCGCGCCGGCATGATCTTGCCGTTCTCGGTGATGAAGTCCTTCAGGATATCGACGTCCTTGTAGTCGATCTCCGCAATCTTCTCGGCGGTGAAGCGGCAGAACTTGCGCCGCTTGAACATGCCGCGCGAGCCCTTGTCGTCCTTGCGCTTCTTGGCGTCCTTGCCGCCTTTCGGTTTAAATGCCATGGTTCATTCCTTCCGTAAATTCGATTCGTTCAACATGCAGCACCGGCTGCTTCGATTTCAGGCTTTTCGCGGCGAGAAAGCCGGTCAGCCTCACTTCGTCCCCGGGTCTGGCGCCCTGCATGAGCCGGGCCAGTTCCCCCAGCGCCACGACCGGCAATTCACACTCGGCCTTGCGCGCCTGTCCGGCTTCGATCTGCTCCGAGATGTGCCCGATTCTGAAGTTCAGCACCGGAACGCCCGCCGGGGTGTGGCGCAGTTGCTCCAGTTCGATGATGCTCCCGGTGATCGCCAGCCGGTTCTGCGGCGCCGTCACATCAGGCTGCGGGTTGTTCGGCGGGCTTCGCCTCTTCTGCCGCCGGCGTCAGCGACTTGGCCTTCTCTTCCTTCATCATCGGCGAAGGCGTCACCACGGCATGGCGCATCTTGACCGTGAGGTGGCGCAGCACGGCATCGTTGAACTTGAAGGCGTGCTCCAGCTCGGTCAGCGTCTCGCCGTCGCACTCGATGTTCATGAGCACGTAGTGCGCCTTGTGCACCTTCTGGATCGGGTAGGCCAGCTGACGGCGGCCCCAGTCCTCGAGGCGGTGGATCTGGCCGGCGCGGCCGGTGACGAGCCCCTTGTAGCGCTCGATCATCGCGGGCACCTGCTCGCTCTGGTCCGGATGGACGATGAAAACGATTTCGTAATGTCGCATGCAGTCTCCTTCTGGGTTATACCCCCCGCCATGCGCGCGGTGGGGCAAGGTTGCGAAAGCCGATCATTTTAACCGCACAAACGCGGCAAATCAAGTGCTTGTAGCGCCCCCGCACCTCTGGCGCCGGGCCTCGAACAGGCAGATGCCGCTGGCGACGGAAACGTTGAGGCTCTCGACGCTGCCGTGCATGGGGATGCGCACCAGTGCGTCGCAGGTTTCCCGCGTCAGCCGGCGCAGGCCGCTGCCCTCGGCGCCCAGCACCAGCGCCAGGGGTACCTTGAGGTCGGCGCCGTATATGTCCCCTTTCGCCCCGGCGTCGGCTCCCGCCGTCCATACTCCCCGCTCCTGCATCTCGCGCAGAGCTCGCGCCAGGTTGGTGACGGTGACATAGGGCACGCTATCGGCGGCGCCGCAGGCGACCTTGACGGCCGTGGCGTTGAGTCCTACCGCACGGTCCTTGGGCGCCACCACGGCATGCGCGCCGGCGGCATCGGCCACCCGCAGGCAGGCGCCGAGGTTGTGCGGGTCCTGCACGCCGTCGAGCACCAGCAGCAGGGCCGGCTCAGAGAGCGTATCGAGCACGTCGTCCAGCGTGACATGGCGCTGCGCGGCGCTGACACGCGCCACCACGCCCTGGTGGCGCGCGCACTGGCCGCCGGCCATGCCGTCGAGGCGCGCCGGGTCGGTCGAAATCACGCGCACACCCTGCGCCTCGGCCAGCCTGACGAGGTCGCGCGTGCGGCCGTCCTGCCGTCCGGCTGCTAGGTAGATTTCCTGCACGCTGCCGGCACTCTGGCGCAGGCGGGCATTCACGGCATGGAAACCGTAAATGAAGCGGGTCTCAGCCACGCCGCCGGCCCTTTCCGCCTTCCTCCTCGGCCAGGCGGAAATCGATCTTGCTCGCCTCCATGTCCACCCGCACGAGCTGCACGCGCACGCGGTCGGCCAGGCGGAAGCGACGTCCGGTGCGTTCGCCGACCAGCTGGTGCTTGGCATCGTCGTAGTGGAAGTAGTCGCTGCCGAGGTCGGAGATGTGCACCAGCCCTTCGACGAAGACGTCGTCGAGCGCGACGAAGATGCCGAACGACGTGACGGCGGAAACGCTGCCGGCGAATTCCTCGCCGATGCGGTCCTGCATGTAGTAGCACTTCAGCCAGGACTCGACGTCGCGCGTCGCTTCGTCGGCACGGCGTTCCGTCTGCGAGCAGTGGATGCCGATCTCCGACCAGTTGCCGGGCCGGAATTTCTCCCCCTGCAGCACCGCCTTGATGGCGCGATGGATGAGCAGATCGGGATAGCGCCGGATGGGCGAGGTGAAGTGCGTGTACGACTCGTAGGCGAGGCCGAAGTGGCCGACGTTGTCCGGGCTGTAGACCGCCTGCTGCAGGGAGCGCAGCATCACCGTCTGCAGGAGCTGCATGTCCGGCCGCCCCTTCACCTTCTCCAGCAGCCTGGCGTAGTCCTTGGCATGCGGCTCGTCCCCGCCGGTCAGCTGCAGGCCGAACTCCTTGAGGAACTCGCGCAGCTTCTCCAGCTTCTCCGGCGTCGGCCCCTCGTGGATGCGGTAGAGCGCGGCATGCTCGTTCTCGTGCAGGAAGTCCGAGGCGCAGACGTTGGCCGCCAGCATGCATTCCTCGATGATGCGGTGAGCGTCGTTGCGGCCCGACGGCACGATGCGCGCGATCTTGCCCTGCTCGTCGAAGATCATCTGCGTCTCGACCGTCTCGAAATCGATGGCGCCGCGCGCCCAGCGCGCCTTCACCAGCACGCGGTAGAGCGCATCCAGGTTCTTCAGGTGCGGCAGCAGCCCAGCTTGCCGTCCTGCGGCGACTGACTTTTCCTCGTAGAGCGCCTCGGCCACCTCGTTGTAGGTGAGCCGGGCGTGGGAATACATCACCGCCGGGTAGAAGCGGTAGCGCTTGATGACGCCGTTGGCGGCGATGGCCATGTCACAGACCATGCACAGGCGCTCGACCTGCGGGTTGAGCGAGCACAGACCGTTGGAGAGCTTCTCCGGCAGCATCGGGATGACACGGCGCGGGAAGTACACCGAGTTGCCGCGCTCGAAGGCGTCGCGATCGAGCGCGCGCCCCGTCTGCACATAGTGACTGACGTCGGCGATGGCGACGACCAGGCGGAAGCCGCCCTTGCCGTCCTTGCCCTGGCGCTCGCAGAAGACGGCGTCGTCGAAATCCTTTGCCGTCTCGCCGTCGATGGTCACCAGCGGCAGGTGGCGGATGTCCTCGCGCGCGCCGCCCTCCCATTTCCAGTCCGCCTTGCGCACGGCATCCGGCAATTTCTTCGCCTCGGCCTGGCCTTCACGGGAAAACTCGAAGGGCAGCTCGTGCTTCCTCAGCGCGATCTCGATCTCCATGCCGGGATCGGCATAGTTGCCGAGCACCTCGACCACCTTGCCGATCGGCTGGGCCTGCTTGGAGGGCTGCTCGATGATCTCCACCACCACCACCTGCCCGGCCTTGGGCCGCTTGCCGCCCGGGGCGACGAGGATGTCCTGGCTGATGCGCCGGTTCTCGGCCACGACGAACAGCACGCCATGCTCGTTGTGCACGCGGCCGACGACACGGTGGTTGGCCCGCTCCAGCACTTCGACGATCTTGCCTTCCGGGCGGCCGCGCCGGTCCAGGCCGACGATGCGCGCCATGACGCGGTCGCCATGCAGTACCTTGTCCATTTCCTTCGGCCCGAGAAACAGGTCGGGGCCTTCGTCCTCGCGCACCAGGAAACCGTAGCCGTCGGGATGGCCTTCGACGCGGCCGCGAATCAGGTCGGCCTTGTCCGGAATGAGGTAGTCGCCGCGGCGGTTCTGCATGATCTGGCCGTCGCGCTGCATGGCGCCCAGGCGGCGCTGGAAGGCATCGAACTCATACTCCCCGATGTCGAGCAGGTCGGCCATCGCCTCGAAAGACAGGGGTACGCCGCGCTCGGCGAGGGTCGACAGCACGTACTCGCGGCTGGGCAGGGGATTTTCGTATTTTCCCGACTCGCGTTCGTAGTGCGGATCGCTCTTGCGTGTGCGGCTCGGCTTGTTTGACAAAACGCTTCTTTCCTTTAAAATTGCGCCCTCTTTGCCCAGATGGCGGAATTGGTAGACGCACTAGGTTCAGGTCCTAGCGGTGGCAACACTGTGGAGGTTCGAGTCCTCTTCTGGGCACCAAGATTCATTAAAGCAAAAAGCCGGTCGCTGACCGGCTTTTTTATTTGTTCGTCACTTGAACGGGTGCCGCAGCACGATGGTTTCCTCGCGGTCCGGACCGGTCGAAATCATGTCCACCGGCACGCCGCAGAGCGCCTCCATGCGCTTCAAATAATCCTGGGCCGCCTTCGGCAGCGCGGCGAAGCTCTTCACGCCGACCGTGCTCTCCTTCCAGCCCGGCAGCGACTCGTACACCGGCTCGCAGCGATCGAGGTCGTCGGCGCCGACCGGCAGGATGTCGGAGAGGCGGCCGTCGATGCGGTATCCCGTGCAGATCTTCATCTCCTCGAGTCCGTCGAGCACGTCGAGCTTGGTCACGCACAGGCCGGAGACGCCGTTGATCTGGATCGAGCGCTTCAGCGCCGCGGCGTCGAACCAGCCGCAGCGGCGCGCGCGCCCCGTCGTGGCGCCGAACTCGTGGCCGCGCGTCGCCATGTGCTTGCCGACCGGGTCGAGCTTGTCGACCGCATCGTAGAGCTCGGTCGGGAACGGTCCGCCGCCGACCCGCGTGGTATAGGCCTTGGTGATGCCCAGCACGTAGTGCAGCATGCCCGGGCCGACGCCGGCGCCCGCCGCCGCCGCGCCGGCGATGCAGTTCGAAGACGTCACATATGGAAAGGTGCCATGGTCGATGTCGAGCAGGGTGCCCTGCGCGCCCTCGAAGAGCAGGTTGGCGCCGGCATTGTGCGCGTCGTAGAGCGCGCGCGGCACGTCGGCGATCATGCGCGTCAGGCGCGGCGCAATGGCCATGGCGCCCTCCAGCACGCGCTGGAAGTCGACGCCATCGGCACCGAGATAATTCTTCAAAACGAAGTTGTGGTAATCGAGGATCTCCGCCAGCTTCTCGGCGAAGCGTTTCGGCCGCAACAGGTCCTGCACGCGCAAGCCGCGCCGCGCCACCTTGTCCTCGTAGGCCGGGCCGATGCCGCGCCCCGTGGTGCCGATCTTCTTGGCGCCCTTGGCCGCCTCGCGCGCCACGTCGAGCGCCTGATGGCAGGGCAGGATCAGCGGGCAGGCTTCCGATATCTTGAGCCGTGCTTCCGCGTCGACGCCCGCCGCCTTGAGCTCGTCCAGCTCATGGATGAGGGCCTCCGGCGAGAGCACCACGCCGTTGCCGATGTAGCAGGTGACCCCCTCGCGCAGGATGCCGGAGGGCACCAGGTGCAGCACGGTCTTCTTCCCGCCGATGACCAGCGTATGTCCGGCATTGTGGCCGCCCTGGAAGCGCACCACGCCCTGGGCGTGGTCGGTCAGCCAGTCGACGACCTTCCCCTTGCCCTCGTCACCCCACTGGGTGCCGATGACTACGACGTTCTTGGCCATTTCTAGATTTCTCCCTGAATGTTCTCGACGATCCATTTCCCATCGCGCTGGGCCAATCGCCGGTCGCAGCCGGCCTCGCCCCAGGTGCCCTCGTGGCCCGGCAGCGCCTCGATGACGATTTCCCCCCTGGCGCGCAGGGCCAGCACGGCTTCACGCAATGCGCCGTCGCCGCTTGCCGGCGCCAGAATCGCCCGCGTCCCCTTTGGCAACGGCTCCAGCTGGCACAGTTCGCGCAGATCGAGGCTGAACCCGGTCGCCGGGCGGCCGCGGCCAAAGGCCTTGCCGACCTTGTCGTAGCGCCCCCCCAGCGCAACCGCCCCGGGATGCCCCGCGCAGTAGGCGGCAAACACGACGCCGCTGTGATAGTGATAGCCGCGCAGGTCGGCGAGGTCGAAGCTCACCGGCAGGTCGGCCAGTTCGTCCGCCAGTTTCCGCAGGTCGCCGACGGCCTGGACAATCTCGGCATCGTCGGGCACCAGCTTGAGCGCCTGCTCCAGCGCCTCCGCCCCACCGTAGCACTCCGGCAGGGCGAGCAGGGCGGAACGCACGGGCTCGGGCACGTCTCGCACCAGTTCACGCAGGTCGGGCATGTCCTTGGCCTGCAGCACGGCGAACAGCTCCTGCTCCAGTTCGGCCTCGATGCCACCGCGCGCCGACAAGGCACGGAACACGCCGACATGGCCCAGATCGATGCGGGAGGCCCTCACGCCAGCGATCTCCAGCGCCTGCGCCAGCAGGCGGATCACCTCAACATCGGCCTCGATGCCGGCATGGCCGTAGAGCTCGGCGCCGAGCTGCAGCGGCTCGCGCGTGGCCGTCAGGCCCGACGGTAGGGTGTGCAGCACGCTGCCGCAGTAGCACAGGCGCGCCACACCCTTGCGGTTGAGCAGGTGGGCGTCGATGCGTGCAACTTGCGGCGTGATGTCGGCGCGAATCCCCATCGTACGGCCAGACAGCTGGTCGACCAGCTTGAAGGTGCGCAAGTCCATGTCGTGCCCGCTGCCGGTAAGCAGCGACTCGACGTACTCGAGCAGCGGCGGCATCACCAACTCGTAGCCGTGCAGGGCGAACTCGTCGAGCAGCGCCCGGCGCAACCGCTCGATGCGGCGCGCCTCTGGCGGCAGGATGTCCTCGATGGATTCGGGCAGCAGCCAGCGGCGCATGGCTACGTAAAGATCAGCAGGAGAATGAGGCCGGCAATAATCGAGGAAAGGCCGATGAAGCGGATCTGTCCGTCGGCCAGTTCGGTGAGGCGGCGAAAGGCGTCGCGCCAGGCCCGCGGGGCAACGAAGGGCAGCAATCCCTCGAACACGAGCATGAGCGCGAACGCCGTCAGCAGCGTGGTTACCACGGCTTCACTTGCCGCCCTTGCCGGTGCTCTTCAGATACTTGAAGAACTCGGAGTTCGGCTCGATCACCAGCACGTCGCTCTTGCTTCGGAAGCTGGCGCGGTAGGCTTCGAGACTGCGGTAGAAGGCATAGAACTCCGGGTTCTGGCCGAAGGCGGCGGCGTAGATGGCAGCGGCCTTGGCGTCCCCCTCGCCCTTCAGGCGCTGGGCGTCCCGGTAGGCCTCGGCGACGATGACTTCGCGCTGCCTGTCGGCGTCGGCGCGGATTTTCTCCGCTTCCGCCGCGCCTTTCGAACGCAGCTCGTTGGCGACGCGCTTGCGCTCGGTCTCCATGCGCCGGTAGACCGATTCGGAGACTTCCTGGGGCAGGTCAACCCGCTTCAGGCGCACGTCCACGATCTGCACACCAATGGCGCGCGCGTCGGCGTCGGCCTTGGTGCGCACGTCATCCATGATCTTGTCGCGCACGCCGGAAACAACGTCGTGCACGCTGCGCCTGCCGAACTCCTCGCGCAGGCCGGCATTCACCGTCTGCGACAGGCGAACATGGGCGCGCGCCTCGTCGCCCTGCACGGAGATGTAGTACTGGCGCACATCGATGATGCGCCACTTGACGAAGGCATCGACCAGCACGGGCTTCTTCTCGGAGGTAATGAAGCGCTCGGGCTCCGGCGAGTCGTAAGTGAGGATGCGCTTGTCGAAATAGCGCACGTTCTGGATCAGTGGCCACTTGAGATTAAGGCCCGGCTCGGTGATGACATCCTTGATCTCCCCAAGCTGGAAGACGATGGCGAAGCGGCGCTGGTCGACCGTGAACATCGACATGGCCAGGGCCGCCAGCACGGCCAGAACGAAGGCGGCGACGAAGGGAAGGTTGCGTTTCATCAGCGCTCCCCCCTCTCGCGCGAACGCAGCGAGTCCCGCGAGCGCGCCGCCGCGTCGGAGCGCTCGACCTGCGGGGGAGCTTCCACGCCCAGGTTGGGCATCCCCCTCGACAGCGGGGAGGCCTGCGCTTCCGGCGAGGCGGCTGCTGCGGCGGGCGCACCGGCCGCCTGCATCAGCTTATCGAGCGGCAGGTAGAGCAGGTTGCCCGCCCCCTTGCTGTCGATCATGATCTTGCTTGTACTGGAGAGCACCTGCTGCACGGTGTCCAGATACAGGCGCTGGCGGGTGACCTCCGGCGCCTTGCTGTACTCGACCAGCACCTGCTTGAAGCGGCTCGCCTCGCCCTCGGCGTTGGCCACCACGCGCGCCTTGTAGCCGCCGGCTTCCTCCAGCAGGCGCGATGCGGTTCCGCGCGCGCGCGGGATGACATCGTTGGCATAGGCCTGGCCCTCGTTGATCTGGCGGTCGCGGTCCTGGCCGGCCTTGACGGCATCGTCGAAGGCGGCCTGCACCTGCTCGGGCGGCTGTACGTTCTGCAGGGTCAGCTTGGACACGATGATGCCGGTGCCGTAGCGGTCAAGTATCTCCTGCATGATCTTGGCGGCCTGCGCCGCCACCTGCTCGCGGCCTTCGTATAGGGCGAAGTCCATCTTGCTTTTGCCGACCACCTCGCGCATCGCAGTTTCGGCCGCCTGCAACACGCTCTCGTCGGGATTGCGATTGTTGAACAGGTACTCCTCCGGGTTCTTGAGGAACCACTGCACGGCAAATTGGATGTTGATGATATTCTCGTCGTCGGTGAGCATCAGGGCTTCCTTCAGCACCCGGTTCTTGTCCGACCCACGGTAGCCAACCTCGACCACGCGCACGTCGGACAGCTTGACGATCTCGTGCGTCTGAATCGGATACGGCAGCCGCCAGCGCAGGCCGGCCTCGGTGGTCTGGGAATACTTGCCGAAGGTCAGCACCACGCCGCGCTGGCTGGCATCGACGATGTAAAAGCCGCTCGCCAGCCAGACGACCAGCACCAGCACCATGATCGCTCCGATGCCGCCGCCGAAGGCCCTGGCGTTCATGGGCGGGCGCGGCGGACCGTCGCCGCCATTGCCACCCCCGCCCTTCTTGCCGAACAGGCCGGCGAGGCGTCGGTTGAAGTCTCGCCAGAGATCCTCAAGATCGGGCGGACCCTGGTTCGGCCGGTTGCCCCACTGCGGGTCATTCAGCGACATCAGAATGCCAGTAATCATCGGGATGCGAATAGCACGAAATAGTACGAAGAAAGGTTAGGCGGCGTTAACGACGGGCGAAACGGGTTCGGCATGTTCCCGAGCCGTTTCGGCCAGCGCCTGGCGCAACAGATCGAGGCCGGCGCCGGTTCTGGCACTGACGCGAACGCGGCAGATTTTACCATAGGCATCGCGCTCAACCCCCGCTTCGACAGCCGTGGCATCGATCTTGTTCCAGACCATAATCTGCGGCACCCGGGCAGCGCCGATTTCCCCCAGCACGCCATTCACAGCCTCTATCTGCGCATCACGGTCGGCGCTTGCCGAATCGACCACGTGAAGCAGCAGATCGGCGGATGCCGTCTCTTCCAGTGTGGCATGAAAAGCCGCGACGAGCGAATGCGGCAGGTCGCGGATGAAGCCGACCGTATCGGAGAGGACCGCCTGACCCGGTCCCTCCAGGTACAGCCGCCGCGAGGTGGTATCCAGCGTGGCGAACAGCTGGTCGGCGGCATAGGCTCCGGCCTTGGTGAGGGCATTGAACAGGGTGGATTTTCCGGCATTGGTGTAGCCGACCAGCGATACGGCCAGCATCTCCCGTCGCGCCCTCGCTCGTCGCCGCACGGCGCGCTGGCGCTCCAGCTGCTTCAGGCGGTCCTTCAGTACCTTGACCCGCTTGCCGAGCAGCCGCCGGTCGGTCTCCAGCTGGGTCTCCCCCGGACCGCGCAGGCCGATGCCGCCTTTCTGCCGCTCCAGGTGGGTCCAGCCGCGCACCAGGCGGGTGGCCAGGTGCTGAAGTTGCGCCAGCTCGACCTGCAGTTTGCCCTCGTGGCTCTTGGCACGCTGGGCGAAGATGTCGAGGATAAGGCTGGCGCGATCGACGACGCGGCAGCCGAGCTCCTTTTCCAGGTTGCGCTGCTGGGCGGCGGAGAGCTCGTGATTGAAGATGGCGATGTCGGCGGCGGTGTCCCGTATGGCGTCGGCCACCTCGGCGACCTTGCCCTTGCCGGCGAACAGCGCGGGGTCGGGACGCTCGCGGCGTCCCTGCACCACGGCGACGGTGGCGGCACCCGCCGAGGCAGCGAGCATTTTCAGCTCATCGAGTCGTTCGTGAACGTCTCTCTGGCCGAAGTCCAACTGGACGAGTACCGCATTCTCGCCGCCGCCCGGACGTTCGAACATGTGGCTCGCGACTATCGGCGGGCAGCGGCCCGGCCGGGACTGCCCGTCATCAACCCTCGCCGTGCTCGTGCGGGATATTGACCGGGCGGGCCGGGACGACCGTTGAAATGGCGTGCTTGTATACCATTTGCGTCACGGTATTCTTGAGCAGCACGACATACTGGTCGAATGACTCGACCTGCCCCTGCAGCTTGATGCCGTTCACCAGATAGATGGACACCGGGATGTGCTCCCGGCGCAGCGTATTGAGAAACGGGTCTTGTAAAAGTTGCCCTTTATTGCTCATGGTGTGGCCCCACGTGGAAGAAAATTATTTTTTGAATCGGTACTTTACCGGATTTTTTCGGAATCCGCCACAAGTCCCGGCCAATACCCGTATCAACGCCCCGTGTCCGCATAGGGATTGCGAGTGGTGCGAAACTCGACCCTCAGCGGTGTGCCTTTCAGTTTGAAGGCCTCCATGAAAGAGCGTTCCAGATAGCGCCGGTATGAGTCCGAGACATGATCCAGGGCATTGCCGTGTATGACGATGACCGGGGGATTATTGCCGCCCTGATGGGCATAGCGCAGCTTGGGGCGGAAGATGCCGTGGCGCGGCGGCGCCTGCTTTTCCACGGCAGCGGCGAGCAGGCGCGTCAGCCTCGGCGTGGGCATCTTCACCATGGACGCGGCATATGCCGCGTCGACGGAGGCCATCAGGGCGTTGATCCCTTCGCCCTTCAGGGCGCTGATGAAATGCGATTTGGCAAAACCGAGGAAGTTGAGCTTGCGCGCCATGTCCGCCTTGACCCGCTCGCGCCGGTAGTCGTCGGCACTGTCCCATTTGTTGACCGCGACCACCATGGCGCGGCCGGCCTCCAGGCAGAAACCGGCGATGTGCGCATCCTGGTCGGAGACGTCCTGGCTGGCATCGAGCACCAGCACGGCGACGTTCGCCTCCTCGATGGATTGCAGGGTCTTGATCACGGAGAATTTCTCGACGGCCTCAAAAATCTTGCCCTTGCGGCGCAGGCCGGCTGTGTCGATCAGGGTGTAGTCCCTGCCCTTGCGCCGGAACGGCACGGCAATGGCGTCCCGGGTGGTACCCGGCTGATCGAAGGCAATGACGCGCTCCTCGCCCAGCAGTGCATTGATGAGTGTTGACTTGCCGACGTTCGGCCGGCCCACCACGGCGATGCGCGGCGACTGACTTTCCTCCGTAGCCTCTTCCGCCTCGGGAAAGGGGGCCAGCGCTTCCTCGACAAGTTCCCTGACGCCATCGCCATGGGCGGCGGAAATCACCAGCGGCTCTCCGCAGGCCAGTTCGTGGAATTCGGCGCCCGCCATGGCGCGCTCCATGCCTTCGGCCTTGTTGACCACCAGCAGCAAGGGGCGTCCGGTGCGGCGCAAGCGTTCTGCGATGGCTTTGTCTTGCGCAGTCAGGCCGGCACGGCCATCGACGACGAACAGCAGCATATCGGCCTCGGCTATCGCTGCCTCGGCCTGTTGCGCCATCTCGGCAAGGATGCCTTCTTTCGCGTTCGGTTCGAAGCCGCCGGTATCCACCACCAGGTAGGGGCGGGGCCCGACTCGGCCATGGCCGTAGTGGCGGTCGCGCGTCAGCCCGGGCATGTCCGCCACCAGCGCATCGCGCGACCGCGTCAGGCGGTTGAATAGCGTGGACTTGCCGACATTGGGTCGGCCGACGATGACCAGCGTGGGTTTCATGGGCCGTGTATCGCGGAATCAGTTTACAGCGAGCGCATGCAGTCCGCCGTTGCGCGTCTGCATCAGGAAACCCCGCTCGATCCGCTGCGGCTCGGCCGCTATGCCGCTTCCGTCGGTGCTGTACCGGGCGGCGAAGGCGCCGGTCTCGCGGCGCAGCAGGTGCACGACGCCCTGGTAGTCGCCGACCGCGACATGGCCGCCGAGCGCAATCGGCCGGCTGAGCTGGCGCATGAACAGCTTGTCCTGCTTCCATACTGTCGCGCCATTGACGCGGTCCAGCGCATGCACGGCGCCCTTGTCGTCGCTGACGTAAACATTGCGGCCATCGATGTCGATGCCCGATGCGGAGGACATGTCGCGCGACCAGAGATGGTTGCCGGATGCCAGGTCGAAGCAAGCGACGCGCCCCTGATAGGCGGCGGCGCACACTTCGCTTCCGGCCACCACCGGCGCGCTGGTCACATCGGAGACACGCTCCAACTCGGTGGCTCCCCTGGGCATGGCAACGGTCGCCTCCCAGAGCGGCGCACCATTGCTGAGTGCGATGGCCACCAGTTTGCCCCCGGGGAAACCCGCCAGCGCCGCCTTGCCGGCGACGATCACGCCGACGTTGCTGCGCAGGGAGAGGGCCGGCGTGCTGCGCTGATATACCCATTTGCGCGTGCCGTCCGCCGCATCGAGGGCAAAGATGCGGTTGTCACCGCTGCGCACCAGCACCAGTCCTTCCGCAAGCTGCGGCGCAGCCAGCACTTCCGAGGTCACCCGCGCCGTCCACAATGCCTTGCCGCTGCCGTCGAAGGCGAGGACTTCGCCCTTGGCCGTGCCGACGGCCACGATCCGGCCGTCGGCGCCGACGCCGCCGGATATCGGTTTGCCGGCATTGATGCGCCAGATCTGGCCGCCGCTGTCATAACGGGCAATGGAGCCGTCCTGGGCGGCGGCGTAGACGCTCGTCCCGACCACGGCAGGCGTCAGCACGTAGCCGCCGGCACTGCCGACACCGGACTGCCAGAGTGCCGCCAGCACGGCGCTCGGACTGATCGGTTCCAGTTCGGCCGGCTTCACCTTCGGCGCACTGGAAAACCAGTTCACCGGGTTCATTTTTTCCATCGTGGAGCAGGCGGCCAGGGCGGTCAGCAGCAAGGCGAGCACGATGCGCATCACTTGTCCCCGAGCGAATCGAGCTTGAGCTGGAGCAACTCGCGGTATTGGGCATCGCCGCCCGCCCGGCCGCCCGCCGCCTTGCCATCCGCTTCCTGTCTGGCAAGGGCTGCCTGGTAGGCGCTTCTCGCTTCGGCCTTCTTGCCCTGTGCCGCCAGAATATCCCCCTTCAGCTCGCCGAAGCGCGCGACGAAGGCCGGCACCGGCTCCTCGTCGAGCAGCCTGAGCGCCTCGTCCAGCGCCTTGTCGTCGAACAGAACATGCGCCAGGCGCAGGCGGCCGAGGTCGCGCAGATCCTTGTCTGCCGCCTTCTCGACCACCCAAAGCAACTGCGCGCGGGCAGTCTTCAGGTCGCCGGCGTCGAACTGCATGCGTGCGGACGCCAGTGCGGCCATGGCGGCATAGGCCGTACCGGGATATCTCTCGGTGAGTTCGGCCGCTGCCTCGCGCACGCGCTTGGCATCCCTCTCCAGAGCGCCCTTCTGCATGGCAGCGTAGATCACCGAGGCCTCGGCCGCCTGTGTGCGCTGATACCAGTTCCAACCCTGCCAGCCGGCAACGCCGGCGGCGGCGACGAGCAGCACCCCGGTCACCAGGTTGCCGTACATCTTCCACCAGGTTTTCAGCTCCGATATCTGTTCCTGTTCTTCCAGGTCATAGGCTGCCATCGTTGTCGTCCCCAAAAAGATAATTGCCGATCGCCTCGGCCAGCTGGTCCTGCGGAATGCGCCTCTGCGGCGCTTCCTCGCGCAACGGCTTGAGGCTGGCGCTGCCTTCGCGCGCCTCGTCCTCGCCGAGGATCACGGCCACTTGCGCGCCGGAGGCATCGGCCCGCTTCATCTGCGACTTGAAGCTGCCGCCGCCGCAGTTCCAGACCACGTCGAGGCCGACGGCGCGCAAGGTCTCCGCGGCACGGAAGGCGGGGGCCAGAGCCTCGGCCCCCTGATGCACGATGTATACATCGGGCTCGGTCCGCGCCGCCTGCTCCGCCCCGCCGCCATGCTCTTCCTTCAGCATGGCGACCAGGCGTTCGACGCCCATGGCAAAACCGCAAGCCGGCGCCGGCTTCCCGCCGAGTTGTGCGATCAGTCCGTCATAGCGCCCACCGGCGCAAACGGTCCCCTGGGCGCCAAGCTTGTCGGTGATCCACTCGAAGACGGTCAGGTTGTAGTAATCCAGGCCGCGCACCAGGCGCGGATTGATGCGATAGGGAATGCCGGCCTCCTTGAGCAACGCCTGCACGCCGCCGAAATGTTCCAGGGATGCCTCGCCGAGGAAATCCATCAGTTTCGGCGCGCTCTCGATCAGTTCCTGCATGTGCGGATTCTTGCTGTCGAGGATGCGCAGCGGGTTGGAATGCAGCCGGCGCTGCGCATCGCCGTCCAGCGCCTCGCGGTGGCGCTCCAGGTAGGCGATCAGCTCCGCGCGGTGGCGCTGCCGCTCTTCCGCGCTGCCGAGCGAATTGACCTCCAGCCGGATGCCGGAGAGCGCCAGTTCGTCCCACAGGCGGGCGCACATGACGATCTGCTCGGCGTCGATGTCCGGTCCGGCATAGCCGAAGGCTTCAACGCCGAACTGGTGGAACTGTCGGTAGCGCCCCTTTTGCGGCCGCTCGTGGCGGAACATCGGGCCGGCATACCACAGCCGCTGCGGTCCGGCATGGAGCAGGCTGTGCTGCAGCACGGCACGCACGCAGGACGCGGTGCCTTCCGGCCGCAGGGTGAGCGCCTCGCCGTTGAGGGCATCGACGAAGGAATACATCTCCTTTTCGACGATGTCGGTCACCTCACCGATGGCGCGGGCGAACAGCGGCGTCGGCTCAACCACCGGCATGCGGATCGGCCGGTAGCCGTAGGCACGCAGCCAGGCGCGCACGGCCTCGTCGAAACGCTCCCACAGATCGGCTTCGTCGGGCAGGATGTCGTTCATCCCGCGGATCGCTTGAATCGTCTGGCTCATTGGAAATCAGCTTGTCGGCCGGCGCGGATACTTCCGCGCCACGTAGTCGTCGACGATCGCCTTGAACTCCCGGGCGATGTCGCCCCCCTTCAGCGTGACGCTCTTCTCCCCGTCGACATACACCGGCGCTACCGGCGTCTCGCCGGTGCCGGGCAGGCTGATGCCGATGTTGGCGTGCTTGCTCTCGCCGGGACCGTTCACCACGCAGCCCATCACGGCCAGGGTCATGTTTTCGACCCCTTCATATTGCAGGCGCCATTCCGGCATGCGTGCCCGCACATGGAACTGGATTTCCTGCGCCAGCTCCTGGAACACCGTGCTGCTGGTGCGGCCGCAGCCGGGGCAGGCCGCCACCAGAGGCGCAAAGGCGCGCAATCCCATGGTCTGCAGGATTTCCTGGGCGACGATCACTTCCTGCATGCGATCGCCGTTGGGTTCCGGCGTCAGCGAAACGCGAATGGTATCGCCGATGCCTTCCTGCAGCAGCACCGCCAGCGCCGCCGTCGAAGCGACGATGCCCTTCGAGCCCATGCCGGCCTCGGTCAGTCCGAGATGCAGCGGATAGTCGCAGCGAACGGCGAGTTCGCGATAGATGGCGATCAGGTCCTGCACCCCGCTCACCTTGCAGGAAAGCACGATCGCATCGCCCGGCAGGCCGAGTTCCTCCGCCTTGGCCGCGCTCTCGAGCGCAGAGGCCACCATCGCCTCGCGCATGATCTCCGTCGCATCCTTCGGCTGCAGGCGCTGCGCGTTCTCGTCCATGATGCGCACCAGCAGCGCCTGGTCGAGGCTGCCCCAATTGACACCGATGCGCACCGGCTTGTCGTGGCGGCAGGCCAGTTCGATCAACTGCGCGAAATGGTCGTCCCGCCTGGCGCCACGGCCGACATTGCCGGGATTGATGCGCAGCTTGTCGAGCGCTTCCGCACAAGCCGGGTTGTCCGCGAGCAGCTTGTGGCCGTTGAAATGGAAGTCGCCGACCAGCGGCACGTCGAGATTCATGGCCTGCAGGCGCTCGCGAATTGCCGGCACCGCACGGGCCGCCTCCTGCGTATTGACGGTTATGCGCACGAGCTCCGAGCCGGCGCGGGCGAGCTGCGCCGCCTGAATGGCGGTGGCAACCTCGTCCGCCGTATCGGTATTGGTCATCGACTGCACGACGACCGGATGCATGCCGCCGATCGCCACCCCGCCTGCCCTAACGGTGCGCGTCTGGCGGCGGGCCGGCGGCCCCTTGGATTCCGCTGCCATGTCCATCCGGATTATTCGAGCGTGAGCCGGGCCACTTCGACGCGCGTATGCGGCCTGAGGTCCACCGGCTGATCCTTGTACTGCAAACGCACCTGAGAGGCGTTGCCCACTACCAGCTGAAACGGCGGACGCCCCCCGACCACCTGGGTCGTTCCTCTCGCGTTCATCTGCGAAAACACGGTGCGGCCGCTGGCATCCTTGACCTCGACCCAGGCGCTGCCGTCGAAGCTGAATATCAGCTGTTGCCCGCCTGTATCGACGGAGGACTCCGCAGGCTTCTCGCTCGGCGTGGCGGCAGCCTCGGCAGCGGGCGGATCGCCTGCGGGAAGGGCCTGCGGCTGCGGCTGGGCAACTTGCGGCGCCTCCTGCCGGGCGGGAACCGCCTGGCCGCTGCCCTGCCTGCTCGCCTGCAGGGCCGTCAGGTCGATCGCGTCGAAATACAGCGCCAGCGCCATTCCCAGGACGATCAGCGCCAGCATCGTGGCGCCCAGAATGCCTCTTCCCTGGCGCGCATTGCCGGAGGGCATTTTCACGCCGGCCTCCTTCGGCATGTTCAGTTCCGCCAGCAACGGGGCCGCCTGCTCCGGCAGGGCGCCGAGCACCGGCGCAGCGTCGATCTTGAGCAAGCGCGCGTAATTCCGGATGAATCCGCGCACGAAGGTCGCGCCGGGCAGCCGCGAAAAATCCTCCGCCTCGATCGCTTCGATCTGGCGCGGGCTCATCTTCAGCGCGGCGGCGGCCTCGGTGATCGCCATGCCGCGCGCTTCCCGCGCCATGCGCAGCACCGCGCCAGGCCCGGGAACGGCCTGGGGCTCGGCGGCAACTTCGCTCTCGCTCACTCGTAGCTTCCCTGCATCAGCGCCTGGTGCTGCGGCGTACCGGCAAATCTGCGCCGCAGCTGGGATGCATAACTCGCCTCGGCCTGCCGGTCCCCGAGCTTGCGCTCGATGCGCACGGCGAGCCAGAGCGATTCGGCATTGGGATCCATCATGCGGTGCACTTCGCCAAGATATTTCCGGGCGCCGGCAAGGTCCCCCTGCTTGTAGGCAAGGCTGGACAGGTGGTAAATCGCCTGGACGTTGGTGCCGTCGATCATCGCGGCGCGCCGGAAATTCTCCTCGGCCGCCTTGTCGTCCTTGATTCTCAGGTAACACAGGCCGGCATTCGTATAGGGTTTGGTCGGCGTCTTGTAGAGGGGGTTGCGTGCGGCGGCCTCGAAAAACTTGAATGCCTCCTGCTCGCGCCCGTTCTGGCAGAGAAACCAGCCGTAATCGTTGGCGATCTGCGGGTCTCCCGGTGCCAGTTGGACGGCGCGCTCGAAAGCGGTGCGGGCCGCAGCCATGTCGTTCAGCGCCATGTGCACCAGGCCGAGCAAGTCGAAGCCCGGCGCATAACCCTGATCGATCAGGGTAGCGAGCAGCGCCTCTTCCCGGGCAATGGCCAGATTGCCTGCCTGCAGGTACAGGCCGGCCAGTTCGGTGTGCGTCTTGGCGCTTTTCTCGGCCACGCCTGCCGCCACCTGCTCGGACACCGGCGCGCTCGCACTGCCGGGAGCCGGGCCGGCGCCCCCGCCCGCGCAGCCCGCAATCAATACGCTGAGAATTGCCGGAATGGCTCTGATCACGATGCAACCTCCGCAATGGTGACGATGCGCGTCTCCCCGCGCCGCGTACGATCGCGCACATGACCGGCCAGCTGGCCGCAGGCGGCGTCGATGTCTTCTCCGCGGGTCTTGCGCGTCGTCGTGACGATATGAGCCTGCATCAGTATCTCGGCGAAACGGCGCACCCGCTGCGCGGGAGAGCGCGCAAACCCGGCGGCCGGGAAGGGATTGAAGGGAATCAGGTTGAACTTGCAGGGCACGTCGCGCACGAGCCTGATCAACGCGCGCGCGTGCTCTGTGGAATCGTTCACGCCATCCAGCATGACGTACTCGAATGTGATGAAGTCGCGCGGCGACCTCTCCAGATAGCGGCGGCAGGCCGCCATCAGCTCGGAAAGGGGATATTTGCGATTGATCGGCAGCAGCCGGTCGCGCAGACCGTCGGTTGGTGCGTGCAGCGAGACGGCCAGCGCCACCGGGCACTCGTCGCGCAGCCGGTCGATGGCCGGCACGATGCCGGAGGTCGACACCGTCACGCGGCGGCGCGACAGGCCGCAGGCGTTGTCGTCGAGCATCAGCCGCAGGGCAGCCACGACGTTCTCGTAATTCGCCAGCGGCTCGCCCATGCCCATCAGCACCACGTTGCTGATGATGCGCTCCGCGCAAAAGTCAGTCTCAGCGGGACGGCGCCCGACTGCGGCACCCGGCATGCGGAAATCCCCCAGCGCATGCTTCGCCCACCAGAGTTGTCCGATGATCTCGCCCGTCGTCAGGTTGCGGTTGAATCCCTGCTTGCCGGTCGAGCAGAAGGCGCAGTCGAGGGCGCAGCCGGCCTGGGTGGAGATACACAGGGTGCCGCGATTCTCCTCGGGGATGAAGACGCACTCGACGGCATTGCCGTTGCCGACATCGAGCAGCCACTTGCGCGTGCCGTCCGTCGCGGTCGCATCACGCAACACCTGCGGCAGGCGCACTTCGGCCAGTTCGGGAAGCTGCGCGCGCAGGTTTTTGGCCACGTCGCTCATGCGACCGAAATCGGCCTCCCCGAACTGATGCAGCCAGCGCAACACCTGCTTCGCGCGGAAGGGCTTCTCGCCCAGCGCGGCGAACCAGGCGGTCAGACCGGCAGCATCGAGTTCGAGCAGGTTCTGTTTCATTCAGCGCGAATAGACTTCCATCGTCGGGAAGAAATAGGCAATCTCGACCGCCGCCGTTTCCGGGGCGTCGGAGCCGTGCACGGCATTGGCGTCGATGCTTTGGGCAAAATCGGCGCGGATGGTTCCCGGCTCGGCCTTCTTCGGGTCGGTGGCGCCCATCAGCTCGCGGTTCTTGGCAATGGCACCCTCGCCTTCCAGCACCTGGATCATCACCGGGCCGGAGATCATGAACTCAACGAGATCCTTGAAGAAGGGACGCTCGCGATGCACGGCGTAGAAGCCTTCCGCTTCCTGGCGTGAAAGGTGCTTCATTCTGGCCGCGACGATCTTGAGCCCGTTTGTCTCGAAACGGGAGTAAATCTTGCCGATCACGTTCTTGGCCACGGCGTCGGGTTTGATGATCGACAGGGTGCGTTCAACAGCCATCTAATTACTCCAAAATCAAAGAGTTGGAAAAAGAACCGGAGTTTGCATTTAAGATGTTATTTTATCAGGAAAAAACAGGGCTGTCCCGGCTCCCGGCATCCGCGGGTCGGCGCGCGGCCGTCCGGAGAAACCGGCCTTACTTGATCAGGGTAACCGGCAGATCGGCCTTGCGCGAGACGTCGCTCGCGACTGAGCCGAGCAGCAGATGCGTCAGCGCGGTTCGGCCATGGGTGCCCATGACGATGCGGTCGATGCCCTGTTCCCTGGCGAAGCGGATGATCGTGTCGGCGATGTGCCCGACCGCCACGTGCCAGCGGTACTTTGCGCCCGCCGCATCGAGCTTGTCCCGCGCCGACTTCAGCGCCTGCAAGCCCTCTTCCCGATGGTAGGCCTCGACATCCTCGGCGGAAACGAACATGCGCGCATGTCCCGAATCGACCGGGATCTGCACGTTGAGCAGAACCAGTTCCAGTGCCGTCCCGCCCGCCAGTTCGGCCAGCAGCTGATCGATGACGCGGTCCGAGTTGGCCGAGCCGTCCACCGGCACCAGCACCTTGACGCGGCCTTCCTGCCTGGGCTCATTCATGGTCCTTGCCTCCTTCTGCGCCGCTCGCCACCACCTCGACCGGCGGCTGCGGCGGCGCTGCACGTCTTGCCAGCCAGGTGCCGACGATCACCACCAGCAGGGCGCCGGCGCTCGATGACAGGTATTTCAGCCAGCCGGGCTGGCCTTCCAGATGAGGCTTGATGCTGGCATCGCCGAGGAACATGTCGCCGGCAATCCATCCGAGCAGCGCGCCGCCGAAGGTAATCACGACGGGCAGCCGGTCCATCAGCTTGAGCACGAATTTGCTGCCCCAGACGACGATAGGGATGCTCACGAGGATACCGAAGATCACCAACCCCAGGTCACCCTTGGCAGCGGCCGCAACCGCTATCACGTTGTCCAGGCTCATCACGGCATCGGCGATGACGATGGTGCGAATGGCGCCGATGAGATGCGTGCTGCCCTCGATGTTGCCGTGCCCATCCTCCTCTTCGGGCTGCAGCAGCTTGATGCCGATCCACAGCAGCAGCAGCCCGCCGACGATCTTCAGGAAAGGGATCGCCAGCAGCTGGAGGGCAAAGAAGATCAGGATCACGCGCAGCGCGATGGCACCGACCACCCCCCAGAAGATGCCCTGCTTGCGCTGCTGCTCGGGCAGGCGCCGGCAGGCCAGGGCTATGACGATGGCGTTGTCGCCCCCGAGCAGGATGTCGATGGCGATGATCTGCAGGACGGCGACCCAGAAAGACGGATCGAGGGCGGTTTCGAGCATGGCGCCGAAGCTTACCTGAAAAAAAGCCCGACCGGAGCCGGGCTCAGTTGGGCAAGGCGGTCTGCTCCCTCAGCCGCCGGACAGCATGCCGAGCTTCTGAGGCAGCCACAACGACAGCGGCGGCCAGTAGGTAACGATCACCAGGAACACCAGCATGGTCAGCAGCCACGGCCAGGTGGCGATGGTCAGCTCGGTGATGCCCATCTTGGTGATGCCGGAAGCGACATAGAGGTTCAGGCCCACCGGCGGATGACACATGCCCACCTCCATGTTCACCACCATCAGGATGCCGAAGTGCACCGGATCGATGCCGAGCTTCACAGCGATCGGGAAGAGGATCGGCGCCAGGATCAGCACGATGGAGGAAGGCTCCATGAAGTTGCCGGCGGCCAGCAGCAAGATGTTGGCGATGAGCAGGAAGCCGATCACGCCCACCCCGGTGCCGATCATTGCGTCGGCCATCGCCTGCGGGATGTTCTCGTGGGTCATCAGGAAGGAGAACAGCACGGCGTTGGTGATGATGTAGAGCAGCATGGCGCTCATGTTGGCCGAAGACAACAGTACCCGCGGCACATCCTTCCAGCCGAGGTCCTTGTAGATGAACACCGCGCATACAAAGGCCCACACCGCGCTCATCGCCGCCGCCTCGGTCGGCGTAAACATCCCAGTGTAGATGCCGCCCATGACGATGACGATCAGGAGCAACCCCCAGACGGATTCGCGGAAGGTCACAAACCTCTCCGTCCAGCTTGCCCTGGGCAGGCGCGGGTAGTTGTTGCTGCGCGCGCGATACCAGGTCGTCATGCCGAGCATGAAGGCCAGCATCAGGCCGGGGATGACGCCGGCCATGAACAGGGCGCCGACCGAGGTATTGGTCGACACCGAGTACATCACCATGACGATGGAGGGCGGAATCAGTATCCCCAGCGCCCCCGAGGTCGTGATGACGCCGGCGCCGAAACGATTGGGAAAACCCGCCTTGACCATCGCCGGCAGCAGGATCGAGCCGATCGCCACCACGGTCGCCGGACTTGAGCCCGACACGGCTGCGAACAGCGCGCAGGCAAGCACGCCGCCCAGGCCGAGACCGCCGTGGAAATGGCCGACCATCGAGGTGGCGAAGCGGATCATCCGTTTCGCCACGCCGCCGTGGGTAAGAAAATTGCCGGCCAGGATGAAGAACGGGATGGCCATGATCTCGAACTTCTCGATGCCGGTGAACAGCTTCAGCGCCACCGACTCGATCGGCACCTGGGTCAGGAGGAACAGGAAGGAGAGCACGGTCAGGCCGAGCGAAATCGAGATCGGCATGCCGGTCAGCATCAGCACGACCAGCAGGGAGAAGATGATCAGGGTGTTCATTTGCGCTCCTCCCCGTCGGTTTCGCGCGGATGCAGGTCGTCGTCCATGCGGAAGATCTTGTCCTCGTTGCCGGGTGCCGTGAGGGGTCTTTCCTCCTCGATGCCTTCGACATGGCCATGGTCGTGGTGCGGCAGTTCGCCCGTGCGCAGAAAGCTGGCGGTCACCTGGAGGAAGCGGAAGCACATCAGGTAGGAGCCGAACGGCACCGCCGAATAGACGATCCAGGTTGGCCATTCAAGGTCGGGCGTGGTCGGTCCCTCCGGCAGGTCGCCCGTGTTCAGGCCAAAAAAGCTGAACACGGCATAATGCGCCCCGTTCTCCCAGACGAAAGTGGCGCCGAGGGTGCCGACGATGCCGGTGAAGGTTGCTCCGGCCAGCAGGCCGAAGACGATGAACTTGCCGCGGCTGGTTTTCTCCAGGCGGTTGATCAGCACATCGACGCCGACGTGGATGCCGGTACGCACACCGTAGGCGGCGCCGAACTTGGCCATCCAGACGAACATGATGATGCACAGCTCCTGCGCCCAGCCGAAGTTCAGGCCCAGCAGCCAGTCCTGCACGCCGGGTATCGACAGGCCGGAAGCGTAGCGATGCATCACGGCGACGAAGATAATCATCGTTGCCGCGCCCATGAGAAATGTGATCAGCCATTCTTCAAGATGATCGAGGGCTCTCATCATGTCCATTTTCTCCCATGAGACAAGCGGCGCCGCAGCGCCGCCTGCCGGGCAGGTTACAGCTTGGAAGGATCGAAGCCGGTTTCCTTGTACACCGCCTCGATGGTTTCCTTGCCGATGCGCGACTCCATCTCCTTGTGGGTCTTCATCATGGCTTTCTTGAGGGCAGCGCGCTCGGCCGCGGTCGGCGCATAGACCTGGGTCTTGCCGGAGGCCTTCACCTTCTCCAGCGCGCCGTCGTTCTCTTCCTTTGCGATCTTGTTGGCGTAGTCGGTCGCTTCGGCCATGGCCTGCTCGAGCTGGCCGCGCACGTCGGCGGGCAGGCCGTCCCAGAACTTCTTGTTCGTGATCACGGCATAGCCCAGATAGCCGTGGTCGGTCAGCGTCATGTGTTTCTGCACTTCATGCATTTTCTGGGTGTACAGATTGGAGTGCGGATTTTCGGTGCCGTCCACCACGCCGGTCTGCAGTGCCTGGTAGACCTCGGAGAAGGCCATTACCTGCGGCAGGGCGCCGACCGAGCGCATCTGCGACTCCAGCACCTTGGAGGACTGGATGCGCATCTTCAGGCCCTTGAAGTCATCCGGGCTCTTGAGCGGCTTGTTGGCGGACATCGACTTGAAACCGTTGTCCCAGAAGGCGAGTCCCTTGATGCCCTTCGGCTCGAGCTTGGCCATCAGCTGCTTGCCCACCGTCCCCTTGGTGATCTTGTGCAGTTCGGCATAGCTGTCGAAGATGAAGGGCAAGTCGAAGACCTCGAATTCCTTCGCCCCGAGCGGCCCGAACTTCGCCAGCGACGGCGCCAGCATCTGCACGGCGCCCAGCTGCAGCGCTTCCATCTCCTCCTTGTCCTTGTAGAGCGTGGAGTTGGCGTAGACCTCGACCTTGACCTTGCCCTTGGTCAACTCGCCGGCGCGCTGGGCAAAAAAATCGGATGCCTTGCCCTTCGGCGTCTCCTTGGCCACGACATGGCTGAACTTGATGACGATCGGCTGTTGGGCGAGTGCCGCGGCCGAGAAAGCCAGGGTAATGGCGCCGAACAGCAGGGAATGCAGTTTCATGGTCTCCTCCTGATTGAAATAAGGCCGGCCCGGCCGGCAGGGGTTGCTGCGGAATTCTGGACACGGCCGCCAGCCGGGACAATTGTGGTTATCCGCAACCGGACGTCCGCCAGCAGCATGTTGTAACATCATCTTGCCATATATGGAAACCGTCTCCTCGCGCCTGCCCAAGCTGCAGCCCTGGTATTGGGCCGCGCCGCGCATCGCCGTCGGCCTGTTCGTACTGGCCGTCATCGCCCTGCTCTGGTTGTTGCACCGGCAGGAGATTGACGAGCAGCGCGCCAGCCTGATCGGCGACACGCTCTGGGTTGAGCAGAATCTCCAGTTCAGCCTTTCACGCAGCCAAGAGCTCCTGCAGCAGCTGGGTCACGACTACTTCGGACAGGAACAGGCAGGTTTGAATCTCGGCGCCCGCATCCGCAGCTACCTGCTCAACAACCCTGGCGTCGCCCACGTCCAGTTCCTCGATCCGGACGGCCTCCCCCTGCGCCAGGATCCCGGCTCGGTTGGCGGAGACGTCGCCGGAGAAGACCTGCGCACGGAGCCGGTGCGCCAGGCCTTTCGCCTGTCCCGCTCGACGGGACTGCCTACCTTCAGCGCCAGCCAGGAGCGCGACGGGGAATGGTTCTTTGCCTTGGTCGTGCCGCATTTCCGCGACGGCCGCCATGCCGGCTCCCTCGTGGCCATGTACTCATTCCGCAAGCTGCTGGCCGACCAGGCGCCCTGGTGGTTCGCCCAAAAATATCGCCTCAGCATCGTCGATGCCAATGGCCTGGTGCTCGGTTCGAAATCGAACATCGAGGCCGGCGATGAAACGCTGCGCCATCGCACCCCCTTCGATCCTCCCGGCCATGGGCTGGTGCTGGTCGCTTCGGCTTATCAGGCCGAGACCAGCCTGCCGCGCAATCTGCTGGCCCTGGCCATCGTCGCCCTTGGCGTCGGCGTGCTGGCCAGCCTGTGGGCGCAGCGTCGCCACATGCAGAAACGCCTCGCCGCCGAGCAGGCCCTGTCCAAGGAGTACGCCTTCCGCAAGGCCATGGAAGATTCGCTGTTCACCGGCCTGCGCGCGCGCGACCTCGACGGCCGCATCATCTACGTCAACCCGGCCTTTTGCCGCATGACCGGGTTCGATGCCAACGAGTTGCTGAACCGCTTGCCGCCGATGCCTTACTGGGCCCCCGAGGAACAGGAGGCCACGCAAGCCGCGCACCAGCGATCGCTGGCCGGGCAGTCCCCGAGCGAGGGCACCGAGCTGCGTTTCCAGCGCAAGAACGGCGAGCGCTTCGACGCCCTCATCTACGAGGCGCCGCTGATCGACGCCGAGGGCCGTCACACCGGCTGGATGGGCTCGGTGGTCGACATCACCGAGCGCAAGCGCGCCGAGGAACTGGCGCGACAGCAGCAGGACAAACTCCAGTTCACGGCGCGCCTGGTTACCATGGGCGAGATGGCCTCGACTCTGGCCCACGAAATCAACCAGCCGCTCTCGGCCATCTCCAGCTACACCACCGGCTGCCTAAACAGGATCGAGGCGGGCGACCTGTCACGCGACGAGCTGCGCGAAGCGCTCGGCAAGCTCGCCAGCCAGGCGCAGCGCGCCGGCCGCGTCATCCGCCGTATCTACGATTTCGTGCGCCGCAGCGAGCCGCAGCGCGCGCCCTGCGACATCAACACCGCGGTCGACGACGCCGTAGGCCTGATCGAGGGCGACGCGCGCAAGCGCGGCGTGCGCATCTTGCCGTCGCTGGCCGAAGGTCTGCCGCCGGTACGCGCCGACCGCGTCATGCTCGAGCAGGTGCTGCTCAATCTGATGCGCAACGGCATCGAAGCCATGCAGGCTACGCCGCTCGCCGACCGGCAGATCGTCGTTCGCACCGCTGCCGTCGCCGACGGCATCGAGGTCGGCGTCGCCGACCGCGGCAGCGGGATCGCCGAGGAAGCCGCCGCGCGCCTGTTCGAGCCCTTCTTCTCGACCAAGCCCGAGGGCATGGGGATGGGTCTCAACATCTGCCGCTCGATCATCGAATCCCACAAGGGGCGCATGTGGGTCGAGGCCAACGAAGAGGGCGGCAGCGTCTTCCGCTTCATCCTGCCACCGGCATGAAGCCGATCGCCCATATCGTCGACGACGACGAAGCCATCCGCGACGCGCTGACCTGGCTGTTCCGTTCGCGCCAGGTCGACTCGCGCGCCTGGTCCTCGGCCGAGGCTTTCCTGGCCGACTGGCGCGAGAATTTGCGTGGCTGCCTGGTACTCGACCTGCGCATGGAAGGCATGAGCGGCCTGCAGCTGTTCGATCTGCTCTGCGAGCGCGGCTCGCGCCTGCCGGTGATCTTCCTCAGCGGCCACGGCGACATCCCGCTCGCCGTGGCCGCCGTCAAAAAAGGCGCCTTCGACTTCGTCGAGAAACCCTTCAACGACAACGTACTCGTCGATCGCGTCATCCGCGCCATGGAGTCCGATGCCGCGCGCAAGGAACCCGCCCCGGGTGCAGCTGCCGTCCAGGCGCGCCTGGCTCAACTCACCCCGCGCGAGCGCGAGGTGATGGAGCGCATCCTCGCCGGAAAGTACAACAAGATCATTGCCGACGAGCTCGACATCGCCATGCGCACTGTGGAAGTGCACCGTTCGCGCATTTTCGAAAAAATGGGCGTCAAGTCGGCCGTGGAGCTGGCGCAGCTGCTCTCCGGCAATCGCTGATCGCCGTTCTGCGGGGACTGACTTTTAGCCTTCCCATTTCGGCAACAGCCCCGGCTCGCCTTCCCGGCATTGCCAGGCGACGTCCACACCGAGGCCAGGCACCCAGACGAGTTGCTCGCCGCACCACAGAAGCGGCATGGCCTTTCGCTGCCAGGGCGGCACGCCGCTTTCCTGCAGCAGTTTTCTGAGTTCCCGTCGCGGCCGCTTCGGATCGGGCTGAAAGCGCTCGCCACCCTGTCGCGGCCGGATCCAGATGGCCTTGCCTTCCAGGCGTGCAAGGCAGATGCCGGCACCCCGGGTGCGGTCGAAGCGCATCCTTGTCCCGGCCCAGTCGAGCGCCGCCTCGCCCCGCCACTCGGTATCGACCGCCAGCGGATGCTTCGGCGCCAGCCACAGCTGGCCGCGGTGCCGGTGCAGCATGCATTGGCCGAGGTCGATGCTCACCTGCCGATCGGCCGCGGCGCCACAAGCCTGGCGCAGCGCCTCCTGCAGGCGAGCGCTGTCCGGCATCGTGACGCCCGCCTGCTTCAGCGCATGGCGCAGCACATTGCGCGCGCGGGCCTCGTCGAGCCGCGCCAGTTCGGCGACCACGATACGCCCCTCCCGAATCGCCGTGGCTGCGTCGATCTCGGCAAGCCGGGACAGGAGCGCATCGGCCTCGGCGAAATGCATCGCCGCTCGCGCCAGCACCGCATCGCAGCCGGGAAAGCGCTCGCGCAGCTGCGGCATGATGGATTGCCGCAGATGGTTTCGCGCATGCCGCTCGTCTCGGTTGCTCTCGTCCTCGATCCAGGCGAGTTGATGCTCTTCGGCATAGCGCTCGATCCAGCTGCGCGGTGCATCCAGCAGCGGGCGCAGGATATGCAGGTCTCGCCGGCCGGGAAAGGGGCGCGCGACAGGCATGGCGGCCGCACCGCTCGGCCCGGTACCGCGCAGCAGATTGAACAGCAGCGTTTCGGCTTGGTCGTCGCGCTGGTGCGCCAGCACGATCCAATCCGCTTCCGCCTTTCCGAAAGCGGCATAGCGCGCCTGACGCGCCGCCGCTTCCAGTCCGCTCGCGGCATCCCGGCGCACCTCGACGCGCGCCACTTCGAGCGGCACGCCGAGCAAATCGCACAGGCGCCGGCAGTGCGCCAGCCAGGCGTCGGCATGCGGGCTGAGTCCATGGTGTACGTGAAGTGCGGACAGCCGGAAGCCCAGCGAGGGCGCGTGAGCCTGCAGCAGGTGAAGCAGCGCCACCGAATCGACGCCGCCGGACAGGCCGGCGACCAGCCGTTCTCCCACGCGAACATGCCGCGCCAGGCATGACGCGACCCGCACAGCCGGATCAGCGGGCGATCTGCTGTTCCTTGTATTTGCCATAACCGAGCATGCGTTCGAAGCGCTGCTCGACGATCTCGGCGGAGGATGGCGCGGCAGTCTGGCGCAGGGCATCCTGCAGCGCCTTTTTCAGCGACAGCGCCATGGCACGGTGGTCGCGATGTGCGCCGCCGAGCGGTTCGTTGACGATGCGATCGACCAGTCCAAGGGTCTTCAGTCTGGCGGCAGTGATCCCCATCGTGTCGGCCGCCTCGGGTGCCTTCTCGGCGCTTTTCCAGAGAATCGAGGCGCAGCCTTCCGGCGAGATGACGGAATACGTCGCATACTGAAGCATCATCACCACGTCGCCCACGGCGATCGCCAGCGCCCCGCCCGAACCGCCTTCGCCGATCACCGTGGCGATCAGCGGCACCTTCAGTTCGGCCATGGCATACAGATTCCGGCCGATCGCCTCCGACTGACCGCGCTCCTCGGCGTCGATGCCGGGATAGGCGCCCGGCGTGTCGACAAAGGAAATCACTGGAATGCCGAATTTCTCGGCCAGGCGCATCAGCCGCAGCGCCTTTCGGTAGCCTTCGGGCCGTGGCATGCCGAAATTGCGGAAGATCTTTTCCTTGGTGTCCCGCCCCTTCTGGTGGCCAATCACCATCACCGCCTGGCCGTTGAAGCGCGCCAGTCCGCCGACGATGGCATGGTCGTCGGTAAAGGTGCGATCGCCGTGCAGTTCCTCGAAATCCGTAAAGATGAGCTGGATGTAGTCGAGCGTATATGGCCGCTGCGGATGACGTGCCACCTGGGCGATCTGCCAGGGCGTCAGCTTGGCATAGATGTCCTTGGTCAGCGACTGGCTCTTCGCTTCCAGGCGGCCGATCTCCTCGGAAATATCCACCGCGGAGTCGTCCTGCACATAGCGCAGTTCCTCGATCTTCGCTTCCAGCTCGGCAATCGGCTGCTCGAAGTCCAGAAAGGTCGTCTTCATGGCAGCCTATTCTACCGGATCGGCTTCCAGCCGGATTCCCAGGTTTCCAGCGGGAGAACGAAGGGCGGCTCGCCGTTGTCCAGAAACCAGGAGTCGACTGCCCACAACTTGCCGTTGCCGTCTTCGCTCACCACTGCCGAGGTGTGCGGCCAGCCAAAGAGGAACCAACCGCGCGTAGCCCGATCCTCTACCGAATGGTGCCGCATCAGCCCATGCTTACGGAACATCTTCAGATACAGAGTGGTGTTGATGGACTCGTCGATGCAGTCCATCTGGCCGCCGCCGCCGTTGAAGGTGCCCCCCTTGTCCTGCCAGGTGCCGATGGCTTCCCCAACGAATTTTTCCATCGTCGCGATGGCGATACGCAGCCTTTCCCGCTCGGTTTCCGCATTCCGTGGCGGCGGTTCGAACAGCCGTCGGATCGCTGACCATTGTTCCCCGGTCAAGCCAAGATGCGACAGGCTGGTGCAGCCGTTGTCGTGACAGACCGTAAAGCGGCCAGGCTCCGGGTCGACGTTGATGTCGTCGCGCACAAAGACATCCGCTCGTACGTTGATGCAGATACCCAGCAGGCAAAGCGCGAGCAGCCTCATCATGCTATCGGAATGCCGGCAGAACGGCGCGCGCTGCGATGGCGCCGTTTTCGACATGCAGCCGGTGCATGTGCGGCAGTTCGATGATCTCGCGGTCATGGCAGGCCAGCAAGACGGTACTGTTCGCGTCGCAAAGATTCCGAATCAGCGCGATGACCTGTAGCCTCGCTTCGGCATCCAGGTTCGCGGTCGGCTCATCGAGCAAAAACAGCCGTGGATGCAGCACACGGGCTCGCGCCAGCGCCACCAGCTGTTTCTCGCCGCCTGACAGCCGATGGGCAGGCACATCGAGAAGGTCCCCCATACCGGCCCAGGCGATGGCCTCTCGCACCAGCTTCCTGCGCTCGGCTCTGCCCATCCCGCGAGCCCTCAGCCCAAAGGCGATGTTGTCGGCAATGCTCCCCCGGAACAGATAAGGATGCTGGTGGACATAAACCACCTCCCGCCGCAACCAGACGGGATAATTGTGCAACTCGACCGGCCTGCCGTCGAAGCGACAGGCATTCACCTCGGCCCTCTCCAACCCCGCGAGCACCCGCAAAAAGGTCGATTTTCCCGAACCATTCTCGCCGGTCAGCACATAACTCTCGCCGGCCGCCAGCTCGATTTCAGCGATATCCAGCAGGCGTCGGGCGCCAAACGACTTCCGCACGCCTTCGACGACGAGCAAAGGGCTCACCTAGCGCCTCCCTCACCTTGTGCGAAAGCCAATGCGAAATTCACGCCAAGCGCCACCAGCAGCAGGACAAAACCCAGGGCAATGCCCTGGGCGAACTCTCCCTTGCTCGTTTCGAGGGCGATCGCAGTGGGTATGTTGCGCGTGACGCCGGCAATGTTCCCGCCGACCATGAGCGAACAGCCGATCTCGGAAATGATACGGCCGAAAGCGTTGAATACCGCCGCCATGACACCGAAACGGACTTCGAGCAGCGTCGTCCAGCCAGAGCGCAAGCGCGATGCACCCAGGCTGATGGCAGTCTCCCGCACACGCGGATCCGCCCCCTGCACGGCCGAGATCGTGAAAGCCACCAAAACCGGCAAGGCAATCAGCACCTGGCCGATAATCATCGCCTCCTGGGTGAACAGCAGCTTGAGCGAGCCGAAAACGCCCTGGCGGGAAAGAAGAAGATAGAGAATCAGCCCAACCACCACTGTGGGCGATGCCAGCAGCCCCTGAATCAGCACCACCAGCGCCCTCCTGCCGGGAAACGATGCGGTCGCCAGAAAATAGCCGAACGCTATCGCCGCCGGCGCTGCGAGCAGCATGGCGAACAGGGATACCCTCAAGGAAATGAATATGACCTGCCAGAGCTCGGCATCGCCTGAGAACAGCAGGGTAAAGGCTTCACGCGTTGTGGCCAGCCAATCCATCAGCGCGATGATATCCGCAGGATGGGGTCAATAAAAAGCCCGGCATCGTTCGATGCCGGGCCTTTCAGTGTAGCTAGTCTGACGATGACCTACTTTCGCACGCGGAGTGCGCACTATCATGGGCGCGGAGCTGTTTCACGGTCCTGTTCGGGATGGGAAGGGGTGGGGCCGGCTCGCTATGGTC